>NZ_JBNNWL010000004.1:0-333320 GCF_050281025.1 Novosphingobium sp. NPDC080210
CTCCCCTGGAACTGGAAGGTCGCTCAGCAACAGCTCGCACAGGATATCGCTGCCTGAAATCCGGCGCCGCCGCGCCGCTCAGCGAATGCGTACGACCGAGGTTCATGTTCTGCCGGCAGTGGACGCGGCGCCGGCAAAGCTCTGCATTCATTATGACCACGATGCCCTGTCGCTTGCCACCATTCGCAGCGAAGTCCATGCCGCCGGTGCCGAAATCGCGCAACAGTTCGGCCACCTGCTCTGGCAAGTCGACGGCGTAGTCCATGCGAGGCGAGCGCGAACCATTGAAGGGCGCGTTGGGCGGCTACCCGGCGTCCTGGAAGCAGTTGTCAATCCGGCGGGTGCCGTGCGGGTCGAATTCGAGCGGGCGAAGATCACCGAGAGCCAGATTGAAAAAGCACTGGCTGAAATGGGTGTGGCGCCATCCGAACAAGCAGCGGCACCAACACAAGAAGTTAGAGAGTTGCCCGCCGAAGCGCCGCCGCATGAATGCGCAAAGCCAGCTGAGGCTGAGCGTGAACATGAGCACGAAGGGCCACTCGGCGCGAACAGCGAATTGATTTTCGTACTGGCCTGCGGCGTATTTCTCGCAACGGGCTTTGCCATTGAGAAGCTCTGGCAGAGTGTGCCTGCCTGGCTAGCGCTTGGATGCTATGTCGGTGCCTACGGTTTCGGAGGCTTCTTCACGGTTCGCGAAGCCATCGACAACCTTCGACTCAAACGTTTCGAGATCGATACGCTAATGCTAGTGGCGGCCGCAGGAGCTGCCGCGCTGGGTGCCTGGGCCGAAGGAGCGCTCCTCCTCCTTCTCTTCAGCCTTGGCCATGCGCTCGAACACTTTGCGATGGGCCGGGCGAAGCGGGCCATCGAAGCGCTGGCGGACCTCGCGCCGCGAACAGCATTAGTACGAAGGCTTGACGGAAGTACCGTGGAAGTCGGGGTCGAGGATCTCGCGGTAGGGGAGATCGTGATCGTCAAGCCGGACCAACGGATCGCGGCCGACGGCTTTGTCATCAAGGGGGCCAGCGCGGTCAACCAGGCGCCGGTGACCGGCGAGAGCATTCCGGTCGACAAGCGCGCGGTTGACGATCCCGCTCAGGCTCGCGCCAACCCGGATCGGCTGGATGCCGCGTCCCGTGTCTTCGCTGGCACGATCAACGGCAGTGGCGCGATCGAGGTCGAGGTGACCCGGCTAGCGAGCGACAGCACACTCGCCAAGGTCGTCCGCATGGTCAGCGAAGCGGAGACGCAAAAATCGCCCACCCAACGCTTCACGGATCGCTTCGAGCGCATGTTCGTTCCGGCTGTGCTCGGTCTGGCGGTGCTGCTTCTCTTCGCGTGGGTTGTGATTGACGAGCCGTTTCGCGACAGCTTCTATCGCGCAATGGCGGTACTCGTTGCCGCAAGTCCATGCGCCCTCGCGATCGCTACACCGAGCGCCGTGCTTTCCGGTGTCGCGCGAGCAGCACGCGGTGGCGTCCTGATCAAGGGAGGCGCCCCCCTCGAATTGTTGGGCTCACTTGATGCCATCGCCTTTGACAAGACCGGCACTTTGACGAGTGGCGAGCCGCGCATTCGCCAGATCATTCCTGCGTCGGGCGTGACCAAAGAAGAATTGATGGCGATCGCCGTCGCGGTGGAAAGTCTGAGTGGTCATCCACTGGCACAGGCGATTGCCCGCGACGGGAAGGCGCATGTCGGAACCTTTGCTGATCTCCCTGCTACCGATCTTAAAAGTCTGACTGGCCGTGGGGTCTCCGCAAGAGTCGAGGGTGAGCTGATCCTGATTGGCAAGGCGGAAATGTTCGGTGCCGACGGTGTCGAGCCACTGTCGCAACCAATGACAGACGCCATCGAACAACTTCGTCAAACGGGTCATACGACGATGGTCGTTCGGCGCGGCGATCAGGATCTTGGCGCCATCGGCTTGATGGATACACCACGTGAAGCAGCGCGGGCAACAATCGAGCGGCTCCATGCCATAGGCATACGCCGCATGATCATGATCTCGGGCGACAAGAAGCGACCGATGCTGTGTGATTACCTGCCGCTTTATTTTCCGGAGATCGAGCGCTTCGCTGGCAACAGCCGCTCAGACTGGTTCCTTGCCTTGATCGAACGGTTCCCGACCCCGGCCAGCATGACCGCCACGCTGTTCGACAGCTTTGTTGGGGCAAGGCGACAAGGACGCGTGCTGATCTAGAACCGAAGAGTTAGACGATCCGGAACCGCTGCTATTTGTGCTCTATCCAGTACAATTTGCCGTTCAATGCGACAATCGCCTGCGATACTGCACCGCTCCATCAATGAAGCGATGCCCCCTATCATACTCTGCTTTTGCCTGCGCTCCTGCCGCGATGGTCCGCAGAAGCACGAAACCGTGCTGGATCGAGGTCATAGCGGGCAAGCTTTTCATAAAGGGTCTTTCTCGAGATTCCGAGCAAAGCGCAGGCTCTAACGACATTTCCCCGAGTGGCATCGAGCGCTTCGGCGATGACCATCCGCTCGTATTCGCCAACGCGCAAAGCCAGCGTCCTGGTAGTTGCGTCCGATTTCACTGCCGGAATCTGGCGCGGCAGATTCAGCACCGCGCTGAAAGCGTAGCTTCGCAATTCACGGTTGTTGCCAGGCCATTCATACTCGAGCAGGCGCTTGCGATCGGCAGCATTCAAATCGAATTTCTTACGACCTGTCTGTTCCAAAGCTTCACTAACAAACCGTGCGAACAGCGGGGCTATGTCTTCGCGGCGGTTTCGCAGGGGCGGGATCTCGATACGAACCGAACCAACGCGATAAGAAAGGTCTTCGCTGATAGTGCGATCCGGGAGGTGTCAGTCTGATGCGAAACGCTCTCCGTTGGTCAGACGCCCCCTTACCCGCGCTGCATCTTAGGCCATGAGGTTTTGCCACTCGGCCAGTGCGGCCGAGCGGCGAAGCTTGTAGGTCTGTCGGTCGACGAGATGACGTTCCTGGTTAAAGTGGTTGTAGATTGAGCCATGTACCGAGGCGAATTTTTGGAGCGACTTCATCTGGCGGAATCGCTGCATCGTCCGTTCTCGTCGGCGGAATGGCAGGTGTGAGTTTTCCACTCTGTTGTTCGCGTGTCGACCGACTTCGCGGCGTGCCTCGTTGCCCAGTTCGCGCATCGCGGCAGGATAGGATTTGAGGCCATCGGTGACGATAGCCTCGGCCTGGCCATGGCGTTTCAAAGCCTTGCGCATGAAGCGCAAAGCCGCCGCTTTATCGCGGGTTTTGGTGACATAGCTTTCCAGCACCTCGCCTTCGTGATCCACTGC
This sequence comes from Novosphingobium sp. NPDC080210, assembly GCF_050281025.1. NCBI lineage: Bacteria > Pseudomonadati > Pseudomonadota > Alphaproteobacteria > Sphingomonadales > Sphingomonadaceae > Novosphingobium > Novosphingobium sp. NPDC080210. The sequence continues at coordinate 3,297 of NZ_JBNNWL010000004.1, forward strand.
GCGCCACAGGTAGTGCATCTCGCCGTTGATCTTTACGTAGACCTCATCGAGGTGCCACCGCCAGTGGCGGAAGCCCCGCATGCGGCTGACCCGCTGGCGCCTGATGTCTGCCGCGAACAGCGGGCCGAACCGGTTCCACCACATCCGCACGGTCTCATGGCAGATGTCGATCCCGCGCTCGAACAGCAGGTCCTCGACGTTCCGCAAGCTCAGGGGAAACCTGACATACATCATCACCACAAGGCGGATCACCTCGGGCGAGGAGTTGAAATAGCGGAACGGGCTGGCAGGTTTGCGGGGACGAGGCATCGACCGCCCCTAACCCGCGTCTTAACTCATGTCAGGCGGTGCATTTGCTCTGACAGAGCCTTACCCGGCACCCCGGCCAAAATCTCGATGGACAACAGATGGACCCGATCCGAGTACAATGACGACCGAGGAAAGGTTGGCAGAAATTGGGCAGATATTGGCTGTCGGCATCCTAAGGATGCGAGAAATATCTTTGAGAAATTCGAGTCCAACCATACCGTAGGTTTTTCGGTAAACTGGAACAAAGGTAGTCACAAATTTGCGCCTTGTTTCTAATTTCTAAACTGGATAGCTGCAGATTAGGTATTGGCTAATTTTTCGATCATAATGCTTGGGGAATGCAGGTTTGAGATATTGGCGATATTTCACATGCGTGCTCGCGGGGTATTGTCTGGCGCTCCCTGCACTTGCTCAAGAAGCAAATGCGCGTGACAAAGATGGTAGCCGGCACTCAATCATCGTCACCGCGCCGGGCGACAGGTTTGACCTGGATGACGCGCTAACGCTTCGTCGCGATGACATCGACCGAGGCGGAACGCCTGATTTGCTGGCTTCTCTCACACGCAGTTTTGCCAGTGTCTCGCTGCAGGATGCCCAAAACAACCCCTGGCAACCCAATCTCGTTTACCGCGGCTATGTCGCTTCGCCCTTGCAAGGTCAGGCGCAAGGGCTGGCGGTCTATGTCGATGGGGCGCGGTTCAACCAGCCGTTTGGCGATACAGTCAATTTTGATCTGATCCCTGATGCCGCGATTGCGGGCGTAACCCTGCGCGATCCCAGCCCGGTCTATGGCCTCAATGCGCTGGGCGGCACGCTGGTGATCGAAACGGCGACGGGCCGCAGTGTCCAGGGGATCGAGGGCAGGGCCAGCATCGGCTCTTACGGTGAGCGCGATTTCAGCTTCTCGGCGGGCGATGCCCGTGGCGACTTCAGCTATTTCGGGGCGGTCCAGTATCGCGACGAGAACGGATGGCGTGATTTCAGCCCGTCCGACCTGCTCAACGGCTATGTCGATCTTGGCTATGACGGCGAGCAGGCAGGCGTGCATGTCAAGTTCATCGGCGCGGATACCGATCTTACTGGCAATGGCGTCGCGCCGGTAGAATTGCTTGCTGCGCGCCGGCAATCGGTCTTCACCTGGCCCGACAACACACGCAACCATTACGGTCGACTTAGTCTCCATCCATGGTTCGCCATCGCCGATGGGTTGCGGGTTGAAGCCACGCTTTATCGCCAGCGACGAACAGCCGCGACCCTGAACGGCGATGCCGCCGATATCGCCGAATGTGAGGACGACGACCTGGAAGGGCTGCTGTGCCTTGAAACGGTTGGCGCGGATGGTGACGAGGAAGAGCAAGGGGTTCTGACCGATGCCCTCGGCAATCCCATCGCTGATGTTCTGGATGGCGGCACTTACGGCGTTTTCAATCGCGGCAATATCAGAACCAGATCCGAAGGCCTGCTTGCGCAGATCGTCAGCGAACAGGACCTGGGCGGACGCACCAACCGGCTGGCCCTGGGTTTCAGTTACGATTCCAGTGAAAGCGATTTTGCCACCTCGACCGAACTCGGCGAACTGACCGAGGCCCGCGGCGTGGAAGGGCTTGGCCCGTTCATCGACCAGCCGGATGGTGCAATCGCACCGGTCGAACTGGAAACCCGTTCCCGCTTCTGGAGCGTTTTCCTGAGTGATACCCTGCCACTTGGCGAGGCTCTGACGGCGGAAATCGGCTTGCGCTACAACCAGGCGCGCGTGCGCCTGATCGACCAGCTTGGCACTGCGCTTAATGGCGATCACAGTTTCAGCCGTTTCAACCCCGGCATAGAGCTGGACTGGGCAGTCACGCCAGCTGTCACTCTACGCGCAGGTTATTCGGAATCCAACCGCGTGCCCACCGAGGCGGAATTGTCCTGCGCGGACGAAAATGCGCCGTGCAGCCTGACCAACTTCTTCATCGCTGACCCGCCGCTGGAACAGGTGGTGGCCAAGAGTTTCGAGCTTGGTGCATCGGGCAGCCATGAACGCGGTGCGTGGGCCATCGACTGGTTGCTGTCCGGTTATCGCACAACCAATACCAATGACATTCAGTATGTTGCCTCGGACATTCGGGGCCGCGCATTCTTCAGGAATATCGGACAGACACGCAGACAGGGTATCGAAGCATCCCTGAAAGCGCGCACTGGCGGTTTCCGGCTTTCGGCGAGCTATGCCTTCATCGATGCTATCTATCGCTCTCCGATCACGCTCAGCAGTCCTTCCAATCCAGAGGCTGACGCAGAGGGATTGATCGAAGTGGTTCGCGGGAACCGCCTGCCTGGCCTTCCGCGCCACAGCGTAACATTCAGCGGCGACTACTCCGGCAAATTGAGAGCGCGCGGCTTCACCATTGGTGGCGACATCGTCGGGCGTTCGAGCCAGTTCCTTGTCGGGGACGAAGCCAATCTCAATGCCTCGGTTCCGGGATACGCCGTGTTCAATCTACGTGGCAGTATCGAACTGGCCGAAGGCGTGTCGCTGTTCGGCGAACTGCGCAATGTCTTCGACCGCCAGTATGCCACCTTCGGCACCTTCAGCGAAGTTGACGAAATCGAGCTTAAAGAAGCGCCCGGGGCAGTCATTCCTCGCGCCTATGGCCCCGGTTCGCCGCGGCGATGGACCATGGGGTTGCGGGCACGGTTTTAGCGCGCATTGGCATACCGATCTTCATTAGGAAGTATCCTGCCTCTGAATTTTATAAATTATAAAACAATGTATTAGAAAAAAGAGAGTTTGTCTGGAATACTTTCGCTACTTGATGGCGATGTCGAGACAGGCATGTGATGGTCGGTGCTGGTATTAGAAAATTGGCCGAATCCCAGGAAATTTAGGGGGCCCTATCTGAGAGAACTTTGGATCAGGGTTCGGCGTCCTCCGCCATACTTGTCCGGCCAGCCAGGCTGCCGGTCAACTGGGGCTCAATTCCGAACTAGCGCGAAAGCCCTCGCTGGCTATGCAGCTGCAATCTGCCGAACTTCAATTGCAGCAAGCGGCGCTCAACCAGCCAGTAATAGGCAATGCCGGCGGCGGTACCGGCCAGCACAGCCAAAGCAAACAGGCCATAGGGATTGGCGGAATAGATTCGGGCGACCACGGAAATCACCGGCTTGTGGACCAGATAGATCGCATAGGATGCCGCTCCGAGGAATGTCAGCCAGCTCGGAACGCCGAACGATCCCGCCCGCTCGTGACGGATCACCGGGAGAACGATCAAGGCGAAGGCCAGGCCAGTCAGAGGCGACAGGCGCGGGTCGGCTCCAAGCCCCAGCCAGATAGCAAAGAACGCGGCGCCAATGGGCAATAACCAGTCCGGTGCCCAGCCCCGCCGGGAAAGGACCGCAACTGCGATTCCCATGAAGAACTCCAGATTGATCGGAGCCAGGACCACGCTGGGCGGCAGATTGAAGAGCAGTCCCGCGATGATCGCCGCGCACCAGATGCCCAGCACAAGGGGCAGGCGACCGCTGAAATAGCCCAGCCCGAAGATCGTATAGAACAGGATCTCGTGCTTGAGCGTCCAGGCCACCGACAATGCCGTTGCAGCGTTGACGGGCGCCAGGGTAAGCGTCGGCAGCCAGGCCCAATCGCGCGAAGCCGCGCTCAACTGCGGCAGGATCGAGTAAAGCAGTGCCATTCCAATGCCGACCGGCAGGTAAGGCAGGTAGACCCGCTGAACGCGTCCCATGGCATATTGTTGGGCAGTCTTCCCTTTGTCGAAGGTCGCATGGAAGATGATGAAGCCGGACAGGACGAAGAAGAAATCGACACCCAGATAGCCCAGGTGCAATACCGATGCGCCGGAAAACGGACCGGAAAAGTCCTGCACCGCGATTTCCGCATGATGCGCCACCACGGCCACAGCGGCCAGGCCACGTCCCGCCTGCAAGCTTTCGATAACGCCCGTTGCCTTCGCCTGCGGTGGTGTCGATGCCACGCGTTCCCTCCCCTTGGGTGCAGACCGCCCCGGCAGGTAACGAACATAGCCCGACATGGTTGCGGCCGAGGTATGAATATCGGTGCACCGGGAGGGAAAATTGCGTTCCATGCACGCTTGTGCGAGGAAAGGTCGGGCCGCGCATGAACTGCGCGGCCCTCCCTCGCTGTGTTGCATTGAACGGGCGGGCCGCCGTCCGCTCAATGCAACCTCGTTGGCCGGATCGAGGCGCTCCGCACGGCTGCGGGAGGCCCCTTCCTCGGCGCATTTCTGGCTGGTCGCTCCGTCGAAGCGACCGTCAGTGTCCGTTGCCCGCGTCCATAATCAATCGCTCGAAAGAGTGTGCGGCCCTTTTTTGTATGAATTGGCAATTGACGCACTAACTGACGGTTTTTAGGGGGTTTTCGACAATAAGAGTGGAGAGAGAATTGACCGAGGATTTCGATTTGCGCAGGCATGACGCGCTCTTCGCAAGCCGCTGCACGGCTGCGGAGTGGGAGCGGATCCGCGCTTTTCGCGATCAGCCGAATTTCATGGCCGGCCCCAGGCGGCATGAAGGAACCATGCGCCCGTTCTTTGCCCACAACCTGATCCTCAACAAGGTGGTGACCGAGGCGTGGCGGTTCCAGATCCTGGTCTTCACGCTGTACCTGGACAGCGTGCGCGATCCCTCGGTGCCGCGGTCGGGATTGACGGTCGCCAACCTCCAGCGGATCTGCACCCAGCTGCAACTGGCCAGCCCCGGGCGGGTCTATGCCTTCCTCAACGTCATGAAGTTCGGCGGCTATCTCAGCGCGCAGCGCTCGACTTCGGATTCGCGCCTGGTCCATCTGACACCGACCCCGCGTTTCCTGGAGATTGTGGAGGAGTGGAACGACAACATCTTCGCCTCCATCGACGCTGCTTCAGGGAGCGATCTGGTGGGAGAGAAGGCCAGATTCCCGGATCTGGGCCGGGAAATGCGCACGCGCGGAGCCGAGGGCCTGCTGGTCGGGTGGTTGCCGCTCGATCCGTTCCCCGAAGTCTTCCACTTCGCCTCGACCGACGGAGGCTGGCTGCTGATGGAGCACATCGTGCTTCGCTCGATCACCGGCGACCAGCAGTTACAGCGCGGCCCGGTGCAGCTGAGCATCCGCAGCCTGGCCAAACAGTTCAGCGGATCGCGTTCCAACCTGCTGCGCCTGCTGGACAGGGCCTACGAGATGGACTTGCTGGACGAACCTCCCGGCGTGAACGGCCTGGTCCGGCCGTCGAGCCGCCTCGCCTGCGCCTTTCTGACCTTCATGGCCTCGTTCCTCGGCTTTTTCGAAATGCACACGAAGGCAGCCCTGGCCGCGCGAAGTCCGGAACTGCTCGCGTGCGACTAGGGCGCCGCACTGGACTACGATAATCACCGTATGGCGCGCTCCAGCGAATAACAATCAATCCTCTGTAGGTCCGGGCAATATCAGATGCTTGGACGAAACAGATGGCCCTTTGGATAGCAGCCCACCCCCCGCCTGGCGGTCCGCAGGCGCACCCTTGCCGGTGCGCGCGGGGGCTTGGCGGATAGCCGCCCCGACAACGTCCGATACTGGCCAGATGCCTTGCGGCGATCTGGCGCAATTCCGGCTGCGGCGGCCATTCGCCGCGCCGTCCCAAGGGAATCCCACAGGCCATGAAGCATGAAGCAATCGACGTGAAGCAAGCCGAGCCGGTTGGCGCGGCGCGCGTTCTGGAGGCGATCGATACCGCCTTTGCCGTCATCGAATTCGACCTGCTGGGCAATATCATCCGGGCCAATGCCAACTTCCTGGACATCATGGGCTATGAAGCGGCGGACCTGCAAGGACAGCACCACCGGATCTTCTGCTCCAAGACCTACAGCTCTTCTGCCGGATACCGCCAGTTCTGGGAGCAACTGGGCGAAGGACGGCACCAGCAAGGCGAATTTTCCCGCCTGCGCAAGGACGGGCGAGAGGTCTGGCTCCAGGCCAGCTACAGCCCGGTCCTCAATTCCGATGGACAGCCGGAGCGGATCGTCAAGGTGGCGATGGACGTCACCGACCAGCGCCTGGAATCGCTCACCTCGCGCGGCAAGATCGAAGCGATCGAGCGGTCGCAATCGGTCGTGGAATTCGACCTGAGCGGGCGGATCATCGCAGCCAATGCCCTGTTCCTGGAAATGAAGGGAATCGAAGCGGGGACCGAGCAGAAGGTCACGCACCAGGACCTGTGCGATCCGGTCTATGCGGCAAGCGACGACTATGCGGCATTCTGGCAGAAACTGACGCAAGGGGAATATGTCTCGGGCGTATTCAAGCGCCGCCGCACGGGCGGCGGAGACGTCTGGATCCGCGCCGCCTACAGCCCGATCCTGGACCTTACCGGCCGTCCGCGCCGGATCGTGCAGATTGCCCATGACATAACCGAACAGCGCCGCATCGATGCTGAATACGAAGGCAAGGTCCGCGCAATCGACCGCGCCCAGGCGGTGATCGAATTCGACCTTTCGGGCAACGTCCTGGCCGCCAATGCCAATTTCCTGGGCCTGATGGGCTATACCATCGCCGAAATCGAAGGGCGTCATCACCGCATCTTCTGCGATCCGGCGGAAGTGCAAAGCGAAAGCTACCGCCTGTTCTGGGACAAGCTGGCCAAGGGCGAATTCGATTCCGGCGAATACAAGCGCCTGCGCAAGAACGGCCAGGAAGTCTGGATCCAGGCAACCTACAACCCCATCTTCGATGCCGACGGAAAGCCGGTGAAGGTGGTGAAGATCGCCAGTGACATCACCGAGGAAAAGAACCGCGCCAGCACATTCGCAGCAAAGGTTGACGCCATTGGCCGCAGCCTGGCGGTGATCGAGTTCGATCTTGACGGCAAGGTTCTGTTCGCGAACGACAACTTCCTGCGGACGGTCGGCTATTCCCTGCGCGAAATCATCGGGCAGCACCATTCGATGTTCTGTTCGCCGGACTATATCCGCAGCGCGGAATACCGCGATTTCTGGCTGAAGCTGAACGCGGGCGAGTTCCATTCCGGGCGGTTCCACCGGGTCGGCAAATACGACCGCGATATCTGGATCCAGGCGACCTACAATCCGATCCTGGACTTGCAGGGACAGCCGAACCGGATCGTCAAATATGCTTTCGACGTCACCGAACAGGTCGTGATGGAAAAGGCGATCACGGAACGGGCCGCGCAAATGGACGGACTGGCCGAACGCCTGTCGCGCTCGATCAACCAGATCACCGATTCCACCGACCAGGCGCGCGGCCTGTCCTTGCAAACCAAGGTCAACGCCGAACAGGGCCAGGACGCGCTGGGCGAAGCGATCGAATCGATCGAGCTGATCCAGAAGTCCTCCTCCTCCATTTCCGAGATCGTCAGGATCATCAGCGAGATTTCCGGGCAGACCAATCTGCTGGCCTTCAATGCCGAGATCGAGGCGGCCCGCGCCGGCGAGCATGGCGTGGGCTTTTCCGTCGTCGCAGGCGAAGTGCGCAAACTGGCGGAACGCAGCGCCATGGCGGCGCGGGATATTTCCAAGCTGATCGACGAGTCCACCGCCCAGGTGAACGAGGGCACCGCCCGTTCGCGCGGCGCGCGGGAGGCTTTCCGCCACATCGCCAGCAGCCTCAACCAGACCAACGAAGCGATCGAAGCCATTGCGACCATGGCCACGGCACAGAAATCGGTTTCAGACGAAGTCGTGGAACTTGTGGAGAAGCTGGTCGCGGCGACCAAGCCCGATGCCTGAGGGCGCACCCTCTACCCCTTGCGCACCTGTCTCCGGCCAGGGCGATCTGTTCGGCTTGCTGCGCATCGGCCAGCTTTCGATCGCCTTGCCGGTGGAGGTCATTCGCGAGGTCGTGCCTTGCCCCGCGGACCTCGCCCCGTTCCCCTCGACCATCCCGGAAATCACCGGCGCGGTGGAACTGCGCGGGCAGCTGATCCCGGTTTTCGACCTCAAGCTGCTTCTGGGCAGCGGAACGGATTGCGACCAGGCCGCAGACCGCATCGTCGCAATCATGCGCCATGATGGCCGCATGTTCGGCTTGATCGCGCACGGCATCGATGGCGTGGCCGTGCTGCCTGAAAAATCCCGAGTGGGGATCAAGTTCGCCGGGCCATCCGGAGACAGTGCTGTCGTCAAATCCACTTTCGTCCAGGGAGGCCGCCGGGGGGTGATCCTCAATCCGGTGGCACTGGCTGGACATCAGGGACTGCCTACGGTCGAGGATCGCCACAACCATTCGGACAGCATACGCCAGACCAGCGAGCCAACGCTGGTGTTCAAGGTGGCTGGGCTGCAATGCGCCCTCCCCGCAGCCTGTGTCGATGCCAGCCTGCCAAGCCAGAGCCTGCTGCCCGCACCCGTGGCGGACCCGCTGTGGATCGCAATGCTGCGCCACAATGAAATGGAAATACCCGCTATCGATACGCTCGCTCTGCTGGGCCAGGGACAGATCCCAGCCGGGCGCGTGTCAGGCGGAGCGATTGTCCTGCGATGCAATCTTCCACCTGACGAAACCACAACCGGCTATGGCCTGGTCGCGCTGCTGATCGACAGCGTCGATGACATCGTGAGGGTCGAGCCGGACAAGGTGGCCGTGCTCGACAATTCGCTGTCGGACGTTCCTTTTGCCGCAGGAATTCTGGAACTCGCCTGCGGGCCGCGTCTCTTGCTGGACGCGAACAGCATCGTGGCGGACGAGCGACTGGTCCGGCTCAGCCGGATCAAGCAGAAAGCGCGGTCGGGCGACCATGCTGGCTCGTCTGCGGCAGAGGCATCCCTTTCGCTTGATCCGGGAGTGGGGCGCGCTGCGGAAGACACTTTCCTGGTCTTCTCGGTCGAAGACCAGACCTTCGCCGCTCCGCTGGCCGATGTGGACGAAATCCTGTCGAGCGACGCCCCGGTCTTTGGCCTGGGATCAGCCGGGAAGAACGTGGTCGGTATCCTCACCCGCAGGTGCCAGGGCATACCCATTGTCGATTTCGGCAAGCAGGTGGGACTGGCGGAAAAGCCTGCGCGGAACTTCGTGCTCGTCTCGCGCGGGGGTAGGGGCAAACAGCGCGCCGGCTTTCTGGTTGATACGCTCCATTCCGTCGACCGGGCAGCAGTGCAGCGGCTGGACAATGACGCGCGGCACCTGAAAACCGGGGCCGCACCAAGCGCGCTCGAACAGACGATCAAGCTCGAAAACGGTAGCGCCTGCGGCGTGATCGACCTGGCGGCAATTGCCGACGCAGCGCTTGGCGCGATGCCCTCTGGATCAGCAGAACCGGGCGGCATCGCGTGAAGCAACGGCCTGGCTGCCAGGTCCGGCGCAATCGCGCCAGTCTGCCCAACCTCCAGACATCAAAAGATCCAATTTGAAGCCAATCACCCCCGCCCGACATGACCATAAAACCAAATAGACATAAGAGTTTTGCTTAAAAAGACCCGACTTTTTGTACGATAATCCACCTAGTTACAAATAACTAATAAGTTCATTTCTGCTAAATTATTTAAGTAACTTCTTTTCAAAAACGCAATCACCGTTAGATATTGGCGCAAAATGTCGAATCCATTGATTATCGGAACAAGAGGGGCCAGAATGAAGATCCTTGGAAATTGCGCCATGGTTGCGGCAAGCCTGCTGGCAAGCGTATCGCTCAGCGCGACTGCTCAGGCCCAGTCCAAGCAGCCGATCGTCGCTGTTGCGCAGATTGACGACAACGCCGGCTCCGGCCAGTCGAAAACCCTGACCCAGATGATGCTGACCGCGATTGCAGCCACGCAGAAATTCCGCGTGATGGAACGCGGCCAGCTGGATGTCATGGTGCAGGAACAGCAGCGCGCCAAAAGCGGGCTCGTCACCTCGCGCAACGGCGGCAAGGTGGGCGGCTTCGAAGGCGCGGACTACCTGATCTATGGCACCATCACGACCCTGTCGGTCACCAAGAAGTCGAACTTCGGCGCGTCGCTGGGCATGGCCATGCTCGCCGGCAACAACAGCCAGACGCCGACGAACTGCTATTCCGGCGAAGTGACCTTGTCGCTGGATATCCGCATCACCGATTCCGAAACGGGCCAGATCCGCTACGTTAAGCGCATTGATGAAAAGAAGAAGGCCGGCACGATCTGCGGCGAAGGCGTGCCCCAGGTCAATGCGACCGAGCTGCTGCGCTCTGCCGCGGACAAGGTGGCGACCGGCCTGGTGACCGCAGTCTATCCGATCAAGGTGGCCAATGCCCAGCCGGATGGCACGCTGATGCTCAACTACGGCGAAGGCACGGTGGCCCTGAACGATTACGTCGCCATTTTCCGGGCCGGTGAATCCGTGATCGATCCCGACACCGGACGGGCGCTTGGCTCCAGCGAGCAGCGCATCGGCGTGGCCCAGATCACGGACGTGCAGACCAGCTTTTCCAAGGCGCGTCCGCTTGCCGGTTTCGAAACCCCGGCCCAGGCGCGCGACATTGCGCGGCTTGCCACGGATGACGACCTGGCCGCCTATCCCAAGGCCAAGCTGAAGCGCAAATAAGCAGGGGTAAAGCTATGCGAAAGAGTCTTGCAATCGGCCTGGCGCTGGTCGGCACCAGCGCCCAGGCGCAGACGGCCAACCCCGTTGCCATCCGCGTCGGCGCCATCGAAACCGCCCAGGAATGCACGCTCTATGAAGGGGTGCGTTACAAGCATGAGGAACGCTCCCGCGGACGCAGCAGCGGTTATGTCGCCGGCGGCGGCAGCGGCTATGCCAATGCCTATGGCGCGGGCGGCTCCGGCTATTACGCGGCGGGAGGCAGCTCCTCCTACTCGAATTCCAGCAAGACTTCGTTCGAGACCTTCTTCGTCAAGGATTGCATCAGCCACTTTGAAGGCATCCGTTCCGCCATGCAGTCGGCCTTGGCCTCCTCGGGGTCGGTGGTCATCAGGACCGGCAGCTACGTCCTGACCGGTCGGGTCGAGGATGTCGTTCCCACGGGCAGTGGCTATGTCGACCAGGCTGCATCCGGACAGAGCTATGGCTCGGTCAGCACGGGCCTGCGCGTAACCATGAGCGTCAAAGTGGCGGACAAGGCCGGCCGGATCGTGTTCGGCGCGCCGGTAGTGACGGAAATCGAAACCGGCTCCTATGGCGAGGCGCGCGGAAGCGCCAATGTCAGCGTTGCCTCTGGCGAAGGGCTGTACAGCCTGTTGCAGCGCCAGGTCGCCATGGTGGCCGCGCGGCAGGTTGCCTTCCACTTCCGCCCGCTTGAAGTTGTCGGCGGCAGCGGCAAGAAGGTCCAGCTGAACTATGGCGGGTCACTGCTCGAAGTCGGCACCATGTTGAGCGTGACCAGCCCGGACGGTTCGTCTGCGGCGCGCTATCGCATCACTTCGGTCAGCAGCGGCAGCGCCCTGGCGCAGCAGGTTGGCGATGCCGATTCCACCGGAATCGTCGCCGGCAGCCGCGCGACGGTCATCGAAAAGGGCGACCCGGCAGCAAACCAGAGCACCCTGGAACGGGTCGACCTGCCCTAAGCCGCCTGAAGAAAGTCCAGCACGTCCGCGCAATAGGCCTCTTCCGTCAGGCGGGGGTCGATTGCCGGACGCGGACGCGCACCTGCCGGTGCCAGGGCGATGATGGCCTGCTCCCAGGCATCCGCATCGTCTGGCGACAGCAGAGTGGTCTGCGCATTGGCTATCTCGCGGTGCGCAGGAATATCCGAAGCAATGGTCGGTACGCCAAGCGCATTGGCTTCATAGACCGGCAGCCCAAAGCCCTCGGTGCGAGTGGGCGACAGCATGCCCTTGGACCCCAGCACCAGGGCGGCCAGGGCAGGACTGGATAGCCCGGACACGACGTGAATGCGGCGGCTCAGCACCGGATCGTCGTCGACCGGGGCAAGGATCCGGTCGGAGTCATAGCCGCGCGCCCCGACGATCACGAGATGCGGGCACCGCTCACCCAGTCGGGCCATCAGCCTCTGCCAGATCCCGATCAGCAGGGCATGGTTCTTGCGCGGCTCCACCGTGGAGACGACGACGAAGTAATCCGCATCGGCCAGTTCCGGAACGCCGTCCTGCACCGAAGCGAAAGCGTCTTGCAGTGGCAGGGCCCGGACCAGGCTGCGCACTGTTTCACGGCCATGCGAACGCATCACGCTTTCCACGCTGCGCCGCGCGGTCGCCGTGTTGTAGATCATGCAATCGGCATGGTCTGCTGCCGTCCGGACCATGCGCGCATGGTGGGCCGCCGCGTGCGGGGGGACGAGGTCGGGATGCTCAAGCGGGATGACGTCGTGCAGCATCATCGCGCAGGTCACGTCCGGCCGGTCCGCCAGCCAGTTGTAAAACACCGGCACGGCCAGTCCGAGCTGCCCGATGTTCACATAGACCGCATCGGCCGGCACCGCGCGCCGGACCGGCTGCCCGAAAGATAAACCAGCCCCGTCGAGCAAGGTGCCGATCCGGGCAAGTTTCCGGGCGAGCGTCAACTTGCTTGCCGGGTGGACATCGGCAACCACTTCTTGCGGTCCCCAAAACCGCTCGACCAGTTTCGCCAGTTGCAGGTCGGAGTTCCGATCGACCTGCTCCGACCAGAGCTCCTGCAGCCGGTCCAGCAGGCGCGCGGCCCCGCGCCCGGTATAGGCGCGCATCCCCCAGGGGGTGGGCAGCACTGCAAGGTTGGGCGTTTCAGGGTCCGCGAAGACGCGCTTGGCCAGCGCAAGATCGACCCGGTCCACCCCGCGGGGCGTCGCAAATATCGGTCCGATCAGCATCCGCGACAGGTCGTATGCAATAATTCGGGTCATAAAAATCCGGAATGGATTAATTAGAATCGATTTCGGCAGAACTATTCAATAAAAACTCAACCGAAACTTGAATCCTGTGCTATTAGTGCCCGGTCAGTGGACCGTCAAGGTGCGCTGCGGGGGAAATCTCTCTTGATTACCGATACCTATTGCAATACCTGCCGACCGGACAGTTCCGCTGGCCGCGGGAGGGTTGCAACGTTCATTCGGGCGCAGGTGGGGCATCCCTCGGGCGCATTTCGGCGTGAACGCCTTTCACGGCCGCGCGGCAAAGGCAAGGCGGGCCACTCGATGACAGCTCATTCCCGGACCACTCCGGACACCCTTCTCGCAGCATGGCAAGGCTGGCCAGGTGCCCACACGCGCACCGATCTGACGTGGAGAATTCAACTGACGCACAAATCCCTGCGATTCGGGTCCGGCCTGTGACAATTGTGACAAAAATATTAAAGAAGCGTGGCTTGCCGCTTTTTCTCGCCACGGTCGCACTGCCAACCAGTCTGGCGACGATCTATTTCGGCCTGCTGGCATCCGACGTTTACGTGTCGGAATCACGTTTCGTCGTACGCAGCAGCGGCAAGCCCAGTGCATCGCCGCTGGGCGCGATCCTGGGGGGCAGCGGCCTCTCCAACGCCAGCGGCGATAGTTACGCTGTCGTTGACTATGTTGAGTCGCGGAATGCCTTGGCTGACAGCAACCGCGACGGGCTGGTCAGGAAAATATATTCGAGAAGCGATATATCCCTTTTTGACCGCTTTGACTCTCCATTCCGCGGTGAAAGCCTCGAACATCTGTACGAATACTTTGGCAACAAGGTCGCCATCGAGTTCGACGCCTCCACCCAGGTCACGACGATGACGGTGAAGGCTTACACTCCCGAAGACGCGCGCCAGTTGAACGAGCGCCTGCTGCAGTCGTCCGAACAGTTGATCAACCGGCTGAGCGAGCGCGGCCGGATCGATGCGATCCAGAGCGCCCAGGCCCAGGTGGACAAGGCGCGCACCGCGGCCCGCAACGCCACAGTGGCCCTGGCTGAATTCCGCAATTCAAGCGGGGTGATCGACCCGGAAAAGCAGGCCGAAATCAATCTGCAGATGGTTTCCAAGCTGCAGGATGCGCTGATTTCCGAACGGGCGCAGCTTGCCCAGTTGCAGCTCTACACTCCGCGCAACCCGCAGATTCCGGCGGTCCGCACCCGGATCAAGACCTTGCAGCAAGAGATTGCGCAACTGGCCGGGAACACCGCCGGCACGCCGCGGTCGCTGTCTGCCGCGGCGGCGCGCTACCAGCAGCTGCAGTTCGACGCAGAATTTGCCGGCAAGCAACTGGCCACTGCCCTTGCCGCGCTGCAAGAGGCGGAAGGGGACGCTCGCCGCAAGCAGATCTTTGTCGAACGGATCGCCGCGCCCAACCTGCCGGACTATCCGCTTGAGCCGCGCCGCATACGCAGCATCCTGGCCACGCTGGTCCTCTCGCTGCTGCTGTGGGGCGTGATCGTCACGCTGATTGCCGGGATCAGGGAGCACCGCGACTAGTGGCAATCCCGGTCAACGAGAATCCGAGCCTGCTCGACAGCCTGCGCGTGGAAACCCGCGTGCTGGGCGCACTGTTCCTGCGCGAGGCCCTGACCCGTTACGGCCGGCACAACATCGGATTCCTGTGGCTGTTCGTTGAACCGATGGTGTTCACCCTCGGCGTCACTGCCTTGTGGACCGCCACGAAGACCGCACACGGCAGCGACTTGCCGATCGTGGCATTCGCCTTGACCGGTTATTCGAGCGTGTTGCTTTGGCGCAATATGCCCGGGCGCTGCATCGGCGCGCTCTGGAACAATTTATCCCTGCTGTATCACCGCAACATCCGGGTCATCGATATCTATCTGGCGCGACTGATGCTGGAATTCGGCGGAGCAACCATTTCCTTCACGGTGCTAAGCCTTGTGTTCATGTCCATCGGCTGGCTTGAGCCTCCGCAGGACGTACTCGAAATCGTCGCGGGATGGCTGATAATTGCATGGTTCGGCGGCGCTCTGGCGATCCTGGTCGGTGCTTTGTCCCACGAAAGCGAACTTATCGACAAGATCTGGCATCCCGCGTCATACCTCATCTTTCCGCTGTCGGGTTCAGCTTTCATGGTCGATGCCTTGCCCAAGGCGGCCCAGGAAATCGTCCTCTGGATCCCGATGGTCCACGGGGTCGAAATCGTGCGCGAGGGCTATTTCGGAACCCGTGCGCGCGCGCATTATGATCTCGACTACGTTCTTCCGTTTTGCCTGATCCTTACATTCCTGGCTCTCTTGCAGGTGCGGAAAGTCAGCAGAAGGGTCGTGCCAGGATGATCCGGCTCAAGGACGTAAGAAAGGTCTACCCGACCCGCTTCGGCGACAAGCTCGTCCTGAACAATATCGGGTTCGAGTTGCAGAAAGGGGAGCGACTGGGCGTTCTTGGCCGCAACGGCGCTGGAAAATCCACGATGGTACGGCTGATCAGCGGCGCGGAACTGCCGACTTCCGGCACTATCGAAACCACCATGTCAGTCTCCTGGCCGCTGGCCTTTGGCGGCGCATTTCTGCCCAATCTGACGGGTTTCGACAATATCCGCTTCATCAGCAGGATCTACGGCCAGGATTTCGAGAGCAACCTCGCTTATGTGGAGGACTTTGCCGAACTCGGGCCATATTTGCGCGAGCCGATCATTCATTACTCATCGGGGATGCGGGCGCGCCTGGCCTTTGCGATCTCGATGATCATCGAGTTCGATTGCTTCCTGATCGACGAGATATCTGCCGTCGGCGATGCCCGGTTTCATGAAAAGTGCAATTACGAATTGTTCGATAAACGCGGTGATCGGGCAATGATCATTGTTTCACACGACGCTGCATATGTCCGCGATAACTGCAATCGCTGGGCAGTACTGCACGACGGAAAACTTGAGCTCTACGATGATTTCGAAGTTGCTTACGCCGACTTCAAGGAACTCATCGGCTGGAAGCCGCCCGCTGGTTGGCCAAACACTTTGGCAACCACAGCGTGAACCCTTCAACCACCCACCGAGCCATCCGCAATCCAGAGGTCGTAAACGTGTTCATTCAAACCATCAATTACAAGGCGCCAACTCTAACCTCTCCGGTTTCACAGGCATGCACCCAGGCGCAGTTCGAAGAAGAAGCCTACGCCTATTGGTGCAATCAAATTGGCGAAGCGCCTCGCAAGCACCGCAAGCAGTGGGAGTTTTGCTATATTGCCCAGGTTCTTGCCACTGCAGGCATGCTTGCTCCCGGCCGGACCGGATTGGGCTTTGGCGTGGGAACCGAACCTCTTGCAGCGCTGTTCGCCTCGCGCGGAGCCCGGGTTCTGGCAACCGACCTGGAAGCCGAAGACGCACGGCGCAGCGGATGGGTCGCCACCAATCAGCACGCACACAACAAGGCGGTCCTGAACGAACGGCAGATTTGCCCTCCGGACATTTTCGGCCACAATGTCGAGTTCGCCTTTATGGATATGAACAATATCCCAAGCATGATCGGAACTTTCGACTTCACTTGGTCCGCCTGCGCGTTTGAACATCTCGGCTCAATCGAAAAAGGCCATAAATTTCTGCTCAATGCAGCGAAAGTGCTGAAGCCGGGCGGAGTAGCAGTTCATACGACCGAACTGAATTGCGTTTCGGACCAAGAAACGCTGGACAACGATGGAACGGTTCTTTTCCGCAAACGCGATTTTGAACAGATGGCCTATGACCTCAACCAGATGGGCTGCGACGTTGAGCTGAACTTTCATCTGGGCGATCTACCTATCGACAAGCACATCGACGTCGCCCCCTACTCAGATGACAACCATCTGAAACTGAAGCTTTCGCAATGGGTTACCACGTCGTTCGGCATGGTCGCCCGCAAGCGCGGTTGAGGTCTACCGCCCGTGCCTCGGACGATCCTCATCGACGGCTTCAATCTGGGCCTGGAAAAAGGCACCGGGGTCGCGACCTATGCCCGCAATCTCAGCCAGCAGATTGGCGCGCTGGGGCACGACGTTTCGGTTCTCTACGGCAATCCGGGCGCGCGGTCCCGTGATCCATTGATCAACGAGATTTCGTTCTTTGACAGTAGCCCGAAGGGCCACCCATTCCTGTTGCAGGCCTATCATGCGCTTCGCGGCCCGCGTCGCCGCAAAGCGCATGAGGTGCCGATCAGCGGCAGGGTGCTCAGCCGCCAGTTTGAATCCCGGCTGCCGCATTACAACAGGATCTACAATGCGCCGGATGTCTTCGCGCGCAGCACCTATGCGTTCTGGCTCTGGGGCCAGATGTCGCACGCCGTGTTCGATGAAACGCCGGACCTGGCGCATTGGACCTATCCCTTGCCGATCCGGATCAAGGGCGTACCGAACATCTACACCCTGCATGACCTGGTTCCGCTGCGGCTGCCCTACACGACGCTTGACGACAAGCGGCACTACCTGCGGCTGATCCGCAAGCTCGCCCGCACCGCCGACCACGTGGTGACGGTGTCGGAATGCTCGCGGCAGGACCTGATCGAGATTGGCGGCATGTCGCCCGACCGGGTGACCAACACCTATCAATGCGCGGAAATCCCGCGCAAGCTACTGGAAAAGAGCGAAGAGCAGGTCGCGCGCGAAGTGGCAGGTGCGGCCGGCCTGGACCTGAAAAACTACTTCCTGTTCTGGGGATCGATCGAACCCAAGAAGAACATCGGACGGATGATCGAAGCCTATCTGGCCAGCGATGCGAAGGCGCCGCTGGTGATCGTGGGCGCGCAGGCCTGGAAATCGGAACAGGAACTTCGCCTCCTGCAAAGCGGCCATGCGGCCAGCGCCAAAGGGGAAAAAGGCGCAGCCGGTAAACGCGTAATCCTGCTCCCCTATGCACCGTTCAGCCTGCTCGTCAGCCTGATCCGCGGCGCAAAGGCCGCATTGTTTCCGTCGCTTTACGAAGGTTTCGGCCTGCCGGTCCTGGAAGCGATGCAGCTTGGCACGCCGGTCATCTGTTCCAACACGTCATCCCTTCCGGAAGTGGCCGGCGATGCGGCACTGATGATCGATCCCTACGATGTTGGCGCGATCAGTCAGGCCATTCGCACGCTTGATAGCGATGAAGGGTTGCGCGCTGATCTGGCAGGGCGAGGACTTACTCAGGCAGATCAGTTTACGGCAGATAAGTACCAGAAACGACTATCCCACGTTTACTCAAAATTTATCGGTAATAAATGATGCGGCCTTACTATTACTTAGGCGACGGACAAGCATTAACCCATTTGTCAAATGGATTACCCTTTTTCGTCAACACGAGGGACAAGGGAATATCCAGTTGGATCATCCTGGGCGGAACTTGGGAAAATTTCGTTGATGACATTATCTGCGGGATCACACGTCCGGGCGACCGCATCCTCGATGCCGGGGCAAACCAGGGTTATTACTCCGTAAAACTTGGCAACATTATCGGACCCCAGGGTCAACTTTTCGCATTCGAACCGAACCCGGAATTGTTCACGATCCTGGAAAACAACATTTCCTTGAATGGATTCCAGAACAGGGCTGTCCTTTTTCAGAGCGCCCTCGGACACCAAAGCGGCACGGCAACGCTGCAGTTCAGCTATATCAACATGGGCGGCGGCACGATTACCCGAAGCCAAATGGAAAGCGAACACTCGGTGGACGTTGCAGTCTTGCGTGGCGACGATGTCATTCCGGACAATGTCGAGTTTGACGTGTTCAAGTTCGACATTGAAGGATCGGAACCGAATGCAGCGCTTGGTCTTCAAAACGCGCTAAGCCGCTCCAGGAAAGCAGCAATTGTCGTCGAGATTTCACCCAAGGCATGGTCCGAATTCGGTAACTTTGACGAACTGTTGCTACGGTTCACCGGCGGCTTCCGTGTCGGCTTTGAGATCCACCATGACGGTCTCATGGACCCTTTGGATTTCGCCACTCTGTCGAGCCGAAAAGGCATGTTTTACGCGCTTCTTTTACCGCCCGACCATTGGGCCATGAACTTCGCTCTGGAGCGTTGTCGCCAGAATCTTGCAGGGAAATAATGACTCAAGCTTTTTCTCGACCTTTGCAGGGCGCGCTGTCAGCCGCAGCAATCCTATTGCTCTCCGCCTGCTCCAGCCTGGGTGCTTCGGGCCCTTCGAGCGGCTCCATCGGCAAGATCGCGCCCAGCGATGCGCGGGTTCGGGTGGTTGCGCTGGACGAACCGGTGGCGCGGCAGGTCGCCTCGGCAGAGCGGCAGGAAAGTTTCGCCAGCCGGTTGGGCAATGTCCAGCCGCGCCATGACCTGATCGGTGCGGGCGACGTGCTGGACGTGGCAATCTGGGAAGCGCCGCCTGCCGTGCTGTTTCCCGCCGTTGCCAGCTCCAATACGCCCTTTGGCTCGGCCAACGGCACCAGCTTGCCGGCGCAGATGGTCGATGCCGACGGGACGGTGGTGATCCCGTTCGGGGGGCGGATCAAGGCGGTCGGGCGCTCCCCGAATGAAGTCGCGCGCGAAATCCAGGCGCGGCTGGGCGGCAAGGCTCACGATCCGCAAGTGATGGTGCGCATCGCGCGGAACCAGGGCGCAACGGTTACCGTGGTCGGCGATGTAGCGGCCAGCCGCCGCATGCCGCTGACCACGCGCAATGAACGGCTGCTGGATGCCCTGGCCGAAGCAGGCGGCGTGCGGCAACCGGTCGACAAGGTGCTGATCCAGGTCACGCGTGGCTCCATCGTCGCGACCCGTCCGCTGGGTGCGATCATCCGCGATCCGGCGGAAAACGTGCCCCTGGCGGCAGACGATATCGTGACAGCTCTGTTCCAGCCCTACAGCTTCCAGGCCCTGGGCGCCCTGGGCGCCAATGCCGAAGTGCCGTTCGAAGGGACCGGCATCACCCTGGCCCAGGCCGTCGCGCGGGTCGGCGGCCTGCAGGACAACCGCGCCAACGTGAAGGGCGTGTTCATCTTCCGCTTCGAAAATCCTGCCGCCTTGCCGGAGCAGCTCCGCCCCGGCGCGCCGCTGACGGCGGAAGGCAAGGTTCCGGTGATCTACCGGCTCGACATGAGCGACCCGGCCACCTTCTTCGTGATGCAGACCTTCCCGATGCGCGACAAGGACATCCTCTATGTCTCCAACGCCCCGGCGGTCGACTTCCAGAAGTTCGCCAATCTGATTTCCCAGATGACGTTCTCGATCTCCAGCATGATTAGCGCAGTGCCCTGATATGGAACAGAAAACCGAACCGGCACTCGCTGCGAAGAAAGCAGGAATCGAGCGGATCAACCAGACCCTGACGAGCCATGCGGAGCGCAGGGTGCTGAACTGGTTGTGCGCTCGCATGCCGCGCGCCGTGACGTCGGACATGCTGACGTTTCTGGGCGTTGTTGGCGCCGTGCTGACCTTCGCGGGCTTCTTCCTGTCCGACCGTTCGGTCAGCTGGCTGTGGCTGGCCATCGCAGGGCTGGTGCTGAACTGGCTGGGAGACAGCCTGGATGGATCGCTGGCGCGGTATCGCGGCACGGAACGGCCGCGCTATGGCTTTTTCCTGGATCACATGGCCGACACCTTCGTGATGGCGCTGGTGGCGGTGGGCGTAGGGCTTTCGCCTTTCGCGCATCTGGAAAGCGGGCTGGCGGTTCTGGGTGCCTATTACCTGATGGTCATTCTGACGATGACGACCTGCGTCGTGACGGGCAAGTTCCGCATCAGCTTCGCCGGCTGCGGACCGACCGAGATCCGCCTGGGAATCATCGCCGGAACCTTGGCCACGATCATGGTCCCGCCGACCGGGTTTCTGGTCTTTGGCGTGATCCTGACCGCCTGGGACTTCCTGCTGCTGATCCTCGCAGCCGCGCTGGTCGTCACCTGCCTGGCGCAGATCGTCGGGACGCTGTCCAGGCTGTCGACGGAAGACCCGCTGATACCCTGAAGCCTGCCCCCCCGCAGCCTTGATCAGGCGGCGTAACGCGACCTGTTGAACGGTCCGATCCTTGCAGGCTTGGCGCGATGGATTTCCCAACTGGTCCGAAGATAGCCGTTCATCATGTCGAACGCCCGGGGCTGCAGTTCCAGAAAAGTGCGGCGCTTGTCCTTCGGATCGCCAACCCGCCGGATCAGACCGGCAGCGATCAGCTGGTTGACGTGACGCAGCGCGGTGCTGAGCGGCACCTGGGCTGCGGCACAGGCGCTCGACGTTGCCACGCGCTCGCCCCGCAGCCCCGCCACCGCCAGGTCGAGCAGAATGCCCCAGGCCGCTTCATTCAGCAGACCCGGGTCGATGAACTTGCTGCGGCTCTGCCGGCTCTTGATGATTTTCACGCCAAGATCGTGGAGATCGGAGAAGGATGGTTCAGCGGGCACTGCGGACTGAACTGCGGCATCGGCAGCAAGCTCAAGCCCCTGGGGATGGATCGCGGCCGCCCGGAACTGTTGAGCAAGCCGGGTCCAACGTGAAGCGGCTTGGCGCAGGCTGATGGAAAGGCAGTTCACCGTGACCGGCTTGACCAGAAAGTCGCTGGCTCCGGCCCGCATCGACTGGACGGTCAGGTCAGCCGCCAGATCCTCTCCCACCGCAATCGTGACAAGCGGACGCAGGGCCATGAAACGTTCGGAAATCTCGTTGAGCAGGAACACGCCGTCGAGCGCCTCCATCTGGACATCGACCAGGACGATACCGATGCTGCTGTCCGCAGCGATCAGCCGTAGGGCGCTGAGTGCATCGGGCGAAGTGGAACATGCGTAGCCCAGGCTTTCGACCAGTTCCCGGCTGGTTTCGAGGCATTCCGCGTCATTGCCAACGATCAGGACGCGGCTGACCGCAGCCCAGTTTTGCACGGCGTCGCCGCCGCTGGCCTGATCCTGGCGAAGAAACGAGATATTTGCAGGAATGTTCACCGACTTGCTCCTCAACTTGGGAGAAGCCCTGCATTTTTCGCGCCAGATTGGCGAAAACATTGACCTTCAATCGTTTGCAATTGCAGTCAGTCCCAGAACGGCAGTTCAAATCGCGAAAGTCCGTGGTTCTTTCGCAGAATGCCTCGCAAAATGAGAAGGATTCCAGGGGCTATTCGTGGTCGCGCGATTGTCGCTTGCGATAGATGGTCGAGGCGCTGATGCCGAGGGCGTGCGCCGCTTCGGACAGGTTCCCTCCGGCAGCTTCTATGGCTGCCTCGATCGCGATCCGCTCGATTTCCGCCAGGGTATGGCCCTTCAGCAATTGCGCGAGTTGGAGTGCACCGGACACTGGCGTGGCGACCGGAGCCTCCGCGCTGGGCGCCGGCTCGACTGGTTCCGCATGAAGCGGGGCGCCGTCCGACGCAGGGATAGCCGATAGAGGCAGATCCGGCCCGCTGTTCAGCAGGACCGCACGCAGCAGAACGTTCTGCAATTCACGGACGTTGCCCGGCCAGCGGTAGCGTTCCAGCGCGGCATAATGCGCCTCGGTGAAGGGAGCAAAGGTCTTGCCCACTTCCGCGCTGAAACGCGCCAGGAACGCATCGGACAAGAGCCGCACGTCCCCGGTCCGGGACCGCAGGGGCGGCATTTCCAGCGGAATCACGGCCAAGCGGTAATAAAGATCCTCGCGGAAACGCCCTTCGGCCACTTCGCGGCGGGGATCGCGGTTCGTCGCGCAAACGATCCGCACGTCCACCTTGTCCTGCCGTTCGGAACCGACCCGCTGGATCGTTCCGGTTTGCAGGAAGCGCAGCAGCTTGACCTGCAATTGCAGCGGCATTTCGCAAATTTCGTCGAGGAACAGGGTGCCCTTGTCCGCCGCCTGGGCCGCGCCGACGCGGTTGTCGATTGCCCCGGTGAAAGCCCCCTTCATGTGTCCGAACAGTTCGGATTCGAGCAGGTTTTCCGGGATTGCCCCGCAATTGATCGCTACGAATGGGCCGTCGCGCCGCCCGCTCTGGCGATGGATCGTTTCGGCGCAGACTTCCTTGCCGGTACCGGTCTCGCCGGTGATCATCACCGTGGCGCGGCTATCGGCTACCAGGCCGATCTGGCGATAGATTTCCTCCATCTGCGGCGACTTGCCGATGAAGTCACCCTCCTGCGGCTGTGCGGTTCTTTTGGCACTGGTCCGCCCGTTGCTCTTGGCCGCAATCCGGGTCGTCACCGCGCTGTCCACCGCAGCGATCAGGCGCGCTTCGGACAGCGGCTTGACCAGGTAGTCGAAGGCGCCCAGCCGCATGGCATCTATCGCGCGGGTCAAGGAGCCGTCAGCCGTGGCGACGATAACGGGAAAACGGGCCAGCCAGTCCGGATGATCGCGCAGCAGGTCGAGCCCGTCGGCATCCGGCAATTGCAGGTCAAGCAGGACCGCCGCGAACTCACCGTCCGCAGAGAGCTGCTCAAATGCCTGGGCCGCGCTTGCCGCGACGACCGCTTCATAGCCCGCCTTTTCCAGCTGCGCCGCATAGGCAATCGATAAGGTCTGCAAGTCCTCGATGATCAGCACGCGCTGGCGCGTCGCACGGTTCGCCATGGTCATTGTACCTTCAACTTCCGGCCGAGTTCGGCCAATGCCTGGTGCAGCGCCGTGCAGGCTGCTTCGGTCAGGTCAGCTATATCGGCCTGGTTTTCCGCCCCGGACAGGACAGCCCGCAAGGCGTTATCCAGACTGCGTGCGGCTGCTTCGGCTTGCCCGGCACCGGCGCCGCCCGCCCCGCCCTTCAACGAATGCGCCATCGCCTTCAACCCGGCCAGATCATCCGCCGCAAGAGCGGCGCGCGCGCGCTGTTCCCAATGCCGGAAGTCATCCGCGAACGCCTGCATGACCCGCCGCAGGATTGCCGCATCCCCGGCAAAACGCTCCAGCACGCCAGGCAAATCGAAGTGATCCATTGCAGCAGGCAGGTCCGAAGCCGCAACGGACGCCGGTTCAGCCAACGGCATTTGCGTTTCTGGCGCCGTCTCCGGCAGCCAGCGCAACAAGGTAGCGGCCAGCCGCTGCGGATCGATTGGCTTGCTCAGGAAATCGTTCATCCCCGCGGCGGAAACCTGCCTCCTGTCCTCCGGGAAAGCCGCTGCGGTCAGCGCGACGATCGGCAGGCGGGTGCCCCATCGTCCGACGCGGATAGCGCGGGCTGCATCCAGGCCGTTCATCACCGGCATGTGCACGTCCATCAGCACCAGGGCATAGTCCTGGCTCTCCAGCCGCTCCAGCGCTTCCTGCCCGTTGCCAGCGACATCGACCTGCATTCCCATCTGGGTCAGCATGGCCACGGCAACTTCCTGGTTGGTGCGGTTGTCCTCGACCAGCAGCAGCCGCGCGCCGCGCACGGCCCGCATCCGTTCGGCAATCGGCCGCGTGTCCGCTTCCAGCACCGCACCGGACCGCTCGGTAAAGCCCTTGCGCTGCAAATCGGCAATCACATTGTGCAACTGGGTAGCGGTGACCGGCTTGGACAGGATCGCATCCGGTACCAGCTTGTGCTCGGTCGCCGCGCGGTTCAGAGCCCCCCGGTCAAAGGCGGTGACCATCAGGATCGCGGGCACGCGGTTCAGCATCCCGGCACTGGTCGCCTTGTGCAGTTCGTCCAGCAACCACAAGCCGTCAGCCTCGGGCAGTTTCCAGTCCAGGATCAGCAGCGTGAAGGGATTGCCAGCCCGGGCTTCCGCCAGCACCCGGTCAAGCGCCTCTTCAGCGCTGGTCACGGCAGCCCCGCTGAAGTTCCAGCGTTCGATATAGCCGGACAGCACGCGCTGTGCGTCAGCATGATCCTCCACGATCAGGACATGCTCTTGCTGCAATTGCTGACCCGGCTCCATGCCGCCATCGGGGATCGGCTCCAGCGGGATGACGAACCAGAAGGTGCTGCCCTTGCCCGATACGCTATCGACCCCGATCTCTCCGCCCATGGCCACGGCCAGCTGGCGGCAGATCGAAAGGCCCAAACCGCTGCCGCCATGCGTGCGGGTCAGGGACTGGTCCGCCTGGACAAAGGGCTGGAACAGGCGGTTGGCCTGCTCCTCGGTCAATCCGGTTCCGGTATCACGCACTTCAAAGCGGATCAGGTCGCGCCCCTTGTCCTGCCCGGTCCGGCTGGTCGCGATCACCACGCTGCCCTGGTCGGTGAACTTGATCGCATTGTCGACGAAGTTGTTCAGGATTTGCCGGATCCGCAGCGCGTCGCCCCAGTAATGTCCGCCCAGCCCCTCGCCGGTTTCGAGCACCAGCTCCACTCCCTTGCTGCTGGCCGCGACAGCGAAAAGTTCCCCGACCTGGCCCAGCAGGTCCTCGATCTGCACGTCTTCGGGAATGATCTCCAGCGCATTTGCGTTGAGCCGCGAGAAATCGAGAATGTCGTTCAGGATGCGCAGCAGCGCCCGCGCCGCATTATTGACGCTGGTGAAATGGCCGCGCTGCGCCTCGTCCAGCGGGGTCTGGCCCAGGACTTCCAGCATCCCCAGAATCGCGTTCATCGGCGTGCGCAGTTCGTGGCTGATATTGGCCAGGAACTGGTCCTTGGCCGCATTGGCGCTTTCCGCTTCGATGCGCGCAGCGACCAGATCGGTTTGTAGCTTCAGCCGCCTGGTGATGTTGCGGCAGATGCCCAGCATTCCGATGGAACGATCGCCCCCATCCCGGCGCTGCACGCAATAGGATTCGATGCTGCGCACTTCACCGTCCGGACAGACGATTCGATAGGTCTTGCCCCAGTTCTCCCCCGCTTTGGCTGCCTGGATTAGCGATTCTATGGTTGCTTCTGCATCATCGGGGTGCAGCGAATGCACCCAATATTCGTAAGACGCCGGGACACCCGCCTGCAAATCGGCAGAGCGACCGAACATTTCATACATCCGGGCATCCCATTGGACCGAATTGTCAACAAAGTTCCAGTACCAGATGCCAATCTGTGCCGCTTCGGTAGCCAGTCCCAATTGGGCGACCAGTTCGCCCAGCCGCAGCTGCTGTTCATGCTCCAGCGTGATGTCCTCGGCCATCAGGATATAGCGTTCGGACCTTTGATCCTGGGCAAGTTCGATCGGTGACAGGGTCAGCCGGGTCCAGATCGCCGCACCGTCGGGCTTGGTATAGTTCACCGTCGTCTGGACCGGACGGCTCTCCAGCGCCGCGCCCTGGATCCACTGGCATGCTGCAAGAAAAGTGTTCGGATCGCCGAAGAAATTGATGAACTTGGCATTGGCCTGCTCGGACCGCTTCTCGGCCGGATAGACCAGCGCGATCCCAAGCGGGTTTTCGTCAAAGATCGTGCGGAAGCTTTGGCTCGCCGCCAAGGCGCTTTCGCGGGCCTCGGCCAGTTCCACTTCGCGCCGCTCCGCTCGTTCACGCAGTTCGGCGTTCAACCCGCTGATCCGGTTCTGGGTCTGAATGCTCATATGGACGGCAAGACCGGCAAGCAGCGACAGAACAAAGCCAAGGCCGCCAATGAACGGCCACGGGGTGAATTGCAGGGTCTCTTCAAAACCGGACTTTGCGCGCAGATTCATCTGCCAGGTGCGACCCATCACCTGGATGGTTTCGACGTGCGTGATGCCGTGATCGGCGCTTGCCTCACCAGATGTAAAGAAACGAACGGGACGCTGCGGGTCGGTGATGTCCACCAGATCGAGATCGACCTGGTCGCGCGGCCAGTGGAACAGGGCCATGCGCTCTTTTGCGATGACTGGCATGAATGCCGCGCCCTGCACTTCCCTTTTGCGCGCCGCTTCGGTCGCGGGGGCCGGACCATTGTAGATTGGCAGGAACGCAAGGAACCCGCGCTGCGCCCCGGCCGGGCCCTGGACCAGATCGACCGGCGCAGACAATTGAGCTGTCCCGGTTCGAACGGCACGCTCCAAAGCGTCGCGGCGGTGCGTTTCGGAGGCGAGGTCCAGGCCGATCGCCCGGAAGTTGATATCCAGCGGCTCGATGGTGAAGACGATGTACTTGTCGCCAGGGTTGGGACCGAAAGCCCTGAACGTCGCAACAGGCCACCCCTGGGTTCGCAATCTGGCCAGGGCTGCGGGAGCCGAAGCGGCTGGTACGCGTAGGACGAGCCCCAGTCCCCGCGTACCGCCAAACTCCTCGGTGATATTGCGCGAAGTGGCATAGTTGCGGAACTGCTCCGGCTTCAATTGATCCAGATGCCCCACCGCGCGGACCATGCCGCGGGTGCCGCGAATCCCGTGTTCCGGGATCAGGAACGAGCCGATGCGAAAGCGGATATCGTCCGCCACTTTGGCAAAGAAGCGTTCCCGGATGTGCTGCTGCTCTACCGCGATAAGGGTGCAGATCGCGGCCGTCATTACCAGCCCGACCAGGATGGTCAGCAAGACCCAGGCGCTTTGCCGTCGTTCTCTACCGGAAACGCGGTTTGCCGCTTCGCGTGAAATTGCAGACATGCCCCAAACCCCGGTTTGGCAAAGCGCGTCCCAAGCCCCTTAATACACAGACTTCCCTAATCATAAACCCGGTTTGGGCAGATTCAGGGTTAATTAGACAAATCGATGACTGCGGACAAATGTTGCGCGAATTATCGGCTCAGCCAATCAGTGTGATTGGGCAATCGCGTTGGCCATCTCCGTCAGCCTTTTCTAATCCAAATCAAGTCTGGCCCGGATTGCGGGCGAACAGGAGGAGCACCCGAAGATGAAACTGCGCAACCTTGCCCTGGCTGCCTTGATGACGGCAGCATCCCCGGTGGTTCTTGCCACTGCCGCCCAGGCCGAAACCATGGACGCCCCGGCAGCCACCGAATGGTGGCCCAAGAACGTGGACCTGTCCTCGCTGCGCCAGCACGAGGCACAGTCCAACCCTTATGGCGCCGATTTCGACTATGCCAAGGAGTTCGCCTCGCTCGATCTTGATGCGGTCAAGGCTGACATCCGCAAGGTGCTGACCACGTCGCAGCCGTGGTGGCCGGCAGACTATGGCCATTACGGCCCGTTCTTCATCCGCATGGCCTGGCACAGCGCCGGAACCTATCGCCAGGGCGATGGCCGGGGTGGTTCAGACGGCGGCGAAATGCGCTTTGAACCGCTCAATTCCTGGCCCGACAACGTCAACCTGGACAAGGCCCGCCGCCTGGTCTGGCCGATCAAGCAGAAGTATGGCCGCAAGCTTTCCTGGGGCGACCTGATGATCCTGACCGGCAATGTCGCGATGGAGGACATGGGCTTCAAGACGCTCGGCTTTGCCGGTGGTCGCGTCGATGCCTGGCAGCCCGACCTGGTCTTCTGGGGCCCGGAAAAGAAGCTGCTGACCGACGAGCGCCGCGATGCCAAGGGCAACCTCAAGGGTCCGCTGGCCGCGACCCAGATGGGCCTGATCTACGTCAATCCGGAAGGCCCGAACGGCGTGCCCGATCCCTTGCTGGCCGCTGCCGACATCCGCCGCGCCTTTGGCGGCATGGCCATGAGCGACGAGGAAACCGCCGCCCTGATCGCCGGTGGTCACACCTTCGGCAAGGCCCACGGCGCGCGCAAGCCGGAAGACTGCGTTGGCCGCGACCCCAGCGAAGGCGCGATCGAGAACCAGGGTCTGGGCTGGAACAACAAGTGCGGCAAGGGCCATTCGGAAGACACCGTCTCCAGCGGCCTGGAAGGCGCCTGGACTGCGGCTCCGACCGCCTGGACCACGCAGTATCTCGACAACCTCTATGGCTTCGAATGGGTCAAGACCAAGAGCCCGGCCGGCGCGACCCAGTGGGTTCCCAAGGATCCGGCTGCGGCGAACCTGGTGCCGGACGCCCACCGCCCCGACGTGCGCCATGCGCCGATCATGTTCACCACCGACATCGCGCTGCGTGAAGACCCGGGCTTCCGCAAGATCACCCAGCGTTGGCGCAAGAACCCGCAGCTGTTCGCGGACGCCTTCGCCCGCGCCTGGTTCAAGCTGACCCACCGCGACCTGGGCCCCGAAGCCCGCTATGTCGGCAAGGACGTGCCCAAGGTCAGCTTCGTCTGGCAGGACCCGCTGCCCAAGGCCACCTATGCCCCGATCGGCGATGCCGACGTTGCGCAGCTGAAGGGTGAAATCGCCAAGTCCGGCCTGACCGTCCCGGAACTTGTCCGCGCGGCCTGGGCCTCGGCCTCGACCTATCGCGGCACGGATATGCGCGGCGGGGCCAACGGCGCGCGCCTGCGGCTCGATCCGCAGCGCAACTGGGCGGTGAACGACCCGGCAGAGCTGGCCAAGGTTGTGGCCAAGCTGGACGCGATCCGCACTCAGTTCAACAAGGGCGCAACCGGCGGCAAGCAGGTCTCGCTGGCCGACCTGGTCGTGCTGGGCGGCTCCGTTGCAATCGAGCAGGCGGCCAAGGCTGCTGGCCACGATGTGACGGTGCCCTTCACTCCGGGCCGGGTCGATGCGACCCAGGCCCAGACCGACGCGGCTTCCTTCGCGCACCTTGAGCCCAAGGCCGATGGCTTCCGCAACTACTACTCGGCGGAATCGCACTACAACCCGGTCGAGGCGCTGATCGACAAGGCGGACATGCTGAACCTGACAGTTCCGGAAATGACCGTGCTGGTCGGCGGAATGCGCGCCCTTGGCGCCAATGCCGGGGGTTCGACCGCCGGGGTGCTGACGGCGCGTCCGGCAACGCTGACCAACGACTTCTTCGTCAACCTGCTGTCGATGGACACGGTCTGGTCGAAGTCGGCCAGCCAGCCGGGCCTGTATGAAGGCAAGGACCGCGCGACCGGCGCAGCCAAGTGGACCGCCACCCCGGTCGACCTGGTGTTCGGCTCCAACTCCGAACTGCGCGCCGTGTCCGAAGTCTATGCCTCGGACGATGCCAAGGCGAAGTTCGCGCAGGACTTCGTCGCGGCCTGGACCAAGGTGATGAACGCGGACCGCTTCTGATCCGCAACCCGTGAACGGCGGCGGCGGGCCAGTCCTGCCGCCGCCCCATTGGCAGGTGCATTTCCCATGCGTGCAAGTGTCTGGATCGCCATCGCCGCCACTGCGGCAACGGCAGCTATCGCCGGATCGCAGCCCGGCCACGCCGGAACCGCCCCTGCCCGCCCTGCCGCCTTCGCCCAATGCGCCGGGTGTCATTCGACCGAACCGGGCAAGAACCTGTTCGGCCCCAGTCTGGCCGGAATCTCCGGGCGCCGCGCTGCCAGCCTGCCGGGCTATGCCTATAGTCCCGCGCTGAAGAAGTCCGGGATTACCTGGAACGCCAAGTCGCTCGACCGCTGGCTCACCGCGCCTCAGAAAGCCGTGCCCGGCACCAAGATGCCGCTGGGCGGAGTGCAGGATCCGGCTGCGCGCAAGGCGCTGGTCGATTACCTCCTGACCATCTGACCGCTTGGAACCCCCGCGCCGGTCCGCCGTTAGGGGGACATGGTCGAGCTTTCACCTTGCGCCCCTGCTGGCGGGGCCGATGCCTGTGCTCTGCCCACCCCGCCCGCCCGTCCCGGTTCGCGGATCAGCCTGTTTCTGGACTTTGACGGCACCCTGGTCGAACTGGCCGAAGCGCCGGACCGGGTGGTCGTTGGCCAGCCCCTGCCCGGCTTGCTGAGCCGTCTGGATGACGCGCTGGAAGGTCGGATCGCCCTGCTGACAGGGCGCGGCGCAGATATGGTAGCCGCGCTGCTAGGCGATATTTCCTTTCCCGTCGCAGGCAGCCACGGCGCGGAACTGCGCATCGCCGGAGACCTGGTTTCTCCGCCGCGCCCCGCGCAACTGGACGACGCACTGGCAGCAATGCAGCGCTTCGCCGCAGAGCGCCCCGGCCTGCTGGTCGAAAGCAAGCCGCTGGGCGTAGCGCTCCACTATCGCCAGCGTCCGCAGGACGAGGAGGCGTGCATTGACCTTGCCAAAGCCTTGGCCTCGCCTCTGGGCCTGCATGTTCAGACCGGCAAGATGGTGGCCGAACTGCGCGCCGCCGGTGCGGACAAGGGCAGCGCCTTGCGCGCGCTGATGGACCGGGACGAAATGCGCGGTTCGTGCCCCCTTTTCCTGGGCGACGACGCCACGGACGAGCCCGGTTTTCTGGCAGCCGCCGATCTGGGCGGCGCAGGAGTACTGGTCGGCCCGGCGCGCGCCACTGCCGCACGCTACCGCCTGGACAGCGTCGCAGCCGTCCACGCCTGGCTGGAAGGGCTGGCCGGAGCATGACCTCACTCAATCTCTGGCCCATCGGCAATTGCCAGGTCAGCGCCCTGATCGACACGGCGGGGCGGATGGTCTGGGGCTGCATCCCCCGCGTCGACGGCGATCCTCTGTTCTCTGCCCTGCTGGGCGGAGAGGAACCGGATCATGGCTATTGGGCCATCGAACTGGAAGGCACGGTGCGGACCGAGCAGCGCTACCTGCGCAATACCCCCGTGCTGGAAACGATCCAGAGCGACGGGGCCGGAGCCGCGATCCAGATCCTCGACTTCTGCCCCTATTACCGCGACCGGGGCCGCCGCTTTCGCCCGGTGGCCTTTGCCCGCATCGTCCGGCCCCTTTCGGGCAGGCCCCGCATTCGGGTTCGGCTGCGGCCGACCTGCAACTGGGGCCACCCGGCTAGCGGCTCGATCGGGGGGACCAGCCACATCCGCTATGAAGCCGAAGCCATGGTCATGCGCATGACCACCGACGCGCCGATCGGCTACGTTCAGGAAGAGCGCTTTTTCCGCCTGGAACATCCACGCCACTTCTTCCTGGGACCGGATGAAAGCTTTGCCGGCCATATCGCCGCCACGCTCGACGGGATGCTGGCCCGCACCGTAAACGAGTGGCGCGAATGGGTGCGCGGGCTGGCCGTGCCGCTGGAATGGCAGGAGGCGGTGATCCGCGCCGCCATCACGCTGAAGCTGTGCCAGCACGAGGAAAGCGGCGCCATCGTTGCCGCGCTGACCACTTCGATTCCAGAACACGCGGATTCCGGGCGGAACTGGGACTACCGCTTCTGCTGGATCCGCGATGCCTATTACACGGTCCAGGCACTCAACCGGCTGGGCGCGCTGGACGTGCTGGAAAACTATCTGGTCTATCTGCGCAACATCGTCGATTCCGCGCGCGGCGGGCATATCCAGCCGCTCTATGACGTTCTGGGCGGAGCCTATCTGCCCGAACGCGAAGAGGACATGCTGCCCGGCTATCGCGGGATGGGCCCCGTGCGGGTGGGCAACCTGGCCTATCAGCAGGTCCAGCACGATGCCTATGGCCAGATCGTCCTGTCCAACGTCCAGGCGTTCTTTGACCAGCGGCTGCTCCGCCCGGCCGAGGTGGAGGACTTCATGGCGCTGGAAAAGGTGGGCGAGCGCGCCTTTGCCCACTTCGACCAGCCCGATGCCGGCCTGTGGGAACTGCGCACCCGCCAGGCGGTCCATACCTATTCCGCCGCCATGTGCTGGGCCGCCTGCGATCGGCTGGCCAATGCTGCCGAAGCCCTGGGCCTCGGGGACCGCGCGGACCTGTGGGCCGGGCGGGCCGAACAATTGCGCGCCCGGATCGAAGCGGAAGCATGGCGCCCGGATTCCTGCCGGATGTCTGCCACGCTGAACGGCGACTATCTGGACGCCAGCGTGCTGCAATTGCTGGAACTGCGCTTTCTCTCGCCCGGCGATCCGCGCTTTACCATGACGCTGGAATCGGTGGAGCAGGGCCTGAGGCGGGGTTCGCACGTCCTGCGTTATGACACGGCGGACGATTTCGGCCTGCCCCAGACTGCTTTCAACATCTGCACTTTCTGGCTGATCGAGGCGCTCCACTTTACCGGGCGGAGCGACGAAGCCCGTGCCCTGTTCGAGGAGATGCTGTCACGCCGCACCTCTGCCGGACTGCTATCCGAAGACATCGACCCGCGCAGCGGCGAGCTGTGGGGCAACTACCCGCAGACCTATTCGCTGGCCGGAACCATCAACTGCGCGGTGCTGATGAGCCGCCCCTGGAGTTCCATCCGATGAGCCGCCTGATTGTTATTTCCAACCGGGTCAGTGCAGGCGGCGGAGCGGCCGGCGGCCTGGCCGTCGCGCTGTCTGCGGGTCTGCGCGAAAACGGCGGCATCTGGTTCGGCTGGTCGGGCGAGCGGATCGACGAGTTTACCGGACAGATCAACTTCCGGATCGAGGACGGGGTGCGTACCGCGACAGTCGATCTGGAAGACCAGGACATCGAGGAATATTATAACGGCTTTGCCAACCGCACCCTCTGGCCGCTGTTTCACTACCGCATCGACCTGGCTGAATACGAGCGCAGCTTTGCCGGGGGCTATCGCCGCGCGAACGAGCGGTTTGCCGATACGGTCCTGCCGCTGATCGAACCGGAAGATCACGTCTGGGTGCAGGACTATCACATGCTGCCGCTGGGGTCGGAACTGCGGGCGCGCGGCGTGACGAACCGCATCGGGTTCTTCCTCCACATCCCCTGGCCGCCGCGCCGCTTGCTGGTGACGCTGCCGGAAGTGCGCGAACTGGTGGAAACGCTGTTCGCCTATGACCTGATCGGATTCCACACGCGCGAGTGGCTCGATTCCTTTGCCGATTTCGTGGTTCACGAACTGGGCGGAGCGATTTCGGACGACGACGTGGCCACGTGGAACGGTCAACGCCTGAAGCTGCTGGTCTGCCCTGCTGGTATCGACGCGGCGGAATTCAAGGCCTTGTCCGAAAGCGAAACGGCGCGGAGAACCTGCATTCGGGTGCGCGAAAGCGCGGTCGGCCGCGCGCTGATCGTCGGCGTGGACCGGCTCGACTATTCCAAGGGCCTGGAAGAGCGCTTCCAGGGTTACGAGCGGTTCCTGAGCGAGCACCCGGAAGAGCGCAAGGAAGTGGTTCTGCTCCAGATCGCACCGCCATCGCGGGGAGCGGTGGAAAGCTATCAGCAGATCCGCACCCGGCTGGAAGGGCTGGCGGGCAAGATCAACGGCGCCCATGCCGCGCTGGACTGGGTGCCCATCCGCTATGTCAACCAGGCCTATGGCCGCGACGTGCTGGCTGGCGTTTACCGTGCCAGCCGGATCGGCCTCGTCACCCCCCTGCGCGACGGGATGAACCTGGTCGCCAAGGAATATGTCGCTGCGCAGGACCCGTCCGATCCGGGCGTTCTGATCCTGTCGCGCTTTGCCGGGGCGGCAGAGGAAATGACCGAGGCGGTTCTGGTCAACCCGCACAGCGCCGAGGAGATTTCCGACGCGATCCGCACCGCCCTGGCCATGCCGCTAGCAGAGCGGATTTCGCGGTGGGAACGGCTGATGGAAAAGGTCCAGCAGCAGGACGTCATGTGGTGGCTGCACCGCTTCACCGCCGCCCTTTCCGCAGTCGAACTGCACGGCGAGCGGGCGAATCCCCTCCCCCTGATCGAGAGCGACGAAGGGCATGAAGTCGCCTAGCGAAAAAATCGTTTCGGCGGGAACCAAGTCCGTTCCGCCGTGTTTTATCCCTGTTGCTGGGCAATTGATGCCCCCTCCCTCCCAGCCCGGCGACACCCCCCTAAGGCCCCTGTCACGGTCCCGTGACAGGGGTCGCCCTTTTGGGCAAAGCGAGGCTTACTCCGGCGTGGCCAACCCGGCTTCGACAGGCTCAGCCTGAGCGGTGGAATGGGAGGAGCAGTGGGCGGGTCGCAAACCGCGCACCGCTCAGGCTGAGCTTGTCGAAGCCGGATTGCGGGAACCAAACCCTTCGACAGGCCCAACTCGAGCGGGTTCGGATGGTTCAGGCCTCCTCCGCGCCTTCTTCCGGATCGGCGGCCGTTTCCCCTTCGGCAGCAGCGCGGCGGGCGCGTTCCAGTTCTTCGCCTTCTTCTCCATCCAGGGCTTCGGCAGCTTCGCGCGCCTTGCCTTCGGCCTGCCCGGACTGGGCAAATTCGTGCTGCTCTTTCTGGAACTGGCGAGCGGCGTCGTAATTGCCTTCGCCCTGATTGCGGTCCTGCATGATCGTTTCTCCTTTCGCGCGCGGATGCGCGGTCAGGAAACGAACGGCAGGATTGCCCCGTTCCGGTTCTGCGGTGCGATTAGTCGCTGGCAGAAACCGGCACGACCACGCGAACCGCCTGGCGATGAACCGACAGGTCGATAGGGGTGCGGGCAAGCACCTCGCCGTCGATGGCAACGCGCTGAACCGGCTTCGTCTCGATCCGCACGCGGCTGCCCTCGACCTGTTCCACGCCAACAGCGGCGCGGGCCAGGCCGATGATCCGCAGGTACCAGTCCGCTGCCAGGTGAAGCCGGCTTTTGCCCGAAACGATCTGGACCAGCACTTCGCCATTATCCAGCCGCGCTTCATCGGTCAGCTGGACCCCGCCGGCAAAGCAGCCGTTGAGCATCCGCACTTCGGTTGCCCAGCAGGATCGGCTCTGTCCGTCCCACTCCACCGTCACGCGGAAGGGCCGGAAGCACAGCATGGTGCGCAGGCTCCACACCAGATAGCCGGCGCGGCCCAGAACCCGTTTCAAGCGGTGGGGAATGGTATCGCCGATGATCGGCGAAAGCCCGATGGCGGCGCTGTTGGCGAACATCTGCCCGTCGATCTCGCCCAGGTCGATCCGGCGCGTTGCACCGCCTGCGATGGCGGCGACCGCATCGCCCAGTTCCGTACCGATGCCCAGCGTCCGGGCAAAGCTGTTCGCCGTGCCAAGCGGAAGCGGAGCAAAGGTGCAGTCCGATTCCAGCAAGGCACCGATGGTCCCCGAAATGCTGCCGTCGCCGCCGCCGACGATGACCAGGTCGGCCCCGGCCCTGACCGCTGCTTCGACGTGGCCCCGCATCCTTGCCGGATCGCGTTCCGCAATCTCGCTCGACAGGCACACTCCGGCAGCGCGCAACTGGCTTTGCGCCTCGCGGAACAGGCGCGCCCCACGCCGGCTTCGGGTGTTCACGACAAGCGTTGCGGCGCGCCACGGCGGGGACTTTTCCATGCCCCTTGTAACGCGCCACCAAGGGCGGAGTTGCGCGGAATCGGGAACCTTAGCCGCCGTCCGCCGTTGCACCATCAGTACAGCACGAAGGGACCTCCACCATGACACTTATTCTCGTTCTCATCGTCGGCGGCATCATCGGCTGGCTTGCCAGCATTGTCATGCGCACCGATGGTCAGCAGGGCGTTCTGCTTAACGTCGTTGTCGGGATCGTCGGGGCAGTCCTCGCCGGTTTCCTGATCACGCCGCTGATCGGCGGCGCGCCGATCACTTCGGGTTCGTTTGACGCGATGTCGCTGCTCAGCTCGTTCCTGGGCGCAGTGGTGCTTCTCGCCATTGTGAACCTGTTCCGTCGCGGCGCAGTTCGTTAACCGCAACACAGTTTGACCGGCCCCCCGTCCTGGGCGGCCGAAGCCGGGGTGACAGCACGCGCTGTCACCCCTGCACTGCATCCGAAACACTCTTCAAAGAGCCTCTGCCATGACCATTTCGCTGATGAACCTGCCTTATCCCCACAACGCCCTGGAACCGGTCATTTCCGCGGCCACGCTGGAAGTGCACCACGGCAAGCACCACCAGGCCTATGTGACCAAGACCAATGCCCTTGCCGCGGAAAAGGGCATGGAGGGTTCCAGCCTGGAAACGCTGGTGCGCTGGGCGGCGAGCAACCAGGACCGGGGCCTGTTCAACCAGGCGGCACAGGTGTGGAACCACGGTTTTTACTGGTTCAGCCTCTCGCCGGATCGCACTTCGCCTGCCGGGGATCTGCAAACGCGGATCAACACCGATTTTGGCTCGGCCGAGCAGCTGATCGCCAAGCTGGCCGAAGCGGCGGTGGGGCACTTTGCTTCGGGCTGGGCCTGGCTGGTGCTGGGCGAGGATGACAAGCTGGCGATTGAAACCACCAACGACGCGGGCACGCCGCTGGTTTCGAACCGCCTGCCCCTGCTGACCATCGACGTCTGGGAACACGCCTATTACCTCGACCGCAAGAACGACCGCAAAGCCTATGTCGAGGCGGTGCTGGAACGCACGCTTAACTGGGATTTCGCGCTGGCCAACCTGGTGCGCAAGGAAGCCTGGACCTATCCGGCCTGATCAGCCGCGCTGCCTGGTCGGATCACCGTCCTCTGCCAGCATGGCCATCAGCTGCGCCCGCCCGCGCGCGACGCGGCTCTTGATCGTCCCGGCCGGAACGCCGCAGACCTGGGCGGCTTCTTCATAGGAGAAGCCGCCTGCCCCCACCAGCAGCAGCGCCTCGCGCCGGTCATCGGGCAAGCGGTGCAAGGCGCTTTGCAGATCGCTGACGTGGACCGCATCCTCCTGCGAAGCCTGCGCGACCAGATCGGGGTGCTCCCCGCTGTCCGGCATGTCGGTCAGGCGGTTGGTGCGCCGGATCTCGTTCAGGAAATGGTTGCGCAATATGGTAAACGTCCAGGCCTTCATGTTGGTCCCGGCCTCGTACCGTTCGCGCGCCGCCCAGGCCCGCATAACCGTTTCCTGGACCAGGTCGTCGGCCAGGTCAGGCCGACCGCACAGACCGCGCGCAAAGGCGCGCAGATGCGGGATAAGTGCCAGCAATCCAGAGCGAAAAGTGTCTTCCGGGCCGCTTTCGCCGGAACCGTTCTGCGTGGGTCCGGCCTCAGTCATCGTCAGCCCGGTCCAGCTTCTTCAGCAAGTCGTTGAAGCTGTCGGGCAAAGGCTCGGAAACGACGTCGTCGTATAGCTTGCGCAAGCCATCGGCCCAGCGCGGGGCCGCTGGTTTGCGAGGATGCGGACGGTCGCTCCGGGATTGGCCAGGCCTGGGTCCGTGCGATTTGCTCAACATGTGCTCCGTGCCAGGCGTAACGCCTTGTGTGTTTTGCCTAGATCAGCTTGATATGCCGTGGCAAGTCTGGGAACAAACGGGCGCGCGCTTGGTTCCTCACCCCATGGCCCTACGCGTCGTTTGGATGGTGTCGTGGCGCAACTGCAACACACTCCGCGGGAGGCGGATCGAGGGCTGATGGACAAGGCACTGCTGGCACGGGTGGAAAAGCAGGCGTGGTTCCACCGCTTTCCGCGTGCCCTGCCATTTACCCTGTTCGGGATTGCCCTGCTGGCAACGGGATTGTTCGTTAACAATTTCGAGCGGCTGGACCGTGCCGCAAACAGCGCGCAGCTTTACCAGCAGGCCAATGACCTGGCCAACGAGCTGGAATACAAGGCGGCAGAAAACACCGTCTACCTCAACGCCGCAGCCTCGCTGTTTTCCGGATCGGAGGAGGTCAGCAAGCGCCAGCTATCCGACCTGATTGCCGATCTGGGCGAACGCGCTGCGGAACGCGGCGTACTGGGCGTGGGCTGGGCGCGCTGGATGAAAGCCGGCGATATCGAAGCATTCCAGGCTGAACAGCGCGAGGCAACCAACGCCCCCGATTTCACGATCCGGCCGGTTCCGATCTCGCCCTTTGCCGAAATGGCGGTGATCGCAGTGCTGGCACCGGATACGGAATCGAACCATGCCGCGCTGGGCTATGACATGTATTCGGAAGCAAAGCGGCGCACCGCGATGGACGCGGCGATCAGCACCGGCCGCGCCTCCGCGACCGCCAAGGTGCAACTGGTGCAGGACTTCAACCGCGGAGCCCGACCCGGCTTCCTGATCTACGTCCCCGTCTTCGCGCGCCAGTCGACCGATCGGCGCTGGGTCAAGGGACCGCTCAAAGGCTTCGTCTATTCCCCGATCCGCGCGCAGGAATTCCTCTCCGCCGCCCTGCGCCGGGTGCCGCACGAAGATATCAACGTGCAGCTCTATGACGGGCCCGTGCAGGCATCGAACAAGCTGGCGGAAAGCGTGATCGAAGGCAGCCAGGGCGAAACCACGCGGCGCACGGTCGTGGTCGGGGACCGGACCTGGACCCTGGTCGTCACCTCGGTCAACACCCGCCTGCTCAGCCCGGTATCGCGGCTCAGCCTGCTGGCCGGCATCCTGGTCAGCCTGCTGGTCCTGGCACTGTCCTGGCTGGCAACCATGCGCGCGGCAGAGGACCGCAAGGTGCTGGAATGGCTGACGCAGCAGAACGCGATCCGCCTGTCGCTGACCCGCGAACTCAACCACCGAGTCAAGAACACCTTGGCTAACGTCCTGTCGATCGTCTCGCTCACCCGCCGCCGCTCGCGCAGCATCGATGACTTTGCCGAAGGCCTGACGGGGCGTATTCGCGCGCTTTCGGCCACGCATGATCTACTGTCCCAGCGCGACTGGAGCGATGCGCTGCTGTCCGAAGTCGTGACCAGCGAACTGGCGCCCTATCTCGATCCGACCGATCCCCACGCCGATCTGGAAGGACCGGACGTGGCGCTTGCTCCCAACGATGCGCTGTCGCTGGGCCTGGCCCTGCACGAACTTGCCACCAATGCCGCGAAATACGGCGCGCTGAGCACGCCCAATGGCCGCGTCTCGATCAAATGGCGCCTGAGCGGCGACGCCGTTTGCGAAGTCGAATGGAAGGAAAGCGGCGGTCCGCCGGTCAAGGCACCGGAGCGACGCGGCTTTGGCCTGGACCTGATCGAGAAGATCGTCTCGCACGAATTGAAGGCGGCGGTCGAAATGGACTTCGCGCCAGACGGCGTCCACTGCCGCCTCAAAGTGCCGGTGCGCGACCCGGGCACCTTCGCGATCCGGCAGGGCCGCGAAGGTTAGCCCAAGTGCTTAGTGCTGCTGCGCGGTTGAGAAGAACAGCGCCTGGCTGATCGCGGTGCGGACCGTTTCCTCGCGGAAGGGCTTGGTCACCAGGTAGGTCGGCTCCGGCCGTTCGCCAGTCAGCAGCCGCTCCGGGTAAGCCGTGATGAAGACCACCGGCACGTCACCAATGGCCAGGATTTCCTCCACCGCGTCGATCCCGGAACTCGCATCGGCCAGCTGGATATCCGCCAGAACCAGGCCAGGAACGTGTTCGCGGAAGGCTTCGACTGCCTGGCTGCGGGTGGTGGCCGTTGCCACGACCTGGTGGCCCAGCTCCGTCACCAGCGATTCCAGCTGCATCGCAATCAGCGGCTCGTCCTCGATCACCAGGACGGTCGTTGCGGTTTCATCGTCGATTTCGGCAACCGCGCGGGCGACCAGCGCTTCGACCTCATCCGCTTCAAGGCCAAGGACATCGCCCGCTTCAGCCGGAGTGAATTCCTCCAGCGTGGTCAGCAGCAGGGCCTGGCGATGTTCCGGCGGGATCACCGCAAGGCGCGCATGGCTGGCCCCTTCGCGCCCGCCTGCAAGGTTGGTGTCACCACCTTCGACATGGCTGGTGGACCAGAGCCGGGTAAAGGCCCGGTAGAGCGGCACGCGCCCTTGGCCAATCTCTTCGCGCAGGGACTTGTTGTCGATCGCGCCCTCCAGCAGGGCGCGGACATAGCTGTCGCCGGAACGCTGCGAACCGCACAGGGCGCGCGCATAGCGACGCAAAAGCGGGAGCCGTTCGGCCAGTTGATCGGAAATAGCCATTTAACAAGGAGCCTTTTTTGCCAACCGGAAGATTGGAAATCCGGTCATGGGATATGGACAAGAACCTAGGGGCGCAAGGTCGCGACTCCGCGCTTTCAAATAACCAAATCCAAGCTCCTGATTTACATAGACTTTCGTTTCACCTTCGTAACGCCGCAACTCCCCAAGCACGCCGATGATTTCCCTTCCCGGTTCGATTTGCCCAACAAGCGGAACCTGTCGGCCCCGTTTCGAATTTCAAACGCACATCATCCTCACGGGTTCCCCTCCGGAGATTTAATTGGGCGCTTTCGGGAACTCTTTTGCCGCGAGCAGTGTTCAACGCCGACTGCAACGATAACGGA
Source organism: Novosphingobium sp. NPDC080210 (assembly GCF_050281025.1). NCBI lineage: Bacteria > Pseudomonadati > Pseudomonadota > Alphaproteobacteria > Sphingomonadales > Sphingomonadaceae > Novosphingobium > Novosphingobium sp. NPDC080210. Next base: position 43,962 of record NZ_JBNNWL010000004.1, read on the forward strand.
GAGTGGGAATGCGCAACCCGGCAAACATGATCGAGACTGCAGAGCGGTTGAACGACAAGGATTTTCACGCCGAACTTGAGCGCATCACGCCCCACCTGCGCGCCTTTGCCCGCACCCTGTGCGGCTGCCGCGAGCGCGCTGACGACCTCGCCCAGGAAACCCTGCTGAAGGCCTGGGCTGCCCGAGAATCCTATCGCGCCGGGACCAATTTCAAGGCCTGGACCTTCACCATCCTGCGCAACCAGTTCTACAGCGAAGCACGCCGTGCCCGCTTCACCGGCGAATACGATCAGGACATGGCCGAGCGCACCCTGTGCAGCAACGGCAACCAGGAACATGCAGTCGAACTGGCCGACGTCCTGCGCGCGCTGGAAACACTACCCGGCGCCAACCGCGAAGCGCTGATTTTGGCCGCCGTGGGCGACCTCGCCTATGAAGAGATCGCCGAAATCTGCGGCATTGCCCTGGGCACCGTGAAAAGCCGCATCTGCCGTGCGCGGATGATGCTGGTGGCGGCGCTGGATGGCGGCGTCCTGCCGGATTCGCGCCACGATTTCGTGATCGAGGGCAATGCCCTTGACCTGTTGTTCATTGAAATGCGCCGCGCGGCCAATTCGGACGGCAAGGACCGTCTCGTCGCTTGATGTAACCTGTGGGGGCGGAGTTGAAGTGGATACCATGACCGGAGTCCTGATCGTTGAGGACCAGTTTCTCGTCGCTCTTGATCTTGAGCATATCGTGGCGAGCGCTGGCTATCCCGTGGTCGGGATCGCAACTGCCAAGGCGGAAATCGAAACCCTGCCCGTTCCTCCCCGGATCGCTTTCGTGGACATAAACCTGCGCGACGGGCCGACCGGCGTGGAAATCGCCCGCGTCCTGTCCGAACGGTTCGGCACGCAGATCATCTTCGTCACGGCCAATCCGGCGCAGATCGACGAGCCGCCGCCCACCGCGATCGGTTTCATCCAGAAGCCGTTTTCGCCGACGACGATCGAAAGTTCGATCGGCTTTGCACTGGGCGCGGCCAGCACGCCGCCGCGCGGCCTGCAAGTTTTCGGCTGACCGGGAACCATCGGCCCGCCGGTTCATTTAAGGCCGTGGCTGGCTGAACGACTGCCCCCAGTTGTTCGCCGATCCACAGCCATGGAGCCCCCGCACCTTGCCCCCGAGCGCGGGGGCTCCATCATCCCTTTCCCAAGCAGGACGCAGCCGATATGAGGCGGCGAACAATTGTCCGCCGCCTTTCGGGAGCTGCCGTTTCATGACCTCTGACCAACCGCTTGCCGGGCCGCTTGCCGGGATCAAGGTGCTGGACCTGTCACGCGTGCTGGCCGGGCCGTGGTCTGGACAGATGCTGGGCGACCTGGGCGCCGAGGTGATCAAGGTGGAGCAACCGGGCCAGGGCGACGACACCCGCAAATGGGGGCCTCCCTTCCTTCCCGACGGCTCGCGGGATTCGGCCTATTATCTCTGCGCCAACCGCAACAAGCGCTCGGTCGCCATCGACCTGTCGAGGCCGGAAGGGCAGGAGCTGGTCCGCAAGCTGGCGGCAGAGGCAGACATCGTGCTGGAGAACTTCCGCGTCGGCGGCCTGGCCAAGTACGGTCTGGACTATGCTTCTCTAAAAGCGGCCAAGCCGGACCTGATCTACTGCTCCATCACCGGCTTTGGCCAGACGGGGCCGGACAAGGACAAGGGCGGCTATGACTTCCTGATCCAGGGGATGAGCGGCCTGATGAGCGTGACCGGCGAAGCGGACGGCCATCCGCTGAAAGTCGGCATTCCGGTCAGCGACCTGACGACCGGGCTTTACGCCACGATCTCGATCCTGGCGGCGCTGCAACACCGCAACCGCACGGGCGAGGGCCAGCATATCGACCTGGCCCTGCTCGACGCGCAAATGGCGCTGCTGGCCAACCAGGGATCGAACTGGCTGAACGGCGGGGCGGAACCGCGCCGCATGGGCAACCAGCACCCGACCATTGTCCCCTACCAGGACTTTGCCTGCGCCGACGGGGACATCATCATCGCCCTGGGCAACGACCGCCAGTTCCGCGATCTGGTCGCCGTCCTGGGCTTGCCGGAAATGGCGGAGGATCCACGCTTTGCCACTTCGGCCCAGCGCAGCGACAACCGCGAGGCCATGTTCGCCGCAATCAACCCGGCGATTGCCAGCTGGAAGTCCGAGGATCTGCTGGCCGCGCTGGAAGCGGCCAAGCTGCCCTGCGGCAAGATCAACACGATCCCGCAGGCCCTGGTCCAGCCGCAGACCGTGGCGCGCGAACTGGTGCAGGAAATCGCCCGCGATGATGGCACGCCGGTCCGCTTCGTCGGCTATCCGGGCAAGTTCTCTGCCAGCCCGGTAACCTATCGCCACGCCCCGCCGCGTTCCGGTCAGGACACCCGCACCGTGCTGGGCGAAGTGCTGGGGCTGAGCGATGCGGAGGTCGATGCGCTGGCCGCCGATGGGATCGTCGCGGAAAAGCTTTAGGGAACTGGCCGGACATTGAAGGCGTTACCCTCCGCGAAAGCAGAATCGTGGAGGTGGTGCGGTGAAGCCTGTCCTTGCCCTGACGCTGGCCGGCTTTCTGGCCGCCTGCTCCGACGAAGCGAAGGTGCCGCAACCAAGCGAAACGGCGGCTGACGCCATTGCGTCCGAAGCCACGCCCACAGCCCAGGCCAGCGCGGCGGTCACCTCGATTCCGATGGCCCTGCAAGGCCGCTGGGGCCTGGTCCCCGCCGATTGCACGTCGACACGCGGCGATGCCAAGGGGCTGATGATCGTGGGCCCCACTGATCTGCGCTTTTACGAATCCGTCGGCAAATTGCGCAGCGGCGTCAGTTCCGGTGCGAACAGCCTGCGTGGGACGTTCGACTATATGGGCGAAGGCATGGAATGGAGCCGGGACGTCGTCCTGTCCGCCGCACCCGACGGCCAGAGCCTGGACTTCCAGGATTCCGGAGCCGATGCTCCGCCCAGCCGCCGCACCTATCAGCGGTGCCCCTAGTCCAGAAGGCCCCTAGTCCAGAAGGAAAGCCCATGCGTGCCTTGTTGCTTGCCCTGCCCGCCCTGGCCCTGTCCGGCTGCGTGACGGTTCACCCGCCCGATACGGCAGGCACTTGCCATGCCGATGCGGCACAGGGCTATATCGGCCGCACCGCATCGGCAGAGGTCGGCGCGGATCTGCTCCGCCTGACCCATGCGCGGCAACTGCGCTGGGTTGCCCCCGGCATGATGGTGACGATGGACTATCGCGGTGACCGGCTGACGGTCAGCTATGACCAGGCCATGCGGATCACCAACATATCCTGCGGCTGAAGCGCGGACCCGCTGGCATCTTCGTGCAAATCGGTTAGAGGCATTGGCCATGACCGACGAAGTGCTGATCCGCCGCGAGGGGGCCGCCGGGTTCCTTTCGCTCAATCGCCCCAAGGCCATTCACGCCCTGACGCTGGACATGGTCCACGCGATGACCCAGGCCCTGCTTGAATGGCGCGACGATCCGGAAGTGTCGGTGGTGATCATCGACCATGCCGAAGGCCGGGGCTTCTGTTCCGGCGGCGACATCGCCTTCCTGCGCAATTCGGCGCTGAACGATGGCGGGGTGTCGGGCCGCAAGTTCTTTCACGACGAGTATCAGCTCAACCACCTGATCTTCACCTATGAAAAGCCGGTCGTGGCCTTCATGGACGGGATCACCATGGGCGGCGGCGTGGGCATCAGTCAGCCCGCGCGATTCCACGTCGCGACCGAGAATACCCGCTATGCCATGCCGGAAACGGGCATCGGCCTGTTTCCGGACGTCGGCGGCGGCTGGTACCTGTCGCGCCTGCCCGGGCGGATCGGGCAGTTCCTCGCTCTCACCGGCGCGCGGCTCGACGGGGCGGAGTGCAAGTGGGCGGGCCTTGCCACCCACTACCTACCCCACGATGCCCTGGCTGAAGCCAAGGAGCGCATCGCCAAGGGGCATGAGCCGGGACAGGTCCTGTCTGCCCTGTCGACCACGCCGCCCCCGGCCCGGATCGAGGCCAATGCCACGGCCATCGCCAGGCACTTCGCATCGGACCGTTACGAGGATATCCTGGCCAGCCTGGAAAGCGACGAGAGCGAATGGGCGGCCAAGGAACTGGCCACCCTGCGCACCAAGTCGCCCCAGACCTGCAAGGTCGCGCTGCGCCAGTTGCATGAAAGCCTGGCCTGTGCCGACTTTGCCGCCAACATGGCCATAGAATACCGCATCGGCAGCCGCGTGCTGACCCTGCCGGATTTTGCCGAAGGGGTGCGTGCGGTGATCGTGGACAGGGACAATTCTCCCCGGTGGAACCCGGCCAGCCCGGAAGGCGTGACGGACGAACTGATCGACAGCATCTTCGCGCCGCTGCCCGCCGATGAGGAATGGAAGCCGCTCTCTTGACCCGCCGTCACCCTGAACTTGTTTCAGGGTCCATCGTGCCACACGGCAGAAGGTGGCGAATTCCCGACTACAACGCCAAGATGGTCCGGCAAGCACAGGGCTGAACGAAACATAGACCCTGAAACAAGTTCAGGGTGACGAAGTTGGAGATTTGAGATGTCTGGTTACGAACACATCCTCACTGAAACGCGCGGTGCCGTTACCCTGATCACGCTCAACCGTCCGCAGGCGCTCAATGCGCTGAACTCGGCAGTTCTGGAGGAACTGATCACCGCCTTTGCCGCGTTCGAAGCCGATCCTTCGCAGCGCTGCGCGGTCCTGACCGGCGCGGGCGAAAAGGCTTTCGCTGCGGGCGCGGACATCAAGGAAATGGCCGAAAAGCCGGCGGCTGAATTCTACAGCCAGGACTTCTTCTCGCGCTGGACCAGCCACCTGGTCAAGGCGACGCGCAAGCCGTGGATCGCGGCGGTCAACGGCTTTGCCCTGGGCGGAGGCTGCGAGCTGGCGATGATGGCCGATTTCATCATTGCGTCCGAAAACGCCAAGTTCGGCCAGCCGGAAATCAAGCTGGGCGTGGCCCCCGGCATGGGCGGCAGCCAGCGCCTGACCCGCGCCATCGGCAAGGCCAAGGCGATGGAAATGTGCCTGACCGGGCGGATGATGGGCGCGCAAGAGGCCGAGCGTTCGGGCCTGGTCGCGCGCGTCGTGCCCCTGGCCGATCTGGTCGAGGAAGCGGTCAAGACCGCTGCCGAGATCGCCGCGATGCCGCCGCTTGCCGCCATGGCCAACAAGGAAATGGTCAATGCCGCCTTCGAAGCGACGCTGGACCAGGGCCTGCTGATCGAACGCCGCATCTTCCAGGTGCTGACCGCGACGGCGGACAAGGCCGAGGGCATGGCCGCCTTCATCGAAAAGCGGCAAGGCGTCTGGCAGGGCAAGTAAGCGCGGCGCTTCAAGCGGGTAGGTATTGACATCTACCCACCCGGAGCAGCATCACTCTGCCCGGGCGCTGCACCGTGGCGCCCGGAACAGGGCAATCGGCTGCCGTGAACGAACTTGCTTCTTCGCCCGCGCGAATCCGGAATATTGCGGAACTGGCCCGGCTGGCCGGTGTCTCGGCGGGCACGGTGTCGCGCGCACTGGCCAATTCCGACCTGGTCAACAAGGACACCCGGGAGCGCATCCAAGCCCTGGCCCGCGAGCACGGTTTTCGCCCCAACCAGATGGCGCGGCGGCTGCGGGTGCAGGAAACCAGGGTAATCGGCATTGTCGTGCCGCTGGGTCACGACCGCAAGCAGCACCTGTCCGACCCGTTCTTCATGGCGATCCTGGGGCATCTGGCCGATAGGCTGACGGAAAACGGTTACGACATCATGCTCAGCCGGGTCCTGCCGGATCAGGAGGACTGGCTGGAGCGGATCGTCGATTCCGGCATGCTGGACGGCGTCCTGTTGATCGGCCAGTCGAACCAGTTCGAAACGATCGAGCGGGTTGCGGCGTGGTACAAGCCGATGGTCGTCTGGGGCAGCCACCGCGCCGGGCAGGCACATTGCACTGTAGGCGTGGACAACCGCCTGGGCGGCCGCCTTGCCGGGGAGTGTTTGATCCAGGCGCACCGCAAGCGCCTGGCCTTCATGGGCAACCTGTCGGCGCCGGAGTTCGCGGACCGCTATCAGGGGCTGTGCGACGCGGCCAGCGCAGCCGGACTGGCCAAGCCGCTGGCCTTGAACGTTCATCTCGCCAGCGACGACCTCGCGGCGGAAATCGCGCAGCACATCGACCAGATCGCTGCCGAGGTCGATGGCCTGGCTGCCGGTTCCGACATGATTGCGATGGTTGCGGTGCGCGCCCTGGCGGATCGCGGGATCAAGGTTCCGGAGCAAGTCTCAGTCACGGGCTTTGACGATTTGCCGCTGGCGCAACAGATCGTTCCCCGGCTGACCACTGTCCGGCAAGACCTGGTCAGCGGCGCGCGGGAAATGGTCGAACTGTTGTTCCAGCGCATGGCAGGGCAGGACGCGGAATCGGTCGAAATGACTCCGGTACTGATCAGACGGGATACTGCCTAGCCGTAGCGATCAGGCCGGGTGCACTCTGGCCAGGGTTTCCAGCACTGTCTGGGCATGGTCGCGGCGGCAGATCAGCAGGTCCGGCAGATAGGTATCGCGCTGGTTATAGACCAGCGGCGAACCGTCGATCCGGCTGGCGTGAAGGCCGTGCGTCAGGGCAACGGCCACCGGCGCGCAGCTATCCCATTCGAACTGCCCGCCCGAATGGAGGTAAATGTCCGCTTCGCCGCGGACCACGGCCATGGCCTTGGCCCCGGCGCTGCCCATCGGGATCACTTCGGCATCGAGAGCGCTGGCCACGGCCATGGCCTCTGCGGCAGGGCGGCTGCGGCTGACCACCATGCGCAGCCGTTCCGGCGCGGGCGGCACCCAGATCGGCAGGTCCGATCGCAGCAGCAGGCCCAGGCCCGGTAGCGCGACCGCGCCGACCACCGGCTCACCCTTGACCGCCAGGGCAACGTGGACGGCCCAGTCGCCGCGCCCTTCGCTGAATTCGCGCGTGCCATCCAGCGGGTCGATGATCCAGACCCGCTCGGCATCAAGCCGGCGCAGGTTGTCCTTTTCTTCCTCGCACAGCATCCCGTCCGAACCGCGCCGCATCCGCAGCATGCCCATCAGGAAGTCGTTCGCGATCCGGTCGCCCTCGTCGCCCAGGATCTTGCCGGAATATTGCCCGGACTGCTGGAGAACCAGCAGCATGCGTCCGGCTTCCTGAGCAAGAAATGCAGCCAGTTCGGCGTCGGTCATATCGTGGGCATCCAGGTTTCGATCCGGTTGCCCAGCACGTAGTCGACAATTCGCTCCGCCGCCAGTTCCGGACTTTCGCGCGTCGTGTCGATCCGCAGTTCGGGCTGCTCCGGTGCCTCGTAGGGGCTGTCGATCCCGGTGAAGTTCTTCAGCTCACCAGCACGCGCCTTGCGGTACAGGCCCTTGACGTCGCGGCGCTCGGCCTCGGCCAGCGGGGTGTCGACGAAGATCTCGATGAACTCGCCCTTGGGCAGCATCGCCCGGACCATTTCCCGCTCGGCAGCGAAGGGGCTGATGAAGGCCGTCAGCACGATCAGCCCGGCATCGGTCATCAGCTTGGCCACTTCGCCGATGCGTCGAATATTTTCGATCCGGTCCGCCTCGGTAAAGCCCAGGTCCTTGTTGAGGCCATGGCGGACATTGTCGCCATCCAGCAGGAAGGTGTGGCGGCCCATGGCGTGGAGCTTTTTCTCGACCAGGTTGGCGATGGTCGACTTGCCGGAACCGGACAGGCCGGTGAACCACAGCACCGCCGGGCGCTGGTTTTTTAGCGCGGCGTGCGCCTCGCGGCTGACGTCGAGCGCCTGCCAGTGCACGTTTTGCGCGCGGCGCAGGCTGAACTTCAGCATCCCCGCCGCCACCGTGCGGTTGGTGATCTTGTCGATCAAGATGAACCCGCCGAGCGCGCGGCTGTCGGTATAAGGTTCGAACACGATCGCGCGGTCGCAAGTCACTTCCGCCACGCCGATCGCGTTCAACTCCAGCGTCTTGGCGGCGAGGTGAGACCCAATCCCGGCAGGATCGTTGACGTTGACCGCGTACTTCGGCTGCTGGACAGTCGCCGAGACGGTCTGCGTGCCGAGCTTGAGCCAATAGGCGCGGCCGACGTGGAGCGGGTCGTCGTCCATCCACACCAGCGTCGCCTCGAACTGGTCGGCGGCCTGCGGCGGCGCATCGGCAGCGGCGATCACGTCACCGCGCGAACAGTCGATCTCGTCCGCCAGAGTGACCGTCACCGACTGCCCGGCAACCGCTTCGTCCAGATCGCCGTCCAGCGTGACGATCCGCTCGACCGTGCTGGTCTTGCCCGACGGCAGCACCCGCACCTGATCCCCCGGCTTGACCGATCCAGCCGCGATCAGCCCGGCAAACCCACGGAAATCGAGGTTGGGCCGGTTGACCCATTGCACCGGCAGGCGGAACGGCTTTGCCAAATCCGCCGCCGCATCGACCTCGACCGTTTCCAGATGGTCGACCAGGGTCGGCCCCTTGAACCACGGGGTCTTGTCCGAAAGGGCGGTGATATTGTCGCCCTTGAAGCCGGAAATCGGCAGGGCGGTGAACTGCTCGATCCCGATGCTCTGGGCGAAAGCCGCATAGTCCGCGACGATCCGGTCAAAGACCTGCTGATCGTAGTCGACCAGGTCCATCTTGTTGACCGCCAGGACCAGGTGGCGAATGCCGATCAGGTGGCACAGGTAGGAATGCCGCCGCGTCTGGACCAGCACGCCCTTGCGCGCGTCGACCAGGATTACGGCCAGGTCCGCTGTGCTCGCCCCGGTCACCATGTTGCGGGTGTACTGTTCGTGGCCCGGACAGTCAGCGACGATGAACTTGCGCTTTTCGGTGTTGAAGAAGCGATAGGCGACGTCGATGGTGATGCCCTGTTCGCGCTCTGCCGCCAGCCCGTCGACCAGCAGGGCAAAGTCGATTTCCTGGCCCTGGGTGCCCTGCTTCTTGCTGTCATTCTCCAGCGCGGAAAGCTGATCCTCGAAGATCATCTTGGAATCGTAAAGCAGCCGCCCGATCAGGGTCGACTTGCCATCGTCAACGCTGCCGCAGGTGATGAAGCGCAGCATGGTCTTGCGCTGGTGCGTGGCGAGGTAGGCGTCGATATCCTCGGCAATCAGCGCATCGGTGACGTAAACAGGGTCGCTCATGACAACGTCACTCCGGCGTAGGCCGGAGCCCAGCCCTTGAAATAGTTCGACGCGAAGCGGCGTTCCTTGCGGGACTGGGTCCCGGCCTGCGCCGGGATGACGAGCAGTGCTTTCATCTCAGAAATACCCCTGCTGCTTCTTCACTTCCATGCCGGCCCCGCCCGCGTCCTTGTCGATCACCCGGCCCTGCCGTTCGGACGTGGTGGTCAGCAGGGTTTCCTGGATCACTTCGGACAGGGTCGAGGCCGTGCTTTCCACCGCGCCGGTCAGCGGGAAGCAGCCCAGCGTGCGGAAGCGGATCGAGCGTTCGGTAATGTCCGGACGGCGGCCCAGCACGCGTTCCAGCCGCTCGATATCGTCCGCCATGAACAGCTGGCCTCCCCATTCATAGGTCGGGCGCGGTGCGGCAAAGTAAAGCGGCACGATCGGCACGTCGTTGACCTGGATGTATTGCCAGATGTCCAGCTCGGTCCAGTTGCTGATCGGGAAGACGCGGATGCTCTCCCCCTTGTGCTTGCGCGCGTTGTACAGGTTCCACAGCTCGGGCCGCTGGTTCTTGGGGTCCCAGCCGTGGCTGGCGGTGCGGAACGAGAAGATGCGCTCTTTCGCGCGGCTCTTTTCTTCGTCGCGGCGCGCGCCGCCAAAGGCCGCGTCAAAGCCCCATTTGTCGAGCGCCTGCTTCAGCCCTTCGGTCTTCCACATGTCGGTGTGGAGCGAGCCGTGATCGAACGGGTTGATCCCGCGCTCGGTCGCTTCGGGGTTCTGATAGACCAGCAGTTCCATGCCGCTTTCACGCGCCATCCGGTCACGCAGTTCGTACATCGCCTGGAACTTCCAGGTCGTATCGACGTGCAGCAGCGGGAACGGGGGCGGGGCTGGATAGAATGCCTTGCGCGCCAGGTGCAGCATGACCGCGCTGTCCTTGCCGACGGAATAGAGCATGACCGGACGCTCGGCCTCGGCCACCACTTCGCGCATGATGTGGATGGCTTCCGCCTCAAGGCGTTGCAGATGGGTAAGGCTGGAATTCATGGGCCATCCCCCTAACGGCCTTGCGGGCCAATGGCGATAATAGCAATTCCTTGCCCGCGCCAAGTTCGGCTGTTTGCCACCGCCACCCTGGCATCGGCGCCGATCAGGCGGGTTTCCTGCGTTGCAGCCCGGATCGCTTGCACGAAGCGACCAGTTCGCCGCGCTGATTATAGGCCTCGTGCCGGAAGGTCACGATCCCCGCATCGGGGCGGCTTCTGGAATCGCGCAGTTCGATCACTTCGGTCACGATGTTCAGCGTGTCGCCGATAAAGACGGGCCCCGGAAAGCGCACCTCGTCCCAGCCCAGGTTGGCGACTGCGGTGCCCAATGTGGTATCCCCCACGCTGACGCCGACCATCAGGCTCAGCGTGAAGCACGAATTGACCAGCACCTGGCCATAATCGCTGTCCTTCATATATTCGGCATCAAGATGCAGCTGCGCCGGATTGTGGCTGAGCGTGGTGAACAGCAGGTTGTCCGTCTCGGTAACGGTCCGGCGGATCGCGTGTTCGAGACGCTGTCCCACCGCCAGTTCGTCAAACCACAGTCCTGCCATTGCCCTCACCCTCTCCTATCCAGGACACCCCTTAACAGCAGGGCGATTCCGTGGCCAGTGGCGGCCTGGATTTGCAGAGTCAGGCGCGGCCCGTTTCCCCCGCCAGCAGGGCCGGGTCGATGCCCACCCTGCGCCAGCAGGTCGACCAGCGCAGACGCGGGCGCGTGTCATAGAGTATCGCTTCCTCGCCATCGAGCACTTGCCAGCCATGCTGCTGTAATTCGCCTTCCAGCTGCCCGCTGCTCCACCCGGCATAGCCAAGGGCGACGACGAACCGGCGCGGGCCCTTGCCTTCGGCAATGGCGCGCAGGATTTCCATCGAAGCGGTCAGCCCGCACAGGTTTCCAGCGATGATCGTCTCGTCGCTGTGCCAGTCGGTCGAATGGAGCACGAAGCCGTGATCCGGCTCCACCGGCCCGCCATCCAGCACATAGCAATCGGGCGCGTGGCCGGGGTCGATGTCGAGGTCTTCCAGCACGGTGTGAAAGCCCAGCCCTTCGCAAGGCTTGCCCAGGCCGATGCCCAACGCGCCCTGCTCGTCATGAATCATCATCGCATTGACGGAGCGGCGAAAACGCGGATCGCCCATGCCCGGCATGGCAAGCAGGAAGCGTCCGGCAAGGGATACGGATTCGGACATGATGGCAGTCTAATACGCCGCGCAGTTACAACAAGACTTCACTCGGCAAGTCAGGGCAACTACGCGGCGGCAGGATCAGCTGCGGAAGACGACTGTCTTTTCCCCGTTCAGCAGCACCCGGTCTTCCAGATGCAGGTGCACGGCCTCGGCCAGAACGCGGCGCTCGATGTCGCGGCCCTTGCGGACCATGTCGTCCGGCGAATCCGCATGAGTCACGCTTTCCACGTCCTGATGGATGATCGGCCCTTCATCGAGGTCAGCCGTGACATAGTGCGCCGTTGCGCCGATCATCTTTACCCCACGCGCATGGGCCTGGTGATAGGGCTTGGCGCCCTTGAAGCCGGGCAGGAACGAGTGGTGAATATTGATGCAGCGCCCGGACAGAAACGCGGCCAGATCGTCGGAGAGGATCTGCATGTAACGGGCCAAGACGACCAGTTCCGCGCCCGATTGCTCGACCACCTGCTTGATCTGCGCTTCCTGAGCGGGCTTCGTATCGCGGGTGACCGGGAAGTGGTGATAGGGCACCCCGTCCAGCAGGGTGATCGACAGCGCCTCTTGCGGATGGTTGCCGATCACGCCGACCACTTCCATGTTCAGCTCGCCAATGCGGGTGCGATAGAGCAGGTCGCCCAGGCAATGGTCGAACTTGCTGACCAGCAGCAGCACCTTGCGCCGCGCGCCCTTGGCCCGCAATTGCCAGTCCATCCCGTGCGGCGCGGCGATGCGCTCAAACCCGGCCTGGATCGCGCCGATGTCGGCATCGCGCGGATCGAATTCGACGCGCATGAAGAAACGCCCGCTGTCCTGGTCGTTGAACTGCTGCGCTTCCAGGATGTTGGCACCCTTTTCGAACAGGTAGCCGGTGACGCCCGCAGTGATCCCCGGCTTATCGGCGCAGGACAGGGTCAGGATCTGGGCATCGGACATTCGTTCATTCCTTTTTTGGCGCAGCCCCAGTCGCGGATTTTGCATCATGTGCAAGTGAAATATGGTTGGAGCGCGCGGTCCGGACCATGGGCGCAGGGCCGAATCGCTTGCCTTGGGGCGTAATCCCGGTTAGGGGCGCCCCCTTCAACCGACACGGATTCGATGATCGGCCTGGCCACAAGGGCTGCCATGGCGGATCGGACGTGTCTCGACAAGGAGACGAAAATGCCCAAGCTCAAGACGAAGAGCGGCGTTAAAAAGCGCTTCAAGCTCACCGCCACCGGCAAGGTGAAGCACGGCGTTGCCGGCAAGCGCCACCGCCTGATCAGCCACAACGGCAAGTACATCCGCCAGAATCGCGGCACCGACGTCATTTCCGACGCCGATGCAAAGACGATCAAGAAGTGGGCGCCCTACGGGCTGAACTGAGGAGCGCTAGCACATGAGCCGTATCAAGCGTGGTGTTACCACCCGAGCAAAGCACAAGCGGATTCTGGACCAGGCCAAGGGCTATCGTGGTCGCCGCAAGAACACCATCCGCGTTGCCCGTCAGGCCGTCGAAAAGGCCGGCCAGTACGCCTATCGCGACCGCAAGGTTAAGAAGCGGACCTTCCGCGCCCTGTGGATCCAGCGGATCAACGCTGCCGTCCGCGCCGAAGGCCTGACCTATTCGCAGTTCATCCACGGCGCGAAGCTGGCTGGTATCGAACTGGACCGCAAGACCATGGCCGATCTCGCCATGAACGAAGGCGGCGTGTTCGGCGCAGTGATCGCCCAGGCCAAGGCTGCCCTGCCGGCCTAAGCCGCAGCAGCACTGCCAAGCAAAAGGCGCGGGAACGGCAAGTCCGTCTCCCGCGCTTTTTCTTTTTGCGGCAAGCACAAAGCGCTTGCCAGATCGCCCCTGCCTATGCGACACTACTTACATCCATGAAGGTAAGCGCGCAGGCTCGACCGATGGCGATGACTGGATCAGACCGGTGCTGAAACAAGGGCTGGCAGATGCGATCAGCACCCGCTTCTTCCGGCCATCCGCCGAACTGGCCCCCTACTTCTCCAGCTATTACCTGATCGAATTCGCCGTAAGTCCCGGCGAGACGGTTACCGACTGGCTCCACCCGGAATGGGCCAACATCCGTTTTTCGGAAGATGGCAACTGGAGCATTGGCAGTGGCGGAGAATTCCATGCCCTTCCGCCCATCGTCGGCACCGGCCCGACCAGCCGGACAATCTCGTTTCGCGTGAACGGTCCAACCCGGATCTGGGGGGTTGGCATCCTGCCGCGCGGCTGGGTCCGGCTGATGGACGCTCCGGCCAATGTCATGGCGGACCGGACCCTGGCCTGCACGCCGGATTCCCCTTACGCACCTTTCGCGGAGCTGCGTGAACGCACATTCGGCGAGGAACCCGACGCGATTGCAGAGGCCCAGCGGATCGACCAAACCATGCAAGAGCTACTGGCGATCCGCCCGCCGCAGCTAGATGAACCACGGATCGGCAGCATCCACCGCCGCCTGTTCGACAGCGAGCTAGCCTCGGTTACCGACCTGGCGGAGAAGATCGGCATGTCCTCCCGCTCGCTGGAACGGATCTGCCTGCGCGCTTTTGGCTTCCCACCCAAGCTGTTGCTGCGCCGCCAGCGGTTCCTGCGCAGCCTTTCCCAGTATCTGCTCGACCCCACCCAGACCTGGATCAAGACGCTGGACGAAAACTACGTCGACCAGGCCCATTTCGTCCGCGATTTCCAGAAGTTCATGGGGATGAGCCCAAGCTGTTATGCGGCGCTGGAACATCCCGTCCTCGGTTCCGCAACCCGCACCCGCACGATTACGGCCGGCGCGCCCGTTCAGGCGCTGCACCGCCCCTGAACGGTCCGCGCCCGACAAGCGGACGAAAGCCCCCTTGCCCGCCACTTGCAGCAAAGGCCTTTTGACTTGGCGCGCGGCTTGGCTAAAGGCCGGGGCTCGATTGCCAACAACAGGTGGAATTCAGGCCCGTGGACCATTCAGCAACCCGTGAAGAAGCGCTGGCGCGCATTGCCGCCACGCAGGATCTCGACACGCTGGAAAAACTGCGGGTCGAATACCTGGGAAAGCAAGGCTCGATTTCCGGCCTGCTCAAGACGCTGGGCGCCATGTCGCCGGAAGAGCGGCAGATTGCCGGACCGCAGATTCACGCCCTGCGCGAAGGGGTGACCGATGCCCTTGCCGCGCGCAAGGCCGCGCTGGAAAACGCCGCGCTCGAAGCGCAACTGGCCAGCGAGACGGTTGACCTTTCGCTGCCCGCGCCGGAAAGCCCGCGCGGCACGATCCACCCGGTCAGCCAGGTGATGGGCGAGCTGGCCGAAATCTTTGCCGACATGGGCTTTGCCGTGGCCACCGGGCCGGAGATCGAGGACGACTGGCACAATTTCACCGCGCTCAACATTCCGGAAAGCCATCCGGCGCGCGCAATGCACGATACTTTCTACTTCCCGGACAAGGACGGAGAAGGGCGCGACATGTTGCTGCGCACTCACACCAGCCCGGTCCAGATCCGCGCCATGCTGGCTCAGGGTGCGCCGATCCGGATCATCGCGCCGGGCCGCGTCTACCGCTCGGACAGCGATGCCACCCACACCCCGATGTTCCATCAGGTCGAAGGGCTGGTGATCGACAAGGGCATTACCCTGGGCCACCTGAAGTGGACGCTGGAAACCTTCCTCAAGGCCTTCTTTGAGCGCGAGGACATCGTCCTGCGCCTGCGCCCCAGCTATTTCCCCTTCACCGAACCTTCGGTCGAAGTCGACGTCGGCTTTGCCCTGGTGAACGGAAAGCGCGTGCTGGGCGGCAGCGGCGATGCGCCGGGCCACGGCTGGATGGAACTGCTCGGTTCGGGCATGGTCAACCGCAAGGTCATTTCCGCAGGCGGGCTTGATCCGGACGAGTGGCAGGGTTTTGCCTTTGGCGTGGGCGTGGACCGCCTCGCGATGCTGAAATACGGGATGGACGATTTGCGCGCCTTCTTTGACGGGGACGTGCGCTGGCTGGCGCACTATGGCTTTTCGCCGCTGGATGTTCCCACCCTTTCCGCCGGCGTGGGAGCACGGGCATGAAGTTCTCGCTGACCTGGCTCAAGGACCACCTCGAAACCGAAGCTTCGGTTGAGGAGATTTCCGCCAAGCTGAACGCCATCGGCCTGGAAGTCGAAGGGGTGGAAAATCCCGCTGACCGCCTGTCCGGCTTCCGCATCGCCAAGGTGCTGACCGCCGAACGCCATCCCAATGCCGACAAGCTGCAAGTGCTTACCGTCGATACCGGCGAAGGCGATCCGTTGCAGGTCGTCTGCGGCGCGCCCAATGCCCGCGCCGGCCTGGTCGGCGTGCTCGGCATGCCCGGCGCGGTCGTTCCTGCTGGCGGCTTCGAGCTGAAGAAGAGCGCGATCCGCGGCGTCGAATCCAACGGCATGATGTGCTCCTCGCGCGAGCTGGAACTGGGCGACGATCACAGCGGGATCATTGAACTGCCCGCCGACGCGCCGATCGGCACGCCCTTTGCCGAATATCACGGGGCCGACCCGGTGTTCGACGTCGCGATCACGCCGAACCGTCCGGACTGCATGGGCGTTTACGGCATTGCCCGCGATCTCGCTGCGGCAGGCCTCGGCGCGCTGAAGCCGATTGCCGTGCAGGACGTGGCGGGATCGTTCCCCTGCCCCCTGCCGATCCGCACCGACGATCCCGAAGGGTGCCCCGCATTCCACGGCCGCGTCATTCGAGGAGTGAAGAATGGCGCCAGCCCGCAGTGGCTGCAGGACCGGTTGAAGAGCGCAGGCCAGCGCCCGATCTCTGCCCTGGTCGACATCACCAACTATGTGATGCTGGCCTATGGGCGTCCGGCCCATGCCTATGACCTTGCCAAGCTGAGCGGCGCGATCTTCGCCCGCCGCGCGCGCGACGGCGAAACCGTGCTGGCTCTGAATGGCAAGGAATATACCCTCGCCGCGTCGATGACCGTCATCGCCGACGACCAGGGCGTGCACGACATTGCCGGGATCATGGGCGGTGAGCATTCCGGCTGCACCGAGGATACGACCGACGTCCTGCTCGAAGTGGCCTACTTCGATCCGGAGCGGATTGGCGACACCGGGCGCAAGCTCAACCTCACTTCAGATGCGCGCCAGCGGTTCGAACGCGGGGTCGATCCGGCCTTCCTCGACAAGGGTCTGGCCCTGCTGACCCAGCTGATCGTGGAAATCTGCGGGGGCGAACCGAGCGAGATCATCCGCGCCGGAGAAGCGCCGCAGGGGTCCAAGGTCGTGCCATACGATCCGGCCCTGGCCGAGCGCCTGGGCGGCGTGGCCATTGCCGAGGATCAGCAGCGCGCCACCCTGCGCGCCCTGGGCTTTGCCAGCGATGCGCGGTGGAACGTGATCGTCCCTTCGTGGCGTCCCGACGTCGATGGCGCGGCCGACATTGTCGAGGAAGTGGTCCGCATCCACGGGCTGGACAATATCGCCAGCACGCCGCTGCCGCGCACCGATGGCGTGGCCCGGCCGACAGCAACCCCGGTGCAGCAACTGGAACGCAAGGTCCGCCGTGCCGCCGCTTCGCGCGGGGCGCATGAAGCGGTGACCTGGTCCTTCCTCCCCGAAGCCGATGCCGCCGCCTTCAACGATGGCAATGGCGCGGTCTGGACCCTTGCCAACCCGATCAGCGAAGACATGAAGGCCATGCGCCCCTCGCTGCTGCCGGGCCTGCTTTCCGCCGTGCGCCGCAATGTCGATCGCGGCGCGGCGGGGCTGCGCCTGTTCGAACTGGGCCGCCGCTATCTGCGCGGCGAAGGCGGACACAGCGACGAGCGCCTGACGCTGGGCCTGGTCCTGGCGGGTGAAAAGACCCCGCGCGGCTGGGCCAGCGGCAAGGCGCAAGGCTTCGATGCCTTCGACGCCAAGGCCGAAGCCCTGGCCCTGCTGGCCGAAGCCGGTGCACCGGTCGACAACCTGCAAGTGATGGGCGAAGCCGGTCCGCAATTCCACCCGGGCCAGTCCGCCACTCTGCGCCTGGGGCCCAAGACGGTCCTGGCCCGCTTCGGCATGTTGCACCCGGCTCTGCTCAAGCAGTTTGACGTGGGTGTGCCGGTGGCAGCGGTGGAGCTGTTCCTCGATGCCATTCCGGCCCGCAAGAGCAGCGGCTTTGCCCGCAGCGCCTATGCTCCGCCCGCCCTGCAAGCGGTAAAGCGCGACTTTGCCTTCCTGGTCGACGCAGCCCTGCCCGCCGCCGACCTGGTCCGCACGGTCAAGGGCGCGGACAAGGCCAACATCGTTGCGGTCCGCCTGTTCGACGATTTCCGCGGCGCAGGTGTGCCGGAAGGCAAGAAGAGCCTGGCCGTCGAAGTCACGCTGCAACCCGGCGACAAGAGCTATGACGAGGCCGAGCTGAAAGCGATTGCCGAGCGCGTAACCGCTGCGGCGGCCAAGCTGGGCGCGGTGCTGCGGGGTTAAGCCACAAGGCCAAAACCCCGCTCGTCCTGAGCTTGTCGAAGGACTGCCTTTCCTGCGTCACGCGTTGGCGCGGAAGGGCAAGCGGGCGTGGATGGGCTGGCTTCGGGTTCAGATCCCGCGCGAGAAAGCCAGAACCTTCTCGTACAGGTCCGGCGCGGCCTCGCTGCGGACCAGCATGACCGCGTGAGTCAGGCGCACCCGGCGGTCAGCGCTGCCCTTTGCAATCGCATTCAGGTGGCCCAGCACCTGTTCGCGCGTGGCTCCGCGCCCGGTGGCCGCGCTGGCCAGCAATTGCGCCAGCCGCTGCTGCGCCGGATCGGCGTCCAGCCGCTTTTGCCGCGCACCGTTGAACCACCACAGCAGCCCGACAAAGACCAGGATCAGCGCGAAGTAGACTGCCATTTCAGCCGCACTGCCCCCGGTGCAGCAGCTTGTGATCGGCCAGGACCAGCGCCATCATTGCCTCGACCACCGGTACGCCGCGAATGCCGACGCAGGGGTCATGGCGGCCCTTGGTAAACATCTCGGTCGCCTCGCCATCGCGGGTGATGGTCTGCTGGGGCGTGAGGATCGAGCTGGTCGGCTTGAACGCCACGCGCACCACCACCGGCTGGCCGGTGCTGATCCCGCCGGCAATCCCGCCGGCATGATTGGCGAGGAATTCCGGAGCGCCAGCGCCGGGCCGCATCGGATCGGCATTGCCTTCACCAGTCAGGCGGGCAGCGGCAAAGCCATCGCCGATTTCAACGCCCTTGACCGCGTTGATTCCCATCATGCCGGCGGCAAGATCTGCGTCCAGCTTGCCATAAAGCGGCGCGCCCCAGCCTGCCGGAACGCCGGTGGCAACGCATTCCACCACCGCACCCACCGAGGAACCCGCCAGCCGTGCATCGTCGACGATCTTTTCCCAGCGCTTGGCGGCCTGGGCATCGGGGCAGAAGAACGGGTTGTTGCCCACTTCCGCCGCATCGAAATTGGCCATGTCGATCGCGTCGCCGCCAATTTCGGAGACATAGGCCAGGATCGACACTTCCGGGATCACCAGCCGCGCCACGGCCCCTGCCGCCACGCGCGCCGCCGTTTCGCGGGCCGAACTGCGCCCGCCGCCGCGATAGTCGCGGAAGCCATACTTGGCGTCATAGGCATAGTCGGCATGGCCGGGGCGATAGGCCTTGGCCACTTCGGAATAGTCCTTTGACCGCTGATCGACATTCTCGATCATCAGGCTGATCGGCGTCCCGGTGGTCTTGCCTTCGAACACCCCGGACAGGATGCGGACCGCGTCCGGTTCCTGCCGCTGGGTAGTGAATTTGGACTGGCCGGGACGGCGCGCGTCAAGGAACGGCTGGATCGCCGCTTCGCTGATTTCCAGTCCGGGCGGGCAGCCATCGACCACTGCGCCCAGTGCCGGCCCGTGGCTTTCGCCCCAGGTGGTGAAACGCAGCAGACGGCCAAAGGTGTTGATCGACATGATGCGGCTTTGGCGCGTGATTGCGCCGCTGTCCATATCCGGTTTAGGAAGCCGCCATGTACCTGACCGTCTTTCGCAACCGCAAACGGCCCGACATCGACCTTGCCACCTATCAGGCGGACAACGCCCGGATGGAGGAACTGGCGCGCAGCCAGCCAGGGTTCCTTTCGATCAAGGGCTTCGTGGCGGAAGACGGCGAAGTGGTCGCCATCTCCGAATGGGAGAGCGAGGAAGCCGCCCGCGCCTGGGGCAGCCACCCCGATCACGCCCGCGTCCAGGCGCGGGGCCGCAGCGATTACTACGACGGCTACACCCTCTATTCCTGCGCCGACGTGCGCGTGCGCAGCTATGAAAGGCCGCAATCTTGACCATCACCCTCTACGGCATACCGAACTGCGATACCGTGAAAAAAGCCCGCACCTGGCTGGAATCGCGTGCGATTCCCTATGCCTTCCACGATTACAAGAAGACAGGAGCCGATGCGGGCAAGCTGGCCGCTTGGTGCGCAGCAGCCGGATGGGACAAGGTCCTGAACCGCGCGGGCACGACCTTTCGCAAGCTGCCCGATGCCGACAAGGCCGACCTGGACCAGACCAGGGCGATTGCCGTGATGCTGGCCAATCCGTCCTGCATCAAGCGGCCCATCCTTGAACATCCGGGCGGCCTGCTGGTCGGCTTCAAGGAAGCGGACTGGGCGGCGGCACTGGGATGACATTGGACCAGGCCACCCTTGGCGCGCTCGAATGGGTGGCGGCGATCCTGGGCGTGATCAACATCGCGCTGCTGATCTTCCGTTCGCAGTGGAACTTTGCCTTCGCGATTGCCTCGGTTGCGCTCTACGTCCTGATCTTCTTTGAAAACCGGCTCTATGCCGAAAGCGGGCTCCAGGTCTTTTTCATCCTCGCCAATGTCTGGGGCTGGGCCTTGTGGCGCCGCTCGCAAGAGCCCGGACAGGGCGAAAGCCGCGTTCCCGTGCGCTGGCTGGACTGGCGCAGCCGCCTCGTCTGGCTGGCAGTCACGGCGGCGCTCAGCATCAACCTCGGCTGGCTGATGCACCGTTATACCAACGCCGTCATGCCCTTTGCCGATAGCGCGATTGCCGGGGCCAGTGTCGCGGCGCAGATCCTGCTGGGCTATCGCCGGATCGAAAACTGGGTGCTGTGGATCGCGGTCGATGTCGCGGCAGTCACGCTCTACATTCACCGCGGGCTCTATCCCACGGCGGGACTCTATGCCGGAATGCTGGTGATGAGCCTGTTCGGCCTGCGCGAATGGATCGCGGCGGAGCGGCGGCAGCGCGTGGCTCCGGCGCTTGCTGCGGCATGAAGCGGGTCTGCTTTCACGGTGCGGAAAGCACGGGCAAGTCGGTGCTGGCCGAAAAGCTGGCGGCCGAACTGCGCCTGCCCTGGGTGCCGGAATACGGGCGCGAATATGCCGAAACCTTCGGCACGGAATTCACGCTGCCCGACCTGCTGGCGATTGCCGAGGGGCACGAGGCGCGGGTCCGGCAACTTGAGGGACAAGGCGCCAGCCTGGCGCTGCTCGACACCGATCCGCTGATGACGGCGGCCTGGGCGGAAATGCTGTTCGGGACGGTGCCGCCCCAGCTTCTCGCTTATCCCAAGGCCGATCTCTATCTGCTGTTCGAAGCCGACGTGCCCTGGATCGAGGACGGCACCCGCTTTTTCGGCAGCACTGCCGAACGCGCCCGCTTCGCCGCCGTGGCGGAGGATATGCTGGTCCGCACGGGCGTACCCTACAAAAGAATTGGCGGCACCTGGGCCGAGCGTGAGGCCCAGGTGCGCCAGGTTCTGGCAGAGATTCAGGTGCCGATGCGGTAGACCAGCTGGAGCCCGCCGCCCAGATCGGGGCTGCCGTCGCTCAGGCCGGTATAGGCATAGCCCTGCAAGCGGAACTTTTCGTTGAGCTTGAAGCCAATGGAGCCGGTCAGTTCGCTGCGATCCGGCGCGGTCGGCAGGGCCCCTTCGCGCCAGTCATAGTCCAGGCCCAGAGTCAGTTGGTCAGTGGTGTGGTAGATCCCCGCACCAGCCTGCCAGACGTCGTCCAGCGGGAAGGCTGCGGTTGAACCGTTGAACCGGCGACCGCCGCGCACGCTGACCGAAGTGTCCCCGAACATCTGGGTCAGTTCGGCCTCGGCGGTGAAGTCGGTCGTGCCGGTGCCCAGGCCCTTCTCTTCTGACGCGGTCGGCAGTTTCACCTTGCCGGTCAGGTCAAAGAAGGTCGTGTCGCCGACCGGCAACGAGTATCCTGCCGCCAGCGACAAGTCGCCAATGCCGCTGCGCGACGTGGTCGGACCAGCGCCGGGAATCGCGCCGCCATCCCCCGGAACCGCCGGGCCTTCGACCCGCAGCCACGGCAGCGAGGCGCGGACGAAGAAATCTCCCTGCTTCAGTTTGAAGCCCACCGGGATGGCCAGAATATCGGTGTCGGGCGTGGTGCCATAATCGCCATTGGAATAGTCCGCGCCAAGGCTGAACTGCACGTAGTCCTCGGCCTGGGCAGGCATGGCGAAAGCCGCTGCCGCGAGCGCGGCAAATGCCGCTGCGCTATGGAAGTTCTTCTTCATGGTATGCTCCCTGTTTCTTTGTGTTGCTGCCGAATGCAGCAAAGCCGGCCACGAGCTTTCCCTCGTGGCCGGCGCTTTGCCTTAGCCTCGTTCTTTAGCCGCCGCGGCCCGGTGCATCCGGCCGTTCCGGGCGCTCGGGACGTTCCGGACGTTCCGCGCGTTCAGGACGCTCCGGCCGCTCCGGACGCTCAGCCCGTTCCGCCTTTTCCGGACGGTCGGCCTTGTCGGCCCGTTCAGCGCGGTCGCTGGCAGTCGGACGGTCGGCCCGCTCATGCTCAACCGAAGTCACCGTTTCGCCGTTCGCATCGGTGGTCTTGGTGATCCGCGTCACGTTGCCGCTGGGCGTGGTGACGGTCTGGACCGAGTTCACCCCGTCCGTCGTGGTCGAGGTGGTGCCATCGGGGTTGGTAGTCGTCGTGGTCGTGGTGTCACGCGTCCGCAGAACCGTCGCGCCCTTGCCATTGGCAGTGGGTTCGGTCGTTTCCGTGGTCGTCGTGGTAACAGACGTAGGCGTGGGAGCCGGTGCCGGCGGCGGCGGCGGCGCATCCTGCGCCACTGCGATCACCGGGATCGACCCGACCATCGCAGTTGCCACCAGCAGTGCTGGCCATGTGCTCTTCTTCATAGGTTCACTCCATCTTGCGACCGCATTTGCTTTTTCCCGCAGTGGTCCCGCTCAACGCTTTTCAGGCGGCGATGCTGAACCTCCCGTTGCGGGGCACGGTAAACAAGTCGGAGGAAGCCCGAATGATCCCTTAAGTAAATTTGCCTGCCACAAACTGTGCTTAACTTCGGATAAGTTGCAGCAGGGTGGTTAATCGGTTGAACTAGGCGCGTGTAACCACAGCAATGTAGTTCAGCGACAGATCCTCGGACAAATGCAGGCCTTTTGCAGGCGCCCAGGCAATTCCTTTTGGCGCGTGCATTTTCAGGCCAATATCTTCCAGAATGACGCTAAGTTCTTCAGGAGTAATGAAATCTTCCCAGTGATGCGTGCCACGCGGGACCATGCCGATGCGTTCTGCCGCCTCCACCATCAGCAGGCGGCTTTTGGCGGTGCGGTTCGGCGTGGACAGGACCATCAGTCCGCCCGGAGCAAGTGCGGCTGCCAAGGCGCTGAGGAATGCGGCCTTGTCAGCAACGTGTTCGATCACTTCCATCGAGGTGACCAGATCGAAACCGGAAAGGCCCAGCTCCGCCACGTCGCCGCAGCGATAGTCGATGGACAGGCCGCCACCAGCGGCATGGGCGGAGGCGGCAGCAATGTTCTCTGCCGCGGCGTCAACGCCTGTCACCGCCGCGCCCAGCCGGGCCAGCGGTTCGCACAGCAGCCCGGCGCCGCAGCCCACATCCAGCGCGCGCTTGCCGACCAAGGGACGAACCGACCGCGAATCGCCCTGCCAGTGCGCGTCGATCGCATCGCGCAAAAAGGCCAGCCGCACGGGGTTGAGGCGGTGCAACATGGCGGATGACCCCTTGGGATCCCACCAATCTTGCGCCAGCTTGCCAAAATGAGCGGCTTCTTCGGCCCTGATGGTCGTTCCGGAACTTGCATTACCCATGCACCCTCCCTAACAGGGCGCCCGCTGCAGGGCGAGGGGTTCTGCGGGCAAGATTATTACGAAAAAGGGTGGGAACGCGTGGCCCGCATCGTGATGAAATTCGGTGGCACCTCGATGGCCGGGTCTGAACGGATCCGCCGGGTGGCCAATATCGTGCGGCGTCAGCAGGCAGCCGGACATGAAGTTGCCGTGGTCGTTTCGGCCATGGCGGGCGAGACCGACCGCCTGGTGAACTTCTGCCGCGAGGCAAACCCGCTCTACGATCCGGCAGAATATGACGTTGTCGTGGCCAGCGGGGAGCAGGTCACTTCCGGCCTTCTGGCCCTGACACTGCAAGCCCTGGGCTGCAAGGCGCGGTCGTGGCTGGGCTGGCAATTGCCAATCCACACCGACGATGCCCATGCCAAGGCCCGCATCGGTTCGATTGACAGCGAAGCGCTGCTTGCCTCGATGGCCGCTGGCGAAATCGCCGTTATTCCTGGCTTCCAGGGCGTAACCGATGGGGGCCGCGTGACCACGCTGGGCCGCGGCGGTTCGGACACTTCGGCAGTTGCCGTCGCCGCTGCCATCGGCGCGGACCGCTGCGACATCTATACCGACGTGGACGGCGTCTACACCACCGATCCCCGGATCGTGGCCAAGGCGCGCAAGCTGAAGTACGTGACTTACGAGGAAATGCTGGAACTGGCCTCGGTCGGCTCCAAGGTGCTGCAGACCCGTTCGGTCAGCCTCGCCATGAAGGAAGGAGTGCGCGTCCAGGTGCTCTCCAGCTTCATTGACGACGATGCCACCCCCGCCGACGAAATTCCCGGCACCATGATTGTCAGCGACGAAGAACTTGAAGGATTGGACATGGAAAGCCAGCTGATCACCGGCATCGCCGCCGACAAGAACGAAGCCAAGGTCATCCTCACCCGCGTTCCGGACCGTCCGGGCGCCGTGGCGACGATCTTTGGCCCGCTGGCCGCCGCCAACATCAACGTCGACATGATCATCCAGAACGTCGGCCGCGACAAGGGCGAGACGGACGTGACCTTCACGGTCCCCAGCGCCGACCTGCTGCGCGCGCAGACCCTGCTGGAAGCGCAGAAGGAAGCGATTGGCTTCAACCGCATCATCACCGATGCCAAGGTTGCCAAGATCAGCGTCGTCGGCGTCGGCATGAAGAGCCACGCGGGCGTTGCCGCCACCATGTTCCGGGCCATGGCCGATCGCGGGATCAATATCCAGGCGATCAGCACGTCGGAAATCAAGGTGTCGGTCCTGATCGACGAGGACGAGACCGAACTGGCCGTCCGCGTCCTTCACACCGCTTACGAGCTCGACGCCGAATAAGAAATCAGCGCCGGATCAATTGCGCCTGTCGGAGTAATCGATCCGGATCCTGACCCAGGAACCGACCTGACTGACCCCGTTGACGCGGGGCGGGCGGACGCGGAACTGCCATGCCGCAGCCAGAACGGCGCGCTGGATCTGCGAGCCATCGGGATATTCATCGAGCCCCACGCAGCTATCGACCCGGTAATCGGCCACGGTGCGGCAGGTAATCAGCGCCCAGCCTGGCCCCTGCGCGGTCGAGAGATAGCCCTTCAGCTCATCGTCATAGGGTTCGCGGTACCAGGCGGCGGCGTACATCGGCTGGCCGTTGGGTGCGGTGCCCACGCGCTTGCTATCCCCCGGCACGCCGTAATTGGCCGGGCCCATCATTCCCCGCCCCGGTGCGGGTGCCGGAGCGGCCTGTCGCGGTATCCGGGACAGGTCGAAAGCCGCCATCTGATCCCGCGCCACCGGAATGATCGCCGGCGGATTCGTGGTCGCGGGCGGGGTCTGATCGGGGCTTTGCACCGCCTGCTGCGGCGGAGCGGCCTGAAGCGGCGCGCTTTCGGCTTTGGGCGCGGCCTTCGCAGCGGGCGCCTTTTCCTCGCTCTTCCGGTCCGACGCCTCAAATGAAACGCTGACCAGGTTCCGCTCCGGCACCTTGGGCTCGTCCCGTGTCCAGCCTAGCGAGAGCACGGCCAGCACCAGCAGCGCCTCTGCCGCCAGCGCCAGGACAAAGCCGGTCGCCCGCTGCGAACCGCGTTCACGCCAGTCTGCGCTGGCCGAAACTGCATAATGGCGAAGGGAGTGGAACAAGCGGCCTCTGACGCGCGACGGTGCGCTTTCCTTGGCCCCATCGCGCCGCGCGGGCAAGATGCCCGGTGAATATTTGCCTGGGACTGGCGCAGCGCGGCGCGATTCCCTATAGGCGCGCGACGCTACGACCACCGGGGGATTTCCAAGTGTACGACAAGACTCATGCGCTGATGGAGCGCGGCCGCGCCTTCCTCGGGACCGAGCACGCGATCCTGTGCGGCGCGATGAGCTGGGTGTCGGAACGCAATCTGGTCGCTGCGATCAGCAATGCCGGCGGCTTCGGCGTGATTGCCTGCGGGGCGATGACGCCTGAATTGCTCGACACCGAAATCGCCGCGACCAAGGCGCTGACCGCCAAACCGTTCGGCGTGAACCTGATCACCATGCACCCCGCGCTGTTCGACCTGATTGCGGTCTGCGCCAAGCACAAGGTCGGCCATGTCGTCCTGGCTGGCGGCATTCCGCCCAAGGGGAGTGTCGAGGCGATCAAGGAATTCGGCGCGAAAGTGCTGGTCTTCGCACCCACCCTCGCCCTCGCCAAGAAGCTGCTGCGTTCCGGCGCGGACGCGCTGGTGATCGAAGGCAGCGAAGCCGGCGGCCATATCGGCCCGGTTGCCACTTCCGTCCTGGCCCAGGAATTCCTCCCCGCCCTGGCTGAAGAGCACGTGGTTTTCGTGGCCGGAGGCATTGGCCGTGGCGAAATGATCGCGGCCTATCTGGAAATGGGCGCGAGCGGGGTCCAGCTGGGCACCCGGTTCGCCTGTGCCAGCGAATCCATTGCCCATGCCAATTTCAAGCAGGCATTCTTCCGCGCCAATGCGCGCGATGCGGTCGCCTCGGTCCAGGTCGATCCGCGCCTGCCGGTCATCCCGGTCCGCGCCCTGAAGAACAAGGGTACCGAGGAATTCACGGCCAAGCAGCGCGAAATCGCGGCTTTGCTCGACGCCGGTGAAATCGAAATGGGCGAGGCCCAGTTGCAGATCGAACACTTCTGGGCCGGTGCCCTGCGCCGCGCCGTGATCGACGGCGATGTCGAGAATGGCTCGGTCATGGCCGGACAGTCGGTCGGCATGGTCAGCAAGGAAGAACCGGTTGCCGATATCATGGCCGAACTGATGGCTGAGTGCGAAGCGGCGCTGTCCTGACAGCCGCGAACCAAAGCCCCCGCTCAGGCTGAGCGGATTTGGACGCCACCCCCCTCTCACCCCGCTCAGGCTGAGCTTGTCGAAGCCGGGGAATAGTTCACGCAGAGGCGCGGAGAAGAAAGGGAGGCGCGAAGGGATCAGTCTGCCGCTTTGCCGCGATGCAACTGTACGACCAGTGGACCGGACCGAATGCGCAGGCCTGCGGCGGTCAAATCCTCCGCACCTTTTCTTTCTTCTCTGCGTCTCTGCGCGAACCAATCAAACCGCGCCATGGCCCACAGCGCCAGACGAATGGGCACACTCAGCTGCAAACACCCTTCGACAAGCTCAGGGGTGAGCGGAGCGGTAGGCGGACAAAAAAGGGGCCGGAGCAGCAATGCTCCGGCCCTTTGAGTTGTCGTTCGCAGGAGGAACGTGGGTTGGCGGATCCGGGGAGGAGGAGAGGGAGGAGCCCCGAACCCGCCAATCTGGTGAAGCTTAGTAGTTGTAGGCACGCTCGCCGTGTTCCCCGAGGTCGAGGCCCGTGCGCTCGACTTCTTCGGAGACGCGGATCCCGGTCAGGGCCTTGGCGACGTACATGGCGATGACCGTGCCGATGCTGGCCCAGACAATCGTTGCGCCGGTTGCTGCGGCCTGGGTGACGAGCTGGTCAGCAATGCTGGTCGAGCCATCACCCGGTCCGCCCAGCAGCGGCGAGTAGACCACTGCCGTACCCAGTGCGCCGACGATGCCGCCGACCCCGTGGATGCCGAACGCGTCCAACGAGTCGTCATAACCCAGCTTGGGCTTGAGCACTGTCACGGCCAGGAAGCAGACCACTGCAGCGACGGCGCCCAGGGCCATGGCGCCCAGCGGACCTGAGTTGCCTGCGGCCGGAGTGACTGCAACCAGGCCGGCAATGATGCCCGAGCAGAAGCCCAGGGCCGATGCCTTGTGGCCAGCCAGCTTTTCCGCGAGCATCCAGACCAGGGCGCCAACCGCCGTAGCAACGAAGGTGTTGATCATGGCCAGCGCCGCCGAACCGTTCGCCTCCAGTGCGGAACCCGCGTTGAAACCGAACCAGCCCACCCACAGCAAGCCCGTGCCGATCATGGTCATGGTCAGCGAGTGCGGCGCCATGATGTCCTTGCCGTAACCGATGCGCTTGCCCAGGATCAGGGCCGCGACCAGCGCCGAGACACCGGCATTGATGTGGACCACGGTGCCCCCGGCGAAGTCCAGCGCGCCCATTTCGAAGAACAGGCCGCCAACCGCCCAGACCATGTGCGCAATCGGGAAGTAGACGATCGTCAGCCAGACTGCCGCAAAGACCATGACGGCAGCGAACTTCATGCGCTCAACCACCGAACCCAGGACCAGCGCGACCGTGATCGCGGCGAAGGTCATCTGGAAGGAAACGAACACGTATTCCGGCAGCTTGAAGCCGTCGCTGAACGTGTCCGCCAGGCTGTCCGGCGTTACGCCCGCCAGGAACCACTTGCCCCAGGCGATGAAGGCGTTGCCTTCGGGGCCAAATGCAAGGCCGTAGCCATAGGCCACCCAGATCACCATGGCGAGGCAGGCCGCCGCGCCGATCTGGGTCATGGTGGACAGCATGTTCTTGGTCCGGGTCAGGCCGCCATAGAACAGGGCGAGGCCCGGCAGCACCATCAACAGCACCAGCAGGGTAGAGGTCATCATCCAGGCGGTATCGCCCTTGTCGACCACAGGCGCCGCGGCAGGGGCGGCTTCCTGGGCCCATGCGGCACTGGCTGCCATCAGGCTGCCCCCCGTTGCCGCCAGGCCAAGCATCATCTTGCGGATCATTGCGTTTGTCCTCCTGTTTGCCCGCGCCTCACAGCGCGGTGTCCCCGGTTTCGCCGGTGCGGATGCGGGTGGCCGAAGCCAGGTCGAGCACGAAGATCTTGCCGTCGCCGATGGAATCGGTGCTGGCGGCCTGCTGGATCGTCTCGATCACCTGGCCGGCCAGATCGTCGCTGACGCCTACTTCGATCTTCACTTTCGGCAGCATGTTGGTGGAATATTCCGCGCCCCGGTAGATTTCGGTCTGGCCCTTTTGCCGCCCGAAGCCCTTGACCTCGGATACGGTCATGCCCGCTACGCCCAGCGCGGACAGCGCGTCGCGCACCTCGTCGAGCTTGAAGGGCTTTATGATGGCGATGATGAATTTCATGCCGGTCCCCTGACTTTCTTGGCCGGCACCGCGCCGGCAGGGGAGACACAGCAAGCGCCGTGCCAATTCGGCAATTTCGTTTCAGTTCAAGGCCTAGATTGAAACTTCCCTGCGCCGCGTAAATTCGGGGCGCTCAAATGCTGCGCAACTGCCTATTTTTTAGGCAGGCCTAGAGTGGCCACCACCGGCAGGTGATCCGATGCCACTGCGGCCAGGGCGGAGTGGTGGGCATGGGTCTTGGTGACGGTCCATTCGTCCGAAATCACGATCCGGTCGAGCTGTGCCACCGGCCGGCGCGAGGGGAAGGAGCGGCCCGGCATGAGGACTTGCCAGGGAGAGAGAAATTCGCGCCAGCACCCCCCGTGCAGCGCCCATTCGTTGAAATCGCCCATCAGCACTGACGGACAGTTCGGCCCGCAATCCTTGACGTGGCCCAGGATCGTGCGGAGTTGCTGGCGGCGGCGCAGGCCCGACAGGTCGAGGTGCATTCCCACCACCCGCACCCGCTTGCCATGGACCAGCAGGTCGGCCCGCACGGCCCCGCGCGGTTCCAGCGTCGGCAGCGGGACGACGCCCGCGTCCATCACCGAAATGCCGCGCTTCACCAGCAAGGCATTGCCGTGCCAGCCGATCGAATCCGGCCGGTGGTTGAGCGGGACGGCGTGGTAATGCGACAGATCGTCCAGCATGTCGCGCGGCAGCACGGTCTCGCGCTTGCCAAAACGGCGGTCGGCTTCTTGCAAGGCCACCACGTCAGCGTCGATTTCGTGCAGGACGGAAAGGATCCGTTCGGGATCGCGCCGCCGGTCCAGACCAACTGCCTTGTGGATGTTGTAGCTGGCGAAGGTCAATTCCATGGGCGCCGCCAATCTAGGACCACGCCGGTGCATCCGCAAGCACGCCGCGGGTAAGGCCCCGCCCTATCGTTCCTTGGTCGCGCTGAAAGTCAGGTCCGGGTTCTTTTCCTGCTGATAGCTGACGTCCCAGGCAGACCGCGCCATGAACACCGGATCGCCATCGCGGTCCTTGGCCAGGTTGCTCTTGTTGAAATCGGCGAACTGCTTCAGCGCAGCGTCGCTGCCCTTGATCCAGCGCGCGGTATCGAAGGGCGCGGCTTCCAGCATGGCTTCGACCTTGTATTCCGCTTCCAAGCGCGAAATCAGCACGTCGAGCTGGAGCTGGCCGACCACGCCGACGATCCACTGGCTGCCGATTTCGGGATAGAACACCTGGATCACGCCTTCCTCAGACAGGTCATCCAGCGCCTTGCGCAATTGCTTGGTCTTGGTCGGGTCTTTGAGGGCGACGCGGCGCAGGATTTCGGGCGCGAAGTTCGGCAGGCCGGTGAAGCGGACCTTGTTCGTTTCGGACAGGGTATCGCCCACGCGCAGGGTGCCGTGATTGGGAATGCCGATGATGTCGCCGGGCTCGGCGCTGTCGGCAATCTCGCGGTCCTGGGCAAAGAACAGGATCGGCGAATGGATCGCCACCGGCTTGCCCAGTGCCGACGGGGTCAGCTTCATGCCGCGCTTGAACGTACCGGAAACCAGCCGCATGAAGGCGATCCGGTCACGGTGCATCGGGTCCATGTTGGCCTGGACCTTGAAGACGAAGCCGGTCACTTCCCTGTTGTCCGGGCTGATCGTCCCCTGCTCACTGGGCTGCGGGCGCGGCGGCGGGGCATATTTCGCAATTGCGTCGATCAGTTCGGCCACGCCGAAGTTCTTCAGCGCGGAGCCGAAATAGACCGGGGTCAGGTCGCCGTGGCGATAGGCCTCCAGGTCGAAAGCGGGATAGCCGGCCTGGGCCAGTTCGATTTCCTCGGCAATGTCCGCCGGAATGCTGCCTTCGCCAACCGGATCGCGCTTGCCCAGGAATTCGCGGCTGTCCCCTTCGGGGCGGCTGATGGTATTGGTGGCAAAGTCGAGCACGCCCTTGAACTCGCCCCCCATGCCGATCGGCCAGGACATCGGGCAGACATCGAGCGCCAGGGCGTCGGCCACTTCGTCCAGCGTTTCGAATACGCTGCGCCCTTCGCGGTCGACCTTGTTGACGAAAGTGATGATCGGAACCGAACGAAGGCGGCAGACCTCGAACAGCTTGCGGGTCTGCGGCTCGATGCCCTTGGCAGCGTCGATCACCATGATCGCGGAGTCCACCGCCGTCAGCGTGCGATAGGTGTCTTCGGAAAAGTCCTCGTGGCCCGGCGTGTCGAGCAGGTTGAACGTCACCCCGTCGCGCTCGAAGGTCATGACCGAGCTGGTCACGGAAATGCCGCGCTGCTGCTCGATCTTCATCCAGTCCGACCGCGCCCGCCGCGCTGCGCCGCGCGCCTTGACCTCGCCCGCCAAGTGGATCGCGCCGCCTTGCAGCAGCAGCTTTTCGGTCAGCGTGGTCTTACCCGCGTCGGGGTGGGAAATGATGGCAAAGGTGCGGCGGTTCGACATGGGCCGGGCCCTTAACGCGGTAAGGGCGGAAAGTCATGGGCGGAGTGCGCCCCGCCGGTCAGGCCTATGACTTTCCCTTGTGCCGGGCGGCCCTTATTCGACGTCCAGCGCCTTGCTGACCAGCACGTTGACCGAAACACGGCGGTTCTGCGCGCGGCCTTCAGGCGTTTCGTTGTCGGCCAGCGGGTCGGATTCAGCCATGCCGGTGGGAGTTAGCATCCGGTACGGCTTCCACTTGCAGGCTTGCTGCAGGTAATTGATCACCGCCCCTGCGCGCTTCTCGCTGAGCGTCTGGTTGTAATCCTCGTCGCCGACC
Organism: Novosphingobium sp. NPDC080210; assembly: GCF_050281025.1. NCBI lineage: Bacteria > Pseudomonadati > Pseudomonadota > Alphaproteobacteria > Sphingomonadales > Sphingomonadaceae > Novosphingobium > Novosphingobium sp. NPDC080210. The sequence goes on from NZ_JBNNWL010000004.1 coordinate 75,603, forward strand.
GAATCGGTATAGCCGACCACCAGCATCAGGGCGTTTTCGTTGGTGCCTGCCTGGGCGGCAGCGGCGCACAGTTCGCTTCGCGCGCTGGGCGAAAGGGCCCACTTGCCGGTGTCGAAATAGACGTTGGTAGTGCTCTTGATATTGTACTTGTCGATGTCGCCCATGCGGCTGCGCAGCGCTTCGGTCTGGGCGCTCTGCTCGGCAAAGCCTTGCGCGGTGCCTTGCTGGATCATCATCGCGGTCTTGTGGTCGCCCGCCTTGAAAGTGACCTGGCTGGCATAAAGGCCGTCCGCCGCCTGGCGGGTCTTGACCGTGACCGGCAGGCCATTGAGCAGCGAATCAATCGTGAACTTGCCCTTCTTGCCGCCGAACAGGCCGCCGCTCGCCTTGACCTGGGTCACGTCGGTCAGCGTGATCACGCTGCTGGAGCCGTCCGGAGCGGTCACCTTGATCTTGCTGCCATTGCGGGCAACGATGGTGCCCTTGATGTCGGGACCGGCAGGCAGGGTGGCCGGATCGGCGGGCATTGTGCCGACCACGGTAATGTTGGGATTGGCCGCTTCCTGCGCCAGGGCAGGGACCGCGCCGGTGGACAGGGCCAGCATGGCGCACAGGGCCAGGTTCGCGGGCCGGATCGAATTCAAACGCACTGGGCAACTCCGAATGACTACCGCACCCATCCGCGCGGTCCTGGGCTAACTGCCGGGGGCGGGAACCGAGTCAAGGCGAGCGCCGGCAATGCGGGGGTGACCCGGTCATCCCGCGTGGCGAACCGTTAAACCAGGTTGCTTTGTCGCGCTCAGCCCAGCCCGCGTTGCAGCAGGGCATTGGCCTTTGCCGCCACCTCTCCCAGGTCAGCATCGCTGTCCATCACGCCAAAGCGCAGGCCCAGGAACACGTTCATCCCCATGATGGCCCAGGCATGGACTTCGTCCGGCTCCAGACCCAATTCACCATTGGCGCGGCCCGCCTGAAGCCGCTCGAGGATGCGGGTTGCCGTGGTGACATAGTGGGCGCGCCAGTCTTCCGGGGCGACGAATTCCGCTTCGTCGATGATCCGGTAGATTTCCTTGTTGCTGCGGGCAAAGCGCAGGAAGGCTTCCAGCGCGACTCCCTCTGCCTCCACCGCGCCGCCTTCGTGGCCGCCCAGGATCGGCGCGACGTGATCGCGCACCCGGCCCGACATATCGGCCACCAGCGCCTTGAACAGCGCCTCCTTGCTTTCGAAATAGGTGTAGAAGCTGCCCAGGGCGACGCCCGCGCGGATGGTTATCGAAACGATCGAGCTTTCGTGAAAGCCCTTCTCGCCAAATTCGGCGGCCGCTGCATCCAGGATGGCGCGCTGGGTCCGCCGCCCGCGTTCAGTCCGCGGTTCGCGCAGCTGCCCTGTGGCGCTGTCGGCCTCCATTCGCCTCCCCCTAATCCTGGCAGGCGGTGTTGCACCCGCGCCACGTTTTGTCACTTTCAACCACTCCCCTCGCACTTGCAAGCATAACAAAGTTGAAACCTGGTTCAACTTTTATATAAGCCGATGACAGGAGCCCGCGAGAACGCTGCGCGGGAAGGATTTAACTGGGAGGGATTATACCCATGCGTAAGACTGCCCTGCTGTGCCGCGCTTCGCTGATCGCAAGCGCATTCGTCGGCTTCACCGCCACGCCGGTTCATGCTCAGGACGCCGAAGCATCGGCCGAGAGCGATTCGGGCGAGATCATCGTCACTGCCCGTCGCCGTGAGGAAACGCTGGTCGACGTGCCGATCGCCATCACCGCCCTGTCCGGCGACCAGCTTGCCAACACCGGCGCAATGGACATCACCGCGCTGGCGGAACAGGTGCCCAACGTGACCCTGGAAGCCAGCCGCGGCACCAACTCCACCCTTTCGGCCTTCATCCGCGGGATTGGCCAGCAGGATCCGGTTTCGGGCTTTGAACAGGGCGTCGGCATCTATCTCGACGACGTTTACCTGAACCGCCCGCAGGGTGCGGTGCTCGACATCTATGACGTCGAACGCATCGAAGTTCTGCGCGGTCCGCAGGGCACGCTCTATGGCCGCAACACCGTGGGCGGCGCGGTCAAGTATGTGACCAAGCGCCTGCCCAACGATTTCCGCCTGCAAGTGCGCGGCACCTATGGCAGCTACAACCAGGCCGATGGCGTCATCACTGCCTCGACCCCGGTCGACAGCGCCGGCGTGGTCCGGGTTGGCGGCTCTTTCGCCCGCCTGACCCGCGACGGTTTCGGGACCAACCTGACCACGGGCGCTGAAAACTATGACAAGAACGTCTATGCCGCGCGCGGCACGCTTGAAGTCCACGGCACTGACTTCTTCGCCCGCGTCTCTGGCGACTGGATCCATGACAAGAGCTCGGCTCGCGGCGGTCACCGCCTGATCACCAGCCTGCTCTCGAACGCGCCGGTCCTGGACAACGTGTTCGACACCCGTGGCGGCCTGGTCAATCCGCGCCAGGACGTCGAAGGCTGGGGCGTCTCGCTGTTCATGGAGGCCCAGCCGACCGAATCGCTGACCTTCCGCTCGATCACCGCCTACCGCGCCGATGAAAGCTTCAGCCCGATCGATTTCGACGCGCTGCCCGCAGTCGATGTGGACGTGCCCGCGTTCTACAAGAACAACCAGTTCAGCCAGGAATTGCAGATGCTGGTCGATGCCGGTCCGGTCCAGGGCCTGGTCGGCTTCTATTACCTGAACGCCAATGCCCTGACCCAGTTTGACGTGCGGCTGTGGAACAATGCGCTGTTCCCGGGTCTGACCGCCTTCACCGAAGCGGACATCGGCACCGACACCATGGCCGGCTTTGCCGACGTGACGATCAACCTCACGGACGCGCTCAGCCTCTCGCTGGGCGGCCGTTACACCTGGGACGAGCGCAGCGGCCGCATCCTGCGCCAGAACTACCTGGGCGGATCGCCGGCATTTGGCGGCACGGCCATCCTGTTCGGCGCGCCGTCGACCAACTTCCGCGGCAAGGCCGATTTCAACAAGTTCACGCCCAAGGCGACCATCTCGTTCAAGCCGAACGACGATACCACGCTCTATGCCTCGTATTCGCAGGGCTTCAAGGGCGGCGGTTTCGACCCGCGCGGCGTGGGCACCAGCGCTCCGACGACCAATGCCAACGGCATTCCGTCTGACGCAGAAGCGGCTGCGTTCCTGACCTTCCTTCCGGAAAAGGTCGACAGCTATGAAGTAGGCTACAAGGCCAACCTGCTGGACCGCCGCCTCTATGTTGCGGCTGCCGGGTTCTACATGGACTACACCGACGTCCAGATCCCTGGCTCGGTCGCCTGCACCAGCAAGGTCTTGGTTGACGGCGTCGTGACCCAGGTTCCGACCTTCTGCGGGGTCGTGTCGAACGCGGGCAAGGCGCGCATGAAGGGCTTCGAATTCGAAACCCGCGCCAAGATCATCGACAACGACACCGGCACGCTGACGCTGAGCGGCTCGGTCGGCTACATCGACGCCAAGTTCACCAAGTACATCACGAACATCGGCGGATCGCCGACCGACGTGGCAGCGAACCGCCGCATCCAGAACACCCCGGCATGGTCGGGCAACGCCGCGCTGGATTACAGCATGGCTCTGGGCGAAGGTAAGCTGAGCATTGGCGGCGGCATGTCGTTCAAGAGCAAGACCTACCAGTTCGAAGTGCCGAACGCTTACCTGGACCAGCCGGCATACCAGCTGTTCGACGCGCAGATCGTGTACCAGGCTCCGAACAAGGCATGGACGCTGGGCGTTTATGGCAAGAACCTGACGGACGAGCGTTACAAGACCTCGGGCTATACCTTCATGGCTGCCAATGCCACGACCGGCGCCGTGACCCAGCCCTTTGCTTCCGCACTGGGCCGGGAAGGCACGTTGACCGCGTTCTACGGCAGCCCCCGCCAGGTCTTCGTGACCGGCACGATCAACTTCTAAGTTTCCTCCCTGGCCAGGTCCGTCTTCGGGCGGACCTGGCGAGAACTTGCAGCGCGCTGGCCTTCAATCCGAAGGTCAGCGCGTTCTTTTAAGGATTACATAGACCGCACCGGCCCCGCCGTGCTTGCGGTGCGCGCCCCGGACCGAGGCAATCCGGTGGGCATGGCTGCCGTGGGCGAGCCAGTCGAGCAGCTTGGCCCGGATTGCGCCGCGCCGCTCTCCTCTGTCCGCCGCTTCTACCGGGCGCGGCTTGCCGGTAATGACCAGTACCACCCGCGCCCCCATGGCCAGGGCCTGGGCCAGGCCATGATCGAGCCGCGCATAGGCCGCGTCCAGCCCGTGGCCATGCAGGTCGAGCGTGAAATCGGGATGAACTTCCGCGCGGGACAGCTTCTTTTCCCAAGACCCGTCGAGCCCATGCCGGTCAAGCGGACGCTGGCGTTCGGGGGCGGCAACGGGCGGTGGCGGCGGGGGCGGAACCCGGCCTTTCACCTTGGCAGCAGGCTTGGGTGCGGGCGCGGGTTCCAGCGGTGCGGAGAGAAGCGGATCGGTTTCCGCGAGCTTGCGCGACACCCGGCGCAGCGGCGTAACGGTACGGGCAACTCGCCCCCACAGTTCCGCTTCGTCTGGCAAGAGTCCGCGCGGGCGGCGCATTACCGGGCCTGTTGCAGCTTCTTGAGCGTACCCTTGGGCAGCAGCAGCAGCGCCTCGCCGCGCCCGCTCATGCCGCCGGCAATCGTCCGGGCCGTGTCGCCCGCGCCCCAGAAACTGTCGAACCGGTTGGCACCCTTGATCGCGCCCCCGGTATCCTGCGCAACCCACAGCCCGCTTGCCTCGCCCCGGTCAAGCTCCAGCCAGACCGGCGCACCCAGCGGAACGAAGGCCGGGTCCGCAGCCACGCTGTCACGCGCGCGCACCGGCACGCCCAGTGCGCCCAGCGGACCGTCCGGCCCGATTTCGCGGAAGAAGACATAGCTCTTGTTCTCGCGCATCAGGGCCCGGCCTGCTTCGGGATTTTCGTGGATATACTGCATGATGCCCTGCATCGAACCGGAGTACTTCCCCGGCCCGCTGCCGAGCAGGCCCCGGTCACGCATCAGGCCGCCGATGCCGGTATAGGCATGACCGTTCTGCCCGGCATAACCGATATGCATCACTGCGCCGTCCGGTCCAACCAGGCGGCCCGATCCCTGCACTTGCAGGAAGAACAGCTCGACCGGATCCGCCGCCCAGGCAATTTCCAGCCCCTTGCCCATCAACGCTCCGTCCTCGATCTCGCCGCGGTCGAAATAGGGCACGAAGCGCCCCTTCTCGTCATAGCGGCCAAGCGGCTGGGTGCCGTTGGGATTGGGCGGCGCATCGCCGGGACGGGCGCGGACCAGATCGGCGGGCAAGCCATAGACCGGCACGTCATAGCCCGCCCGGCGCGTGCGCACTCCGGCGATTTGCGGCTCGTAATAGCCGGTCACAAAGGCCTTGCCGTCGCCGATGCGCACGGCTTCGAACCAGGTGGCAAAGAACTGCGCCGCTTCGGTTTCCGGCCATTTTGCCGCCGCCTCGCAGGCGGGCTTCCAATCGCCGGGCTGGGTCAGGCCAGACGAATCGGACCGGCTGGTCAGGCGCGGGCAACTGGTGCGGAAAGACAGCAGGGCCCCGCGCGCGTCGTCGCGGCGCAGGCCGAGCGAGGAAATGGCGGGACCAGCGGCAAACCCGGCGGTCAGGGCCGTAGCGGCAGGGGTTACGGGCTTGCCGGGAACGGGGACCGAAGCCACGGGCGGCGGAACGCGGCCTTCCGGAATGATCCGTCCGCAGCCAATCAGGGCAAGGGACAGGCCCGCCACCGCGAGCCAGCGCAGGCCGCCCCCTAGCATCCCGAAATCAGCCTTCGTCGGTTTCGTCGACCAGCCAGTCCGGCGAAGCGGAATTGACGTCGCGGCTGAAGGTCCAGAGGTCGCAGGTTTCCACCGCATCGTTCAGCGAACCGGCGATCACCTGGCCATCGGCATTGCGGATCACGGCGGCAATGTCAGCGGTAAAGCGCACGGTCACGCGGGCATAGGGCGCGCGGTATTCGGCTGCGACAACCGTCGCATCCTCGATCCGGACCAGCTTGTAGTCGAGCTTTTCGCCGGCCGCTTCGCGCGCATCGATGGCCGCGTTGAACCCGGCCAGGACATCGGCATCGCACAGCCGCGCCAAGGCTTCGCGGTCGCCACGCCAGAAAGCCTCCAGCGCCATGCGATAGGCGCCCTTGGCCCCTTCCAGAAAAGCCAGCAGGTCAAAGCCGCGATCGGCCGCACCAATTTCGCGAATGCCGCGCTCGATCGCCGGAGTCACGCCCGGTACCAGCGCCTGCGGGGCGCCAGCGGAGCCACCGGTTTCACCCACCAGGCTGCGCGGTGCATCGCTGCGCGGACCTTTCGGCTCAAAGCGCGGCGGCAGCGGCTGCTCCTCATGCTCGGCACGGCGGCCCAGCACGGAATACAGGCGCAGACCCAGAAAGGCTGCGACCATGGCGATGATGACGATTTCTACGGTCTTGTCCAAGGTACCAGTCCCAGCCGCAGATGCGGCAAATGCACAGCGGTTCTTGCTACAAATAGGATCACTTGACAAATGAACAACGCGTGGACGGCGCATTTCGTGCAATTTTTGCGGGCAAGCGGTGCCAAGGTGGCACAGCGGCATAACCGTTGCCGGAAAGTCCCGCGCCTGCTAGGCGCGCGGCCAATTCACGTTCAACCTGCTTGAAAGCGACGATCATGGCCGACGAAGGCAACAACATCATCACCGACATCAACCTGGATGGCCCCCAGCCGAATGGCGCGGATACCATGCCTGCGGCCGGAATTATCCAGCAGTACATCAAGGACTTGTCGGTCGAAAACCCGAACGCGCCGGATTCGTTCCAGTGGCAGGATCCGCCGCAGATCGACGTGCAGTTCAACATCGGCGCGCGCGAACTGAACCCGGAAGTGAGCGAAGTCGAACTGAAGATCGCGGTCACTTCCAAGTGTCAGGGCGGCACCGCCTTCATCATCGACCTGTCCTATTGCGGCCTGATCGGCATGCGCAACATGGAAGACACCCACAAGCACGCCTTCACTTATGCCGAAGCGCCGCGCATCCTGTTCCCCTTCGCCCGCCGCGTGATTTCCGACGCCGTGCGCGATGCCGGTTTCCCGCCGCTGCTGCTTGAGCCGGTGGACTTCAACGGCATCTACCTGCAGCAGCTTGCCGCTTCGCAGGCAGCCCAGGAAAACGGCGAAGGCGAAGCCCTTCCCAGCGAAGCCTGAGCCTTCCCAGGTCCCGCCGATGAGCCTCGCCAAAAATGTCGGGACAATCGGCGGACTGACTGCGGTTAGCCGGGTATTCGGCTTTGTCCGCGATATGATGATGGCCCGCGTCGTTGGCGCGGGCCTTGTCGCAGATGCCTTCCAGCTGGCTTTTACCCTGCCCAACACCTTCCGCCGCCTGTTCGCGGAAGGGGCCTTCAGCGTCGCCTTCGTGCCGATGTACAGCCGCGCGCTGCACGGCGAAGGAGGCGAGGAAGAGGCCAACCGCTTTGCCAACGATGTCCTGTCGGTCTTCGTCTGGGTGCTGCTGCTATTCAGCGCGGCAGCCATGATCTTCATGCCAGCGATCGTCTGGCTGCTGGCCAGCGACTTTGCGGAGGTTCCGGGCAAGTTCGATCTCGCCGTGTTCCTCAGCCGGGTGACTTTTCCCTATCTGGGCTTCATCAGCCTGATGGCCATGCTGGCAGGGGTGCTGAACGCGCGCTCGCGCTTTGGCCCGGCGGCCTTTGCGCCGGTCCTGCTCAACGTCTTCCTGATCTCGGCCATCCTGCTCGGCAGTCACCTGCGCGGGGAGAGCCACGACGATACGGTTGTCGGCATTGCCCTGGCCGCAGCCGTGGCGCTGTCGGGCGTGGCGCAGTTCCTCTACCTGTGGTGGGAGACCCGCAAGGCCGGGGTGCGGCTGAAAGTGTCCGCCCCGCGCCTGACGCCCGAAGTGAAGCGGCTGGGCAAGCTGATCCTGCCTGCGACTTTCGGCGCCGGGATTTATCAGGTCAGCCAGTTCGTCGACACGTTTTTTGCCACCAGCCTGGAACAGGGCTCGCTCACGCTGCTGAAATATGCGGACCGGCTGAACCAGATGCCTCTAGGGATTGTCGGCATTGCCCTGGGCACCGCGATCCTGCCGATGCTGAGCCGACACATCCACACCGGCGATGGGGCAGAGGCGCAGCGCCTGCAAGCCAATGCCTTCGAAATCGGCACCCTGCTGACTCTGCCCGCCGCTGCCGCCCTGGCGATCTGCGCCCCGGCCTTTTGCACCGCGTTCTTCGTCGGCGGCAAGTTCACGCCCGCCGACGGGGCGATCATGGCGGACATTGTCGTCGCCCTGGTCTGCGGCCTACCTGCCTATGTGATCGTCAAGATCCTCAACCCCGGCTTCTTCGCGCGCGAGGATACCCGCACCCCGGTCTGGACCGCGCTGGTCAGCCTGGTGTTCAACATCTTCCTCAATGTCGCAGTGGTGCGGCAATGGGGCATCGTCGGACTGGCCAGCGCCACGGCCGCATCAGCCACGCTGAACTGCCTGCTGCTCTATGCGATCCTGCACCGGCGCGGCTGGTTCCACTTTACCTGGAAGCTGGCCGGCAAGGTGCTGCGCCAGGTCCTGGCCACAGCCGCGATGGGCGCGCTGCTGTGGTGGCTCACTCCGCAGTTCGCAGCGCAGTATTCCGGTCCCTGGTATGACCGCGCCTGGTCCCTGGCCCTGATCGTCCTGGCAGGCATGGTGAGCTTTTTCGCGGTCGCCTTTGCGGTAGGAGCCATCGACAAGTCGGTCCTCGCCCAGCTAAGGCGGCGCCGTCAGCCGCGCACCAAGGCTGACGATGAGATCCTAGAAGTAGAGTAACCTTTCATGCGCATCGTTTCCGGCATCCAGCCCACGGGCAACCTTCACCTCGGCAATTACCTGGGGGCGATCCGCAACTGGGTGAAGATGCAGGATGAAGTGGCGGCGAGCGGCGGGCAGAGCCTCTATTTCCTGGCGGACCTGCACGCCATTTCGATGCCGCACGTTCCGGCCGAATTGCGCGAAAACACCTTTGAAATGACCGCCGCGCTGGTGGCTTGCGGGATCGATCCGGACAAGTCGATCCTGTTCAACCAGGCCCAGGTTCCGGCCCATGCCGAACTGCAATGGCTGCTGAGCGGGACGGGCCGCATGGGCTGGCTGAACCGCATGACCCAGTGGAAGGACAAGGCCGGCAAGAACCGCGAAGGCCAGTCGGTCGCCCTGTTCACCTATCCGGTGCTGCAGGCAGCCGACGTGCTGCTCTATCAGGCTACCCACGTTCCGGTGGGTGAGGACCAGAAGCAGCATCTGGAACTGGCCCGCGACATCGCGCAGAAGTTCAACAACGACTTCGCATCGGAAGAAGCGCCGGTCTTCACCCTGCCCGATCCGATCATCCCGCCCGAAGCGGCCCGGATCATGAGCCTGCGCGATGGCAGCGCCAAGATGAGCAAGTCCGATCCCTCGGACATGAGCCGCATCAACCTGACCGACGATGCCGATACGATCATGGCCAAGGTCAAGAAGGCCAAGACCGACCCCGAACCCCTGCCCGGCGACAAGGGCGGGCTGGAAGGACGCCCCGAAGCGGCCAACCTGGTGGGCATCTATGCCGCCATGTCCGGCGAGAGCCAGGACGCGGTGCTGGCTCGTTTTGGCGGCGAAGGCTTTGGCAAGTTCAAGCCCGCGCTGGGCGAATTGCTGGTCGAAAGCCTGGCGCGGATCAACGCGCGCTTCGTCGAACTGCGACAGGACCGCGAGGCACTGGATGCGATCCTGGCCAAGGGCGCGCTGAAGGCCCGCGAGCTGGCCGGACCGACGCTTTCCGCTGCCTACAAGGCGCTCGGCCTGGTCCGGTAAAGGCAGGCCAAGCCCTGCCCCGTTCGTCCTGAGGAAGCACCGAAGCCGCAGGCTGAGGCGCTGTCTCGAAGGACTGCGTACGGCTCTGTGGTTCGAGACGGCACTTCAGCCTGCGGCTTCAGCACCTCCTCACCACGAACGGTTTGAGGGGAAGGAAGGAGTGACCACTTGGCCAATTTCTCCATTCAACCCCTATTCAGCACGCTTCCCCTAGCAACGGCTCAATCCTAAACTTTGCGCTGATCCGTCTGCGAATCGCATGCGGTGGCATGACCAAAAGGAATGAGTCGATGGCTCACGATACCCGTACGCCTATCGGCTGGCTGAAACTGGCACTCGTGCCGATGATGCTGGCCGCGCTTGCCGCCTGCGCCACGCCGTTCAAGGCCGACGTGCAGCGGTTCACCGCGCAGCTTCCTGCACCGCAGGGGCAAACCTTTACCGTTGTTGCTGACAGTCCGCTGATGAACGGCGGCCTGGAGTTCAGCCAGTACGCCCACCTGGTCGCCGACAAGATGGCCAGCCTGGGCTATGTCCCAGTCAACGATCCGGCCAAGGCCGACCTGCTCGTCAAGTTCGACTACGGAGTGGACAAGGGCCGGACCCAGGTCCGCTCCACCGGCTTTGTCGATCCCTACTGGTCGAGCTGGTACGGCTATCCGCGCTTTGGCTATTATGGTCGCCGGGGCGGTTATTACAGCCCCTATTACCCGCGCGGCGCCTGGGGTTACGGCTGGTATGATCCGTGGTTCGGCCCCGATTACGACAGCTACACCGTCTATGTCAGCGGGATCAGCCTGAAGATTGACCGCCGCGCCGATGGCCAGCGCCTGTTCGAAGGCAAGGCCGAAGCCGCCTCCACCTCGAACCGCCTGGGCTATCTGGTGCCCAACCTGGTCGAAGCGATGTTCACCGACTTCCCTGGCCGTAACGGCGAGACGGTGCGCATCTCGATCGCCCCGGAAAAGAAGCGGAATTGACCTGAACGATCCTCCCCGTGAGCTTGCTCATGGGGAGGGGGACCGCCGCGAAGCGGTGGTGGAGGGGCCGTAGCGCGATGCTGCGGCCCCTCCGTCATTTGCTACGCAAATGCCACCTCCCCATCGGCTCTGCCGACAGGGAGGAACCTCGAAATTCAACTCCCCAGCGCAACCACCCCGCCGGTGCTGCCAAAGCCGCCTTCGCCGCGCGCGGTTTCGTCCAGCTCGTCCGTTTCCAGCCAGGTGCCGCGCGTCACCGGCGCCAGCACCAGCTGCGCCACGCGGTCGCCGCGCTTGATCTCGAACGCAGCCTCGCCGTGGTTGATCAGGATGACCTTCAGTTCGCCGCGATAGTCGCTGTCGATGGTGCCGGGCGTATTGGGCACGGTAATCCCGTGCTTCAGCGCCAGGCCAGAGCGCGGGCGAACCTGGATTTCAAAGCCGTGCGGAATGGCCATGGCCAGGCCCGTCGCGACTGCGTGGCGCGCGCCGGGCTGGATCGTCACGTCTTCTGCCGAAACCACGTCCATTCCGGCCGCCCCATCGGTGGCATAGGCGGGCAGATCGAGCCCTGCGCCATGCGCCAGGCGCTTTACGCGGACGGGAACCTCATTCGGCGAGTGCATCGGCGATCCTTTCGACAATGGCCATGGCGACGTCGCCCTTTGCCATTTCCGGAAGGTCTTCGACACCCTGGGCCGTGATGATATGCACGGCATTGGCATCGCCGCCCATCACGTTGCCCGATACGTCGTTGGCAATGATCCAGTCCGCACCCTTGCGCTTGCGCTTTTCCACCGCGTGCTCGATCACCTTTTCGGTTTCGGCGGCAAAGCCAACCACCAGGCGCGGGCGGCGATCCCCCGCCGCAACGGTGGCGAGGATGTCGGGATTTTCGGTCAGGCGCAGCGCGGGCGGGGCCGAACCGCGCTTCTTCATCTTTTCGGTGGCGAATTCCGCCGTGCGCCAATCGGCCACGGCCGCGACCATGACGGCGGCGTCAGCGGGCAGCGAATGCTTCACCGCTTCGGCCATGTCGCGGGCTGTCTCCACGCGGATGCGGTCGACGCCCGGGGGGCAGTCTAGCGTGACCGGGCCCGATACCAGAGTGACCCGCGCCCCCAGCCGCGCAGCGGCAGCGGCAATGGCATAGCCCTGCTTGCCGGAGCTGCGATTGGCAATGTAGCGCACCGGATCGATCGGCTCGTGCGTCGGTCCGGCAGTCACCAGCACGTGCTTGCCCTTGAGCGGACCTTCCGGATCGATGGCCTGGGCAGGATCGATTTCGTCCGGGGCGAAGTCCGGCTGTCCGGCCAGGGGATCGTCCCCCAGCGGCGAAACGGCATAGCCAAGCGCCGTGGGATCGGTCGGCGGCGCGGACCTGGCCTGACCCTTCTTGGGCAGCAGAAGGCTCCCCATCCCCGACTCTGCGGGCGGCTCATCGTCCAGCGCCGGAGCGCTGCGGCGCTGGATCAGGCTGGCCGAAAGCCCGCCCAGCTGGGCAGCCTTGTTTTCCTCGGCGGGTTCTTCCCAGCCCAATTCCGGCAAGGGAGCAGCGACAGGTGACAGCGGCGCCAGCCTGCCCGGCCCCAGCAGTTCGCAGATCGCATCATAGACCGCCGCCGGTTCGGGCAGCCGTCCCGGGCCGAATTCGCCGCAGGCCATCGGGCCTTCGTCGGGCATCAGCACCTGGACGCCGCGCTCTGCCAGAGTGGCGACATTCGCCTGGGTCGCGGAATGCTCCCACATCCGCACGTTCATCGCCGGAACCGCCATGACCGGCTTGTCCGTCGCCAGCAGCAGGGTGGTCGCCAGATCGTCGGCGATGCCGTGGGCCATGCGCGCCATCAGGTCCGCCGTGGCCGGACAGACCACGACCAGATCGGCGCTGCGCGAAAGCTGGATATGCCCCATCTCGACCTCGTTGGTCAGATCCCACAGCGTGGTGTGGACGGGGTTCTCGCTCAGCGCGGCAAGCGTCATGGCGGTGATGAACTTCGCGCCGCCTTCGGTCAGCACGCAGGTGACTTCGCCGCCACCCTTGCGGATCAGGCGGATCAGTTCGCAGGACTTGTAGGCAGCGATACCGCCACCCACCACCAACAGGATACGGGGTCTCTCCATCGAACCGCGCTTGTGCAACGCCCTTCCCTTATGCGCAACAGGGTTTGCGAATGCTCCAGCTTGATGCATGATGCCCAAAATAGCACTCAGGGGGATGGTTAACTTATGCGCTTTGTCCTGACCGCACTGGTTTTTCTGTTTGGCCTGTTCGACCTGTTCATGGGCCTCAACTTCCTGCTCAACCCTGCAGAAACGGCGCTCGGCTTTGGCCTGTCCGCCAACGGGGTCCAGGGACTTTCCACCCTGCGCGCCGATTTCACTGCTTTCTTCGGCGTGGTTGCGGCCTGCATGATGATCGGCGCCTGGCGCCGCAATGCCGACCTGCTGCTGGTGCCGGTGGCCGTTATGGGCGTGGCCGTGCTGGTGCGCGGCGTCAGCCTGGTGCTGGACGGTCCCTACCCCGGCTGGCAGGTGCCGATGACGGTCGAAGCCCTGCACGTCGTCCTGCTGGTCGCCGCCTGGCGCGTCCTGCCGCACCACCGGATCGAGGAACTGACTTCCTGATCCAGCGCCCCGGTTGGGCTGTTCCTGCTTTTTCTTGGTCGTCCGTTAGCTTGCGATTCAGCCGCCGTGTCCTACATTGGCGCTGAAAGGACCGATACCCCATGAACAACGAGGAACAGCCGAGCGGCAACCCCTGGATGAAGAACCTCATGATCTGGGGCGGCATCTTCCTGGCCCTGCTGCTGGTGGTGTCGATGTTCAACACCAAGGCGGAGGCGCCCGGCACCCAGGTCGGCTATTCCGAATTCCGCGCCCAGGTGGCGAACGGCAAGGTGGAAAAGGTCCAGGTTTCGGAAAACAAGATCACCGGCACGTTCAAGGACGGCAAGGCGTTCAGCACCGTGCCGATCCCCAACGATACCTCGCTGCCGCAGCTGCTTCAGGAAAACGGCGTCCAGTACGAGGGCAAGCAGCCGGAAGAACCCAGCCTGCTCGCCGCTATCCTGTTCCAGACCCTGCCGTTCCTGCTGCTGATCGGCCTGATGATCTTTGCCATGCGCCAGTTCCAGAAGGGCGGCGGCGCGGGCGGGGCCATGGGCTTTGGCAAGTCCAAGGCCAAGATGCTGACCGAAAAGCAGGGCCGCGTGACCTTTGCCGACGTCGCCGGGATCGACGAAGCGCGCGAAGAGCTTGAGGAAATCGTCGAGTTCCTCAAGGACCCGAACCGCTTTTCCAAGCTGGGCGGCCAGATTCCCAAGGGCGCGCTGCTGGTCGGTTCGCCCGGCACCGGCAAGACCCTGCTGGCCCGCGCCATCGCGGGTGAGGCGGGTGTCCCGTTCTTCACCATTTCGGGTTCGGACTTCGTCGAAATGTTCGTCGGCGTGGGCGCCAGCCGCGTGCGCGACATGTTCGAACAGGCCAAGAAGAATGCGCCGTGCATCGTCTTCATCGACGAAATCGACGCGGTCGGACGCCATCGCGGCCACGGCCTGGGCAATTCGAATGACGAGCGCGAGCAGACGCTGAACCAGCTGCTGGTCGAAATGGACGGTTTCGAGGCCAACGAAGGCATCATCATCATCGCCGCGACCAACCGCCCCGACGTGCTGGACCCGGCCCTGCTCCGCCCCGGCCGCTTCGACCGCCAGGTGGTCGTGCCCGTTCCCGACATCGAGGGCCGCGAGAAGATCCTGGCCGTCCACATGAAGAAGGTGCCGACCGCGCCCGACGTGCTGCCCCGCGTCATTGCCCGCGGCACTCCGGGCTTTTCCGGTGCAGACCTGGCCAACCTGGTCAACGAGGCGGCCCTGCTGGCCGCGCGCCGCAGCAAGCGCCTGGTTGCCATGAAGGAATTCGAGGACGCCAAGGACCGCGTCATGATGGGCGCGGAACGCCGCTCCATGGTGATGACCGAGGACGAGAAGAAGATGACCGCCTATCACGAGGCTGGGCACGCGCTCGTTTCGGTCAACGAACCGGCTTCCGACCCGATCCACAAGGCCACGATCATCCCGCGCGGCGGCGCGCTGGGCATGGTGGTGCGCCTGCCGGAGCGTGACCGCTATTCCTATCACCGCGACCAGATGCACGCGCAGCTGGCCGTAGCCATGGGTGGCCGCGTGGCCGAGGAAATCATCTTCGGCCATGACAAGGTTTCGTCCGGGGCCTCGTCCGACATCCAGCACGCCACTTCGCTGGCCCGCTCGATGGTCACGCGCTGGGGCATGTCCGAAAAGCTCGGCCCGCTGCAGTATGAGGAAACCCAGGAAGGCTATCTCGGCTATGGCGGCTCGGCCCGGACCATGATGTCGGCTGAGACCAACAAGCTGATCGATGCAGAGATCCGCGCCCTGGTCGAAGGCGGGCACAAGCGCGCCAAGGACATTCTCAAGACCCAGGAAGACAAGCTGCACCTGCTCGCCCAGGCGCTGCTGGAATACGAAACCCTGACCGGCGACGAGATCGAGGAACTGCTGAAGAACGGCAAGATTGACCGCCCGGTCGATCCGACCGGACCTTCGCTGGTCCCGCCGACCAAGGGCTCGGCCATTCCCAAGGCTGGCAAGCGCTTTGCGGCAACGGCGGCGCAGGGGGCCTGACTCCCTCGCCGCCAGGCGCTGCGGCTAAGTGCTGCGCCTGATGGACTTTCTTCCCCAATTGCGGTTCATGCTGCGGCAAGACTGCGGCGGCCATGGCGGCAAGCAACCTGGGGAGATAGTCAAGTGAAGCGCATTCAACTGATTGCGATTGCCGGTTTACTCGTTGCAACGCCGGCCCTTGCTGCGCCCGGCGACATGAACGTCGCGACGTTCCTGGCCAAGGCAGACGCGCTGCGGGCCAAAGGCGCGATGGCGCTATTCTCGTCGGACTACAAGGCGCTCAAGAGCGAAGGCGAAGCCGCCGGTGCGGACTATCGCGCGCGGCTTAACGCGGAACGCGCCGCTGGCCGTCCGTCAAGCTGTCCGCCCAAGGGGGCCAAGGTCAGTTCGGACAAGCTGCTATCGTTCCTGCGCAGCTACCCCGAACACGTCCGCCCCCGCACCAGCATGAAGCAGGCCATGGGCGACTTCTTCGCCCAGACCTATCCCTGCAACTGAAACCTCCCCGATCCGGGGAGGGGGACCGCTGAAAGCGGTGGAGGGGGCTTTCGGGTCCAGCGCCTGTCCGAAGACTTGCGCCGGGCCGAAAGCCCCCTCCGTCACACGCTTCGCGCGTGCCACCTCCCCGCCAGCGGGGAGGCATCTCGCTTAACCTTCGTAGTCGCCGCCGATCGAAGTATTCCGCACCGGGGCCGCTGCAGTGATGCGCAAGGCTTCGGCCGACTGGCTGAGCGAGCCGACTTCATCGATCTCGTCATCATCGTCCGGCAGGACGCGTTGCAGCGAGCTGATGACCGATTCCTTGAGGTTGTCCGGACGGACAGTCTGCTCGGCGATTTCGCGCAGGGCGACAACCGGGTTCTTGTCACGGTCACGTTCGATGGTCAGTTCCGCACCGCCGGAAATCTCGCGCGCACGCTGCGCGGCCATCAGGACAAGATCGAAACGGTTCGGGATCTTGTCGACACAATCTTCAACGGTAACGCGCGCCATGGGGCACTCCAATCACTCAAAAAACGGGAGAAATCCGCTGCTACACGGCCCGAAAATCGCAAGTCAAGAAATATTCGTATAACCCATTGATATACAACGATTATTCGTAAGCCGCATATCCCCGCGAATCGGGGGCGAGATTGCCGAACTTGGTGAACTCACTCTGGAACAGCAACTGGACGTTCCCGGTCGAACCGTGGCGCTGCTTGGCGATGATCACGGTGGCCTTGTTCACCACCTCAAGGTGGCGCTGCATCCAGGTGTCATACTTGGCAATGGCATCGGGCGAGCTGGTTTCGCTCGGCTCGTCCGGCTTGCTGGCGTTATGGTAATACTCCTCGCGGAAGATGAACCAGACCATGTCGGCGTCCTGCTCGATCGAGCCGGATTCGCGCAGGTCGGCCAGCTGCGGGCGCTTGTCCTCGCGGCTTTCGACCGCACGGGACAGCTGCGACAGGGCAATCACCGGCACGGCCAGTTCCTTGGCCAGCGTCTTGAGGCCGCGGCTGATTTCCGAGATTTCGTTGACGCGGTTGTCATTGGCGCGGCCCGACCCTTGCAGCAGCTGCAGGTAGTCGATCACGATCAGGCCGATGTTGTGCTTGCGCTTGAGCCGTCGGGCGCGGGTGCGCAGTGCGGCGATCGAAAGTGCGGGTGTATCGTCGATATAGAGCGGCAGTTCGGCCAGGCGCTGGCTGGCAAAGGAAATGCGCTGGAAATCCTCACGGCTGATCTTGCCCATGCGCAGGCGTTCGCTGCTGATTTCCGCCTGCTCCGCCAGGATACGCGTGGCAAGCTGGTCCGCGCTCATTTCCAGGCTGAAGAAGGCGGTGGGCGCACCGACCGACTTGGCCGGATCGATCCCGTCCTGCATGTCGCGCAGGTAACGCTCGGCACAGTTGAAGGCGATGTTTGTGGCCAGCGAGGTCTTACCCATGGCCGGGCGCCCCGCCAGGATGATGAGGTCCGAATCGTGCAGGCCGCCGATCTTGGCGTTGAGGTCGTCCAGGCCCGTAGTCAGGCCCGAAATGTGGCCGCCCGATGCCAGGGCCTTTTCGATCTGGGTGATCGCGGTCAGGCTGGAGGTGCGGAACGATTGCGCCTCGCTGCCCACCGATGCGCCTTCGGAAACGCGGTAGAGCGCTGCTTCCGCTTCGGAAATCTGCTCCATCGGCTCGACCCGTTCCGAGGTGTCGAGTGCGGAATTGACCAGGTTGCGGCCCACCGAAACCAGTTCGCGCAGCAGGGCCAGGTCATAGATCTGCTCGGCCAGTTCCCGCGGGGCCAGCAGACCCTGCCCGTCCGCCGTCAGCCGCGCCAGATAGGACGCGCCGCCCAGTTCCTTCAGCGCCTCGTCCGCTTCGAAATAGGGCTTGAGCGTGACCGGCGTGACCACGGCCTTGCGGTCCAAGAGCTGAATGATCCGGTCATAGATCCGGGCGTGGACGGGTTCGAAAAAGTGCTCCGGCTTCAGCGGGGCAACCAGTTCCTCCATCACCCGGTTGTCGATCAGGACCGCGCCCAGAAAAGCCGCTTCCGCCTCCACGTTCGAAGGCAGGACACGCGCGGCGGTTTCGTCGGGACGGGCAAAGGGGATCGGTTCGGCCATGGGGTGCGATCAATGCGCGCTGGGGCCGCGGCCTTCAAGCAGGAAGTTCGGAATGCCTTGGGATAGACCTGTGCACAAACTCCGTTCATCCCAAAGCCGTCATGCTGAACTTGTTTCAGCATCCATCGTGCCCGGCAGACCGCAGTCGGCTTCGCAAAATGGACCCTGAAACAAGTTCAGGGTGACGGTCCTTTTAGCAAAGCCTTGCCCGACCATTTCGCATCTGCGAAAAGCCCGCCCATGGCGGACCCGCGCATCATCCATATCGAACTCGACGAGGCGACCATTCTGTGGCGCAACGCCGATATCGAGCAGGAGCGCCGCATCGCGATCTTCGATCTGATCGAAGACAACCAGTTCAAGCCGCAGCGCGCCTGGGAAGCGGGGCACCAGGGCCCTTACCGGCTGAAACTGGCGGTCGACGATGGCCGCCTCTCGCTGGAGATCTCGGACGAGGCGGGCAATCTGCTGGAAACCCTGATCCTTGGCCTGGGCCGGTTCCGCCGCCCGATCCGTGAATATTTCGCGATCTGCGATTCCTATTACCAGGCGATCCGCAAGGCATCTGCGGCAGAGATCGAGACGATCGACATGGCCCGGCGCGGCGTCCACAACGAAGCGGCGGAAATGCTGCTGGAGCGGCTGGAAGGAAAGGTGGAGACCGACTTCGCCACCGCCCGCCGCCTCTTTACGCTAATCTGCGTACTGCATATCAGGGGCTGACCTTCTGCACGAACGGGACGGGGTCGCTCAAACACCATGGCAAGCCGAAAAACCAACCGCTGGACCCTGCGCCTGATCGGCGCGCTGATGCTGTTTGCCATTCTGGCCGGCGCATGGGGCTGGTGGGACCTGCGCCACTGGCGGCCGAGCAAGCTGGAATTCACGATGCAGGGGGTCGAAATCTCGGGCGAGGACGGGATCGTCGATTTCAACGCGCTGAAGGCGACAGGGGCGAACTTTGCCTACCTCGATGCCTCCGCCAGCGCCTTTGCCCGCGATCCGGCCTTTGTGAAGAACCTGGAAGAGGCCCGCGCGGCCAAACTGCAAGTGGGCGCCGTGCACCGCTATGACCCGTGCCAGCCGGCGGAAAAGCAGGCGGCGAATTTCGTCACCGTGGTCCCGCGCGACCGCGCCATGCTTCCGCCTGCGGTCGACCTCGACATGCTGGCCGACGAATGCCCGGTGAAAGTCAGCGATGCGGCGGTGGAAAGCGAACTGATGACCTTCCTCAACCAGATCGAGACTCATACCGGCAAGGCCACGATCCTGAAGGTATCCAGCACGTTTGAAGGCCGCTATCACCTGGGCGCAGCAATCGATCGGAACCTCTGGCTGGTCCGCACCCGGATCCAGCCCGACTATGCGGGGCGGCCCTGGACCATGTGGAGCGCGAATACGATGTACGCCAGCGAAGCGGCGCAAGTGCCGATCCGCTGGGTGGTGGTGCAGCGATGAGCTGGACCCGCGACAGCCTGATCACGGCGGCGCGCAATGCCGCCAGCCGCGCCTATGCGCCCTATTCCAACTTCCACGTCGGCGCGGCCCTTGGCTTTGCCGATGGCTCGGTAGTGACCGGCGCCAATGTCGAGAACGCCAGCTATGGCCTGACGCTGTGCGCGGAAACGGTCGCCGTCGGCAAGGCGCTGAGCGAAGACTGGCGCGGCAAGATTGAGGCCGTCGCCGTGATCGGCGGCAAGGCAGGTAGCGTAGGCCAGGGCGATCCGGTCACGCCATGCGGGCGCTGCCGCCAGATGCTCAACGAAGTGGCCGCGCTGGGCGGAAGCGATCCGCTGGTGCTGTGCGTGGGCGACCAATCCGTGACCGAACTGCTCCTGTCAGAACTACTCCCCCACGCCTTCGGCCCGGCCAGCCTGGACTAGAAATCCTTCCCTGCAAGGGGAGGGGGACCGCCGCAGGCGGTGGAGGGGTCCCTGGCAACGCAAGCCGCAACGATCTGATCGACGACGACCGCCAGTTCCCGCAACACGTCTTTTGCGGGGATGCGCAGCACCTTCACGTCGAATCCTGCAAGCCACGCGTCCCGGACACGGTCACGTTCGGGTCGGTCCGCCATCTCGTGGGCCCAGTCCATCGACTTCAATCGCCAGTTTCGTAGCGGCGCAATAGAAGTCCAGAATGTAACGGCCCGCCGGGTGCTGACGCCTGAACTTGTAGCCAGCGGGACGCTTGCGCAACTCCGCCCAAAGCAACACCTCTGGCAAGCTCATTTGCCGCCGAAGCCTGGCGGCTTGCTTTTGCGTATCTTTCGGACCGTGCAGCATAGCACCCCTCCACCACCCGCTTTGCGGGCGGTCCCCCTCCCCTATCGGGGAGGATTGGCTTCGCACCACTCCAGCAGGGCGCCCAGGCAGTCGCGGCCCAGGATCGCGCTGCGTTCCGGGCTCCAGCCCTGGGCGGCGCAGGGCAGGTCGTCGTTGTCCTTGAACGGCATTTCCAACGTCATGCTGACTGCGCCGAAGCGCTCGGCCAGCTGGTTGGTCGACATGGCAAGGTTCGCCTTGCCCTTGCCCGCGACCGGATAGCCCAGCCGCGTCTGGAAATCCGGCGTGCGCCGCGCGAGGATTGCCTTGTAGCGATCATAACCCGCTTGCAGGTCCTCGCTCCACGACGGGATGCCTTCAAAGCCTGCCAGGAACACGGCCGCAATGGCTTCGTCGCCATGGACGTCCATCGCGAAATCGACGCCGGTTTCGTCCATGGCATTGCGGATCGCGAGCACTTCGGGTGACTTCTCGGCGCTCGGACTGGCCCATTCGCGGTTGAGGTTGATGCCCGCGGCATTGGTGCGCAGGTGACCACGGCGCGAGCCATCCGGATTGGCATTGGGCACGATATGGAACTGGCACAGCTGGCGAAGCTTGCGACCAATCGGGTCGGCGGGATCGGTCAGGCAGTCCAGCGCGCCTTCCATCCACCATTCAGCCATCGATTCGCCGGGGTGCTGGCGCGCATAGAGCCAGACCTGCCGCGCCCCCTCGCCCAGATCGAGGCAGTCGATCGGCTGTCCGTCCAGGCTGTAACCGAGCACCCGGTGCGTGACGCCGTCAGAGCGGGCCGCACCGGCAACCAGATCGTGGTGCCGCTCCATCGAATAGGGCGCGAAATAGGCGAACCAGGCCAGGTTGCCGCCAGGCCGATAGCGCACGGTCAGCGTACCGCCCTCTTCCGCCGCGACATAGGTGGAATCGGCCCTGCCCCAGAATTCGCGGTCCTCGCTCACCGCCGCACGGTAACCAGGCCAGCCGCCGGGATAGGCCGAACCTTCCAGCCCGGTGATCTTCAGCACCAGTTCCCGCCCCGCGCAATTGGCGACGCGAAAGTGGAACCACTGGTAAAAGTCGGACTGGTGGTCCTTGCGGATCGCCAGCCGCGCCGTTGTTCCGGCAATGGAAAGGACTTCGATATTGCCCGCATCGAATGCGGCGTCGATCACGATTTCATTCATCTGACTTCGATTGTCTCACCTGAATTGCCGGGGAAGCCCTGGAACATGGCCTGCGCCATCTTTGGCGCGGCCAGCCCCGTCGTGGCAAGGGGCGATCCGGAACCAACGGTGAAACCGGCGCGCCCTTCCCACAGCACCTTGCTGCTGGTGCGTTCGCGAATCGAGACAGCGAGTTCGGTATCAACCAGGGCCTTGGGCTTTGGCGAAAGATCGATCCCCACGCCCACGCCAACGCCGGAACCATAGGAACCGGTGGAGCCACCCACGCCGACGCTGACCGGGCCGGAGCCGCGATCCGGCTGATAGGTGCTGCGCGCGACGCGCATCAGCGCGACTTGCGCCCCGCTGCCCGGCGCCGCCTCGGTATAGCCGATCTTGACCAGTTCATGCATCACCGCGCCGCGATAGGTCTGCCATTCCAGTGAGCCCGCATCGCTGCCGGGTGCCGGTTCCACCGTGATCGTGCCCCGCCCCAGCTGGCTGACATCGCCGTTGTGGAACCGGGTGACCTGGACCGGTCCGACCGGCGTCACGCAGCCTGACAGGGCCAGGGCGCCCAGGGCGATTGCAGCGATCCGCAGGCTTCTCATTCTTCCGCACTCCATCCGCTTGGCATCCATGTTGGCCCGATACGGAAACGATGCAAGCGCCAGCGCCGTTCCCGCACAGCGGACTGGCGCAATAAATTGGGCTGCAATCGAATACAGCAATCGCGCGCCCTTGATCGTGCAGCGCTGCTGCGCCACCCCGGCATGATGAAGAAATGTCCCGTTCTGGTCACCGGCGGCGCCGGTTACATCGGCAGCCACGCCGTCCTCGCCCTGAAAGACGCCGGCTGGCCGGTCACCGTGATCGACAATCTGGTCACCGGCTTTCGCTTTGCCGTGCCCGAAGGCGTGCCGTTCTATGAAGGCGACATTGAGGACGCGGCCCTGCTGACGCGGATCATTGCCGAACAGGGCATTGGCGCGATCATGCACTTTGCCGGATCGGTGGTCGTGCCGGAATCGGTTTCGGACCCGCTCAAGTACTATCACAACAACACGGCCAAGACGCGCGCCCTGATTGCCAGCGCCGTGGCGGGCGGCGTGCCGCACTTCATCTTCAGTTCCACCGCCGCCACCTATGGCATTCCGGAAGTTTCGCCGGTGACCGAGGATGCGCCGCAGCGGCCGATCAATCCCTATGGCATGTCCAAGCTGATGACGGAGTTCATGCTGCGCGACACGGCCGCCGCCCATCCGCTCAACTTCTGCGCCTTGCGCTATTTCAACGTTGCCGGGGCCGACCCGCAGGGACGCACTGGACAGTCGACCGCTGGGGCGACTCACCTGATCAAGGTCGCGGTCGAGGCAGCGCTGGGCAAGCGGGACAAGGTGGAAGTGTTCGGCACCGATTTCGCTACACCGGACGGTACCGGGGTGCGCGATTACATCCACGTTACCGATCTCGCCCAGGCCCACCTCCTGGCGCTGGAGGCCCTGATGGCCGAGCCGCAGCGCTCGTTGACGATGAACTGCGGCTATGGCCAGGGCTATTCCGTGCTGGAAGTGCTGGATGCAGTGGACCGCGTGACCAACCAGCGGATCGTGCGCCAGCTCAGCCCGCGCCGCCCGGGCGACCCCGATTCGCTGGTATCGGACAATCAGCGGATCAAGGCGACCCTGCCCTGGGTACCGCAATATGCCGATCTCGACACGATCGTGGCCCATGCCCTGCAATGGGAACGCAAGTTGAGCGAGATGCGCCGACAAGCTTGACTTCCCAGCGAGTCACCCGTAACGGCGCACCTTCATTTTCCAGCGGCCTTGCCGCACCCGAGGACATCATGAAGATTCGCAACAGCCTCAAGTCGCTCAAGGACCGCCACCGGGACAACCGCGTGATCCGCCGCCGTGGCCGGACCTATGTGATCAACAAGACCAATCGCCGCTTCAAGGCGCGCCAGGGCTAAGCACCTGGTTGGGCGGGCTGCCCCGTGCAGCCTGCTGAAGTCAACGGCCCGCCTCCTTCCAGGGGAGCGGGCCGATGCCGTTTTGGTCAAGGGAAAAGCTGGCATGGCGCGAATCGAAGCCGTGGTGTTCGATATCGGCAAGGTCCTGGTCGAATGGGACCTGCGCCTGATCTATCGCGACCTGATCCCCGATTCGGCACAGCGCGACTGGTTCGTCACCCATGTCGTCACGCCCGAATGGCATTTCCAGCACGATGCGGGCCGCCCGCTGGCCGAAATGCTGCCGGAACGCATTGCCGACTACCCCGAGCATGAAGCGCTGATCCGGCGCTATGCCAGCCACTTCAACGATTCGATTCCCGGCCCGGTCCCCGGAACCGCCGATCTGGTGGAAGCCCTCCACGCAAAGGGCGTTCCGCTGTTTGCGATCACCAATTTCGGAGCCGAATTCTGGCCCGATTTCGCGCCGCGCTTTCCGGTGCTCGAGCGCTTCCGCGACATCGTGATTTCCGGGGTGGAGCAATTGGCCAAGCCCGACCCTGCAATCTACGCCCTGGCCGAACGGCGCTTTGGCCTGCCGGGAAGCGCGATGCTGTTCGTGGATGACAACGAACACAACATCGCCGCCGCGCGGGCCTGTGGGTGGCAGGGGCACCATTTCACCAACGCGGCGGGGCTGGAGGCGGACCTGGTTTCGCGCGGGTTGCTTGGGTGAAATTGATTCACACGAAGACACGAAGGCACGAAGAAGCCCTGCCGCGCCGCAGGCTCTGAACTTCGGAAAGTCCCGCCAAACGCGCCCTTCGAATCAGAAACGCCTTCGCCGATAGCTCTTCGTGTCTTCGTGTCTTCGTGTGAGAAAAAATCATCACGCAAAGCCGCAAAGGCGCAAAGGTGTTGTGCCCGAACAGACCACCCGCGCCATTCGCAGCCGGTTAGTTCGAAAAGCGGCTGCGCAGCACAAGCTAGCTCTTCGCGCCTTCGCGGCTTTGCGTGAGAAAATCAAAGAGGAACACCACATCGCCGCGCACCGTTTGCCTGGGTGAAACTGGTTCACACGAAGACACGAAGGCACGAAGAAGCAATGCCGCGCCGCAGGCTCTAATTTCAGGAAAGCTCGGCCAGACGCGCCCTTCGAATCAGAAAGGGCTTCGCCGACAGAACCTTCGTGCCTTCGTGTCTTCGTGTGAGAAAAATTTGCGTCTTCGCGTCAGGCCCATAAAAAAGTCCCCCGCCCTTGGAGGGGCGAGGGACAATCGGGGGCTTCCTGGGGCCGGGTGGCGGCCCTTCGGACCCTTGTGGGTCCAACGCCTCAGGCGGCGTTGCAGCTCTGAAGGTCTTCAGCGCTGAGTTCACCCTTCGGGGTGGTGAAGCTGGCAACCGGGCCGAAAGCCTTGACGACCTTGGCGCAGGTGTTGAGCGGGCGGGCACCGTCCACGGCGCCGGTGCAGGTGTCGCCGGTGCAGTTCCACACCACGCCGTTCACGACCTTGCGGGCCGGAGCTTCGACCGCAGTCGACAGCTTGGCGGTGTAGCGGGCAGCGGCGGCCTGGGCCGGCGAAACAGTGGCGGAGAAGCTGGCAACGGTGCCGAACAGGGCAAGGCCGGCCAGAACGAAAGTGCGTGCATTGCGCAGCGAGGTGAAGGCAGTCATGATTATTCCCCTTAAATCAAACGCATAGGTTCGACAGGGTCCTGGGAGGGGATGGTCGAATTGCGTTGCTAAAGGCCACCTAGTGATCTACGAATTAAGTTTCAACTAGAAACTGTGCAGTGCAGCAAAGATTTTTTTGTCGGCCCGGTAGCGCGAATGCGTTACACTGCGGTCGGGCATGGGGAATTGAAATGGACAAGCTTCGCGAACCACTGAACGACATGCAGAACTGCGGCCTCCCCGCGGCGCTGGAAGTGATGGGCGAACGCTGGAGCTTCATGATCCTGCGCGCGGCGTTCAACGGGCTCTACCATTTCGAGGAATACCTTGGCGCCCTGGGCATTGCCCGCAACATCCTGTCGAATCGCCTGGCCCGCCTGGTCGAACACGGCATCATGAAGCGCGAGCCGCTGCCCGATGACCGCCGCAAGATCGAATACCGCCTGACCGAAAAGGGCCTCGACCTGCTTCCCGCCATGCTCGCCCTGCGCCAGTGGGGTGAAAAGTACGGCTGCGGCGTGCCCAACAATCCGGTGCTCTGCGATGCGCGCGATGGCATGCCGATCGCCCCGATCCAGATCCACGCCCACGATGGCCGCCTGCTCGGTCCGCGCGAAATGGAATGGCGCACAAGCGAGGACGTGGGCAAGCCCCTGGCCAAGCAAGAGGACGAGATCGTCCGCCCCCAGCTTAACGTCCTGCGCTAGGCCCGCGGCGCTACCCGCCGATAGCTGAGCGCTTCGGCGACGTGGATGCGCCCTACCCGCTCGCTCCCCGCCAGATCCGCAATCGTCCGCGCGACACGGAGCATCCGGGTATAGCCGCGCGCGGATAGCCGCATCGCCTCCGCCGCCTGCATCAGCAGCGTGCGGCCTGGTTCATCGGGTGTCGCGTGCCGCTCCAGCAGGTCGCCGTCCAGTTCGGCATTGCTGCGCTTGCCCGTACCGTCGAGCCGCTGCGTCTGGATGCGCCGCGCCGCCGCGACGCGCGCGGCCACTTCGGCACTGCCTTCGCGGGGCGGCGGGAGCGCCAGGTCCGCCGCGCTCACCGGGTCGACTTCGACGTGAAGGTCGATCCGGTCGAGCATCGGCCCGGACACCTTGGACTGGTAATCCGCCGCACAGCGCGGCGCGCGCGAACAGGCCAGCGCCGGATCACCCAGATGCCCGCAGCGACACGGGTTCATCGCCGCGATCAGCTGGACCCGCGCGGGAAAGGTGACGTGGGCATTGGCCCGCGCGACATCGACCACGCCCGTTTCCAGCGGCTGGCGCAGCGAATCGAGCACGGCGCGCTGGAATTCGGGTAGTTCGTCCAGAAACAGCACGCCCAGGTGCGCCAGGCTGACCTCGCCGGGACGGACCCGCAGCCCCCCGCCGGTCAGTGCCGCCATTGATGCGGAGTGATGCGGCGAGCGGAACGGCCGGGTCCGGCTGATCCGCCCGTCCTCCAGCGTTCCCGCGACGGAGGCGACCATCGACACTTCCAGCGCTTCGGCCGGAGTCAGCGGTGGCAGGATGCCGGGCAGGCAACTGGCGAGCAGGCTCTTGCCCGCGCCGGGCGGTCCGCTCATCAGCAGGTTGTGCCCGCCAGCGGCGGCGATTTCCAAGGCGCGCTTGGCCACTTCCTGTCCCTTCACCTGGCGCAGGTCCGGGCCGAGGCGCGGCTCTTCCGCCTCACCGCGCAGCGGCGGCGGCAATTGCTGCGTGCCCTTGAGGTGATTGAGCAGGCTGAGCAGGTTGGGGGCGGGAACCACGGCAACGCCGCTGGCCCAGGCCGCCTCGCTGCCCTGCGCGGCAGGGCAGATCAGCCCCTTCTCCTGCGCGCTGGCGTGAAGCGCGGCGAGCAGCACCCCGGGCGTCGCCACTACCCGCCCATCCAGCGCCAGTTCGCCCACCGCGACGAAATCGCCCAGCTGCTCGGCATCCGTCACGCCCATCGCCGCCAGCAGGGCCAGCGCAATGGGCAGGTCATAGTGCGAACCTTCCTTGGGCAGGTCGGCGGGCGACAGGTTGATCGTGATCCGCTTGGGCGGCAGCGAGAGGCCCATCGCAGCCAGGGCCGCGTTTACCCGTTCGCGGCTTTCGTTCACGGCCTTGTCCGGCAGGCCAACCAGATTGAAGCGCGGCAGGCCCGGTGCGATCTGGCACTGCACTTCAACGCTGCGCGCCTCCAGCCCCAGATAGGCAACCGTCTGAACCAGTGCGACCACGCCGGAACCCCGAAATTCTTCAATGAATTGATGGACATGACGCGCAAGGAAAGGAATGTCGAGCCTCATGCTCCGAAATGGACCGGGACGCTGACCGAATTTTCAGGCAAATGGCCGGTGTGGGCCGAATCTATTGACTCGCCCCCCGCCCCCCTGTAACGGCGCGCCTCTGATCCGGGGCTTCCCCCGCAAACAAACAGATTCTTTTGAGGTTTTGAAATGAAGCGCACCTTCCAGCCCAGCCGCCTTGTCCGCGCCCGCCGTCACGGCTTCCGCGCCCGCACGGCAACCGTTGGCGGCCGCAAGGTTCTTCGTGCCCGCCGCGCTCGCGGCCGCAAGAAGCTGAGCGCCTGAGCCAACATTTCAAGATGTCGGTCCTGACCAGAAGGGCCGATTTCCTTGCTGCCAACCGGGGCCTGCGGATAGCGCGCCCCGGTTTCGTGCTTTTGGTGAACCCCAATGGCCAGGGCCAGGTTCGCTATGGCATCACCGTCACCAAGAAGATCGGCAATGCCGTCGTCCGCAACCGGATGAAGCGCCGGTTCCGCGCCCTGCTGCGCGAAATCTTGCCCGTCCAGGGGCTGCCGGGGCATGATCACGTCATGATCGGCCGCGAAACCGGAATTGAGCGCGACTTCGCCAAACTGCGCGAGGAACTGGCCATGGCCCTGTCCCGCGCGGCCCAGGGCAAGGGCGACCCGCCCCGGAAACGGCGATGAAGCGCCTGCTGATCCTTATCGCGCGCGGCTGGCAACTCGGCCCGTCGCGCGTTCTTCCGCCCACTTGCCGCTATGCGCCGTCCTGCTCGCAATATGCGATCGAGGCTTTGGAAAAGCACGGCGCGATTAAGGGTGGCTGGCTGGCCGCGAAGCGTCTATTGCGCTGCCATCCGTGGGGTGGGCATGGTTACGATCCGGTGCCTTGATCGGCATCGAACTCTCCCCATCTGACCGCTAACGATTTTCCATGCAGGGGCCCTCAGTGGACAAGCACAATTACCGCAACATGATCCTTGCCGGGATCCTGACCGTAACGATCCTGCTCGGCTGGGACATGGCGATGCGGTATTTCTACCCCGCCGCGCCTGCACCCAAGGCCGTGGCCAGCGCTCCGGCGGCAACGCCCAGCGCCGCCGCCAGTGCCGCGCCCAAGCGGACGCGCGAAGGCGGGCTGACCAACCCGGCGGACATCGCGCTGGAAGCGCAGGACATCAAGACCGCCCTGGCCAGCCCGGCCCGCGTGCGGATCGAGGCTCCGGGCCTGTCCGGCTCGATCAACCTGGCTGGCGGCATGGTCGACGACCTGACCACCAATCGCCACACCGCCACCCTGAACCCGGCAGACGGTGCGCAGCGCATCTTCTCGCCCGCAGGCACTCCGGCGCAGCAGTTCGCCCAGTTCGGCTGGACCATGGGCGAAGGCGCTCCGGCGATTGCCCTGCCCAATGCGCAGACCGTCTGGACCGCTCCCGCCGGAGCCAAGCTGACCCCGCAGACCCCGGTCACGCTCAGCTGGAACAACGGCGGCGGGCAGACCTTTACCCTGACCTACGCGATTGACGCGGACTACATGTTGACCGTCACGCAGGGCGTCAGCAACACCGGCCCTGCCCCGGTTGCGGTCAAGCCGGTCGCGCAGCTCAACCGCACGGACAAGACCGCCGCGCTCGACAGCTTCAACGTTCACGCCGGACCCTTCGGCGCGTTTGACGAAACCGTTTCGTTCGGTCCCAACTACAAGGACCTGGCCGAAGCGGGCACCCTGCCCGGAGAGGGCCAGCCCAACTGGATCGGCTTTACCGACATCTACTGGATGAGCACGCTGATCCCGGAAAAGGCCGGTGCGACCAGCGACTTCCGCAGTCTGGGCAACGGCATCTACCTGGCCAACCTGTTCTATCCGCAAGTTGCGGTGAACCCCGGCCAGCAGAGCAGCCGCGTGACCAAGCTGTTCGCCGGGGCCAAGGAAACCGAAGTGCTGGATCGCTATGAAGCGGCCGGCATTCCCAAGTTCGGCCTGGCAATCGACTGGGGCTGGTTCCGCTGGTTTGAAAAGCCGATCTTCTGGCTGCTGAAGAGCCTGTTCAACACAGTCGGCAACTTTGGCCTGGCGATCATGCTCCTGACGCTGATCGTGCGCGGGATCATGTTCCCGGTCGCCCAACGTCAGTTCGCCAGCATGGCCGCCATGAAGGCGATCCAGCCCAAAATGAAGGCGCTGCAGGAACGCTACAAGGACGACAAGCCGCGGCAGCAGCAGGAAATCATGGCCCTGTACAAGGCAGAAGGCGTGAACCCGCTGGCAGGCTGCCTGCCGATCTTCCTGCAGATCCCGATCTTCTTCGCCCTGTACAAGACCCTGATCGTCTCGGTCGAAATGCGGCACCAGCCGTTCGCCCTGTGGATCAAGGACCTGTCCGCGCCCGATCCGCTGCACCTGCTCAACCTGTTCGGCCTGCTGCCGTTTGACGTGCCCTCGTTCCTGGGCATCGGCGTCCTGGCGCTGCTGCTGGGCATCACCATGTGGCTGCAGTTCAAGCTGAACCCGGCCCAGATGGACCCGGTACAGCAGCAAGTGTTCGCGATCATGCCGTGGATGATGATGTTCATCATGGCTCCGTTCGCCGCCGGCCTGCTGCTCTACTGGATCACCTCAAACGTGCTGACCATCGCCCAGCAGGCCTACCTCTATTCGCGGCACCCGCAGCTGAAGGAGCAGGCGCAAAAGGATGAGGCCGACATGAAGCGGGCCAAGGTGCGCAGCAAGTAAGCCATGACCGATCCCGTCGATCTTGTGGAACAGGCGCGCAAGCTCTTCGCCGGGCGCGTCGAGTTCCTGCTCAGCGCCCCGTCGCTGAAGTTCCTGCCCGATCCCGGCCCGCCGGAGATCGCCTTTGCGGGCCGATCCAACGTGGGCAAAAGCTCGCTGCTCAATGCCCTGACCGGGCGCAAGTCGATTGCCCGTACTTCCGTTACGCCGGGCCGCACGCAGGAACTGAACTTCTTTGAAGTGGGCAGCCCCACCACGCTGCGGCTGGTGGACATGCCAGGCTATGGCTTTGCCAAGGCGCCGCTCAAAGTGGTCGATGCGTGGAAGCGGCTGGTGCGCGATTACCTGCGCGGGCGGGTGGAACTGAAGCGCACCCTGGTCCTGATCGACAGCCGCCACGGGGTGAAGGACGTTGACCGCGACATGATGAAGATGCTGGACGAGGCCGCCGTCGGCTACCGCCTGGTCCTGACCAAGGCGGACAAGATCAAGGCCAGCGAACTGGAAGCGGTCCTAGCCGCAACCCAGATCGAAGCGCGCAAGCACCCGGCGGCCTTCCCGGTGGTCCACGTCACCAGCTCCGAAAAGGGCATGGGGATCGAGGAACTGCGCGCCGCCGTGCTGGAAGACGCCTCGATCTAACGCGCTTACCGCGCGAATAATTGCCCCAGGTCGGCAAAGGCCTTCATCTCGATCGCATTGCCGCTGGGATCGCGGAAGAACATCGTGGCCTGTTCACCGACCTGCCCCTTGAAGCGGATATAGGGTTCGATCTCGAACTTCACCCCGGCCGTTTTCAGCCGCTCGGCCAGTTCCTCCCACTGCGCCATTTCCAGCACCACGCCGAAATGCGGTACGGGCACGCCGTGGCCGTCGACCGGGTTCTGCCCCGCATCGTCGGCCCGGCGCCCGGTGCAGTGGGCGACGATCTGGTGGCCGTAAAAGTCGAAGTCGATCCATTGATCGGATGACCGCCCCTCCGCGCAGCCCATCACCTCGCCCCAGAAGGCGCGTGCCTCGGCCAGGTCGTGCACGGGAAAGGCAAGGTGGAAGGGGCGCAGGCTCATGGTTCGATCACCGGTCATGGGTTGGCAGGGTGGCCGTTCAGCCTCGACAGGGCAAAACTGAACAGGTAGCTTCTTGCCGCATGAAGCTGATCATCGGCAACAAGAACTATTCCAGCTGGTCGCTGCGCGGCTGGCTGGCGGTCAAGCAGTCCGGCCTGCATTGCGAGGAAATCACCGTCCCGCTCTATGGCGAGGACTGGGAGGCCCGCAAGAAGCAGACCGACGGGATCGAGCCGAGTTCGGGCAAGGTTCCGGTGCTGTGGGACGGCGATGCCGTGGTCTGGGACAGCCTGGCGATCATCGAATACCTGGCCGACAAGGTGGGCCGCGACCGTTTCTGGCCCAAGGCCGACGACGCCCGGGCCTTTGCCCGCTCGATGGTGGCCGAAATGCATTCCGGCTATCAGGCGCTGCGCAGCGAATGCCCGATGAACGTGCGTCGCCGGGTCGAGGACTGGGACCTGAGCGACGCCGCGCGCAGCGACGTGGTGCGCATCCTGACTCTGTGGGCAGAGGCCCGCGCCCGGTTCGGCAAGGGCGGGCCGTACCTGTTCGGCACCTTCTGCGCGGCGGACATCATCTATGCGCCGGTGGTCAGCCGCTTTCTCACCTATGGCATCGGCGTGCCCGGATTCGCCGTGGCCTACATGGAAGCGATCTGGACTCACGAATGGATGCAGGCCTGGATTGACGCGGCCGAGGACGAGGAATGGGTGATCGAGCAGTTCGACACCGGGCACAAGCGCGCCAGCCGCTGATCCCGCGCGGCTTGCAGGGGGAAGGCATAAACCATATGCGCGGGCCACGATGACCAGCACCGTACTCAAACTCGCCCAGGACCTGATGGCCTGCCCCAGCGTCACCCCCGCCACCGGCGCGGTGTTCGATTGCCTGGAAGCGCAGCTGACACCGCTGGGATTCGAAGTACACCGCGCCCTTTCCGGCGAGGCGCCGCACGGTCCGGTCGAAAACCTGTTCGCCATCCGCAAGGGACCGGAAGGGTCAAAGCACCTGGCTTTTGCCGGGCACCTCGACGTCGTGCCGCCCGGTGAGGGCTGGGTCAGCGGGGCATTCGAACCGGAAGTGCGCGGCGAACTGCTCTATGGGCGCGGCGCGGTGGACATGAAGGGCGCGATTGCCGCCATGGTCGCCGCCGTGGCCGAAGTGCCGCAGGATGCGGGCACGATCAGCTTCATCATCACCGGAGACGAGGAAGGCCCTGCCATTCATGGCACCCTGGCCCTGATCGAACACATGCGCAGTATTGGCGCGATCCCGGACCTGTGCCTGGTGGGCGAGCCGACCAGCGTGAACCGGCTGGGCGACATGATGAAGATCGGGCGGCGCGGCTCGGTCAATATCTGGCTGGAGGTAGAGGGCAAGGAAGGCCACGTCGCCTATCCGCACCTGGCCGACAATCCGATCACCCGGCTGGTCGCCATGCTGGCCGAACTGAAAGCGATCAAGCTGGACGACGGCAATGACTGGTTCCAGCCGAGCAACCTGGAAGTGACCGACCTGTCCGTCGGCAATCCCGCCACCAATGTCATTCCGGCCAAGGCCCAGGCGCGCATCTCGATCCGTTTCAACGACCTCCATACTGGCAAGGAGCTGGCGGACCGCGTCAGCGCCATTGCCGAAAAGCACGGCGGCACGGCCCGCGCGATGATTTCCGGCGAGGCTTTCCTGACCCCGCCGGGCGAATTCTCCGCCATGATCGCCGCCGCGGTCGAGGCGGAGACGGGGATCGTGCCAGAAGCGAGCACCACCGGGGGGACCAGCGATGCGCGGTTCCTGCGCGCGCTCTGTCCCGTCATCGAATTCGGCCTGTGCAATGCAACCATGCACAAGCGCGACGAGGCCGTGGCCGTACCGGATCTTGACGCCTTGGCGCGGATCTATGCGCGCGTGGCCAAGGCGGCGCTGGCGGGCGCTTAGCAAACCGGCTTCGACAGGCTCAGCCTGAGCGGGAGGGGGGGGACCGCTCCCCTCTGAGCCTGCCGAAAGGGAACGCCGCAGCGACATTGCCCCCGGCGCGACAGCCTGTTAGTCTCTCCCGCAACAATCTTGCTTTACGGGGGACGCGCTTCATGGACCGGCGGCTGACTATCTATATCCTGATCGGCATGGTGCTTGGCGTCGCGGTCGGCCAGGCGCTGCACGCGCTGGTCGATGCAGCCACTATCAAGGCAAGCGTCGCCCCCTGGCTCAAGCTGCTGTCCGACATCTTCCTGAACCTGATCAAGCTGCTGGTCGCGCCGCTCGTCCTGTCCACCATCGTCGTTGGGATCGCGCATATGGGCGATTCGACCGCGCTGGGCCGGATCGGTTTCCGCGCCGTGGCCTGGTTCCTTACGGCCAGCCTGATTTCGATCGGGCTGGGTCTGGTCATGGTCAACCTGTTCCAGCCCGGTGTTGGCGCGCCGATCCCGGATGCCGCGGCAGCGGCCAAGGCCGTAGGCGAAGTGAAGCACTTGTCCGCGCCGGAATTCATCCTGTCGATCTTCCCGAAGAACGCCTTCGAAGCGATGGCGACCAACAATATCCTGCAGATCCTGGTCTTCTCGATCTTTGCCGGGGTCGCCCTTTCCGCGATTGGCGAGAAAGGCGCGGCGCTGGTGCGCGGGGCCGATGCCCTGGCCGAAATGATGCTGCAGATCACCGGCTATGTCATGCGCTATGCTCCCATCGCGGTGTTCGGCGCCCTGGCCAATGTGGTCGCGGCCAGCGGGCTCGACATTCTCAAGACTTATCTTGAGCTGTTGTTCGAATTCTACCTCAGCCTGGTCCTGCTCTGGGCAATCCTGCTGACCATCGGCGCGGTGTTCCTGCGCGAACGGATCTGGACGCTGATCAAATATATCCGCCAGCCGCTGATGATCGCCTTTTCGACCGCCAGCAGCGAAGCCGCCCTGCCCAAGATGTTCGAGCAGCTGGACCGGTTCGGCGTGCCGCGCCGCATTTCCGGCTTCATGCTGCCGCTGGGCTACAGCTTCAACCTCGACGGCTCGATGATGTACATGAGCTTTGCGACGATCTTCATCGCGCAGGCCTATGGCATCGACCTGCCGGTCGTTACCCAGATCATGATCCTGCTGACGCTGATGATCAGTTCCAAGGGCATTGCCGCCGTGCCGCGCGCCAGCCTGGTGGTCATCACCGGCACCCTGGCCATGTTCGGCCTGCCGGTCGAGGGTGTGGCGATCATCCTGGCCATCGACCAGTTCCTCGACATGGGCCGCACCGCGACCAACGTCGTCGGCAATGCCGTGGCGACGTCCGTCATCACCAAGTGGGAAGGCATGCTGGAGGTAGAGGAGCCTGAATTCGTCGAGCATCCGCATGCCCCGGCCCACACCGTGGCCGCAGGCCGCGCCGGTCTGGAACTGGACGAATCGAACTTCGAGGATGAAACGAAGCGGGGCTAAGGCCGTCTACTTCCGCTTCGGCTCCAGCACCTTGGGCTTGAAGGCGCAAAGGTCCACCACCGGACAACGCCAGCATTCGGGCGTGCGGGCCTTGCAGATGTAGCGGCCGTGCAGGATCAGCCAGTGGTGCGCGCCGACGCGAAAAGGGCCGGGGACTTTCTTCTCCAGCCCCTTTTCCACGGCCAGCGGGGTCTTGCCCTTGGCCAGGCCGGTGCGGTTGGAAACGCGGAAGATGTGCGTATCGACCGCGAAGGTTTCCGCTCCGAACGCGCTGTTCATCACCACGTTGGCCGTCTTGCGCCCCACCCCCGGCAGGCTGGTCAGCACGTCGCGGTCAGCCGGAACCTCGCCCCCGAAATCGCGGACCAGGATTTCCGACAGGGCGATCACGTTCTTCGCCTTGGAATTGAACAGGCCGATGGTCTTGATGTGCTGCTTCAGCCCCTCCTCCCCCAGCGCGACCATCTGCGCCGGGGTCGTAACGGTCTTGAACAGTTCGCGGGTTGCCTTGTTGACGCCGACGTCGGTGGACTGGGCCGAGAGCACGACCGCGACCAGCAGCTGATAGGTATTGCCGAATTCCAGTTCCGTTTCCGGCGCGGGATTGTCCTCGGCCAGGCGGCGG
Organism: Novosphingobium sp. NPDC080210; assembly: GCF_050281025.1. NCBI lineage: Bacteria > Pseudomonadati > Pseudomonadota > Alphaproteobacteria > Sphingomonadales > Sphingomonadaceae > Novosphingobium > Novosphingobium sp. NPDC080210. The sequence continues at coordinate 110,915 of NZ_JBNNWL010000004.1, forward strand.
AAGAATTCGAAAATGTCCGCCTGCTTCAAAGGCCCAGCACCTCGGGCATGGTATAACGGCCAACAGGCTTGCCAATCAGCCACTGCGCGGCGCGGATCGCGCCCTTGGCAAAGATGCGGCGGTTTTCGGCGAGGTGCGACAGGGCAATCCGCTCATCATCGGCGAGGAAATGGACCGTGTGGTCCCCGGCCACGCTACCGCCGCGCAGGGCGGCGAAGCCGATGTTGCCTGCCTTGCGCGCGCCCGTAATCCCGTCGCGGCCCCGGTCGGAATGGCTGGCCAGGTCGATCCCCCGGCCCTTTGCCGCCGCTTCGCCCAGCAGCAGCGCCGTGCCCGAAGGCGCGTCGACCTTCATGCGGTGGTGGGTTTCGACCACTTCGATGTCCCAGTCCTCGCCCAGGCGGCTCGCCGCTTCGCGCACCAGATGGGCCAGCAGGGTCACGCCAAGCGAGGTATTGCCGGTCTGCAATACAGCGATCTGTTCGGCGGCATTGTCGCACAGCCAGTGGTGGCGTTCTTCCAGGCCGGTCGTCCCGACCACGATCGGAATCCCGCCTTCCATCGCCGCATCCAGATTGCCTTCCAGGGCAGCCGGAGCGGAGAAATCGACCAGCACGTCGCTGCTGCGGGCCAGGGCCAGAACGTCATCGCCCTTGTCTACGCCGCCCGAATGCACTTCGCCCGCCGCCGCAATCGCATCGGCCAGGGCCTGCCCCATGCGCCCGGCGCTGCCGATGATCCCGATCCTTGCCATGTCCCACCTCTTGATCGTCACCCTGAACTTGTTTCAGGGTCCATGGTGCCGCAAATCCAGACCTGTCCTTGGGGCACAATGGATGCTGAAACAAGTTCAGCATGACACGGCTGGAGACAGGAATGCAGCAAATCCGCAACATCGTGATCCTGACCGGGGCCGGAATCTCTGCCGAAAGCGGGATCGACACCTTTCGCGGCGGCGGCGGGCTGTGGGAACAGCACCGGGTGGAGGACGTCGCCACGCCCGAAGCCTTCGCCCGCGATCCCGATCTGGTCCTGCGCTTCTACGACATGCGCCGCGCGGCCATTCAGGAGAAGCAGCCCAATGCCGCCCACACGGCCCTCGCGCGGCTGGAGGCGGAATGGCCGGGGAACCTGCTGCTGGTGACCCAGAACGTCGATGACCTGCATGAACGCGGCGGATCGCGCCGGGTGCTGCATATGCACGGCGAACACCTCAACGCTTGGTGCACCAGCTGCGATATCCGCAGCCGCTGGACCGGCCCGCTGATAGACCGCCCCGCCTGTCCGGCCTGCGCCGCCCCCACGCTACGCCCCGATGTCGTCTGGTTCGGCGAAATGCCCTACCGCATGGGCGAGATCTATGCAGCGCTGCGCGAGGCAGACCTGTTCGTTTCCATCGGCACTTCGGGTGCGGTCTATCCGGCGGCGGGCTTCGTCCAGAACGCGCGCGAACTGGGCGCGCGAACGCTGGAGCTGAACCTGGAGCGGAGCCAGGGATCGCACTGGTTCCACGAATCGCGGCTTGGTCCTGCCACCGAAGTGGTCCCCGCCTGGGTGGATGAAATGCTAGGCTTCGCCTGAGCAGCCCCGGCAGTCCGGATCTTTCGCAATCTTCATCGTGCGCAGGCTGGGCACCAGTCCTTCGAACAGGTGCAACCGGCCCCACTGGGGATCGCCGAGTTCGGTCTTGCCCGCCAGGATCACGCGGATCGCCTGCATCGCGGCAAAGGCGCCCATCATGCCGACCAGCGCGCCCAGCACGCCGTCGGCGGCGCAGGTGTCGCAATCCTCGGCATCGAAGGCATCGCCGACAAAGCAGCGATAGCAGGACTGCCCTTCCAGATGGCCGGCAAAGTTCGCCACCTGGCCCTGGAACCGGCCCACGGCGGCGCTGGTTAGTGGAATGCCCAGCCGCACGCAGGCATCGGACACCGCCAGCCGCGTGGCAAAGTTGTCGCAGCCGTCCAGCACCAGGTCCGCTCCGGCCAGCAACTCGGCGGCATTGTCGGCAGTAATCCGCCCCACCACGGCCTTGCACTCCAGCGCCGCGTCGAAACGCGCCACCCAGTCCGCCGCCGCTTGCGCCTTGGGCCTGCCCAGGTCCGCCTCGGCAAAGACGGTCTGGCGTTGCAGGTTCGACAGGTCGACCACGTCATCGTCGATCAGGGTCAACCGCCCCACTCCTGCCGCAGCGAGATACTGCAAGGCCGGACTGCCGATCCCGCCGCAGCCGATCAGCACGACGTGGGCCTCGGCCAGGGCGACCTGCCCCACGCCGCCCACTTCGGGCAGCACGATATGGCGGGCGAAACGGTCCAGTCGGTCAGGTGAAAGCGCCATGCTTCGCGCTTTAGGCGATTTGCGCCGCGCCGCAAACGAAGTGTCTTGCCCAGGCCCCGGCAATGCGGCACTTAATCGTTCAATTAACAAGAACGGGATGAGAGATGCATTACGCACAGTTGCGCCAGGTGCGCGAGGAATTGACCGGTCCAGGCGGACAGTTCGAAATCGTCGAGATCGAATCGCTTGGGCGCAAGGTGCGCGCGTTCAAGAATGCGCCGCCATCGGTGCGCGAATTCTGGCTCTCCACCGCTGCCTGGGGGGATCGCCCCTACCTCGCCTATGAAGGCGACGTGCTGACCTATGCCCAGGCCCATGCCCATGCGGCGTCGATTGCGAACTGGCTGTGGGATCGCGGCGTGCGCCCCGGCGACCGGGTGGCGATTGCCATGCGCAACTTCCCGGAATGGATGGTGATCTATTGGGCCTGCACCTCGATCGGGGTCGCCGTCGCCGGGCTGAACGCGTGGTGGACCGCTGAAGAGCTGGACTATGCGCTGAAGGACGCCGAGCCCAAGGTGCTGTTTGCCGACAAGGAGCGTCTCGCCCGCCTGCGCGAGTGCCAATATGCTGGCGACATGGCCGTGGTCGGCGTGCGGCTGGATGACTATCCGGCAGACGTGATCCCCTATGCCGAGGTGATCGCGCGCGGCGGCACCATGCCGCAAGTGACGGTCGATCCCGATTCGGACGCCTGCATCTTCTACACCAGCGGCACGACCGGCTTTCCCAAGGGCGCGCAGCTGACCCACCGGGGCTGCATCGCCAACCTGATGAACATGCTCTATTCGACCATGGCCCAGGCCCTGGCGGTGGAGCGCGCCACGGGTGAAGCACCGCCCGCCGATCCGCCCCCGCCGGTGACCCTGCTGACCACCCCGCTGTTCCACGTCACCGCCAACAATTGCGGTGCCTACCTGACCAGCGCGGCAGGCGGCATGATGGTCCTCATGTACAAGTGGGACGCGGGCGAGGCGCTGAAGCTGGTCGAAAAGCACAAGATCACCAGCATCAGCGGCGTTCCGGTGATGAGCCGCGAGCTGATCAACCACCCGGACTTTGCCAAGACCGATACCTCGACGCTAACCGGCCTGTCCGGCGGGGGCGCCCAGGTTCCGCCCGATCTGGTGCTGAAGATCGACGAAGCGGTGAAAACCGCGCGGCCGACCACTGGCTATGGCATGACCGAGACTTGCGGGATCATCACCTCGGTATCGGGCGACTTCTTCGTCGACCGCCCAGACAGCGCCGGCCCCGCCATGCCCAGCTTCGAAGTGAAGGTGGTGGACGATGACGGCAATGAACTGCCGCTGGGCGAAGCGGGCGAACTTTGGGTCAAGGGCACCCCGGTGATCAAGGGCTATATCAACCGCCCCGATGCGACAGCCCAGACCATCACCGATGGCTGGCTCCACACTGGGGACGTCGCCCGGATCGACGAGGATGGCTTCATCTACATCGTCGACCGCAAGAAGGACCTGGTGATTCGCGGCGGCGAGAACATCTCGTGCACCGAGGTGGAAGCCTGCATCTATCGCTATCCCGGCGTGGCCGAATGCTGCGTGTTCGGCGTGCCGGACCAGCGCCTGGGCGAAGAGGTCGGCGTGGCCGTGGTGATGAAGCCGGGCGAAACCGCCAGCCCGCAGGACGTGATCGCCCACTGCGCCGAGCACATGAGCAAGCACAAGGTGCCGCGCTATGTCTGGTTCATGGACCAGCCCCTGCCGCGCAATGCCAGCGGCAAGTTCCTCCGCCGCGAGCTGCGCGACGAGCTGAGCAAGCAAGTGGTGGAGGCCTGAGCCGTGGGCGATCTTGACGGACGCATCGCCCTCGTCACCGGCGCCGCCAAGGGGCTAGGCGCTGCCACGGCCCGCGCCCTGGCCGCTGCGGGAGCCAAGGTTGCCGTAACCGACCTGGCCGCGCCGGAAGACCTGGCTTCCGAGATCGGCGGCGTGGCCCGCGCGCTCGACGTAACGAGCGAAGCGGACTGGGCGGCGACGATGGACTGGGTCCGCAGCGAACTCGGCGGGCTCGACGTCCTGGTCAACAATGCCGGGCTATGGCTGTTCAAGCCGATCCTGGAGACCACGCTGGATGACTGGCGGCGGCTTCATGCCGTCAACTGCGAAGGGGTGTTCCTGGGCACCCGCGCGGCGATCCCGCTGCTGGCCGAGCGCGCCCACCTGTGGCGCGGCGGCACGGCCATCGTGAACCTGTCATCCGTGGCGGGGATCGAAGGGGCTGCGGGCGGCACCTGCTACAACAGCACCAAGGGCGCGGTCCGCCTGTTCACCAAGGGCTGCGCCAAGGAGCTGGCCGCCGCGCGCATCCGGGTCAATTCGGTGCATCCGGCGGTGATCGATACCGACATGGGCCGCAAACTGATCGACGATTTCGCCGTGGCCCAGGGCGCGGGCAACAACGAGACGCTGGCCAATGTCTCGGCCATGCACCCGCTGGGCCACCTGGGTGAGCCGCAGAACGTCGCTGACGCAGTGGTCTTCCTGGCCGGGGATCGCTCGGCTTTCTGCACCGGCAGCGAACTGGTGGTCGACGGCGGGCTTAGCGCCTAGCCCGCCTGTGGAAAGCACTGTGGAACAGCAGTGGACCCACGGAAGATAAGCTGAGGAAGAATTCCTCCCTGTTGGCGCAGCCAATGGGGAGGTGGCAGCCCGTAGGGCTGACGGAGGGGCAATTGCGAAACGCTGGCCCCTCCACCACGCCTGCGGCGCGGTCCCCCTCCCCATCGGCTGCGCCGACAGGGAGGATTATCCGGTTCAGCTTTCCAGCTGGCGCAGCAGGCTGCGCACGTCGCCGTCCATATCGGCATCGCGGGTGCGCAGGTCTTCGATCAGGCGCACCGCATGGATCACGGTGGAATGATCGCGCCCGCCGAACTTGCGGCCGATTTCCGGGTAGGAGCGCGGGGTGAGCACCTTGGCCAGATACATCGCCACCTGGCGCGGCCGGACCACGGCGCGGGCGCGGCGCTTGCTGGCCATTTCGGTCCGTTCGACCCGGTAGAACTGGCAGACGGTGCGCTGGATCTCGTCAATGGTGATCCGGCGGCGGTTGGCCGAAAGGATATCGGTCAGTTGTTCTTCGGCCAGTTGCAGCGACACGGCCTGGCCGGTCAGCTGGGCATAGGCGATCAGCTTGTTCAGGCCGCCGACCAGTTCGCGCACGTTGCGGTTGATCGTGCGGGCGAGGAATTCGACCACGTCCGAAGGCACGTGCGCCGGGCTGAAGCGCTGCAGGCGGTGCTCCAGGATCGCGCGGCGCAGTTCGATGTCGGCGGGCTGGATGTCAGCCACCAGGCCCATCGACAGGCGCGAGAGCAGGCGTTGTTCCACCCCGTCGAGCGCCTGGGGCGCACGGTCGGCGGCAAAGACCAGCCGCTTGCCTTCGGCGAGCAGGGCATCGATCGTGTAGAGCAGCTCTTCCTGGGCGCTCGCCTTGCCGATGATGAACTGGATGTCGTCCACCAGCAGCAGGTCAAAGCCGCGCAGGCGGGCCTTGAATTCGATGGTCTGGTTCTGGCGCAGGGCCTGGACGAATTCGACCATGAACCGCTCGGCCGAGCAGTAGAAGATGCGTGCGCGCGGATGGGCCGCCAGATAGGCATGGCCGATCGCGTGGAGCAGGTGCGTCTTGCCCTGCCCGGTCGCGCCTTTCAGGTAGAGCGGCGCGAACTGCGGGGTTTCCACCGCCGCCATGCGCTGCGCCGCATTGCTGGCCAGCACATTGGCAGCGCCGGAGACGAATGTGGCGAAGGTCAGCGAGGGGTCCAGCCCGATCGAGCCCTGGCCCAGGGTGCCCAGTTCTGCCGCGCCCATGCCCAGCGCATCGCCCGGCTGCGGCAGCGGAGCCTCGCGGCGCGAGCCCTCGCCATTGCCGAAGCGCAGGCCTTGCGGCGCGCGGCGATTCGGCGCGACGGAAATGCGGACATTGCGGATATCGGGACGAGCGATCTTCCACGCCAGCGAGAGACGGTCGGCAAAGCGGTCCGCCACCCAGTTCGCGCTGAACTCGGTCGGCAGGAACAGGTCCAGCGTCCCGGTGTCCTTGGCAATGGTGCCCAGCTGGATCGGCTTGATCCACTGGCTGTGCAATTGCTGGCCCAGATCCTTGCGCAGGCCCTGGCTGATGTCAGCCCAGTCCGCGGCGAGGTCCAGGGCTTCCTGTTCTTCGCGCAGCCGATCTGCGTCTGTGTTTGAAGCAGCGGAAGGCTTTCCTTGCGCTCCGCTCATACCTGTTCCGGTCACTATCGTATCGCCCCCGTGCGAAACACCACCCACCAGCGCACGGAAGCCGCACGCCACCCGACACCGGCCGCCCATGCCGATGCATGAAATCTATCTTTTTGCTGTGATGTCCCGGTGAGCCGAAGGCCGCCGGGCCATGTCCGTTTTTATGGACGGTTCAGCGGCGAGAGCAAGGCGCTCGTGGTAAAAAAACTGAAATAAACCGCCTTGACTCTAACGGAGCCAAGGGAATCCTCGGATAGAATAGTTAACCCTTAAAAACCATGGGTTTGCCGCTACGGCACCCTGCGAATCGCGAGATTCCATATGATTAATGCAGCGCAGCATTTCGGGTGCACTGCACAAGCAAAAGGGCCCTCGGGATTCCCCGGGGCCCTTGTATCCGTATCGTTCCTTATTCGTCCCGCGAATCGACCGCGGGAAGCGAATCAGAGCGATGCGACTCGCTTGGTCAGGCGCGACAGCTTGCGCGCAGCCGTGTTCTTGTGCAGCACGCCGCGAGCAACGCCGCGAGCCAGTTCCGGCTGAGCTTCCTGCAGAGCAGCGGCAGCAGCGGTCTTGTCACCACCGGCCAGGGCGCTTTCGACCTTCTTCACGAAGGTGCGGATGCGGCTCATGCGGTTGCCGTTGATTTCGGCCCGGCGTTCGTTGCGGCGGATGCGCTTCTTGGCTTGCGGCGTATTGGCCATGTTCGTCCTTAAGAATCTCGTGCAAATCGGGGCGCCGACATGGAATCGGCCCCACGGGAAGCGCGGCCCTTAACCCTGCCCCCCCGAATCGTCAAGCATTCCTCTCACTTTTGGCACTTGGCGCAGTACCAGGTGCTGCGCCCGCCCTGCACGATCCGCCGGATCGGCGCGGCGCAGCGCACGCAGGGCTGCCCTTCGCGGTCGTAAACGTCGAACTGCTTGGAAAAGTAGCCCAGTTCCCCGTCCGGCTGCGCATAGTCCCGCAGGGTCGATCCCCCGGCCTCGATCGCTTCGGCCAGGACCGCCTTGATTGCGGGCACGAGTCGCGCAAGGGCCGCAGCCGTAACCTTCCCCGATGCCTTGACCGGGGAAATGCCCGCCCGGAACAATGCTTCGCAGACATAGATGTTGCCCAGCCCGGCCACGATTCGCTGGTCGAGCAGCATCAGCTTGATCGCCGCGCCGCGTCCGGCCAGCGCCTCGTTCAGATAGGCCGCGGTCAGGCCCGGCCCCAGCGGCTCCGGCCCCATCGCGGCAAAGGGCGCCCAGTTGTCGAGGCCCTCGGTCGGCACCAGGTCAACCGAGCCGAACCGGCGCGGATCGCACAGGGCCAGCAGGTGGCGGCTGCCCGTTTCCAGCACCAGATGGTCATGCTTGCCCAGTTCGTCCGGGTCGATTCGCCACCGCCCGGACATGCCGAGGTGGAACACCATGGTCTGGCGGCGGTCGGTATGGATCAGGCCATATTTGGCCCGGCGCGACAGGCCGGTGACGGTTGCGCCGGTCAGGACCTGGACCAGCTCGGGCGGAAAGGGGCGGCGCAGATCGCCGCGCCGCGTTTCAACGCGCGCCAGCCGCTCACCATCGAGATAGCGGGCCAGACCGCGCACGGTCGTTTCAACTTCAGGCAACTCAGGCATGGCTTGCTGGTTAGGCACTCCATGAACGCCCGACAATCGGTTTATGCCCGTTTTGACCTGCCGCGCAGGCACGCTTTCGCTGGCACCGCGCCCGCCTTGCCGCTAAGGCGCGGGCCATGAGCGAAAAGGTATCCTTCGGTTACGACGAGGTCTCTCCCGAGGAGAAGACCGAGAAGGTTGGCGCCGTGTTCTCGTCCGTCGCGAAGAAGTACGACGTGATGAACGATGCGATGTCGGCAGGCATGCACCGGCTGTGGAAGGACAAGTTCGTCCGCCGCGTAAAGCCGCAGCCGGGCGAGCAGATCCTCGACATGGCGGGCGGAACGGGCGACATCGCCTTTCGCATGGCCGCGCGTGGCGCGACGATCACCGTGTCGGACATCAACCAGGACATGCTGGACGTCGGCATCGAACGCGCGCTGGAACGCGGGCTGGATAGCCTGGTCTGGTCGCGCCAGAATGCCGAAGTCCTGACTTTTCCGGACCGCTTCTTCGATGCCTATACCATCGCTTTCGGCATCCGGAACGTCACCCACATCGACAAGGCCCTGGCCGAAGCCTACCGCGTGCTGAAGCATGGCGGGCGGTTCTACTGCCTGGAATTCTCGACCACCGAATGGCCCGGCTTCAAGGAAGTCTATGACGCCTATTCGCACCACCTGGTCCCGCGCCTGGGTTCAGCCATTGCCGGGGACGCGGACAGCTATCGCTACCTGATCGAATCGATCCGCCGCTTTCCGCCCATGCCGGAATTCGAAGCCATGATCCGCCAGGCCGGTTTCGTGAACACGCGGGTCGAACCGATCCTGGGCGGCCTGGTCGCGATCCATTCGGGGTGGAAGATCTAAGGTGACGCGTCCGGCAACGCATGTCCTGCGCCTGCTGCGCTGGGGCCGCATCCTGGCCCGCCACGGCGCGCTGCGCGGGATCGAGCAGGACCCGAATACGCCGGCCCAGGTCCAGCGCCTGTGCCGCGTTGCCCGGCTCGGTACGTTCCAGCCGCGCACGCCCGACTATGCCGGGGCCTTCCAGGCCATCGGCCCGGCCGCGATCAAGCTGGGCCAGACGCTCGCCACCCGGCCCGACATCGTGGGCGAGGAAGCGGCGCACAATCTGCTGAGCCTGCAGGACAGCCTGCCGCCAGTGCCCTTCGCCGCCATCCGGCGCGAGATCGAGAACAGCTTTGCGAGGCCCCTGGAAAGCCTGTTCGCCTCGATCGAGGAAGAACCGGTCGGCGCGGCCTCCATCGCGCAGGTCCACCGCGCCGTGACCACCGACGGGCGGACCGTCGCGGTCAAGGTGCTGCGCCCCGGCATTCGTGAGAAGTTCGCCGAAGACATCCAGACCTATGAATGGGCCGCTGCCCATCTGGAGGCCCTGGGCGGAGAGGCAGCAAGGCTGCGCCCGCGCCTGGTCATTGCCAATTTCAAGCGCTGGACCCTGCGCGAGCTGGACCTGCGCCGCGAGGCCGCCTCAGCCTCGGAACTGGCCGAGCGCATGGCCTCGACCGAGGGCTACCGCGTGCCCGGTGTCGATTGGGATCGCACCAATGGCCGGGTGATGACCATCGAGTGGATCGACGGGATCAAGATCAGCGAGACCGATGCTCTGCGCGCGGCCGGTCACGACCTGCCAGCCCTGGGCGAGCATCTGGTCCTGACTTTCCTGCGCCAGGCGATCAGCCTGGGCTATTTCCATGCCGACATGCACCAGGGCAACCTGTTCGTGCAGCCCGATGGCACGATTGCCGCGATCGACTTTGGCATCATGGGCCGGATCGACCGCCGCGCGCGGCTGTGGCTGGCCGAAATCCTCTATGGCCTGACCACCGGCAATTACCGCCGCGTGGCCGAAATCCATTTCGAAGCGCAATACGTACCCAGCTATCACTCGGTCGACGAATTCGCGACTGCGCTGCGCGCCGTGGGCGAACCGACCCGGGGCCGCCCGGTCAGCGAACTGTCGGTCGGGCAGATGCTCGACAGCCTGTTCGCGATCACCCGCGAATTCGACATGCAGACACAGCCGCACCTCTTGCTGCTGCAAAAGACCATGGTCATGGTCGAAGGGCTGGCAACGCAGCTGAATCCGCAGATCAACATGTGGGACGTGGCCGCGCCCTATGTCCGCGAATGGATCCGCGACGAGCTTGGGCCGGAGGCGGCCCTGGCCGAGCGGCTGCGCAAGGATACCGAAACGCTGCTGCGCCTGCCCGACCTGGTCCGCCGGATCGAAGAGAAGTTCCCGCCCAAGGGCGGCGCGCCCGAAGCACCGCCGCTGCCGGTGATCGAACTGGTCTGGGAACGCCGCCGCGAAGGCAAGGGCTGGCTGGGCTATGCCGCAGCGGCGCTGGGCGGCGCGGCGCTGCTCTGGCTTGGCGCTGCAACGGGTGTGATTGCGTTCTGACATGGAACTGGAAGCCCTGCTGGTCCACTTCTTCGGCAGCGAAGACCCGTCCAGACTAACCGAAGCCGAATTCGACCGCGCGCTGGAAAAGCTGAAAATCGCTTTCGGGGTAGAGCGGGAACCGGGTCGCAAATTCGCGCTGTGGACCCTGCTCCACGCGTTCGATCTGGCCCCGCTGCCCGCCGATGCCTTTGCCGAGGAGCCGCAACTGAAGGCCGCTGCGGAGGATTACCTGAGCGCCGCCTTCCGGCTGGAACGGTTCGGAGAGGGCGATGACTGAACCGGCAGTGCTGTTCGTCTGCCTGGGCAATATCTGCCGTTCCCCGCTGGCCGAAGCGGCCTTCCGCGCCGAAGCGGCCAAGGCGGGACTGCGGGTAACGGTCGATTCGGCCGGAACGGCGGACTACCATGTCGGCGAGCCACCCGACCCGCGCGCGATCCGCACGGCGGCGCGGTTCGGCATCGACATTTCCGGCTATCGCGGGCGGCAGGCAAGCGCCGCGGACTTTGACCGGTTCACCCATATCCTGGCCGCCGATCATTCCAACCTGCGCAACCTTGAGCGGATCGCCCCGCCCGCGCACTCGGCCCGGCTATCGCTGCTGCTCGACTTGGTGCCTGGCCGCACGGGCGAGGCCGTCGCCGATCCGTGGTACGGCGACGAGGACGGCTTTCTGGTCACCTGGAAAGAAGTCAGCGCTGCGGCCCGCGCGCTGGTGGCGGAGCTTCAGGCATGAGCGGCGAAAGCGTGCTGGCCTGGCTGCAAAGCCATGCGCCCGACCTGAAGCTGATCGATCATTCCCGCTCCACCGCCACCGTGGCAGAGGCGGCTGAAGTTCTGGGGGTGGAGCCAGGCCGGATCGCCAAGACCTTGGCCTTTCGCGTGGGCGAAACGGTCTATCTCTTGCTGGCGCGGGGCGATGCGCGGCTCGACAACGCGGGGTGCAAGGCGGAACTGGGCGGGCGCCCCCGGATGCTTGATCCGGAGGAGACGCTGGCGGTTACCGGCCATGCGGTCGGCGGGGTATGCCCCTTTGGCCTGGCCACGGACCTGCCCATCGTGGCGGACCGTTCGCTGCTGGCCTATCCCACGGTCTTTCCCGCAGCGGGCACGCGGACCAGCTCGGTCGAAGTAGAACCGGAGCGGCTGGTGCAGCTAGTCGGCGCGCGGTGGGTTTCGGTCTGCAAGCTGCCGGAATGAAAAACGCCCCGAACCTTGTGGGGTCCGAGGCGCTTTCCCTCTCCAACTCGTCAAATCAGAAGTCGTAACCCACGCGCAGACCAATGGTGCGCGGCTGGATCGGCACCACATAGGGCCGCTGGCCGCACTGACCGCATTGCAGGAAGCGCGAAATCTGGCCGCGTTCATCGAACACGTTCGATGCGAACAGTTCGATGTTGAGCTTTTCCCAGTCCACGCCGAATGCCAGGTTCACCGTGCTGAAGGCCGGCAGTTCTCCAATCGTGGCCGCCGGTCCAGCACGGACCTCGCTCGGAGCCGAACCCTGGTGCGCGGCGTTGACCTGGCCATAGGCCTTGGTCGTTCCGCCCAGTTCCGCAGTATAGCGGGCCGTTCCCGAAATCTTGAACTTCGGCGTGATCGGCAGGCGGGTGCCAGCCGGCGATGAGATCGCATTGTCCGGACCGGTGCAGGTGTAGGTGGGATCGTCGCGCTCACACAGGTTCTTGGTCATTTTCGCATCGGTATAGGCCGCTGCGACCTGCAGGCTGAGCGGCCCGCGATTGTAAGCCAGGTCAACGTCGACACCGCGAATACGGGCATCCGGGCCGTTGTGGATTTCGGTGAAGCTGTTCGCGCCCAGGAAGCTGAACTGGAACTTCTTCCAGTTCTGCTGATAGACCGCACCGTTCAGGCGCAGACCCGGAGCCAGCGTGGCCTTCCACCCCAGTTCGTAATTGTAGAGGAAGTCCGGATCATAGGCCGGAACGTCGGCACGGCGGTTGATCCCGCCCGGACGGAAGCCCTTGGACGCGGTGGCATAGACCATCAGGTCGCTGTTGGGCTTGTAGGTCAGGTTGCCGCGCCAGGTGAAACCGTCACCCTCGGCCTGGACCGGATCGACACCGCTGCCGTTCCACACGCCCAGGTTGGTGCAGGGGCTGCCATCAACGGCTGCCGGGAACAGGGTAACGCCCGGAGTGCCCGCCAGCGGACGCAGACGCGAACCGGTGGTGGTGAAGCACCCGGCCACGCCGGTGCGCGAAGAACCCGCCGGATTGTAAGGCGTTGCCGAATAATTGTCTGCCGGATTGCGGCCAAAGCCGAAGAACCCGATCAGCGTATTGTCATACTTGAACGCGCGAACGCCTGCCGTGGCAGTCAGCTTGTCGGTCAGGTCATAGCTGAGTTCACCGAAGGCCGCATAGTCGCGGTCCACACGGTCCTGCTTGGTCAGCCACAGGGTCCCCGGCGATCCATTGACCGAAAGGGCCGGATCGAGATTGGCAACCTTGTAGTCCTGGTAGATCTCGTTCGACTGGCGCTGCCAGAACAGGCCCGCGACCAGACGCAGGCGGTTTTCCGACGGCGAGGCGATGCGCAGTTCCTGGCTGACCTTCTTGAAGTGGTCACTGCCGATCACATTCTGGCTGGGGTTGATCGTGTTGCCCAGCGAGTCCGAGAAATAGAAATAGCCGGCATTGCCGCCGTAATCGGCATAGAGCGCATCATAGGCTTCGGCATAGTCGGTATAGTCGCTGGAGCTGAAGGTCTTGCGGTCAAGATAAGCCCCGGCATAGGTCAGGTCCCAGCTGCCGATCTTGCCTTCGATCGTCAGCGCCGCCTGGACAAACTTGTCATCGCGGTATTCCGGGAAGAAGTGCTGCACTTCCAGATCGCCGACGGAAGGATCGAAGGCGTACATGCCCTTGGACTTGGTGTTCTGGTACATCACCGCCGGAGTGACGGTCCAGTTATCGTCCAGTTCGATACCCAGGGCAGCGCGGCCGCCATAGGTTTCCGTCGGGTTGTAGTCTTCCTTCACGAAGGCAGCATTGTTGATCACGATACCGCCGGGCTGCGGCAGGAAGGCGCGCGTACCCGGGACGTTGTCAATGAAGCCAGCATCGCGCTTGTAGAAGCCGACCACGCGCAGTGCAGCGTTCTCGCTGAGCGGGGCATTGGCGAAGAATTCGAACTTTCCGCCGACATCGCCGTGCGCAACCGTGTTCACTTCGGCATCGGCGCCGCCGTAGAAGCCCGAAGTGTCCGGCTTGTTGGTGATGATGCGGATCGTGCCGGCCTGCGACGATGCGCCGTAGAGCGTGCCTTGCGGGCCCGACAGGCTTTCGATGCGGGCAATGTCATAGACATGGACGTCAAGGTTGCCGCCGATCGTGGTGACCGGCTGTTCGTCCAGATAGACGCCGACCGAAGGCAGCGAGCCGGAGTGGTTGCCGTCCCCGCCCGAGGCAACACCGCGCATGTAGATCACGTTGACGCCCGGCGTGCCGGTGCCCTGGAACGTGACCGAAGGCAGCTGCTGCGCATAGCCGCTGAAGTTGGAGATGTTCAGCTGTTCCAGCTTCGCCGTTCCGATCGCCTGGATCGAAATCGGCACGTTCTGCAAGCTTTCCGCGCGCTTTTGCGCGGTCACAACGATTTCGTTGGGATCGACTTCGTCCGCAGCGCTCTGGGCGATTGCAGGGCTGGCGATCAGCGCCGTAGTGGTCAGAAGTGCCGCAAAAGACGCGCGGCGAGTGGCGATACGCATGGATTTCCCCCCTTATTGGACCCGGGTTTCGGCGCGAAAGTGATTCCATGGAGCCGCGCCGTCAAGCTTGTGTTTCACATCATTGCGCAATCTGTCATCGCCGTGACAGATTTACCACGCCGCCGGGGCCTGCGGATAACACTCCAGAACCTCGCCCAGAGCCGCGCGCAGCGGCCCGAGATATTCGGCATAGGGCTTCCACGCCTCGGTCCCGTCGCGGAAGATCGGCTGGCGCACCTGCTCCGAACTCGGCGTACGGATCGCGCGCTCGGTCTGGTGGAAAGCAAGGCAGGCCGCTTCGAATTCCACCCCGCAATAGTCCAGCAGCGCGCGCACTTCGGCTTCAGTATCGTCAACCATGCGTTCATAGACAACGCGGTGCACCGCCCCCGGCTGGACCCGGTCGAGATGGGCCATCAGCCGCACGTAATCGCGGTAATAGCGGCCCATGTCCTCCAGGCTGTAACTGAACGCCTGTCCCTTGGCGAAGTGCTGCTTGAAGTTGGAGAAGCAGCAACCCAGCGGATGGCGCCGCGCGTCGATGATCTTCGCGTTGGGCAGGATCAGCCGGATATAGGGGACGTACAGCCAGTTGTTCGGCAGCTTGTCGATGAAGAAGGGCCGGTCGGTCTTGCGCTGGATCCGGCTGCGGCGCAGGAACTCCTCACCCTGCCGCGCCATCTGCTCTGCCGTCAGGTCCGGCAAGTTGAGCGGAAAGCGCCCGTCCATCCGGGCGAGCGCCGGCATGTCCGGCAGTTCGGTGGTCCCCTCGATCAGCGAATGGCTGGCCAGGATCTGCTCGACCAGGGTCGATCCCGCGCGCGGCATTCCCAGGACGAAGATCGGATCGCGCGCATCGCAGCCCTGCCCGGCCCGCTCGGCAAAGAACTCCGGCGTGGCGAGGGCAATCAGCTGGTCGACCAGCCCTTCGATCTCACCCGGATCATAGTCCAGTTGCGCGCGCCGCAGGGCATTGCCCGCTGCGTAATGGGCAAAGGACTGCGCCACCTCGCCCCGGTCCTCCAGCGCCTTGCCCAGCGCGAAGTCGAGGTGGAAGCGGTCTTCCGTCGCCACTTCGCCGCCCGCCAGCGCATCGCGCATCGCCGCGATGTCGGCGTCGGTGAACTTCACCGTCTTCAGATTGGCCAGGCTCCACCAGACCTCGCCCAGCGTCGGCATCAGCTCGATCGCCTTGCGATAGGCGGCAATGCCGTCCTCCAGCCGCCCGACCGTCTTGAGCATATGGCCAAAGCTCATCCACACGCGCGGCTGGTTGGGGGCGGCGGCCAGGACCTGCTCGTACAGCGTGATCGCGCCTTCGAATTCGCCGATCCGGCCAAAGGCGGCGGCTTTCAGATTGGCGAAGCCGGGATTGTCCGGCTCTTCGGCCAGGACCCGATCCAGTTCGGCAATCGCCTCGTCCGCGCGGTTCTGGCGGTAGAGGACCAGGGCCAGGTTCGCCCGCGCGGCGGTAAAGGCGGGCGACAGCTCCAGCGCGCGGCGCAGCAGCTTTTCGGAATCGCGATAGCGCCCGATCCGCCCCGCGACTTCGGCCAGCATCCGGATCGCGGCGACTTCAAAGGGGTTTTCCTTCAGGTGGCTGCGCAGGAAATGCTCGGCGCGGGGAATGTCGCCCTGGTTCATCGCCATGGCCGCTTCGATCAGCCGGGGATGATATTGCCCCATGCGCGCAAGCCAGGACTGGTCGGTAACGGTTGCCATGCCCTGTCCTAAACCGATTTGCACAGACAGCGCCAGAGCAAGACTGTTGGCGCCGCCGCCGCTTTATGCTCAACTCCGTCCCAAGGGAGATTGGCGATGAGCGACGAGCGGCGACCGTTCGGAATCTGGACTGCCGCTGCGCTGGTCGTCGGGTCGATGATCGGGGCGGGGATCTTCGTCCTGCCCGGGCAGCTTGCGCCCTTCGGCTGGACTGGTCTCGCCGCCTGGATCGCGGCCGGACTTGGCGCCATGGCGATTGCGATGGTGATCGCCGACCTGACCCGCGCCATGCCGCAGGAACCCGGCCTCATCGCCATTTGCGGCGAAGTGCTGGGGCCGATGCCGGGGGTGCTGCTCGGCTGGTCCTATTGGGTCAGCCTGTGGTGCGCGACGGCCGTGGTGGCGACCACGGCGGCGAGTTACCTGTCCACCCTGTGGACGCCGCTGGGAACCACGCCGCTGCGGCTGGCCATGGGCGGCGTGGTGATCGTGTCGCTGCTGACCCTGCTCAACCTGCGCGGCGCGCGGGCGGCGGGGCGGTTCCAGATCGTGACCACCCTGCTCAAGCTGATCCCGCTGGCCGCAGTCGTGGCAATTCTGGCCAGCCTGCTATTCGAGGGCGGCGGCGAATTTACCGAGCACGCGCACCAGCCCTTTGCTGCCGCCAGCCTGACCCCGGCCCTGACCCTGGCCTTCTTCGCGATCCTCAGCTTCGAAACGGCCAGCATGGTGACAGAGCGCGTGCAGGACCCGGCGCGCAATGTGGTGCGAGCAACCCTGATCGGCCTGGCCACGACCACCCTGCTCTACATCGTGGTCTGCATGGGGATCGTGCTGGCCCTGCCTGCCGAGGAACTGGCCGCTTCGCCCGCCCCGCTCTCGCTGTTTGTCGAGCGGTTCTGGGGCAGCGGCGCGGGCGTGTTCATTGCGCTGCTCACCGCCGTGTCCGGCATCGGTTATGTCAACAGCGCCGTCCTGCTTCAGGGGGAGCTGCCGCTGACCGCCGTGCGCGGCGGGATGATGCCGGCCTGGGCCGCGCCGACCAACCGCCATGACGTGGCCGTACGGCCCATGGTGCTGGGCAGCGTGCTTTCGGCGGTGCTGATGGTCGGCGGCGCAACCGGGGTCGGCGCGCACCTGCTGGACTTCATGCTGCGCCTGACCACGGCGGCGGCGATCTGGATCTATATCGGCGTCGCGCTCTCCGCGCTGATGCTGCGCCGCAGCCGCGCGTGGGCGGCGATCAGCATCCTGTTCTCGCTGTGGGTACTCTACGGCGCGGGGATCGAAGCGGGCGGCCTGGGGATCGTGCTGATCCTGCTGGGCCTCCCGCTCTATTACGCCACCCGGCGGTTCAGCTCCGCAGCAGTTTCCGGATAAAGGGCCGGTCTGCCAGGATCGCCTGGGCGGCATTGTGGCCGGGCGCGCCGGTCACACCGCCGCCGGGGTGGGTGCCCGCGCCGCACATGTAGAGGCCCTTGATCGGCCCGCGATAGTCGCCATGCCCCAGCACCGGGCGCGCCGCCCACAGCTGGTCCAGCCCCATGGTGCCGTGCATGATATCCCCGCCGATCAGGCCGAACTTGCGTTCAAGGTCCAGCGGCGAGTGGATCTGCCGCGCGATCACGCTGCCCTTGAAATTGGGCGCATGGTCGTTGACCGTCTCGATGATCAGGTCGGCCACGCTTTCGCGGTGCTGGTCCCAATCGACCTTGGGATCGAACTGCTGGCAGAACAGCGAAGCGACATGGCATCCCGGCGGGGCCAGGCTGTCGTCCACCGTGCTGGGGATGGTGATTTCGACAATCGGCTTCTTCGACCAGCCATGCTGCTGCGCGTCGGTGAAGGCGCGGTCCATGTAGTCCATGCCCGGCGCGATGATGATCCCGGCGGTATGGTGTTCGGCCTGCTGCTTGCCCGGCAGAACGGTGAAGTCCGGCAGTTCGGACAGGGCCACGTTCATGCGGAAAGTGCCGGAACAGGTCTTGTAGCCCTTGATCCGGCGCTTGAAGTCATCGTCCAGGTCGCTCTGGTCGACCAGCTGGCGATAGAGCAGCGCTGGCCCGGCGTTGGACGCCACGATTGCAGCGGCCAGTTCCTCGCCGCTTTCAAGCTTTACCCCGCGCACCTTGCCGCCATCGACCAGCACCTGGGCAACCGGAGCCTCCAGGCTGATCTCCACGCCCGCATCCTCGCAGGCGCGGGCCATGGCCTGGGTGATTGCGCCCATGCCGCCGATGGCGTGGCCCCAGGCACCCAGCTTGCCGTTCACTTCGCCAAACACGTGATGCAGCAGGACATAGGCCGAACCCGGCGTGGACACGCCCGCGAAGTTGCCGACCACCGCGTCAAAGGCAAAGGCGGTCTTCACATAGTCATGCTCGAACCAGCCATCGAGGAAGTCGCGCGCCGACTTGGTGAAAATGTCCAGCAGGTCGCGCTGCACGTTCAGGTCCATCTGCGCCATCGGCCAGCCCTGCTTGGCGGCCGCGATCAGCGAGGACAGCCCGCCGCCGACATTGGGCGGAATCTGCAAGGCGAGATCGCGCAGCACCCCCGCCACCTTTTCCAGCGCGGCGTCATACTTCGGATAGGAGGCAGCATCGGCCTTGGAAAAGCGGGCAAACTCCGCCTCGGTCCGGCCCGGTCCGCCGCCCAGCTTCACGTAGTCGTCTGCGAAGGGAAAGAAGTTGGAGACCTGCCGTTCCACCACTCGGTAGCCATAGTCATGCAGGCGCATGTCGTTGATGACCTGCGGACGCAGCAGGCTGACGGTGTAGCTGGCGGTGGAATTGCGGAAACCGGGGTGGAATTCCTCGGTCACGGCGGCTCCGCCAACCACGTGGCGGCGTTCCAGCACGCGCACCCGCATTCCGGCCTTGGCCAGGTAGAACGCGCAGGTCAGGCCATTGTGCCCGCCGCCGATGATGATGGCGTCATAGGTCTTGGTCACTTCGCAAATTCTCCCTTCATCGTCACCCCGGACCTGATCCGGGGTCCAGCTTTTACTTCCGCTGCCGTGGGGAAGCGGGACCCCGGATCAAGTCCGGGGTGACGGATCAAATTTATCTTTGGCCCTGGCTCCAGCCCGGTGCGGGCGGGAACGGCTGGCGGGCTTCCGGAATGAGCGCGCGGATCTTCTTGGCGAAGCTGCGCAGGCAGACCTCGCTCTTGCCAATCGGGCCAGTGCCATAGGTGCGGCTTTGCATCCCCTGCTGGACGCGGCTGATCAGCCAAGTGTCCTCGGCATTGACCACGCGGTTGATGCGCCAGTTGGCATAGCGCACCAGCTTCATTTCGCGGCGGCTGTCGGGCAGGCAATAGGCCACTTCGCGCAGCAGGCATTCGGTCGGCGAAATCGGCAGCCACTGCATGAAGTCGATCTGGTCGGCATAGATGTCGAACGCCATGTTCGGCCACAGCTTGTAATAGAGCCAGCGGCCATGCGCCTCTTCCGGCAAGTGATCGACGCGCGGCATGTGGGTGCGATAGAACTTCTCCCAGAAGTTCTGCTTGTCGCCCTTCACCACGTCGCCATAGAGCCGGTCGGCCCAGCCATGCGCCTCGATCCGGTAGGTCTTGCCCACCAGCCGCGTCAGCCCGCCATGGGCGACCGGAATGTGCAGGTTATCGGAATAATTGTCGCCCACGTTCTTCCAGTTCACCCCGCGCGGCCGATAGCGCACTTCGCCCATCGGGCGCATGTCCTCGAACCGGTACTGCGCGACTTCATCCTCGAACGGAGCCATCATTTCGCCCACGCTGGGGAAACCGGCATCGGTCAGCCGCACGAAGATAAAGCCGTGCCACACTTCCAGCGCGACCGGAACCAGCCCGTTCACTTCCAGCTTCAGCGCGGGATATTCCGACTTCATCGGCACGCCGGACAGGCGCCCGTCGCTCTCGAACGTCCAGGCGTGATAGGGGCAGACGAGCTTTTTCGCGCAGCCCGCCGGGCCTTCGACCAGGCGCATCGCGCGGTGGCGGCAGACGTTGGTGAAGGCGCGCACTTCGCCATCGTCGCCCCGGATCACGATCACGCTTTCGCCCAGATAGTCGATCGTGCGGTAGTCGCCCGGCTCGGCCACTTCGCTGACATGGCAGACGATCTGCCAGCTGGGACGGATGACCCGCTCCATTTCCAGATCGAAGAATTCGCGGTCGTGATAGATCCAGCCCGGCAGGCTGAAATCGGCATCGGGATCGACGTCCGCGCTGGCGATTTCGGCAAAGGCATGGTCGAGCTTGGTCATGGCTGCGCGAATCCTTGATCGGCTTGTTGAACGATCGTATAACAATCGTTAGAGCCTTCGACAAGCTAAGGCGGAGCGGACCTTCACCCCGCTCAGGCTGAGCCTGTCGAACCCGTCCGGGGATGCCGCAAGTGAAGAACAAAGCCCCATTCCGCCGCGAAGACCCGGATGCCCGCCGCGCCAGCCTGGTCGAAGCCTGCGCCCGCGTCCTGGCGCGCGAAGGTGCTGCCGGGGCCAGCGTGCGGGCGATTGCGTCGGAAGCAGGCGTTTCGCCCGGTCTGATCGGGCACTATTTCGGCGGCGTGGATGCGCTGGTCGCGGCGACCTATGCCCAAGTTGAAACCCGAGTGGCGGCGGCTCTGGATCATGCTGTCGCCGCAGCGGGGCCGGAACCGCGCGCGCGGCTGGACGCCTATGTCAGCGCCAGCCTGCTGCCGCCGATTGCGGATAGCGACCTGCTTTCCACCTGGATCGCGTTCTGGAGCCTGGTCCGCGCCCGGCCCGAAATCGCGGGTCTGCACGATGAGCAGTATGGCCGGTTCCGCACCGGGCTGGAAATGCTGCTGGCGGAGAACGGCGTTCCCGCGCCCGCCCTGCGCACCACTGCCATTGCCGCGACTGCGCTGGTCGACGGGCTGTGGCTGGAACTGTGCCTGTCCCCCCGGACCTTTGCCGAGGGCGAGGCCGCCGCGATTGCGCGCAGCGGCCTGGCCGCGCTTATTTCGACAGTTCGCTGAACAGGATCATGTAATAGTTCAGCCCGGGGCGAATGTTGGACAGGCGCACCCGCTCGTTCAGGCCGTGGGCGAAGTCTTCCGAATCCTTGCTGAAGGTCGGGCTGGCGGCATAGCTGGGCACGCCCAGCGCGCGGTACCACATCGAATCGGTCGCGCCGGACGATTGGCTGGGGAACAATGGAACGCCGGGATAGACCCGCTTCATCGCCTTATCGACCGCGCCCACGAAGTCGCCGCGCATCGGCGATGCCGGGGACATGGTGGTATCGCCGCCCGAAACGTCGGTGATCGTCACTTCGTTGCCGGCCACCTTGGCCAGCTCGTCGCGGATGGCTTCGCGGCTGTGGCCGGGGAAGACGCGGCAGTTGATATTGGCCGTCACGCGCTGCGGCAGGGCGTTCTGGGCATGGCCACCATGGATCATGGTCGGCACGCAGGTCGTCCCGACCTTGCCGACATAGGCCGGATTGGCGCGCAGCGTGGCCAGTGCCGCCTCGTCCGCCGGATTGGCGGCAAAGGCGCGCATCGCGGCGGCCAGCTTGGGATCGGTTTCAAACTGCGCGGCGTTCACGAAATAGGACTTGGTGACTGCGTTCAGCTCTGCCTGGAAGCGATAGGCTCCGATCTTCTCCAGCGCCTGGGCCATCTGGACGATGGCATTGACCGGACGCGGGGCCGAGCTGTGCCCGCCCGGATTGGTCACTTCGACCTGATAGTCGACATAGCTCTTTTCCGCGCCCTGCCAGGTCCAGTAGAGCGGCTTGCCCGTCGCTTCGTCGAGCGTGCCGCCGCCGCCATCGACATTGATGACCAGTTCGGCGTTCTTCAGCCGCTCGGCAATGATCCGGCTGGTCTTCATCGTGGTTTCCTCGTCACCGGAGAACTGGAGCACGATGGTCCGCTTGGGCTTGTAGCCCTGGCGGCGCATTTCGATCAGGGTGGAGGTGGACAGGGCTGCATCGAACTTCATGTCGCTGGCGCCGCGCCCGTACAGGATCCCGTCCTCGACCACCGGGGTGAAGGGATCGCGGGTCCAGTCCTTGGGATCAGCCTCGACCACGTCCATGTGGCCGGAAATGACCAGCGGCTTCAGGCTGGGGTCGCTGCCCTGCCAGGTGGCGATCAGGTAGGCGGTATCGTCAACCGGCACGATCTCCACATCCGCAGCCTGCCAGCCGCCTGCGACCAGAGCATCCTTGATCACCGCCAGCGCCTTGCCGGTTTCGTTGTTCTCCCCCCGCACCGAGCGCAGGGCAATCAGGCGCTTGGCCAGATCGAGCACTTGCGCCTCCGCCGCCGGATGGCTGGGCAGCGCGGCCGGCTTGGCGTGGAGCGGCACGGCTCCGGTGGTGGCAATGGCAAGGGCAATCAAAGCAGTGGCGTGACGCATCGACGAATCTCCTGTTTGCCAAGCTCTAGCCCATGCCGGGTCGATAGCGCGAGAGCCGACCTAGCCATTTCTTAACTTCTCAATTCTACTAGATACTTACGGGTCAACGCCCCAAAGGGGACGGGAATGGTCAGCAAGCATGCGGTGCTGCGCACTGCCATACCCGCCGAACTGCGGGAATGGGTCGATAACCGGCTCATCAACGCCCACGTCCGCATTGTCCGAATCATGGTGGTGGGCTGCCTGCTCAACGCGGCGGCGATCTGCCTGGCCCTGGCCGGAGAAGTCGAGAACTGGTTGCTCGGCCTGTTTGCCTGCATGATCGTGATGGCCAGCCTGCACCGGCTGTGGCTGGCAGAGGGAATCGCGCGCGGGCGGCGCCAGCGGCGTTCGGCCAAGATCATGAACGCCTATGCGCTCAGCTCGCTGTGGCTGGGCCTGACCATGGGCATCGCCTGCGCCCTGTTCTTCGCGCAGGTCTCGCATGGCGACCAATTGCTGCTGGCGACCAGCGGCGTCGCCCAGATCGCCGCTGCGGCCTATACCATGCGGACCCTGGTCCGCTCCGCCGTGATCTTCATCGCCGCCCAGGCATCGGGCCTGATCATCGGCCTGGCGCAACTGGGCGAATTTGACGAGCTGGCCGCGATCGTGGTGGTGCTGGTCGCCAGCGGCCTGCTGATCCGCATGACCTTCATGGCGCGCGACCTGTTCGTTACCCGCATCCTGTCCGACCGCGAACTGGCCGCGACCACCCGAACGGTCAAGCTGCTGCTCAACGAGTATCAGGAAAGCGGGTCGGACTGGCTGTTCGAACTGGACAGCCAAAGGCGGATCGTCGGCGCCTGCAAGCGCTTTGCCTCGGCCGCAGGGCAACCGGCCGAGCAGCTGGAAGGGACGGAATTCCTCTCTCTGTTCGCAGCCGATGGAGCCCGCAGCGCCCTGTCCAGCGCGATTGTCGAACGGCGACCGATCCGCTCCGTGATCGTCGCGCTGGGCAATCCGGTGGAGGGAGAGGCACGCTGGTGGTCGATCAGCGGGCGGCCCTGCCACCTTGGCGAAGGGGTGGTCTATCGCGGGGTCATTTCCGACATTACCGAGCGCCGCCACGCCGAACACCGCGCCCAGCACATGGCGCATTTCGATACCCTGACCGGCCTGCCCAACCGCACCCTGTTCGACAGCGGGCTGGAAAGTCTGGTCTCCACCCGCAAGCGGGGGGAACATATCGCGCTGTTGCTGCTCGACGTGGACCATTTCAAGTCGATCAACGACATGCACGGCCACCCGGTGGGCGACGCATTCCTTTGCGCGCTGGGCCAGCGCCTGACCGACTGCGTTCAGACCTCTGGCCTGGGCGGCAGCCACCCCCTGATCGCGCGGCTGGGCGGGGATGAATTCGCCATCGTGGTCAGCGGAGACGATGCACCGGACCATGCCGTGCGCCTGGCCGGATGCCTGCTCGCCGCAATGGCAGACCCGTTCCAGATCGACCGGTACGAACTGCACAGCGGCGCCAGCATCGGCATTGCCCTTGCGCCGTTCCACGCCGGGAGCAAGGAACAGCTGGTTTCCTATGCCGACATGGCGCTGCATGCGGCCAAGCAGAGGGGGCGCGGCGACTGGGAGATGTTCGAACCGGACATGGATGCCCAGCTGCACGAACGCCACGCCCTGGCGCGCGACCTGCGCCATGCCGTGGCGCGGGGCGAACTGCGCCTGTTCCTCCAGCCGCTGGTCGATGCCAGCAGCGAAGCCAGGACCGGCTATGAAGCCCTGCTGCGCTGCCAGCACCCGGAACGCGGCCTGGTATCGCCCGACCGCTTCATCCCGATTGCCGAGGAAACCGGCCTGATCGTCCCGATTGGCGAATGGGTGATCCGCACCGCCCTGCACGAGGCCGCGCGGTGGCAGGACGGGGAAACCATCGCCATCAACCTCTCACCGGTCCAGATCCAGAGCGCGGGCCTGTTGCAACTGGTGGTCAGCGCCCTGGCCGAAAGCGGGGTGGCCCCGGGCCGGGTCGAGTTTGAAATCACCGAAAGCGTGCTGCTGGAAAATTCGCAGGCCAACCTGGACGTGTTGAAGCGCCTTCAGTCGCTCGGCGTGAAAATCGCGCTGGACGATTTCGGCACCGGCCATGCCTCGCTCAACTATCTGCTCACTTTCCCCTTCGACAAGATCAAGATCGACCGCAGCTTCGTTTCCGATCTTGCCACGCGTGAGGAATCGCGCGCGATTGTCGGCGCGGTGATCGCGCTGGCCAACCAGCTGGGCATGTGCACCCTGGCAGAAGGGGTAGAAGAGCGGGTCCAGCTGGAGCAGCTGCGCCATGATGGTTGCCGCATGGTTCAGGGCTGGCTGTTCGGCAAGGCCCTGCCCAGCGAGGACTACCACCCGCGCATGGCCACGCCTGCGAAACGGCGCAAACCGGCGCAAACGCAGACGTATTCAGCCCGAAAGCGGGCCTGAACCGGCCCCTGCCGCTCTGGCGCGGGGGCAAGCGCGCTGCTAACCCGGCCTCTCCCGCAAGTGCGAGAGGATGGGAACGACATGAGCTTTACCGCAGACCGTTTGCTGCTGTTCGGCGCAACCGGCGACCTGGCGCAGCGCATGTTGCTGCCCTCGCTTTGCGCGCTTCATGCGGACAAGCTGGTGGCCGAGGATCTTCGGATCGTGGGCACCGCGCGCCAGCCGCTCGACGATGCCAGCTTTCGCAACTTCGCGCGCGAAGCGCTGGAAAAGTTCATGCCCGCCGACCGCCGCGGCGGCATGGCGACTTTCCTGAACCGCTTGTCCTACCAGCCGCTCGACGCCAACGACATGGCCGGATACGAAGCCCTGGCGCACAAGGTGGGCACGCCTGGTCACGGCCTCGCCATCTTCCTGTCCACCGCACCCAGCCTGTTCGAGCCGACCATTGCCGGCCTGACCGCTGGCGGCCTGGCGGGTGAGAACGTGCGGATCGGGCTGGAAAAGCCGCTCGGCACTTGCCTGGAATCGAGCCGCGAGATCAACGACGCCGTGGCCCGCGCCTTTCCGGAAGACCGCACCTTCCGCATTGACCACTACCTGGGCAAGGAAACGGTCCAGAACCTGCTCGCCCTGCGCTTTGCCAACATCCTGTTCGAACCGCTGTGGAACGCGGCGCATATCGACCACGTTCAGATCACCGTGGCGGAAACGGTCGGCCTGGAAGGGCGCGTCAGCTTTTATGACGGTGCCGGCGCATTGCGCGACATGGTGCAGAACCATATGCTGCAATTGCTGGCCCTCGTTGCGATGGAGCCGCCCGCCAATTACGATGCGACCGCGATCCGCGACGAAAAGGTGAAAGTGCTGCGCGCCCTGCGCCTGGTCGCGCCGGACGAAACGGTCACCGGCCAGTACCGCGCCGGAGCCATCGGCGGCCAGCCCGTCCCCGGCTATGACGAGGAACTGGGCCAGGACAGCGACACCGAAACCTTCGTTGCGATCAAGGCGCATCTGGACAACTGGCGGTGGAAGGGCGTGCCGTTCTATCTGCGCACCGGCAAGCGCCTGCCCGAACGCAAGACCGAAATCGTCGTCCAGTTCCGCCACGTGCCGCACTCGATCTTTGCCGGAAAGGGGGCGCTGACCGTGCCCAACCGGCTGGTGATCGGGATCCAGCCGGAAGAAAACATCACCCTGTCGCTGATGGCCAAGGTGCCGGGCCTGGACCGCGAGGGCATCCGCCTGCGCGAAGTGCCGCTGGACATTGCCATGGCCGATGCCTTCGCCGGACCGAACAAGCGCATCGCCTATGAACGCCTGCTGTTGGACCTGATCGAGGGCGACCAGACCCTGTTCGTCCGCCGTGACGAGGTGGAGGCCCAGTGGGACTGGATCGACGCGATCCGCGCCAGCTGGACCAGCCACGGCGTGCGCCCGAAAACCTATACCGCCGGATCGTGGGGACCGAGTTCGGCCATTGCCCTGACCGAACGCGATGGAGTCCACTGGCATGAGTAACCTGCACCCCGCTGTCGAGCGTGTGACCGCGCGGATCATCGACCGGTCCAAAGACAGCCGCCGCCGCTATCTGGAGCTGATGGACCGCGAGGCGGAGCGCTTTCCGAATCGCAACGCCCTGTCCTGCTCAAACCTCGCCCACGGCTTTGCCGCCGCGCTGGATGACAAGGCCGCGATCAAAAGCGGGCGCGGGGCCAACCTGGCTATCGTCACCGCCTATAACGACATGCTTTCGGCCCATCAGCCCTATGGCCGCTACCCCGAAGCGATGAAGCTTTACGCCCGCGAAGTCGGCGCGACCGCGCAGGTGGCGGGCGGTGTTCCGGCCATGTGCGACGGCGTGACCCAGGGGCAGGACGGCATGGAACTGTCGCTGTTCAGCCGCGACGTCATTGCCCTGTCCACCGCCGTCGCGATGAGCCACGCTATGTTCGACGGCATGGCCCTGCTGGGCATCTGCGACAAGATCGTGCCGGGATTGGTGATCGGCGCGCTGCGGTTCGGGCACTTGCCCGCGATCTTCGTGCCAGGCGGGCCGATGCCATCGGGCCTCGCCAACAAGGACAAGCAGAAGGTCCGCCAGCTCTATGCCGAGGGCAAGGCCACCCGCGCCGACCTCCTGGAAAGCGAAAGCGCCAGCTATCACTCGCCGGGTACCTGCACCTTCTATGGCACGGCCAATTCCAACCAGATGATGATGGAGCTGATGGGGCTTCACATCCCCGGTGCCGCATTCGTGCCTCCCAACACGCCGCTGCGCTCCGCCCTGACCCGCAAGGCCGTGCACCGCCTTGCCGAGATTGGCCGCGAAAGCGCCGACTATCGCCCGATGGGCCGGGTGGTGGACGAAAAGGCCATCGTCAACGCCTGCGTCGGCCTGCTCGCCACCGGCGGCTCCACCAACCACGCCATCCACTTGCCCGCCATGGCCCGCGCGGCTGGCATCGTGCTCGACTGGCAGGACCTGGATGAACTGTCCGCCGCCGTGCCGCTGATCGCGCGGGTATATCCCAATGGCGCGGCTGACGTGAACCACTTCCACGCCGCCGGCGGGATCGGCTTCGTCACCCGCGAACTGCTGGATGCGGGCCTCGCCCATGCCGACGTGCTGACCGTGACCGAAGGCGGGATGCGCGCCTATGCCGAGGAGCCCGTGCTGGACGGGGAGGCGCTGACCTGGCGCCCCGCCCCAGCGCAAAGCGGCGATCCGGACATTCTTGCCCCAGCCACCGCGCCGTTCCAGCCCGATGGCGGGATGCGGCTTGTCACCGGCAACCTCGGGCGCGGGACATTCAAGACCAGCGCGGTCGACCGCGAGCGCTGGACCATTGAGGCCCCGGCCCGCGTCTTTGACAGCCAGGAAGGCGTGCAGGCCGCGTTCAAGGCGGGCGAACTGGACCGTGATGTGGTCGTCGTGGTCCGCTTCCAGGGACCGCGCGCCAACGGGATGCCCGAACTCCACAAGCTGACCCCGCCGCTGGGCGTCTTGCAGGACAAGGGCTTCAAGGTCGCGCTGGTCACCGATGGCCGGATGAGCGGGGCGAGCGGCAAGGTCCCCGCCGCGATCCACGTCACGCCCGAAGCGCTCGGCGGCGGTCCGCTCGCCCTGGTGCAGGATGGCGACGTGGTGCGGCTCTGCGGCCACACCGGCACGCTGGAAGTCCTGGCCGACCTTTCGGGCCGCCAGCCCGCCCCAGCCCCGCAATTCCAGATGGGCATGGGCCGCGAACTCTTCGCCATGCTGCGCCGCCATGCGGACGGCGCGGAGCAGGGCGGATCGGCGATGCTGGCGGAGGGCGGGCTGTGACCACCCGCATCGTCACGGTCGATATTGGCGGCACCCACGCCCGCTTCGCCTTGGCGGACATTGCCGATGACGGCGCCATCAGCCTGGGCGAGCCGGCCACCCTCCACACCCGCGACCATGCCAGCTTCCAGACCGCGTGGGAGCATTTCGCCGAGATGCAGGGCGGCACCCTGCCAGAAGCCGTATCCATCGCGATTGCCGGACCGGTCGGCGGGGAAATCATCCGCTTCACCAACAACCCCTGGGTGATCCGCCCCGCGCTGATCCCGGAAAAGCTGGGCGCAGAGCGCTATACCGTGATCAACGATTTCGGTGCGGTCGGTCATGCCGTGGCCTGCGCCGGTCCCGAACATTTCATCCACCTGGCGGGACCGGACGAGCCCCTGCCGGGATCAGGCACCCTGTCCGTCGTCGGCCCCGGCACCGGCCTTGGCGTGGCCCATGTCTGGCGCGACGGGGCGGGTTACTACCGCGTACAGGCGACCGAGGGCGGCCATGTGGAATTCGCCCCGCTCGACACGATCGAGGACGCGATCCTCGCCCGCCTGCGCCAGCGCTATCGCCGCGTTTCGGCGGAACGCGTGGTCTCCGGCCCCGGCCTGGTCGACATTTACGAGGCCCTTGCCGCACTGGAAGGCCGCGCGATCCAGCAACTGGACGACCGCACCCTGTGGGAGCGCGGCACGTCGGGCGAGGACAGCCTGGCCGCCGCCGCAGTGGACCGCTTCTGCCTCTCGCTCGGCTCCTTCGCGGGCGACATTGCCCTGGCGCAAGGTGCCAGCGGCGTGGTCATTGCGGGCGGACTGGGTCTACGGATCAAGGACACGCTGCTGCGCTCCGGCTTTGCCAACCGCTTCACCGCCAAGGGCCGCTTTGCCGAACTGATGGCGCGCCTGCCGGTCAAGCTTATCACCCATCCCCAGCCCGGCCTGTTTGGCGCAGCGGCTGCCTTTGCCAAGGAACACCTGTCATGAGCCCCGTCGAAAAGATCATGCGCACCGCGCCGGTCATCCCCGTGCTGACCATTGAGGATGTGGCCCACGCCGCGCCGATTGCCGAAGCCCTGGTCAAGGGCGGCCTGCCCGTGCTGGAAGTGACCCTGCGCACCTCGACCGCACTCGAAGTGATCCGTGAGATGAAGCAGGTCCCCGGCGCGATTGTCGGCGCGGGCACCGTGCTCAACGAACATGCGCTGGAAGACGCGCTGGAAGCGGGCAGCGAATTCATCGTTTCGCCCGGCTTCACCGAAAGCCTCGCCAAGGCGGCGATTGCATCGGGCACGGCCTTCCTGCCCGGCACGGCCACCTCGTCCGACATCATGCGTGGGCTGGACCTGGGGCTGGACCGCTTCAAGTTCTTCCCGGCCGAGGCCAATGGCGGCATTCCTGCGCTGAAGGCGATTGCCGCGCCGTTCGGCATGGTCAAGTTCTGCCCCACCGGCGGGATTACCGCCGCCAGTGCCCCCAACTGGCTGGCGCTCGACTATGTCCTGTGCTGCGGCGGTTCGTGGATCGTGCCGCAGGGTACGCCGGACCTGGCAGCTATCGAAGCAACCGCACGCGCTGCGGCTGGTTTGGGCCAGTAACAACAACCTCCGTTCGTCCTGAGGAGGGACTGAACGAAGTGAAGGCCCGTCCCGAAGGGCGGGTGCGCTGCAGTGGTTCGAGACGGGGCCTTCGACAGGCTCAGTCCCCTCCTCACCACGAACGGTACAAGGCTGGACAATGACCCTCCTTTCCCAACTCGACGCGCGCTTGCAGGACTTGCACCGGCACACGGCGGAAACGCCGCTGTTCAACCCGGTGTTCCAGCTCAGCCTGGAACTGTCGCGCCGGATCGAAAGCGGCGAGCTGACGCTGGACGCGATTGCGGCGCTGGTCTCGGAACTGGAATGTGAAGGGCTGCTCGCCCGCTCGCATCGGCTGAACCGGCTGGTCGCGCCGCTGGACCAGGCGGCCAACCTCGACCGGCTGGAGGATCTGGCCAAGGCGGAAGACTTTACGGCCTTTGCCCGCCGCTGGCAGCAACCGGTGGCCCACATCGTCTTTACCGCGCACCCCACGTTCCTGCTGACCGCGCGCCAGTCCGAAGCCGTGGCAGAGGCGGCCTCATCCGGCGAGATCGGCGCGGCTACGGCCTGCGTAGCCCCGCACCAGCGCGATGCGATCACGCTCGATTCCGAACACCGCGCGGCGATGGATGCCCTGTCGCGCGCCCAGTCCGCCCGCGATGCCATGGTCCGCACCCTGCTGGCCAGCGCTCGCCAGAGCTGGCCCGATCAATGGCGCAAGCTGGCCCCCGTGCCGCTGCGCTTTGCCACCTGGGTGGGCTATGACATGGACGGCCGCACCGACATTTCCTGGGCCACCTCGCTGCGTTACCGGCTGGAGGAAAAGGCCGAGCGCCTGACCAGCTATGCCGCCGCTCTGGCGGAGGCCTCGCCCGACCTGGCCGAACGGCTGCGCGCCGCCGCAACCTATTCGCAGGCCCAGGCCGAGCGGCTGGCCGGAACCGATCTGGACGATCACGCCGCCCTGTCCGAAACGGCCAATCACCTGACAGCGGACCACCCATTCAAGCTGACCAGCCTGGCGCCGATCATTGCGGAGCTGGAACAGCAGGCCGCCAACGTGGACGATGCTGCTGCCGAAACCCTGCTGACCGTGGCGGCCGCCATGCGCGCCGACGGGCTGGGCATGGGCTGGATCCACTTCCGCGTGAATTCCAGCCAGTTGCAGAACGCGATCCGCCGCCGCATCGACCCCGATGGCAAGCTGGACCTGGCCAGCCAGGCCGCCCTGGTGCGGATGCGCGAGCTGCTGGCGGAGGCAAAGCCGCTGCGCTCCAACTTTGCCGCCCTGGCGATCGAGAACAGCACGGCGATCCGCCAGTTCCTCGCCATGGCGCAAATCCTGCGTCACATCGACAACGATGCCCCGATCCGGATGCTGGTGGCGGAATGCGAGCAGCCGACCACGGTGCTGGCCGCGCTCTATTTCGCCAGGCTGTTCGGGATTGCGGACAAGGTCGACGTATCGCCCCTGTTCGAAACCGAAAGCGCGCTGGAACACGGCGGGCGCTTCCTCGATGCCCTGCTGGCCGAGGAAGCCTACCGCGCCTATGCCCGCCAGCGTGGCCGCGTCGCGATCCAGACCGGCTTCTCCGATGCGGGCCGCTTTGTCGGCCAGATCCCGGCCGCTCTGGCCATCGAACGCCTGCAAGGGCGGCTGAGCGAAGCCATGGTCGCCAATGGGCTGGGCGATGTTGCGGCGCTGATCTTCAACACCCACGGCGAAAGCATGGGACGCGGCGCGCATCCCGATTCCTTTGCCGACCGGCTGGCCTGGCCGCTTTCGCCCTGGGCGCGGCGGCGCTTTGTCCGCGCCGGGATCAGGCTTGAGCCGGAAGTCAGTTTCCAGGGCGGCGATGGCTACCTGTTCTTCGGCACGCCGGAACTGGCGCTGGCCACCCTCACCCGCTTTGCCGAAATGCCCCCCGGCGAAACCGATGCCGATGCGCCGGTCGATCCGTTCTATCGCCGCACCGACCTCAGCCTCGACTTCTACCGTGCGATCCGCCGGTTCCAGCACGAGCAGCTGGTCAGCAAGACCTATCCCCGCGCCGTCACCGCCTTGGGCCTGGGCCTGCTGAACGACACCGGCAGCCGCAAGAGCCGCCGCCAGAGCGACCTGGCCGCCGACCGCGAGATGAGCCTGCGCCAGATCCGCGCGATCCCGCACAATGCCGTGCTTCAGCAGCTCGGCTATCCGGTCAACGTGATTGCCGGGTTTGGCACGGCGGCGGAAGGCAATTACGAGGCCCTGGCCGAACTGCTTTCCGAAAGCGAACGCGGGCGGCAACTGGTTCGGCTGGTGCGCAGCGCCAATGCCCTGGCCAGCATCAAGACCGTCGCCGCCTTTGGCGAACTGTTCAACTCCGCCTATTGGGCCAGCCGCCCCTATCGCGGGGACGAGGGCCATATTGCCGATGCCTGCCTGGCCCTGGCCGAATACCTGACCACCGACGACCGCACCGGCGTGTTCCGCCGCATGGCCAGCCGGCTGCGGGTCGATGCGCTGAAGCTGCACCGCCTGCTCGCCCTGATCCCGGACGAGGCTCCGCTGCCCGGGCGCGAGCATACCCGTCGCACCCTGGGCGTGCTTCAGGCGCTGCGCCTCGCCCTGTTCCAGCACATGTTCCTGCGGGTCGTATCGGTCCCGGCCTTCAGCCGCGCGAACGACATCGCGCGCGAGGACGTGCTGGAGATGGTCTTCACTTTGCGGGTCGAGGAAGCCCTGGCCCAGCTGCGCCGTGCTTTCCCCGCCACCGAGCCGCACCTGGGCGATTTCACCATTGCCGAGCCGAGCGACTATCCGGACGAAGCAGCGGTCGGCTATGACGCCATCCACCGCGATTTCATCGACCCGATTGGCGCGGCGCAGGCGCTATCGCTGCGGATTACCACGGCGATTGCCAACCTGTTCGGCGCCCACGGCTAACGCCGCCGCCACTCCGCAATGCGCGGGCCGTGGTCAAGGAAGCTGACCAGCACGTCCGCCGCGCGCAGACCGGCGCGGGCCTTGAACGCGCGCCACGGGGAATGGTCTCCCGCTTCGGGCGCGCTCGCCCCTTCGCGCAGGGGTTCCAGGAGCCGCGCGGTGAAGGCCGCGATCAGGCCAGGGTCCCGGATCGTCGCGACATATTCGGCATTGGCGCGGTGGCTGACGAAATCGAAGTTGGACGATCCCACCACCAGCGCCGCACCATCGACCAGCATGGCCTTGGCATGGGTCATCATCGGGGTCAGGCGAATATCCAGCCCTGATTTCCGCGCCACGCCCATCAGGTAATCGCGGATCACCGGCTTGTTGTTGGGGCGCGGGGTATAGAGCCGCACCGGCACCCCGCGCGCGGCAACCTCTGCAAGGGCATCGACGAAGGGAAAGGTCGGATAGGCGCTGACCACTTCGATGGATTGCCGCGCGCTGGCAATCAGGTCGAGCACCGGGCCGAACCCGGCCTCGTTCGCGGTTCCATCCAGGCTGAGCAGGTCAAACCCGTTCACTTCCGCACTGGTCGTGGCGGTCTGCCCGGTCCAGTCACGGTTAAATTCGCCTGCCAACCAGTCTGCCACTTGCGGGCATTCGATCCGCACCATCATGTCGTGCCAGGCAAAGTTGTGGTCGGAAAAGTTGATCCCGCCGATCCAGGCGGCATCGTCGATCACCAGCAGCTTCTTGTGGTTGCGCGTGGCATAGCGCAGCGGATTACGCCCGACCGGATTGGTCACCCGCAGCCCCGCGCCGCTGGCGATCATCGCGTCGAACAGGTCCCAGGTCGCCGCTGCCTCGGCATGGAGCGGCTTGCTGCGCGACAGGGCCAGGAAGGTGTCGTTGACGACGTGGCGGGTGTAATCGTCCACCAGCACGCGGCGTTCCCGCGCGGGACTGGCGATCACTGCCCCGGCTACGGCCTGCCCGGCGGCATCGCCTTCAAAGGTCATGGCCTGGATCAGGACGCGGTCACGCGCGGCCGCGATATCGGCGCTGGCGCGGCGCCAGAATTCTTCCGACCCGACCGTCAGGTCAACTTTTGCAGTGCTTTGCGATGCCATGGCGGGCGCTTGCCAGCAGCCGCGCCGCCAGACAAGAGGAGCGGACGGACAAAAGGCCCGCCCGCTCCAGAAAGATCAGGCCAGCCCCTTGTCCAGGCTGCGCTGGGTAGCATCGCCGATCTGGCTGCCCCCGTCGATGTCCAGGATCGTGCCGGTGATGTACTTGGCCGCATCGCTGGACAGGAACACCGCGCCCTCGGCGATTTCCTCGATAAAGCCCCAGCGCTTCATCGCGATCCGCTCGAAGTGCTTGGCCTTGGTCGAGGCATCGGGAGCCAGCCGAGCCATGCCCTCGGTCCCCTCGATCGGGCCGGGCGAAATGCCGTTGACCCGCACGTTCGGTCCCCATTCCAGCGCCAGCACGCGGATCAGCTGGTTGATCCCGGCCTTGGCCGCGCAGGCATGGGCCTGAAGCTGGACCGCGTTGACCGCCTGCCCTGCCGTAATGGCAATCAGCGAGGCATGGGGCGCGAGGAATTCGTGGCACCCCCGGAACACGTTGAACGTGCCGTTGAGGTCGATGTCGACCACGGTCTTGAAGGCATTGGCGCTCATCCCCAGAACGGGCGCCAGGAAGTTCCCCGCCGCGCCGGAAATGACGATGTCGAACAGGCCCAGGCGGTTGTGCACTTCCTCCATGGCCGCACGGATCGCGCCGTAGTCGCGCACGTCGGCGGTCAAACCGATGGCGTCATGGCCGATTTCAGCCGCAGCCGCGGCGGCCTTTTCGGGATTGCGGCCCAGCACGGCCACCTTGGCGCCCAGCTCGGCATAGCGCTTGGCAATGCCCAGGTTGATGCCCGAAGTGCCGCCGGCGATGAAAGCGACCTTGCCTTCCAGCAGGCCGTCGCGAAAGGGTGAGATCATCTCTGTAGCTCCTTAGCGCGGGGCCATGCGGATCGCGCCGTCAAGGCGGATGCACTGGCCATTGAAATAGGTGTTGCGCGCCAGTTCCAGCGCCAGGCTGCCGAATTCCTCCGGCTTGCCCAGGCGCTTGGGGAACGGCACCGAAGCGGCCAGACTTTCCAGCACTTGCGGCTTGGCCCCCAGCATCAGCGGCGTGGCGAAGATCCCCGGCATGATCGAATTGACGCGGATGCCAACGTCCGACAAGTCGCGCGCCATGGGCAGGACCAGCCCGTTCACGCCCGCCTTGGCCGAACCATAGATGACCTGGCCGATCTGCCCGTCCTGCGCCGCGACCGAGGCGGTCAGGGTGATGCAACCGCGCTCGCCATCCTCCAGCGGCTCAAGCCCGGCCATGCCCTCTGCCGAAAGCGAGGCAAGGCGGTAGCTGGCGACCAGGATGCCCTGGACGCCGTAGATGTAATCTTCGGTGGAGAGGCGCTTCAGCTTGCCCGCTTCCTTGTCATAGGCCAGCGTCTTGCCCCGGCGGCTGGTCATCGCGCAGTGCACCAGGATGCGTTCCTGCCCGTGGGCGGCGCGGGCCTTTTCAAACCCGGCCACGACCGATTCCTCGCTGGTGATGTCCACCTTGCAGAACAGGCCGCCGATAGCCTTGGCCACGGCCTCGCCCTTTTCCTCGTTCACGTCGAAGATGGCGACCTTTGCGCCCGCCGCGGCCAGCGCCTCGGCAGTGGCCTGGCCCAGGCCGGAAGCGCCACCGGTAACCACGGCGGCAGTCGATGAATCAATCCGCATTTGACTCTCCTTTTAATCGCGCGATTAATGCCCTGCGAATGCCGGAGGGGCAAGGGAGGATTGGATGCCGCATAGTGTTGATGTGTTTTGGTCGTTTCGCAGCCCCTATTCGTACATCGTGGTGCCCAAGCTGATCGAGCTGGAGAGCCAGTGGGACGCACAGGTCAACGTCAGGCCGGTCCTGCCGATTGCCGTGCGCCAGCCGGATTTCTTCGCCAATGCCGATCCGCTGTGGACCACCTACCTGATGCGCGACTGCGTGCGCAGCGCCGAGTTCGCCGGAATGCCGCTGCGCTGGCCCCGGCCCGATCCGGTCAAGATGGACTTCGCCACGCGGACCTATCCCAAGGAACAGCCGCACATCCACCGCCTGACCCGGCTGGGCGTGCTCGCCGCCGAACGCGGCAAGGGCCTGCCCGTCCTGCGCGCGGTCAGCCACCTGATCTGGTCGGGCGAGACCGACAACTGGCACGAAGGCGACCACCTGGCCCGCGCTTTCGAACAGGCGGACTGCGACCTGGCCGAAATGGACGCAGTGCAGGAGGCGGAGGCCGAGCGGCTCGACGAGGTAATCAAGCAGAACGAGGCCGACCAGCGCCTGGGCGGACATTACGGCGTGCCGCTGATGGTCTATGAAGGCGAGCCGTTCTTTGGCCAGGACCGCTATGACCAGCTGGTCTGGCGGATGCAACAGCAGGGGATGCAGGCGCGCTAGGCAAACCGCCTTCGACAGGCTCAGGCTGAGCGGGGTGTTGGAACCGAAAGAACCACGCTCAGGCTGAACTGCTGTTGGACCGTTATAAAACCCCGCTCAGGCTGAGCTTGTCGAAGCCGGGTTGCTCACAGCCCCAGCCCTACCCCCGGCGCTTGGGCGCCTTGGTAAAGCTCCACCCGTTCGGCATCGCCCGCGCCACCAGATTGCCGATCGAGGCCGGTTGCCGCGCAACCAGGCTGTCGAACAGCCGCGCCACGGCGGAGCCGCGCGGCGCTTCGCCGTCGAGTTCGCTCACCAGCCGGGTAAGGACGCGCAGGGCAATCGCGCGCGGTGCGGCGGGGCGATAGGTCAGGCCCATCGGCCCTTTCGTCACCGCTTCGGACCATTCGCGCGCGGCGGCCCATTCCAGCGCCGCATCGGCATCGGCCAGATTGGCCGCGCTTTGGGCCAGGGCCGGAACGTCGATCCATTCGGCCCCGGCCAGCGCCTTGCGGATGCGGACGCGGTCAAAGCGGTCGTCCAGATTGGACGGGTCCTGCGCCGCGTCGATCCCCGCTGCGGAGACGATCCCGGCCAGTTCCGCGCGCCGCCAGCCCAGCAAGGGACGAACCAATGGCAAGCGCATGCCGGGGACCAGGCCCCGCGCCCGCACTCCGGCCAGTCCCGATGCGCCGCTGCCCCGGTTCAGCCGCAAGAGCAGCGTTTCCGCCTGATCGTCGGCATGGTGTGCGGTGGCCAGGGCTTCCAGTCCCTCGGCTTCCATCCACTCCGCCAGCGCCGCATAGCGCGCCGCCCGCGCCTGGGACTGGACGTTGCCCGCGGGAACTTCGACACGCAAGGTCCGGTGCGGGACGTCCAGCGAGGCGCAGACCCGCGCCACCATGTCGGCTTCCTGCGCCGCTTTCGGGCGGAGGCCATGATCGACGGTGGCCGCCGCGATCCGGTCCGGCAGGGCGGCGCGCGCCAGCAGCAGCAGGGCAAGGCTGTCCGGCCCGCCCGATACGGCCAGGCCCAACCGGCCAGTCCCGCTCCACAGCGCCGCAAGATCGGCAGTGAAGCGGGCGGTCAGTTGCAGATCAGGTGCGGTCACGGCTCCCGATCAAGAGCACTTCAAGCCGCGCTTGGTCGCATCGTACTGGCCCTTGAGCCGTCCGGCGGCGTCCTTGGCGAATTCACGCTCGAACTGGTCCAGCGCAACGCAGGCGCGGTTGGTGTCCTTCATCTGGCGCATGGATTCGGCCAGCAGCAGCACGCTGTCGCCAGCGCGTTCACCCTTGGGATTGGCCTTGTAGTTCTGGAGGAACCAGCTTGCCGCTTCGCGCGGGTTGCCATCGTCCAGATAGGCGCGGCCCAGCAGGTTGCGGGCAAAGCTGCCGCGCGAATGCTTGGGGTACTTGGTCAGGAACAGCTTCAGCTGCTGCTGCGCTTCGGGATAGAACTTCGCTTCCCACAGGCGGAAGCCATAGGAATATTCGTCATCGCCCGGATCCTGGGTCTGCGGCTTTTCAATCGCGCGCACTGCCGCAACCCGCTGCGCCGAGGGCGTGGCGGCGGGCTTCGCTACCGGAGCTGCTGCTGGCGCTGCGGGCTTGCCCGCTGCCACTTGCGCCGCTGCCGGGGCCGCAGCCGAAGCGCCGCCGCTCATCGCCGCAAGATTGCTGGACGAAGCCGTGCTGGCCGTCGCCACTTCGCCCACTGCCGGCTTGCCCGCTTCCATGGCGGCAAGGCGCGCTTCCAGCTTTTCCAGCCGGTTGCGATCTTCCTCTACCTGCGAGGTCAGGCGCGCGACCTGTCCTTCCAGCGAGTCCATGCGGGTCAGCATGTCGGCATTGGGATTGCTGGCGGGCGTGCCGCTGGGGGCAGTGCCGGTCTGGCTGGGCTGGATCTGCGGGAAAAACCGCCCGTCGCCGCCCGGAAAGACCAC
The DNA here is from genome assembly GCF_050281025.1 of Novosphingobium sp. NPDC080210. NCBI lineage: Bacteria > Pseudomonadati > Pseudomonadota > Alphaproteobacteria > Sphingomonadales > Sphingomonadaceae > Novosphingobium > Novosphingobium sp. NPDC080210. The sequence goes on from NZ_JBNNWL010000004.1 coordinate 149,086, forward strand.
GCGTTGCAGGGCGGACACTTCGGATTCCACCTTGCGCACGCGGGTTTCCAGGCTGACCCCGCCCGTGTCCTGGGCAAAGGCCGGGGCCGCGATCAACAGGGCCAGGGTGGCTACCAGGGGCTTGTGCTGGATAAGTCGCTTCATGTGCCTCAGTCCATCGAAATTGGATGCGCGGCTTGAACCAGTCCGGCCGAACTGGCGATTAACCGTCAGGGCGATCTAGCCGCGCCGCAAGGCCCGTGTCGAGCAGCCGGAAAAAGCTATCCGCAGGCTAGGTTGCAGCAGGCGCGGGCGCGGGTGCCTCCACCGCAGCGGGCGCAGGGCTGGCCGGTGCGGGCGCAGGCTGGGCCGCGCGGGCCGGACGCTGCGGACGGCTTGCCGACGGAGCCGCAGCCTGGACCGCAGGTGCCGCACTGGGCGCGCCGCGCGCCAGCAAGGCCGCTGCGGTGACCGGAACGTTGTTGATCGACTGCTGCTTGTCCGAAAGCTTGGGCACCGGCTGGCCGTTCACCGTGATTTCCAGCGCGTCGGGCCGCACCGTGGCGAGGCGCACGTCGGGCTGGTCGGACGGAACGGTCCAGCTTTCGCCCTGGACCAGCTCCTTTTGCAGCAGCTGGTTGCCCACCGCATCGGTGAACTTCACCCAGACCTTGGGCGCGGTGGCCGTGAACACCACCGTGCCGGCGGTTGCTGGTGCAGGTGCAGACGCCGGGGCCGCCGCGACGGGAGCAGGAGCCTGGGTTTCGAGGATTGACGGCAATTCCACCGCTGGCGCAATCATCGGCCGGGCGAAGAAGAACACCGCCACCAGCACCACCACGATCCCCAGCGCGGCCAGCCAGACCAGACCGCCGCCCGGCACCCGCGCCGGATCGCCGGGTTCAAAGGTCTGCACGGTGCGGCGCGGCTCGGCCGGTTCCTGCGCGTCAAGTTCGCGGCGCACCGCGTTGACGATCTCCACCGGATCGAGCCCGACCACCTTGGCATAAGAGCGAGAGAAGCCCACGGCATAGGTCCGCGCGGGCAGTGCGGCATAGTCTCCGGTCTCGATAGCGACCAGGTGGCGTTCCGGAATGCGCAGGACGGCGCAGGCCTGGGCCCGGCTCATTCCCGCGGCTTCACGTGCGCGCAGTAACCGTGCCCCGGCATTATCCAGAGGCAGTTCGGCCTCCGCCACTTCTGTATCCGACATTTCAACCCCGACAATTGCGACCTGGCCGTCTGGTGTTCCAGCTGGCCCGGACAATCCCTTATCCGGGGTTGAAGTCAACGGAAAACACCTAGGCTAGACGAGTCGCATCGACGGGATGGCCCGTAAATGTGACGGGCCGGTGAAATTGGCACCGGCAGCCCGTCAGTCCGCCTCGATTCCGCGCTCGGCGGCCCACTGCGCCAGCGCGTCGCGCAGGCTGGCCGGGGGGTGGGAGAGCCACTGGTTCATCGCCTCGGTGATTTCGGGCAGGTCGACCTTGCGCACCAGCTCCTTGATCGGCCCCACCCCGGCAGGCGTGATCGACAGTCGGCGGATGCCAATGCCCAGCAGGGCGAGCGCCTCCAACCGGCGTCCCCCCATTTCGCCGCAGACCGTAATGTCGATAGGATGCCCGGCCAGGCTCAACTGCACCCGCTTGAGGAAGCGCATGATCGAGGGCGAAAGCCAGTCATAGCGCTCCGCCAGCTTGGGATTGGCGCGGTCCGCGGCAAACAGGAACTGGGTCAGGTCATTCGTGCCGATCGAAAGGAACGACAGGCGCGGCGCTAGCACGTCCAACTGTTCCGCCAGAGCCGGAACCTCCAGCATCGCGCCATAGCGGACCGCCTCGGGCAGCAGCTTCTTCTGGGCCTTGAGGTACTTCCGCTGGTTTTCGAACACTTCGCGCGCGGCGTCGAATTCCCAGGGTTCGGACACCATCGGGAACATCACGTTCAGCGTGCGGCCCGCTGCTGCCTCCAGCAGGGACCGGGCCTGGACCTTGAGCAGCCCTTCCCGCTCCAGCGCAACGCGCAGCGCGCGCCAGCCCATCGCGGGGTTCTCTTCATGCTCACCGTCGTTGTGGCGCAGGTAGGGCAGCACCTTGTCGCCGCCGATGTCCACCGTGCGGAACACCACCGACTTGTCTCCCGCCGCTTCCAGCACGTCGCGGTACAGCCGGGTCTGGCGTTCGCGCGCGGGCAGGGTGGCAGAGACGAGGAACTGGAATTCGGTGCGGAACAGGCCCACCCCGTCCGCCCCGGCCAGGGCCAGGTTGGGCATGTCATCGCGCAGGCCCGCATTCATCATCACGGTGATGCGGGTCCCGTCGCGGGTAAATGGTTCAACATCGCGCAGCGCGGCATAGGCGGCCGCGCGTTCCTTGCTTTTGACGAAGCGCGCGTCGAATGCCTCGATCATGGCGTCGATGGGGCGGACGGTCGCCTCGCCCTTGTCGGCATCGAGCAGCAGCAGGTCCCCGTCGCGGACCACTCCGCGCAGCGACCGCACCCGGCCGAGCACCGGAATGCCCATGGCCCGCGCCACGATCACGACGTGCGCCGTCAGCGAGCCTTCCTCCAGGATCACGCCTTTCAGCCGCCGCTTGTCATATTCCAGCAGTTCGGCCGGGCCAAGATTGCGGGCGATCAGGATCGTATCACCGCGCAGACCCTGGCTGGCCGCCGTACCCATCTGGCCCGAAACGATGCGGAGCAGCCGATTGGAGAGATCCTCCAGATCGTGCATCCGGTCGGCCAGCAGCGGATCGTCGATCTGCCGCATCCGCATCCGGGTGCGCTGCTGCACGCGCTCAATCGCCGCCTCTGCCGTCAGGCCGGAATCAATCGCCTCGATGATCCGGCGGCTCCACCCTTCGTCGTAAGCGAACATCTTGTAGGTCTGGAGCACTTCCTCATGCTCGCCCCCCACGCCGAATTCGGCCTGGCTGGCCATCCGGTCGATCTGTTCGCGCATCTTGTCAAAGGCGAGGTAGACGCGCTGCAATTCGGCATCGCGGTCCTCGGCCATGACGTGTTCGATGGTGATCCGCGGCTGGTGATAGACCGCCGTGCCCATGGCCAGGCCCTTGACCAGGGTCAGGCCGGGCAAGCGCACCGGCCCGGTCTGCTGCGGGCCCAGCGCCGCCTGCTCGTCATCGACCAGGCCCGCGTTCGAAATCAGTTCGGACAGGACCATGGCGACCGTTTGCAGCGCCTCGATCTCCACCTCTTCATAGCGGCGCGGCTCGTCATGCTGGACGCAGAGCACGCCCACCGCCCGTTCGCGCCGCACGATCGGCACGCCGGCGAAGGAGTGGTACTTTTCCTCCCCCGTTTCCGGGCGGTACGAAAAGTCCGGGTGAGCCGTAGCCTCCGCCAGGTTCAGCGTTTCGATGTTTTCGGCAATCGTCCCGACCAGCCCTTCGCCCACGCCCATGCGGGTGACGTGGACCGCCTCTTGCGCCAGCCCCTTGGTGGCGAAGAGTTCCAGCATCCCTTCGCGCAGCAGGTAGATCGAGCAGACCTCGCTATCCAGCCCTTCGCCGATCACCTCGACCACGGTGTTCAGCTTGGCCTGCGCATGGCTGCGCGAAGCCATCACGTCGTGCAGACGGGTCAGGATCGTGCGGGCGGCGGAAACGGCGCTGGTCACTGGCATGAGCGCGAGCGTAGACCAAACCTGGCCGTGTGCAAACGCAGCCTATCCAGTTTGGATACGAATTTATACTTTGCGCTGGTTTAAGCATGGCCGGGGAGGGGCCGCAGCCCCTCCCCGCACCGTTCAGATATGCGCCAGCTCTTCCTTAATTCGGAGCTTCCGCTTCTTCAGGAGCTGGACAGTCGCTGGATCAGGCATGGGTCGGCTCAATTCTTCCCGGATCTGCCGTTCAAGACCCGCGTGCTTGAGCTGTAATGCGCTGAAATGCGATTGTTCCATTGGGGATCCTCCTTGTTCTAGCCCCCAGGGCTGCAAGGACCGACCGGTACCCGACTCGGCATCCGGCGAGTCACTGCGATTGTCATGAAAACACATTAAGCCTATCTTGCGAAGCGGATATGCGAGGGCCCGCAACGGGTCTGCGATAGACCGGCAAGCGGAGACCAGGGCGTGAACGAGGAAGAGCTGAAAAAGCGGCTGGAAATGCTGCGGATCGAGCATCGCGACCTCGACGCCGCCATCGATGCCCTGACCGGCGCCGGTTCGGTCGACCAGCTCCAGATTGCCCGCCTGAAAAAGCGCAAGCTGAAGCTGAAAGACCAGATGGCCATGATCGAGGACTACCTGATCCCGGACATCATCGCCTGATCATGCGGGCCAAAAAGTGTCCCCATTAGGGACAGTTCCTAATTAGCGCGGCAAAGCAACCTTAACCAGGTTGGCAAGAGTGATTCGCAGGGCCTATCGCAGCGGCATGACATCACCGGCCAGCATCAGTTCCCGGATTATCGAAGGTCTGTATTGCGAGGCGCTGGTCCTGACGGATGAGGTCCGTTCGGCCTTTGCCCCGTCAGCCGCAGCCAATCGCAGCGACCAGGATGATGAAGCTACCGTCGCCCTGTCCTGCGAAGCGCTGCGGACCACGACGCGGATGATGCAGGCCGTTGCCTGGCTGCTCAACCACCGGGCTTTCCTGGCTGGGGAGCTGAGCGAATTCCAGTTGCGCCGTTACGGGCAGCTGCATCCCTGCGCATCTGCGGACCCGGCGCGGCTGCCCCTGCTCCCGCCCGAGATGCGTGAATTGATCGGAGAGACAGAGCGGTTTCATGCGCGGCTGATGCGGCTTGATGCGGGCTGGCGCTCGCAGGCGGCGGATCAGGCGGTCGATCTGCCGAACCCGCCGCAACGGCTGCACGGACGCGCGCGCGGTTAGCCTTTCCCAACACGCTTTCTCTCGACTTCGACCGCAGCGCTCCCCATATCGGCAGCGCGATGAACATACCGTCCAAACCCTGGCCGACCGGCCTGAGCGAACAGTGCGAACCGCTGGTGCGGCGCGTGCTTGCGCCCAATGCCTCGCATTACACCTACACCGGAACGCAGACCTATATCGTCGGCGCGGGGCAGGAAGTGGCGGTGATCGACCCCGGCCCGGCGGACAGCGGAGCCGATGGCGATCCCTCTCCCTTCAAGGGCGCGGACACCAATGGCCAGGGCCATGTCGAAGCGATCCTTGCCGCTGTAGGCGATGCGCGGATCGGCGCGATCCTGTGCACCCATACCCACCGCGACCACTCTCCCGCCGCCGCCGTCCTGAAGGCCCGGACCGGCGCGCCGATCATTGGCTGTGCGCCCTTGGTGCTGAGCGACGATGGCCCGCGCGCCGACAGTGCCTTTGACCAGAGCTATGCGCCGGACCGCATACTGGCTGATGGCGAGCGGATCAGCGGCCCGGACTGGATAATCGAAGCGGTCGCCACCCCCGGCCACACCAGCAACCACCTGTGCTATGCCCTGGTCGAAAGCGGCGCGCTGTTTACCGGCGATCACGTCATGGCCTGGTCGACCAGCGTCGTCTCCCCGCCGGACGGGGACATGAGCGCCTATATGGCCAGCCTGGCCAAGCTTTATGACCGCGAGGACAGGGTCTTTTATCCCGCCCACGGTCCGGCAGTGGAAAAGCCGAAGCAACTCGTGCGCGGGATGCTCGGCCACCGCCGCCAGCGCGAAAGCCAGATCCTGCGCCTGCTGGGTGAAGGGCCGCAGACTATCCCGGACATGGTCGCCGCCATGTACAAGGGGCTGGACCCACGCCTGACCGGAGCGGCCGGGCGCTCGGTCCTCGCCCACCTCTATGACCTGCGCGGCAAGGGCATGGTGGCAGAGGATGACGAGACATGGCGACTGACCTGACCCGCCCGCGCGGCAATCCGCTGCCGTGGGTGCTCGCCGCGGGGTCGCTGGCCATGGCGGGTTATTTCGGCTGGCTCGCCTATGGCCCGGAGGATCACGGCGACCCGATCACCACCAGCCTCGCCGCCTTTGAAAAGGCGAACCGGCTGACTGTGTTCTCGGCCCAGCTGGTGCCGGTGGTCACTTCGGATGACGAGCGGATGTTCGGCCTGCTGAAAAGCCGCCAGGTCGCGGTCATCCCAGCGCGGGTGGACTACACCCTGGACCTGTCGCGGCTCGATGCGAACCGGCTCGGCTGGGACAAGGAGGGCAAGCGGCTCGACGTGACGCTGCCCCCTCTGCAAGTGTCCAAGCCGAACATGGACGAGGCCAATGCCCAGTACCTGCGCGAAGGGGTGTGGATCACCGGCGATGCCCAGGCCAAGCTGACCCGCAGCAATACCATCGTGGCCGAGCGCGAGGCGGCCCGGCAGGCGGCCAACCCGGTGCTGCTCGATCTCGCCCGCGATGCCGCGCGGCAGGCCGTGACACAGAACCTCTCCGCGCCGCTGAAGGTGGCGGGCTATGGCGATGTGCGGATCACTGTGCACTTCGACGGAGAGCCGACGCCGCCCTGACGAACGACATTGCCCTCCCCGGACATAAGGTGTATTACTTACATATAACGGGTCGCGGTCCTATGGGGAGATACCGCGATGGCAACTGCATTCAAAACAGACGTTCCACTGCAAGGCACGGAGGAACGCTTTTTCTTCAAACTGGCCTCAGCGATTGCGCTGGTCCTGGTGGCTGGGTTCTCGGTCCAACTGGCGGCAGGGAGGTCCAGCTTTGCCGTGCCGCTGGTCTATCACATCCACGCCGGAGTGTTTTTTGGCTGGGTGGCCCTGTTCGTGGTCCAGTCGGGCCTGATCGCCAGCGACAACGTCGCCCTGCACCGCAAGCTGGGCTGGCTTTCGGCGATCTGGGTTCCGGCCATGGTCATCATGGGCATCACCATGACGGTCGTGTCGATGCGCCGCACCGGCGGGCCGTTCTTCTTCGGCGCGAGCGAGTTCCTGATCGGCAACCCGACCGGCATTCTCGCCTTTGCCGGAATGGTCGGCGCGGCAGTCGCGCTGCGGCGGCAGACCGACTGGCACCGCCGCCTGATGCTGTCGGCCATGGCGGCCATCACCGGACCGGGCTTTGGCCGCCTGCTGCCCATGCCGCTGATGATCCCCTATGCCTGGGAGATCAGCAACGCGATTGGCGCGCTGTTCATCCTGGCCGGGATGATCCGCGACAAGCGTCATCGCGGCGCGGTCCATCCCGCCTGGTTCGTGGGGCTTGCCGTCATGTTCGGCTGGGTCGCGCTGGGCGAGCTGATTGCCGGGACCGACTGGGCAATGGACCTGACACGGCAAGTCATGGCCGGCTATCCGGGCGCGGCGCGACCAATGGAGCCCTATCTGCCTTGATTAGTCCCGCCTGACGGGCCATCTGGGGGCCAAGCAACAAGGACCCCCAGATGACCGTCCAGACCGAGAACCTTTCCGGCATTGATATCCGCGCCGAGATCGAACGCCTGCGCAAAGAGCGCAATGCCGTGATCCTGGCCCATTACTACCAGAAGCCGGAAATCCAGGACCTGGCCGACTATATCGGCGACAGTCTGGAACTCTCGCGCAAGGCGGCGGAAACCGACGCCGAGGTCATCGCCTTTTGCGGCGTGAAGTTCATGGCTGAAACGGCCAAGATCCTGGCCCCGGAAAAGACCGTGATCCTGCCCGACCTCGACGCCGGGTGCAGCCTGGAAGATTCCTGCCCGCCGGAAAAGTTCGCCGCCTTCCGCGCCGCGCACCCGGATCACATCGCGCTGACCTACATCAACTGCTCGACCGAGGTGAAGGCGCTGTCCGACATCATCGTGACCTCCTCCAGCGCGGAAGTGATCCTGTCGCAGATCCCGCCTGAACAGAAGATCATCTTCGGCCCGGACCGCCACCTCGGCGGCTATCTCTCCCGCAAGTTTGGCCGCGACATGCTGCTCTGGCCCGGCGTGTGCATCGTGCACGAGGCGTTCAGCGAAACCGAACTGCTCAAGCTGAAAGCCCAGCACCCCGGGGCGCCGGTTGCTGCGCACCCGGAATGCCCGCCGCACATCATCGACCATGCCGACTATGTCGGGTCGACCAGCGGCATCCTGAACTATGCCAAGGCGTTCGAAGGCGACACGCTGCTCGTCGCGACCGAGCCGCACATCATCCACCAGATGGAACTGGCCCTGCCCGGCAAGACCTTCATCGGCGCGCCGGGCGCGGACGGCCAGTGCGCCTGCAACATCTGCCCCTACATGGCGCTCAACACGCTGGAAAAGCTCTATCTCGCCCTGCGCGACCTGAAGCCGCAGGTCCACATCGAGGAAGGCCTGCGCCTGCAAGCGAAGAAGAGCCTCGACCGGATGCTGGAAATGGCCGGCGGCACGGTCGGCAAGGGCGACCTGGGCGCGCGCTGAGGCGGTCCTTCGAGACGGCACTCAGCCTGCGGCTTCGCGCCTCCTCAGGACGAACGGCCTTGATTTAGACCGTTCGTGGTGAGGAGGTGCCGAAATCGCAGATTGAGGGACCGTCTCGAACCACAGCGTGGAAGACCAAGCTTCACCGCACCGGCAGTTTGAACATCAGCGCCCGCGCATACTTCACTGGCGGCGAGCCGAAGCTTAGCACCGTGTCGTGATAGCGGCGCAGGGTGAAGGCCTTGCCCCAGCGCTTCTCCGCCTCGGCGCGGAGCATGCGGTGTTCCTCATAGCCGGTGAAATAGCTCAGCAGTTGGACTGACGAGAGGTTGGCGCGGACCCATTTGCCCGCCGCCTCGCGCTCGGCCTGGAACGCGCCTTGCTGCATCAGTTCCATCGCCTGGTCGCGGGTCATGCCCTCGGTGTGGATGCCGATGTCGAGCAGGGTGTTGGTCACCGACCGCAGCCGCATCTTCAGCACGGTCAGCTTGAACAGCGGATCGTGGTTCAGATAGCCCTGATCCTTCATCAACCCTTCGGCATAGACCGCCCAGCCTTCCACGAACGGGCCGGACCACAGCATCGCCCGCAGCGGATTGTCCGTGCGGTTGGAATGATCCAGCTGGTGGTAATGCCCCGGCATCGCCTCGTGGATCGAGAGGTCGTGGATCATGTAATCGTTGTATTCGGTGAGGAAGCTGTTCGCCTGCTCGTCGGTCCAGTCGTCGGGAATCGGGCTGACGGCATAGAAGTTCTGCTGGCCCTTTTCGAACGGTCCCGGCGGGTCGTTGTAGGCCACGGCATTGCCCTGCTGGAACTTGGGCATGGTGATCACCCGCACCGGGCCGTCGGGCATCCGGATAAAGCCCTTGGCGCGGACGAATTCGGTCGCTTCGGCCAGGGTTTCGCGCGCCCGTTCCTCCAGCCGGCCCCGCGGCGGCTTCTTGGCATAGGACAGCTGCAACGCGGCCTCGATCGCGGCCTGCTGCTGCGCGGCCGTGGGCTTGGCCGGAAGCGCGGGTGCGCCTGGCTTTCCGGCCAGGACCTGCCGCGCCAGCGCGTACATTTCGGCGCGGATGTCGGCCTTGGCCTTCAGCGCGCGGGCTTTCAGCTCGGGCCGGGTAAGGTCGCTCATCAGCGCATATTTCATCTTCTGGTCATAGAGCCGCGCGCCCAGGCGGAACTCGCCCTTGGCCTGTGGCACCAGCACCTGGTCGATCCAGGTCTGATGCTCGCCCACGGCAGCTTTCAGTCCGGCCAAGGCGGCATCGAAGCGCGCCCGGTCTGCCCCGGACAGCGCATCGGCATGGGGCGCCAGCATCGTTTCCGCAATCTCGACAATGCCGGAATTCTGGCGCGAGACGGTCTGGGCATAGATCGGCGGCACCCGCGCCGGGACCAGCTGGTTGCGGCTTTCGCGCAGCATGGCCGGCAGGGCCTCCATCCGCGCAGTTGCCGCTTTCAGGCGCACGTCCCACGGCGCGAAATCGCGCGCCGCCAGGGTGTAGAGCGCTCCGCCCGCGATGTCGTTGTAGACCTGCGGGTTCCACGCCCATTCCTGCAACACGTCGTTTGCAAACAGGCGGTATTCCAGCTCGTTCGTGAGCAAGGCATAGTCAACCTGGTGATCCCGGGTCAGCGTGGCGGGATTGATCGCGATCAGCTCGGTCAGCAGCGCGCGCCACTCCGCCGTCCGTTCGGCCCGCGCCTCCGCCGTGATGCCGGGCAGCTGGCCATCGAAATCGTGAATGCCCAGAGCCGTTGCCTCGACCGGGGAAAGCCGGGTGGCGCTGGCAATGAAGCGCTTGGACAGGGTCTGGAACTGCTGGTCCGCCTTGGCGGCCTGGGCGGATGCGGGCGCTTCGGCACGCGCTTCGACCGGCGCGGCGGCAAGGGCAAGCGCGGCCAGCGGCAGCGCGGCAAGCAGGGCGTGGCGTTTCATCTGGAATATCTCCCCTGGGGTTTATTCCGGGGAAGCTAGCGCGGGTTCAGTCCTGCGTCGAGCGGGCGAGAACAAGTCCTGCACCGACCAGAACCATGCCGAGCAGGTCGACCGGGCTGAGCACTTCGCCGAACACCGCCCAGCCGACCGTTACCGCGATGGCGGGCTGGGTCATCAGCGCCAGTCCCACCACAAAGGCGCTGAAATGGCGCAGGGCATAGACCAGCAGGCCCTGTCCCACGACCTGGCTGGTAAAGGCCAGGGCGATGATTGGCAGCCAGTTGGTCGGCCAGACCGGCTCACCCATCACAAGCGCGGTGCCCAGCAGCACCGGCAGTCCAGCAATGGTCGCATAGACCAGCACGGTCCACCCGCCCAGATCGGCCCGCGCGCGCTGCGCCAGCAGGATGTAGAAGGTATAGAGGAACCCGGCGAGCAGGCAGAGCAGATCGCCGACCAGGGTCTTTTCACCGATTTCCAGGCTGCGCCCCAGCAGGATCGCGGAGCCGGCAATGGCGGCCAGGAACGCCGCCCACTCCATCGCGCGCGGGGCGCGGCGGAGCGCAATCAGGCCGACGGCAACCAGCAGGATCGAACCGGAATTGCCGAACAGCGTGGCATTGCCCAGCCGCGTCCGCTCGATCCCCAGGTGCCATGACGCCAGGTCGAGCGAGAAGAACAGCCCCGCCCCCAGGATCGCGACAATTGCCATGCGGCTGTGTCCCAGCAGGCGCTGGCCATTGCTGCGGGCTAGGAGAATGAACACCGGCACGGCCAGCAACAGCCGCCAGAACCCGGCGGAAACCGGGCCGGTATCGGCCAGCCGCACCCACAGCGGCCCCAGCGCCAGCGCGGCATTGCCGCCCAGCAATGCGGCAAAGTGCCAGCCGCTCCAGTCCCGCTCTCTGGTTGCCAAGGTCATGGGCTTGCCTTAGCGATGCCAATCGAATTGCAAAACGAAATCTATGGAGGGATCCCCGTGCACGACGCCTTGTTCCAGCCGATCAGCCTGGGTGCGATCGAAGCCAAGAACCGCATTCTGATGGCTCCGCTGACCCGTGGCCGCTCCGATCCAGGCTCGGTTCCCAATGCGATGATCGCCGAATATTACCGCCAGCGCAGCGATGCCGGACTGATCATTTCCGAAGCCACCGGGATCAGCGTGGAAGGTCTGGGCTGGCCCGCCGCTCCCGGCGTGTGGAACGATGCGCAGACCGAAGGCTGGAAGCTGACGACCGATGCCGTGCACAAGGCCGGCGGCAAGATCGTGATGCAGCTGTGGCACATGGGCCGCCTGGTCCACCCGGACTTCCTGGGCGGCGAGGCTCCCGTCTCGGCCAGCGCCACCACTGCGCCGGACCATGCCCACACTCCCACCGGACGCAAGCCGTTCGAACCGGCGCGCGAAGCGACCAAGGCCGATATCGCCCGCATCATCGGTGACTATGCCGCCGCCGCGCAGCGCGCCAAGGACGCCGGGTTTGACGGGGTGCAGCTGCACGGCGCCAACGGCTACCTGATCGACCAATTCCTGCGCGCCAAGACCAACCTGCGCACCGACGAATATGGCGGCAGCGTGGAAAATCGCACCCGCCTGCTGCGCGAAGTGCTGGAAGCGCTGATCGGCGTCTGGGGCGCAGGCCGCGTCTCGGTGCGTCTCTCGCCCAATGGTGAAACCCAGGGCTGCGACGATCCCGATCCGGCCAGCCTGTTCGGCGCGGCAGCCAAGGTCTGCCAGGAACTGAACCTGGGCTTCGTCGAGCTGCGCCAGCCGGGACCGGACGGCACCTTTGGCGCGACCGAAGTACCCAAGCAGGACGCGCTGATCCGCTCGATCTACACCGGGCCGCTGGTACTCAATTCGGACTATACCGCCGAGCAGGCCAATGCCGACGTTGCCGCTGGCCGGTGCGACGCGATCAGCTTTGGCCGTCCCTATATCTCCAACCCGGACCTGGCCACGCGCATCCACCGCGGCGCGGAATGGGCGCCGAACGTCAATGTCCCGCAAAGCTGGTATCTGCCCGGAGCAGCGGGTTACATCGACTACCCGGCGCTGGAATCGGCTGCGGCCTAAGGACAGGACGGCACGGCATGGCACTGCGTTCGTGGCTGTTCGTTCCGGGCGACAGCGAGAAGAAGCTTTCCAAGGCGGCGGACACCGGGGCCGATGCGATCATCCTCGACCTCGAAGATTCGGTCACTCCGGCCAACAAGGCTCAGGCGCGCGAGCGGACTTTGGACTGGCTCCAGGGGGGCCGCGCCACCACGCCGGGTGCCAGTGGGCAGGGTCGCTGGGTGCGGATCAACGCGCTTGATACGCCGTACTGGCGCGACGATCTTGCCGCCGTAATGCCGGGTGCGCCGGACGGGATCATGTTGCCCAAAAGCGCGGGGCCGGAATCGGTCGGGCAACTCGCTGCCGAGCTCGACGCGCTGGAGGCGCCAAACGGCCTTGCCAGCGGCAGCACCCGGATCCTGCCCTTGGTCAGCGAAACGGCAGCCGCGGCGATCACCATTCCGGCCTATGCCAGCGCGCCGTTGCCGCGCCTGGCCGGGCTGACCTGGGGCGCGGAAGACCTGTCCGCCGCGATTGGCGCGACCCGCAAGCGCGACGAACAGGGGCAATGGACCGATGCCTTCCGCTTTGCCCGGACCCAGACCCTGCTGACCGCCCATGCCTGCGAAGTCTTTGCGCTGGATACGTTGCACGCCGACTTCTCGGACGGGGAAGGCCTGAAACGCGCCGCCGAAGCGGCACGGGCGGATGGTTTTGCCGGAATGCTGGCGATCCATCCGGCGCAGGTAGCCGTAATCAACGCGGCCTTTACCCCCAGCGAGGCAGAACTGGCCGAGGCGCGGGCCATTGTTGCGGCCTTTACCGCCAATCCCGACGCCGGGGCACTACAGATCGAGGGACGGATGATCGACCGCCCCCACCTCAAGCTGGCCGAGCGGCTGCTGGGGATCGCGCTCTAGGCGTCAGGTGCTGGGCGAAGCGGACGGAGCGGCCTTGGCCGTCTCCTCCGCTGCGGGGGCCTCTGTTGCTGCCGGGTCCGCCTCGTCCGCCTTGTCCTCTTTCTTGCCGCTGCCGGTCTGCGGGGCAAGCGGAGCTTGCGAGCGGACCTGATCGACCGGGATCATCGCATCGCTGACCGAAGCGGGCAGGATCTGCCCTTCGGCCTTGCCGCCCTGCTCCTTGCCGCCTTTATTGCCGCATCCGGCCAGGGCGAGGGCCAGCAGTGCAGCGGGGATAGCCTTGTTCATTGTCCACTCTCCGGCGGGCAGGGTCGTTCCAGCGCGGCGAGGAATTGCCCCGCGCGCTTCAGCAATGCCGCATCCCATGCCTCATAATCAACTGCCAGCCCCAGCCGTTCCAGGCTGGTGACGCCGAATTCCTCGATCCCGCAAGGGACGATCCCGCCGAAGTGCGACAGGTCCGGCGCGATGTTGACGGAAAAGCCGTGCATCGTGACCCAGCGCCGCACCCGCACGCCGATGGCGCCGATCTTCGCCTCGCGCCCGTCGATGTCTCGGGTCCAGATGCCGATGCGCCCCGGTGCGCGCCAGCTTTCCACGCCAAAGTCGGCCAGGGTATCGATCACCCAGCCTTCGATGGCATGGACAAAGCCGCGCACGTCGCGCGCCCGCCGCTTCAGATCGAGCAGGACATAGCCGACACGCTGGCCCGGACCGTGATAGGTATAGCGCCCGCCGCGCCCGGCCTCGACCACTTCAAAGCGCGGATCGAGCAGTTCATCCGCCGCCGCGCTGGTCCCCGCCGTATAGACGGGAGGGTGTTCCAGCAGCCAGATCAGCTCTTGCCCGGTCCCTTCGGCAATCGCCGCATTGCGCGCGGTCATGACCTCCAGCGCGGTGCGATAGGGCACCGGCTCGCGATCTTGCCGCAATTCGATCGAGGGAGGCAAAATATCTGTCATCGCTGTTGGTTGCGTGGCGGCAAATGCTGTGGTTATCAAGGGGGCATGAACAGACCGCTTTCCGCTTCGCCCCGTTTTGACAGCAACCGCGCCTGGCAGGAGGCATCCGGAGCGGTCAACGCCAACCGCGATGCGCTGATCGCGCTGGCCGGGGTGTTCATTGCCCTGCCCGCCTTTGCCCTGACCGTGCTGTTGCCTCAACCAGAGCCGCAGCCCGGTGCCGACATGGACGCAGCGATGGAACTGGCGGCGGTCTATTTCCGCGAAAACTGGCTCGCGCTGGTGGCGCTGGGCCTGCTTTCCACCCTGGGGACCATGGCCATGCTCACCCTGTTCGGCCATGCCAGCCGCCCGACCGTGGGCGAGGCGATCCGCAAGGGCCTCTCCGCCACGCCGATTGCGATCCTGGCGCAGATGATCGTCGGCTTCGTGATGACCGGCCTGGTCCTGGCTCCCCTGTCGCTGTTTTCCTTCGCCGGGTCCAAGGCTCTCGCCATGGTCGGACTGACTGCAGGCCTGGTCATTGCCGCCTGGTTCTGGACCCGGACCAGCCTGACCACGCCGATCATCGCGGCGGAAACGCGGCGCAATCCGCTCGCCGCCGTGCAGCGCTCCTTTGCCCTGACGCGGGGCAATGCAGGACGCCTGGTGCTATTCCTGTTCCTGCTGGTCCTGGCTTTCCTGATCGCGGGGCAAGTGCTGCAATGGTCGGTTACCTTGCTGGTCCAGCTTGTCGCCGGACCGGACGCGGGCACGATCACCGGCGCGCTGATCTCCAGCATGGTCCAGGCCGCGATGGCAGTCTACCTGGCCGCAGCCATGACCTCCAGCTATCGCCAGCTGGACGGAGCCAGCCAGCCCGGCCCGTTCGGCTGAGGATCAGTCCTTCCAGCCCCAGAACAGCTTGCACGGCAGGACGTTCAGCGGTTCGAAACCCTGGTCGATGCGGTGAAAGTGGCGCGCCATGAAGTCGCGCGCCTTGGCGCTGAACTGATAGACCAGGAAGGCCCCGCCCGGGCGCAGCACGCGGTGCGTGGCAGCGGCGATGGCCGGGCCTACCCCGTCCGGCAGAGTCGAGAACGGCAGGCCCGACAGCACATAATCGGCATGGTCATGACCATGCGCGCGAACGATCTGCTCCACGTCCGCCGCCGAACCAAGCACCGGGATAAAGCGCGAATCGGCAATCGTCGCTTTCAGGTAGTCGATATAGAGCGGGTTCGTATCGATCACGATCAGCGTGCCGTCACGCGGCAGGCGTTCCAGCACCGGGCGGCAGAAAGTGCCTACGCCCGGACCATATTCCACGAACAGCTTGCATTCGGACCAGTTGACCGGCGCCAGCATCTTCTGGATCGTGAAGCGCGACGAGGGGATGATCGAGCCAACCATCACCGGATGCTCGATAAAGCCCTGCAGGAACACGCCCCAGGGACCCATCAGCTTCTTGAACCGTTGCTTCATCCGATGAGACAGCGGCACTTCAGCAAGCTCAGTGGGATTCATGTGGAGGGACATTCCATTATTTGGCGGCCTGTTGGCTGTGGCTGGGCTTTGCTTCGCATTCACAAATTTGCCCAGCCATTGCAAGGCAAGAGCGACCGGACTAGCTCATAAGCGATGAACCGTTCCGATCCACCGCCGATATTGCAGAGCGAAGCAGCTGCAAGTGGCACGACATCCAGCCTGCCGCGTGGGCGGGTCCTGCTGCTGTTCATGGTCATGCTGGTGACCGCGGCGGGCAATACGGCGATGCAATCGGTCATGCCTTCGATCGGCACGGCCCTGAAGGTTCAGGACTTCTGGATCAGCCTGGCCTATACCTGGTCGGCGCTGCTGTGGATGATCTGCGCGCCGATGTGGGCGCGGCGGTCGGACAAGCGCGGGCGCAAGGCGATGATGGGGATTGGCCTGCTGGGCTTCATCTCCAGCTTCAGCCTGTGCGGGCTGGCGCTGTACCTGGGCCTGCATGGGTGGATCAGCGGCCTGGCCACGCTGCTGGTCTTTGCCCTGTTCCGCTCGCTCTATGGCTGGTTCGGCTCGGCCGCGCCGCCAGCGGTCCAGGCCTATGTCGCCAGCCGCACCAGCCGCGAGCAGCGCACCCAGGCGCTGTCGCTCATTTCCTCCAGCTTCGGCCTGGGGACTGTCCTGGGTCCGGCGCTGGCGCCGCTGCTGATCTTCCCGGCGCTCGGCCTGGTCAGTCCGTTCATTGCCTTTGCCCTGATCGCGCTGGTCGTGCTGATCGCGCTGCGCACCCGGCTGCCGGACGACACGCCTGCCTTTGCGGGCAAGGGCGATGTCATGGCCGCGCCTTTCAGCGCCAATTCGGATTCGCGCGCGCGCCGCAACGATGCCCATGGCGACGAGGAACTGCCCGGCGAAGTGGCCAAGCTGTCCTGGCGCGACCCGCGCTTGCGCCCCTGGCTGATTGCGGGCCTGACCGGCGGCCATGCCCAGGCGGCGGTCATGGGCATTGTCGGCTTTCTGGTGCTCGACCGGCTGGGCCTGCGCGGCGATCCCACTGCCGGGGCGGGGCCAACCGGGCTGGTGCTAATGGCCGGAGCCCTCGCCACCCTGCTGGCACAGTGGGGGCTGATCCCGCTGCTGCAACTGGGGCCGCGCGCTTCGTGCCTGTGGGGCATGGTCCTCGCCTGCGTCGGGGTGGGGCTGCTTTCCGTGGCGGGAGACCTGCACACCATCACCATGGGCCTGGCGCTCGCCTCAATGGGCTTTGGCCTGTTCCGCCCGGGCTTTACCGCCGGCGCATCGCTGGCTGTCAGCCGCGCGGAGCAGGGCCAGTCCGCCGGGATCGTCGCTTCGGTCAATGGCGCGGCCTATATCGTCGCGCCTGCGGTGGGCGTCTGGCTCTATGGCCACAGCCCGTGGATCGGGTTCGGCGTGATCGAACTGCTGTGCATCACGGTGATCGTGCTGGGCTTCAAGGGCATGACCAGCGACGATTCGCTGATCGAGACGCGGCGGATCTGACGAAGAGCCGGCGGTTTGCGCTGAGGCAATCCGCCTTCGACAGGCTCAGGCTGAGCGGTGTGCTTGGATCAAGGGCCCAAATTCGGCTCCGGCTGAGCGGGGGTGCATGGTTCGAAGGACTCAATCCCGCTCAGGCTGAGCTTGTCGAAGCCGGACCCAGCAAAGCGACAGCGCTTCTCAAGACCGACCGCGCCGCGAAGCCCTAAAGAATCTCCAGCACCTTGTCCTGCGGGCGGCAGAGGCGCACGCCCTTGTCCGTTTCCACCAAGGGCCGCTCGATCAGCTTCGGCTCGGCCGCCATGGCAGCCAGGACATCGCCGTCGCTGGCATCCGGCAGGCCGCGCTCTTCGGCGTCGGTGCCGCGCAGACGCAGGCCCTGCTGCGGGGTAATCCCGGCATCGCGGTAAAGCTGGGCCAGCTTTTCCGCGCTGGGCGGCGTGGAGAGGTATTCGATCACGGTCACGTCCACCCCGGGCGTCTCCTGCAAAATCGCCAGCGTCTTGCGCGAGGTGCCGCATGCCGGGTTGTGCCAGATCGTTGCTTTCATTCCTGCCTCCATGTCCTGCACGGCGGTTAGCCGCTCCGTCCGTCCAAGAAAAGTGATCCTGTCCAATTTTGATCCTTGTCAATGCGAGTCATTCTCATTATCGGCACTCTCGTTCTTGCAAATCATTCTCAATAAGGATCATCCATGCCAGCTTCTCTCCGCTTCAGCCGAATCGCCCTCGCCGCCTCTGCCGCCCTGGGTCCGATCGGCTGGGCCGCGCCTGCCATGGCCGATGAAGCAGCAGCGGATGCCCCGTCGATCATCGTCTATGGCCGTCCGGACGGCTATGACCTCGACAAGACCCCGACCGCGACCAAGACCGACACCCCGCTGATCGACGTGCCGCAGACGATCAGCGTCATCAGCCGCGAACAGATGGACGATCAGGGCGTAACCTCGCTGGGCGAGGCGCTCCGCCACGTTGCCGGGGTCAGCCTGGGCCAGGGCGAAGGCCACCGCGACCAGATCACCCTGCGCGGACAGAACTCCACTGCCGACTTCTTCGTCGACGGCATCCGCGACGATGCGCAGTATTACCGCCCGCTCTACAATGTTGAGCGGATCGAGGTGCTGAAGGGTGCCAATGCGATGATCTTTGGCCGGGGCGGCGGCGGCGGCGTAATCAACCGCGTCTCCAAGGCACCGGAATTCGACCGCACCCGCGCCGGTCTGGCCAGCAGCGTCGACAGCTTTGGCGCATGGTCCGTCGCGGCAGACCTCGGCGCGCCGCTTTCCGACACCATCGGCACGCGCCTCAACGCGACTTATGAAGAGTTCAACAACCACCGCCAAGACTTTGGCGGACACTTTCTGGGCATCACGCCGACCATCGGCGCGCACCTGGGCGATGCGACCAGCCTGACCCTGACTTACGAATATGTCGAGGACCGCCGCATTACCGACCGGGGCGTTCCGTCCAAGGACGGCCTGCCGCTGACCGGCTATGACGATACCTTCTTCGGCTCACCCCGGATCAACCATTCGGAAGTGACCGCGCATCTGGTCCACGGGCGGATCGACCACGCCTTTTCGGACAGCCTGAAGGCCAACCTCAGCCTCCAATTTGCCGACTACGACAAGTTCTATGGCAACGTCTATGCCAGCAGCGCGGTCAGCGCGGCGAACACCGTTACGCTCGCCGGCTATGACAGCAGCACCGACCGCCAGAACCTGATTGGCCAGGGCAACCTGATCTGGACCGGCAATACCGGCAGCCTGGGCCACACCCTGCTGCTGGGCTTCGAAGCGGGCGATCAGTCGACTCTGGCGGACCGCCACACCGCGACTTTCCCCGCCGGTGCGACAGTGACCCTGGCCGAGCGGATCGTCGTCCCCGCCGTCGCATTCCCGACCACGCCGAACAGCAAGAGCCAGTCCGACGTGACCTTCTGGTCCGCCTATGCCCAGGACCAGATCGACCTGGGCGACCTCGTGAAGATCGTCGGCGGAATCCGCTTTGACCGCTTCACCATCAGCTCGACCAACCTGGTTTCGGGTTTCGCGGGCAAGCGCAGCGACAGCAAGTGGTCGCCGCGCCTGGGCCTGATCCTCAAGCCGCGCGAGAACGTCTCGCTCTACACCAGCTATGCCAAGAGCTTCCTGCCGCAATCGGGCGACCAGTTCGCCGTGCTTGACGCGACCAGCGCGGCACTCGCTCCCGAAGAGTTCCAGAACCTGGAAGCGGGCGTGAAGTGGGACATCACCGATGCCCTGGCCTTCACCGGAGCGGTTTACCGCCTGGACCGCAACAACACCCGCGCCACCGATCCGATCACCGGCAACACCGTGCTGAGCGGCAAGAGCCGGACCGAAGGGGTTGAATTCTCGCTGGTGGGCCGGGTTACGGACAGCCTTGACGTCTCGCTCGGCTATGCCCTGCAAGACGGCGAAATCCGCGCCACGACCACGGCGGCCCCGGCAGGCCGCAAGCTGGCGCAACTGCCGCGCCACCAGGCTTCGGCCTGGGCGCGCTACAACTTCTCGAAGTCGTTCGGACTGGGCCTGGGCGTGATCCACCAGTCCAGCCAGTTCGCCACGATCAGCAACCATGTGCGCCTGCCCGCCTTCACCCGGATCGACGCCGCCGCCTACTACGACCTGACCCGCGATGTGACCCTGCAGCTGAATGTCGAGAACCTGACCGACACGGACTATTTCCCGTCGGCCCATACCGACAACAACATCTCGACCGGCCGCCCGCTCAATGCAAAGCTGACGCTGCGGGTGAAGTTCTAAGCGCCGACGACCGCCTGGCTTGAGTCTGTCGGAGCTGGCTAAACCGCCTTCGACAAGCTCAGGCTGAGCGTAGTTTTTGAGTAGTTCGCAAACTCACGCCCGCTCAGGCTGAGCTTGTCGAAGCCGTTTTTGATGCCCATCCGCCTGGTTAGATTTCGCGCAGAGCGCGCAGAGAACGCCGAGGGATAGTCTCTGCGTCCTCTGCGCTCTCTGCGCGAACCCCATTACAGTTACAGTTCTTCAAAAACCCGACTCAAACCCCCGCTCAGGCTGAGCCTGTCGAAGCCGGTTCTCGCAAACCCCGTTCACCCTGAGGGCCGTCTCGAAGGCGCCCTTCCCTCAATCAGCCTTCAGCGCCGGAACCGCCTGCGCCGCGTCCTGCGGGGAAATGCCCGGTGCGGGGGCGGCGCTGATCGTTTCGATCCGGCGCATCACCCGCCCGGCGCGCTGGACCGCGCGGACCAGGCGGGGATAGACGCCGCAGCGGCACAGGTTGGGCACGGCAGCGGCAATGTCCTCTGCCGTGGGATCGGCATTGCGCGCCAGCAGGGCCGCTGCGGACATCGCGATGCCAGGGGTGCAGAACCCGCACTGGATCGCCTGCTCAGCCACCAGCGCCTGTTGCACCGGGTGTGAACGGTCCGGCGACAACCCTTCGATCGTGGTGACGCTCCGCCCCTCCACCTCGGCCAGGGTGACCAGGCACGACCGCAGCGCCTCGCCATCGATCAGGACCATGCAGGCCCCGCAATCGCCCGCACCGCAGCCATATTTGGTGCCGGTCAGGTTGGCCGCATCGCGCAGCGCCCACAGCAGCGGGGTCTGGCTATCAAGCTTGAACTCGACCGGGCGGCCGTTGACGGTGAGGCGGGGCACAGGTCAGCGCTGAATTAGTCGCGCCATGACCGGTCGACGCGGTCCACCGCCCGGACCCAGGCGTCAAAGTCCGCCGCGCCCGGCAGGGTTCCCGGCACGTTCGCCTGGCTCAGGTCGCGCTGGTGCACCGCAACAACCTCATCCGGCACGACCACCGGCTTGCCCGCCGCCATGGTGGCCAGCTGGATCTCGCAAGCGCGCTGCAGCGACCAGTGCGTGATGAAGATTTCCGGGATCGACCGGCCCAGGATTACCGGGCCGTGATTGCGCAGCATCAGGATGCGCTTGTCGCCCAGGTTCTTCAGCAGCCGCTCACCCTCTTCCTCGCGGACGGTGATGCCTTCGAAATCGTGATAGCCGATCCGGCCGACAAAGTTGCAGGCATAGAAATTGGTCGGTTGCAGCCCGCCTTCCAGGCTGCTGACCGCCATGGTCGCCGTGGTGTGGGTGTGGCAGATCGCATGGGCCCAGGGCACGTGAGCATGGAAATAGGAATGCTGCACGAACCCGGCCTTGTTCACCGGATAGGGGCTGCCATCCAGCGTGTTCCCCTCAATGTCGATCTTGACCAGGTTGCTGGCGCAGACTTCGGAATAGAGCAGCCCGAACGGGTTGATCAGGAACGCGCCTTCCTCACCCGGCACCTTGACCGAGATGTGATTGTAGATCGATTCCGACCAGCCAAGGTGATCGAACACGCGGTAACAGGCGGCCAGTTGCTGGCGGGCCTGCCACTCTTCCTCGCTGCAATCCAGGTTGCGGCTGTGGTTGCTCAACTTGGTGGCCATGGCGCTCTCCGATTTCGTTGTTTCGGAAGGCACCTTAGGCAAGTCAGCGGCCGAAGGAAATCCGCAATCCGGCCCAGACCGTGCGCGGCGCGGCCAGGTCGATGGAGCCGCCCTGGTTGCGCGTCACGATCCGCGCTTCGGTCAGGTTCTCGGCCCGCAGAACCAGGCTGGCACGCTCGCCCAGCGGCACAGTCGCCACGGCATCCAGCGTGGTCACCGCCGGCAAACGGTCGGTTTCCAGATCGTCCTCGAACTGCGCGCCGACATGGCGCAGCGTTGCCGCGACCAGCCACCCTTCGGCAGGACGCCAGGCCAGCGTGGTGCTGGCGGCGAACTTGGGCACCTGGGCCGGGCGCTTGCCATCCGGGCCAAGCGACGGGCCGCTGCCTTCCACTTGTGCGTCGATAAAGCTGGCCGCGCCGTCCCATTCGAACTGAGCTAGCTTTGCTTTGGCCAGCAGTTCCACACCCCGCGAATGGACCGCGTCGACATTGCGCCGCTGCCGCAGGTTGGTGCCGATGGTGACATTGGCAATCGCGCCCTTCACCTTGTTGTCAAAGGCAGTGGCGGAAAATTCCAGCCCGTCCAGCTTCAGGTCGAACCCGCCTTCAAATCCGAACAGCTCCTCGTTCTCCAGCGCGGCATTGGCCCGCGTGGTGACCGGAAAGACCACGAAGGGGCGGTAAAGCTCGTTCAAGGTTGGCTGGCGCAGCCCGTTGTAGATGGACCCGCGCAGCGCCAGCCCTTCGGCCAGGTCCATCAGGGCGCCGCCGCGCAGCGACAGGTCCCAGCCGGAGCGGTCGGCAAAGCGGGCTTCCGTCGTCACCACGCCAGCGGCGCTGGTCTCGATAAAGCGCCCGTCGCGCACCGACCACCGGTCCACCCGCGCCGATCCGGTCAGGCGCAGCGGGCCAAGCTGCCGGTCATGCTCGGCATAAAAGCCCAGATCGTCGTTGGTACCGCCCGCACGCCGCCGCGCCGTGACCGCGCCGGTTACTCCGCTGAAGGCCACTTCGCGCATCTCGCCGCTGGCCCGGCGCCAGTCCACGCCCAGCCGCAGCGAATGGGCCGCATCGACCGGCGGGCGCAGTTCGATCTTGCCGCCCAGCCCGGTCGAGGGAGTCGCCTGCTGGTCCAGCGTCTTGCGATAGGTGGTCGATGAAATGACCACGTTGGAATAGTCGCGCGCCTGGACATAGCCCAGAACGTCAAACTGCCACGCGCCCCGGCCTACCAGCCGCAGCGAGGCATCCTGCCCGCCCTGAAAACTGTCCGCCCCGGCAAAACGCAGGGTGCGGTGATCCTGAAAGACCAGGCCGCGCGCCTGCAATTCCACCTCCGGTGCAAGCGGCGCCACGCCGCGCAGCGAGGTCGACCAGCTATCGAACCGGGCCCGCACACTGGCTGGAACACGCTGCTCGACCGGCGTGGTCCAGAACCCCTGCCCGCGATCCCACCGCCCGCTGATCACGCCGTAACCCGCGCCAAGCTGCGGCGCCAAGGTGGCGGAAAGCTCGCTCTCGCCCCGGTCGTTCGCGATCAGCCGCGCTTCGCCCAGCGGCAGGTCGGCAGGATTGGCGCTGACCAGATCGACCGTGCCCGCCACGGCACCGGCCCCGAAGGCCCCCGTGCCGCCGCCGCGAATCACGCTGATCCGGCCCAGCCGATCCAGCGGCAGGGCGGAAAACGGCACATGGCCAAAGAACGGATCGGTGACCGGCACCCCGTCCAGCAGCACCAGGGTCCGGCTGGAGGCATTGCCCCCCAGCCCGCGCTGCGTAACCCCCTGCGCCGTGGGATTGGCCGAACGGCTGTCTGACCGGCGGAACTGCTGGAAACCCGCCGCCCCCGTCAGCACGTCCTCCAGCCGCCCCGAAGCGGACAGCGCACTGCGCTCCGCATCCAGCGTCACGACCGAATAGGCCTGGAGCAACGGCGAAGGATCGAGGCCCCGCCCAGTCACGACGATGTCCTGAGCAACCTGCGCGTCGTCCTTGTCCTGCGCCCAGGCAGGCGAAGACACCGCTGGCAGCGCCAGGGCAATCAGGGACCGGGAGAGGATGGCGCGGAAACGAAGCCGCTTAGATGCTAGTCTCACCTCCCCCTATCACCATGAAACGTACTTAATCGGAAGAGCAATTATTTGAACCATGGCACACTCGGTGCGCTGCACTTGACCCGCAGGAGTTCATGCCGAGCCGAGCACGCGTGCAAATCAAATTTTGCCTGCCAAGCATCTGAATTTTTGTATTTAAATTAGATCAGATTGCGCAAAATAAGTGCATCAAATGCGCTTCCCGGATGGTCGAAATGAAGAAACTCCTCATCGCCCTTTTGCTAGGGCTCGCAATTTTACCCTTCGCGGCCTCCGGACAAAGCCAAGGACAAGTAACATATCGAAAATGGGGAGTCTTCGGGGGCTATAAGGATAAGCAAACGGGACCGAATGCTTGGCGAGTTTGGACTGGCGTTAATGGTGCGGCCCCGGAAGGGAGTGCTTCTTGGATTGCACTCTACCGCGCTGCCGAACTGGCCAATCTGGCTGGCTTTCGTTTCTTTCAGATCGTCTATCAGAAGAGCCAGTTAACTTATCTGCGCATCGGAAATGGAGACTTTGATCTCACCGGGCCTGGAGGAGCTGAGCTTGAGATCATAGCAACAAATGACCCTGCGCCTCCGTCGATTTGCCGTGCTGCTAAACCTGAATACTGCATGACCCTGGATGCCAAAATGACAATGGATCAAATCGCTCCCCGTCTGAAGTTTCCGAAACGCAAATCAGACTAATATTGACGGGATACGGCCTTGCAATGAGGTCAGTAACTTGTTCTGATCACCGGCTTAAGGGCAGATGGCAAAAATAAGCAAATGCCCCCGCCTGCATTCAGGCAGCTTTATATGGGCGCAAGGAAGGGGTTGCGGCGTAGCTATCCGGAGCACCTGAAAGCATCCAATCAGCCCGCCAGGGAAACTCGCTGCGGAGTTGCACTAGTCACACGATTGCGCGGAAACATGCCTAGCGAAAAATCTAGGGAATGCACCTTAAGGAAGGTGGTGCCGCTTACGTGACTCGAACACGTGACCCCATCATTACGAATGATGTGCTCTACCAACTGAGCTAAAGCGGCATACCAATCAAGTTCTCTGGAGGCCCGAGCCGGAATCGAACCGGCGTAAACGGATTTGCAATCCGGTGCGTAACCACTCCGCCATCGGGCCTCTCAAGAGCGTGCGCCACTAGCTTAGCCTGCGCGGCGGTGCAACTCGATTCATGCTTGGCGGGCAAAGCGGACTTCGCGGCGGGTGGGATCGGCCGATTCCAGGCGGACGCGGATGCGGTCTCCGGGCTGGACGCGGTGGGCCGTGGTGCGGGCGACGACGGGCAGTTCGCACAGCTGGAAACGCGCGCCGCTTTCGCCCTGGTCGGTCACCACGGCTTCGAATTGCTCACCTTCGCGCCCGGTGAGGATCGCCGCTTCGGCCAGATCGACGACGGCACGCTCGATCTGGCTGCTGCGGGCCTGAGCGCGGTCCATCACCGGGCCGAGCCGCTGGAACGCAGAGGAGGCGCTTTCCGGCACCTCCTGCCCGTTCGCCACGGCCATGGCGGCGCGGATGACATAGCGGTCGGCCAGGCGGCGCAGCGGCGCGGTCATGTGGCAATAGGTGGCGGCCATGGCCGCGTGCCAGGGAATCACGCCAGGCTGATACGGTACATAGCTGGCTCCGTTGCCGGCGCGGCGCACCGCGAGCATGAAGGCGGCGGCGCGCGGGTCCGCCGGATCGAGCAGGCGCTCAAACTGGGCCAGGCTGGCTTCCTGCGGCCAGGCCAGGCCAAAGGCTTCGGCAGTATGGCGCAAGCGTCCTTCGGCCTCGCGGCTGGGACGCTCCATCACCCGGAACAGGCCGGTTCCGGCGCGGTGGAGCGCATCGGCCACGGCCAGGTTCGTTGCCAGCGACAGCGCGGCGTTGTGCCGTTCGGCCCAGGCCATCGGGCGCAGGCGCAAGGTGAAATGGCCCGACGAATCGCGCTCTACCTCCTGCTCCGGCGGATCGACGCGGGTCGCGCCGCGGGCATTGTCGGCTTCGGCCAGGCGGCGCGCGACTTCGCCGAACCCGGCGGGCAGGTCTTCTGGCCGGACCGCTTCATAGCCCAGCTTGGCGCGGCTGCGAATCACCGCGCGCTCCACCCGCTCCAGCACGGCCTTGCCGTTCGCGTCGATCCGGCTGGTGAACACCACTGCAGGGCGCGGACCATCGGGCAGCAGGCTCGCTGCGCTTTCACTCAGCGCGCGGGGATAGAGCGCGGCCTTGCCATCGGGCAGGTAAAGCGTCTCCCCCCGCGCCCAGGCTTCCTGGTCGACCGGATCGCCATCGGTCACGAACCAGTCGATATCGGCAATCGCATAGTGCAGCAGCCAGTCACCACCCGCTGGCTCCAGCGCAAAGGCCTGGTCGAGGTCGGTCGCGCTGGCGGGATCGAGCGTGACGAAGGGCATGGCGGTGCGGTCCGCATGGTCGCTCAGCGGCTTGCGCGCGGCTTGCGCTGCGGCGCTTTCAACCTGCGGCGGAAAGCCAGCAGGCACCCGGAATTGCGCGCGAATGGCGTCAAGTCCCTGGGCCAGCAGGCAATCGGGATCGCGGATCGCTTTCATCCCACAGGGCTAACCCGGTGACACGTGCTTGCCAAGCGGCGCGTCAGGCGGCACGAAGCGCGCAGATCACATTCCAGCGTGTTTCGCCCGGCTCGTTCCGGACGGCATGTTCCGGACAGGAGAGAGAAATTCCATGAAGACCCGCGCCGCAGTCGCCTTTGCCCCCAAGCAGCCGCTGGAAATTGTCGAGCTTGACCTGGAAGGCCCCAAGGCCGGTGAAGTTCTGGTCGAAATCATGGCGACCGGCGTGTGCCATACCGATGCCTACACCCTGGACGGGTTCGACAGCGAGGGCATCTTCCCTTCGGTTCTGGGCCACGAAGGTGCCGGGATCGTGCGCGAAGTCGGCGCGGGCGTGACCAGCGTGAAGCCGGGCGACCACGTGATCCCGCTCTACACCCCGGAATGCCGCCAGTGTAAGTCGTGCCTCAGCGGCAAGACCAACCTGTGCACCGCGATCCGCGCCACCCAGGGCAAGGGCCTGATGCCCGATGGCACCAGCCGGTTCAGCTACAAGGGGCAGACGATCTATCACTACATGGGCTGTTCGACTTTCTCGAACTTCACCGTGCTGCCGGAAATCGCCGTCGCCAAGATCCGCGAGGACGCGCCGTTCCAGACCAGCTGCTACATCGGCTGCGGGGTGACCACGGGCGTGGGTGCGGTGATCAACACGGCCAAGGTCCAGGTTGGCGACAACGTGGTGGTGTTCGGCCTGGGGGGCATCGGCCTGAACGTGATCCAGGGCGCGCGGCTGGCTGGCGCGAACAAGATCATCGGCGTCGACATCAATCCGGACCGCGAGGAATGGGGCCGCAAGTTCGGCATGACCGACTTCCTCAATACCCGGGGCATGAGCCGCGAGGACATCGTCGCCAAGATCGTGATGATGACCGACGACGGCGCGGACTATACCTTTGACGCGACCGGCAACACCGAAGTGATGCGCACCGCGCTGGAAGCCTGCCACCGCGGCTGGGGTACCTCGATCATCATCGGTGTGGCCGAAGCGGGCAAGGAAATCGCCACCCGCCCGTTCCAGCTGGTAACGGGGCGCAACTGGCGCGGCACGGCCTTCGGCGGGGCCAAGGGCCGCACCGACGTGCCGAAGATCGTCGACATGTATATGCAGGGCAAGATCGAGATCGACCCGATGATCACCCACGTCATGGGTCTGGAAGAGATCAACACCGCCTTCGACCTGATGCACGCGGGCAAGTCGATCCGCAGCGTGATCGTGTTCTGATCAGTGCAGTCATCCCGGCGCAGGCCGGGACCCGCGGCGCAGGCCGGGACCCGTTCTTGCGTCATCCCGGCGTAGGCCGGGACCCAGTCCTTTAAGCAAGCGCCGCCGCTTGCGGCGACCCATTGATCGGGCTGGGCCCCGGCCTTCGCCGGGGTGACGTAGGTTGTGTTTGCCGGGATGACGGGAAGGTAACGCGGGTTCAGCGCGCCGTTTACGGATCGACGTATTCGGCCTTGCGCTTCTGCATCTGGCTGGTGACGGCTTCGATCTGGTTGCGCGAACCGATCAGGGCCTGCTGCTCCACGCTTTCGGCCATCAGGATTTCATCGACGCCGACTTCGAGATAGCGGTTGAACAGCCGCTTGGCCGCGCGCTGGGCGTGGGGGTTGCGGTTGGCAATGTCTGCCGCGATTGCCGTGGCGCGGGCCAGGGGATCGCTGTCGACATAGGTGGCAAAGCCCAGTTCCTTCGCCTCCGCCCCGGAAAACTCGCGGTTGGTATAGGTCAGTTCGCGCAGCACGTCGTCGCGCACCAGGCCCTTCCACAGGGCATAGCCGCCCATGTCGGGAACCAGGCCCCACTTCAGTTCCATCACCGCCATGCGCGCCGCCGGATCGACCACGCGGATGTCCGCACCGCTGGCCACCTGCAAGCCGCCACCGAAGCAGACGCCGTGGACTGCCGCGATCACCGGCACCGGCAGCTTGCGCCATTGCATCGCGACCTGCTGGGCGTGGTTGGCATTGCCGTGGGTGCGATCGGTCAGCGGCACCCGGTCATGGCGGCCGGTATTGGCCATCGAGGTCAGGTCCAGGCCCGCGCAGAAGCTGCGCCCCTCGCCCGAAAGGACCACGGCGCGCAGGCCTTTCAGGTCGTGCAGCACGCGGCCCGCATCGATCAGGGCGGCGAACATGTCGGGATCGAGCGCGTTCATCTTGTCCGCGCGGATCAACCGCACCTGCGCTACGCCGTCTTCACCCAGCGTGATGCTGACCCGCCCTGCCGGGTTTACTTCCAATGCCATTCTCTCCGCTCCTGTTGTCCGCTCAATTACAGCGATGATGCCGCGACGGCGTATTCCTTGCCCATCCGCAGGTATCCGTCCAGACCCAAATCGTGCGCGCCGCCAATCGCGGGGCGGTGCAAGGGGGCCAGGCGATAGCCGCCTTCGGGCAGGGTTTCGATCAAGCCGTCGATCCCCGCCAGCCGCAGCTTGGCCCGCAGGCGGCTGACATGGACGGCCAGGCTGTTGGTCTCTGGCCGGAAGGACAGCCGCCACACGTCGCTCAGCAATTCGTGCGGCGTCACCGCCTCGCCCGGAGTGTCGGACAGCCGCCACAGCAGCGCGAATTCACGTGGGTGCAGGCCCAGGGCGCGGCCCGCGACAAAGCCCTCGCGCGCCAGCAGGTCGATCCGCAGCGCGCCGTAATGGCGATAGCGCGGCAGGGATTCGGCAAAATGCGCGAGGCGCTGGACGCGGTACTCCAGCTCTTCCAGCGAAGCGCCGAAATCGATCGCGTCGCCAAAGCCCATCCGCAGCATCCGCGCCCGCTCTGCCGAATCCGCCACCTCCAGCAGCATGATCCACTTGCGCTGCGGCAGGCTGCTGCCCGACAGGCTGAGCCACTGCGGCAAGGGCAACTGCCGCGGCAGGCCCAGCAGGACGTGGGCCGGATCGTGCGCCTGGCCGGTGCCCGACGACAAGTCACCGAGCAATTCCCAGCCCAGACGGCGCAAATCATAGTCGACGGGAACCGGTCCCGCCGAAAACCAGCGAAACTGCCGCACGGATGCCCTCTCAAAAGGCTAAACTGCCCTTGCGCCGCGCTGCACGCTTTGCAGCACCGGCGCAAGGAACCAAACCTTTAGAGTACAGTGACTTGCTTGTTAAGCCGCCGTCGTATTGACGCCCATCGATTGCAGATAGCGGCGGATATTGCGCGCCGCCTGGCGCAGGCGCTGCTCGTTTTCGACCATGGCGATGCGGACGAAACCTTCGCCGTCCTCGCCATAGCCGACCCCGGGAGCGACCGCGACTTCGGCATGGGTCAGCAGCTGCTTGGAAAATTCCAGGCTGCCCATGTCCTTCAGCGCAGGCGGGAGCGGTGCCCAGGCGAACATCGAGGCCTTGGGGCTGGGGATTTCCCACCCGGCGCGGCCAAAGCTTTCGACCATGACGTCACGGCGCTTCTGATAAAGCGTGCGGTTCGCCTCGACGATGTCCTGCGGGCCGTTCAGCGCGGCACAGGCTGCCGCCTGGATCGGGGTGAAAGCGCCGTAATCGAGATAGCTCTTCACCCGCTTCAGCGCGGCGATCAGGCGCGGGTTGCCCACGGCAAAGCCGACGCGCCAACCGGCCATCGAGAAGGTCTTGGACATCGAGGTGAATTCCACCGCCACGTCCTTGGCCCCCGGAACCTGCAGGATCGACGGAGTCGGGTTACCGTCGAAATAGAGCTCGGAATAGGCCAGGTCCGACAGGATCCAGACCTTGTTCTCCTTGGCCCAGGCGACCAGCCGCTCATAAAAGGCCAGGTCGACCGTTTCAGCAGTCGGGTTCGATGGATAGTTGACGATCAGGATCGACGGGCGCGGCACGGTGAAGGCCATGGCCCGCTCCAGCGAGGCGAAATAGGCCTCGTCCGGGGTAGTCGGGACCGAACGGATCGTCGCCCCGGCAATGATGAAGCCAAACGTATGGATCGGATAGCTGGGATTGGGCGCCAGCACCACGTCGCCCGGTGCGGTGATCGCGGTTGCCAGGCTGGCCAGGCCTTCCTTGCTGCCCATGGTCATGACCACTTCGGTTTCGGGATCGAGGTCCACGCCGAACCGGCGGCCATAGTAATTGGCCTGGGCCTTGCGCAGGCCGGGAATGCCCGACGATGCGGAATAGCCGTGCGCGTCCGGCTTTTGCGCCACTTCGCACAGCTTGTCGATCACGTGCTGGGGCGGCGGCAGGTCCGGGTTGCCCATGCCCAGGTCGATAATGTCCCGTCCGGCCGCTCGCGCCGCTGCCCGCATGCCGTTGACTTCGGCGATGACATAGGGCGGCAGTCGCTTGATGCGGTAGAATTCTTCGGACATGGGACCTTTCCTGGTTTGAGCGCGCATGGCCGCAGCGGGCGGCAGCGCGGGGGGCCTTATCGGGGATTGCGCGCGTTTGCGCCAGTATCTTTGCGAAAAATTGCGATGCGCGCAGCAAAAGCGCGCGCACCCGGCCCCGTCCTGTAACATTTCACCCTTATGCTGGGCACGGAATCTCGCTCCGCCCCTTTCAAGCCCTCGATTTACTGATACTATCCCGCCGCAAAGCACGCAGATGCAGGATGATATGACCCAGCCCAAGGACCCGATGGAATTGCTTGGCACCCTGC
The DNA here is from genome assembly GCF_050281025.1 of Novosphingobium sp. NPDC080210. Classification (NCBI taxonomy): domain Bacteria; kingdom Pseudomonadati; phylum Pseudomonadota; class Alphaproteobacteria; order Sphingomonadales; family Sphingomonadaceae; genus Novosphingobium; species Novosphingobium sp. NPDC080210. Next base: position 179,999 of record NZ_JBNNWL010000004.1, read on the forward strand.
TGACCGCGCCGCAGCAGTTGTTCAGCCAGTTCACGCCCGATGCCCAGGCGATCGGCGCGCCCGACCTGGCGCAATGGGCCGACATTTCGCAGCGGCTCCAGGCCCTGTGGCTGGAATTCCAGAGCGAGCAGGCCACCGGAGTCATGGCCCAGCTTCCCGCCCTGATGGCCGACCCCGCCGGTTTCGCCGCAATCATGCAGGGCTGGCTGAAAGCCCTGCCGCTGACCAATCCCGATACCCAGAAGAAGCTGTGGGAAGACAGCCTGGCCCTGTGGGAGACGGTGCTGGGCCAGTACGGCATCGGCCCCAAGACCGCCCAGCCCGAATCCGATGAACCGCAACTGCCACGCAAGGACCGCCGCTTTGCCGATCCCAAATGGCGCGAGCAGCCGTTCTATGCCCTGGTCCACCAGACCTACCTGCTGCTGGCAGAGCAAGTCATGGCCATGGCCGAAGCGGCCAATCCCGGCGACCTGGCCAAGCACGAGCAACTGAAATTCGCCGCCCGTACGCTGGTCGAAGCACTCAGCCCCGCGCATTTCCCGATGCTCAACCCGCTGGTCATGGAAAAGGCGCTGGAGACCAAGGGCGAAAGCCTGGTCAAAGGGTTCGAACACTTGCTGGCCGATCTCAAGCGCGGGCAGCTGACCCACGTCGATCCGCAGGCCTTCCGCCTGGGCGAGAACCTGGCCACGACCCCCGGCAAGGTGGTGCACGAAACCCCTCTCTACCAGCTGATCCAGTACAGCCCGACGACCGACAGCGTGCTGGAAGTCCCGCTGGTGATCTTCCCGCCGTGGATCAACCGGTTCTACATCCTCGACCTCACCCCGCAGAAAAGCTTCATCCGCTGGGCGGCGGAACAGGGCCTCACCGTCTTTGTCGTCTCGTGGAAGTCGGCCGATGCCAGCATGGCGGACCTGGTCTGGGACGATTACATCCGCGCCCAGATCGACGCGATCGACACGGTCCGCGCGCGCCTGAAGGTCAAGGCCGTCCACGCCATCGGCTATTGCGTCGCTGGCACCACGCTCGCCGCCACGCTGGCCGTGCTGGCCCGGCGCGGGCAGGCGGACAAGGTGAAAAGCGCGACCTTCTTCACCGCCCAGGTCGATTTCGCCCAGGCGGGCGAACTGAAAGTGTTCATCGACGACCAGCAGCTTGAGGCGCTCGAAAAGCTGTCGGCAGAAACCGGCTATCTCGACGGGCGCTACATGGCCGCGACCTTCAACCTGCTGCGCGGCAATGACCTGATCTGGAACTACGTGGTCAACAACTACCTGCTCGGCGGCGACTATCCGGCCTTCGACCTGCTCCACTGGAACGGCGACGTGACCAACCTGCCGGCCAAATGGCACATGAGCTATCTGAAGGACCTCTACCGCAACAACAAGCTGGTCGTGCCCGAGGCGCTCAGCGCAGATGGCACCCCAATCGACCTGACCCGGATCGAAACCCCCGCCTTCATCCAGGCAGGCCGCGAAGACCACATCGCCCCCGCCGCCAGCGTCTGGCAACTGATGCACCACCTGCGCGGACCCAAGACTTTCCTGCTCGCCGGATCAGGCCACATCGCCGGCGTGGTCAACCCGCCCGCCGCTAAGAAATACCAGTACTGGACCAACCCCCAGCCGGTAGAAAGCTTCGCTGAATTCGTCGCCGGAGCCACCGAAACGCCGGGCAGCTGGTGGCCGCACTGGATCGACTGGATTCACGCGCAGGACAGCACGACCGTTCCGGCAAAGGGCAAACGCGTGCCGGGTGGCAAGGGCGACAAGGTGATCGAGGACGCCCCTGGCAGCTATGTGAAGGCGCGTTGATTCGGTGACCCGTCGGTTCGGTGCAGGCTGAGCAACCCGGCTTCGACAGGCTCAGCCTGAGCGGGGTGTTTGATCGCAGGGCTGGCCCCCAAAACCCGCTCACCCTGAGCTTGTCGAAGGGTGTCGCGTCATTCCCTAACGGCAGCGGGAATAGTTTCGCGCAGAGAGCGCAGAGAACGCGGAGCCCACACCCGTCACTCCGGCGCAGGCCGGAGCCCAGCCCCTATAGAAACGCCGCCGCGTGCGGCGACTTTGATGGCCGGACTAGGTCCCGGCCTTCGCCGGGATGACGCAGGGCAGCTTCGGTTACTGGCATCTCTGCGGCGTCTGCGTTCTCTGCGCGAACCGTTATCGGGCGGCGTGCAGATCAGGCTCCGCCCGGTTTTCCTACTCTGCCGCCGCCTGCTAAATTCGCGGCGGCTCTTTGCAATTGACGATCTCTCATGCCCGCTGTTCGCGCAGCGGAGACCTGCGCGCAGCGCTCTGCTTTTTTGTTCTCCCCGCGTGAACAATTTTACGAAAAGGCGCGGAAAGCCCAGCAATTCCTTCAGTTCTAGCCTGTTGGAAGAAGTGGACAGGGTGTCAACTGTGTCAACCTGGGCGTGCAAGCCAAAAACCCTCCGCGCCTCTCCTTTCTTCTCCGCGCCTTTGCGTGAACCCATCCGGCCAATCCGGCTTCGACAAGCTCAGCCCGAGCGGAGTGTATGGTGCGCTCCAAGCCCCGCTCACCCTGAACTTGTCGAAGGGTGTCGCTTCATGTCGGTACTTTGGCGGAAATTGTTTCGCGCAGAGGACGCAAAGACCCAAACCGTCACCCCGGCACAGGCCGGGGTGACGCGCCATTGATCAATCGACCGTGACAGTCACCGCGCGGCGGTTGCGGGCCCAGCTTTCCTCGTCGCTGCCCAAGGCGATCGGGCGTTCCTTGCCATAGGAAACCGTGGTGATGCGGCCGGCATCGACGCCCAGGCTGACCAGGTAGTTCTTGGCCGCATTGGCGCGGCGTTCACCCAGGGCGAGGTTGTATTCGCGGGTGCCGCGCTCGTCAGCATGGCCTTCGACCGTCAGGCGCTTGGCCGGATACTTCATCAGCCACTGGGCCTGCGCGGCGAGAGCGGCCTGGTCGGTCGAATCGATATTGAACTTGTCGGTATCGAAATAGATCGTGTCCTGGCCCATCATCTGCGCGACGAAATCGGCCTGGCTACCCGGGGTCGGTGCGCCAGAGGGGGCGGTTTCGGTCTGGCTGGGCGTGCCCGGATCGGGCGGCAGAACCTGCGGCGCCTTCTTGGCACAAGCGGAAACGGTAAGGCCTGCTGCGAGCAGCAAGGTCATGGTAAGGCGCTTGTTCATGGGCATCTCCTTCAACGTATGATCTTGGGTGACCCTGCCAGAGAGTCAACACAGGTTAGGGACGAAGCGGGCCCCAGGCGGGATCGCTGCCATCGACCGGGGTTTCCAGGCGGCGTTCGTTGCGCCCGGTCAGGTCGACCTGCCACAGCGAGGTCTTGCCGCTGGTCTTGGCCGTGCGGAAGAACTGGACCACGCGGCCATTGGGGGCCCAGGTGGGGGCCTCGTCCTGCCAGCTGTCCGTCAGGTACCGCAGGTTGCCGCCTGAAGGGTCCATCACTGCGATGCGCAGGTTGCCGACGATGTGGGTAAAGGCAATCTGGTCGCCGCGCGGGCTCCATTCCGGCGTGGCCGCGCGCCCGCCGAAAAAGCTGATCCGGCGCTGGTTGGTGCCATCGGCATTCATCACATAGACCTGCTGGCTGCCCGAACGGTCGCTTTCGAACACGATCCGGCTGCCATCGGGCGAGAATGAGCCGCCGATGTCGATCCCCGGCGCATCGGTCAGCTTGACCGGCGTGCCGCCAGCGGCGGGAATCTTGTAAATGTCGGTATTGCCGCCGGTGGCCATCGAATAGAGTACCCAGCGCCCATCGGGCGACCAGCGCGGCGCGAACAGCGGGTTGCTGGCGCTCAGCAACAGGCGCTGCGCCTTGGTCTGCGGGTCGATGATGTAAATCCGCGGCTGCCCGTTGGTATAGCTCAGATACATGATCTGCTTGTAATCGGGCGAATAGCGCGGGGTCAGCGCAATGGTCTGCCCCGTGGTCAGGAAGGTGTGGTTCGCTCCGTCCGAATCCATGATCGCCAGCCGCTTCATCCGGCGGTCCTTGGGGCCGGTTTCGGCGATATAGGCGATCCGGCTGTCAAAGAACGGGTTCTCGCCAGAGAGTGTGGAATAGACCAGGTCCGCGCACTTGTGCGCGGCGCGGCGCCAGTCGCCCGGAGCGACCGTCCAGCCGGCCTTCACCCGCTGCTGGCCCAGCGCCACGTCATAGAGATAGCAGCCCACGGTGATGTTGCCACCTGCCTCGGCGCGGACATAGCCCTGCACCAGCATGTCGGCCCCGCGCGCACGCCAGCCGCCATAGTCCGGCGCCTGCACCTGGGCCAGGGCCGGGCGCGGCAGGCTGCTGGGGCCGGTCGGCTGGAACAGGCCATTGTTGCGCAGGTCGGCAAAGATCACGTTGGCGACCGAAAAGCCCAGGGTCGAGGTGCTGCCCGCGCTGGTCTGGGTCGGCACATCGGCATTGGTGGCAAAGGCCGGAATGGCGATCTTGGCGTCGTTGTCCAGGCTGCCGACCACGTCTTCCTCAACCTCTTCGGGCTGGATCGTGGGGGCAGGCGCCGGTGCGGTCTGGGCGAGCAAGGCCGAGGCGGGCAAGACCGCCGCCAGCAAGAAGGGCATGATCTTCTTCATGGGGGCTTGTTCCTACTCTTTCCTGAAGTTGAGGCGGCGGTTCTTCCACTGGTCATGGAATTCCGGCGGGAGGCCCGCGAAAGGCGCGGCAAGGCGGATCGCGCGGACGGCGCAGTCCTTGAATGGCTTGACCTGCGGGCGGTTGGCCTCGGTCACGCCGGTAACGTCAAAGTCCTCGATGGACTGGACCCGTCCGGTCTTGTCCAGCGTGAAGCGCACCGAGGCACGCAGCTTGCCCACGTCCAGCCCGCTGACCGGGCAGGAATTCCATGGACCGCGCACCTTGGAATTGATCGAGGACGACCACGAGGCGACCTGCTGCGCCGAAGCCTGCGAGGCGGCGGGGGTCTGGTCGCGGCCCGTGATGCTGCCGCCGGGTATCCCCTTGGCAAAGGCCTGATCGAAACTGCTCGCCCCGGCTTTGGCGGGCGTCGCCTTGGCCTGGACTGCCTTGGTCGGCGCAGCCTTGGCCGGTTGCGGCTTGGCCTGCGGCTTTGGCGCGGGGGCCTTTTGCGGCGGCGCAGCGGCGGGTTTGGGAGCCGGTGCCTTTTGCGGTGCGGGAACTGGCGCGGGCTGCGGCTGCGGCTTCGGCACAGGCGGAGCCGGCACGGCTTCCTCAACCGGAGCTGGTTCGCCCAGTTCAGGGCCCTTGTCAGCCATCGGATCTGACTGCGGATTGGGCGCGGTCGACACCGGGCCCATTTCATCGCTCAGCGTCACGCTCACCCGGTCGACCGGCGGCAGCGGTTCGGGCGCAGGTGCAGTGACCAGCACCCAGACCAGCGCCACGTGGCCCAGGGCGGCAAGGCCCAGGCCCAACGCCTCCTCCCGCGAAAGCCCGGCCCGCGTCACACCTGTCCCCCAATGACGAGCGTTTTGAACATGATCACAGCGCTAGGGGCTTGGAACTGAACCTGTGGTGACCAGCGAAATCGCTGTGAAGCCAGCACGATTCAGTTCGCCCATGACCGCCATGACGCGCCCATAGTCCAGGTTGCGGTCGGCCCGCAGCACCACTTGCGGCGGCTTGCCATCGGGCGCGGGCGGCACTTCGGCGAGGCGCTGGGCAAAGGTGCCCGGCTCAAGCGGAGCATCGCCCAGGTAGATCACCCCATTGCCGTCCAGCGAAATGCTGATTTCCACCGGGTTCTGGTCCAGCGGCTTGGCATTGGCATCGGGCAGGTTGACCGGCACCCCGGCGCTCAGCATCGGGGCGGTGACCATGAAGATGATCAGCAGCACCAGCATGACGTCGACCAGCGGGGTGACGTTGATGTCCGCCATGGGCGCGCGGCCGCGCCGCTTGCTGCCTCGCGAGGAAGGAGAACCCATCGCCATCAGAGCGCGTCCAGCTCGCGGCTGAGGCTGGCGTGGAAGCGGTCGGCAAAGCGCTGCAGGCGCGCTTCAAGCTGGTCGACCCGGTGCGAAAAGCGGTTGTAGGCAATCACCGCCGGAATGGCCGCGAACAGGCCGATGGCCGTGGCGAACAGCGCTTCGGAAATGCCCGGAGCCACGACGGCGAGCGACGAGTTCTGCTGCTGCCCGATCTGGAAGAACGAGTTCATGATCCCCCAGACTGTCCCGAACAGCCCGACGAAGGGCGCGACGGAACCGACCGTGGCAAGGAAATTGAGCCGCTCGGAAAGCTGCTCCGCCTCTACCGCAATCGCGCTGTCCATGGCCTGGGCCAGCCGCTGGCGCGCGCCATCGCGGTCCAGGTTCTTGCCCTTGGTCGAGCGGCGCCATTCGGCAATCGCGGCAGCAGCCACGCGCGCGGAGGGAACATCGCCGCCGCCGCGCTGGGCCTGGAACGCGTCGATGTCCGACGCATTCCAGAAGTCCTGTTCATAGGACCGGCTCGCCGCGCTGAGCTTGCGATAGCGCAGGCTGAACCCGGCAATGATCGTCCAGACCCAGACCGAGGCCAGGACGAGGCCGGCCATCACCACCTGCACGACAATATCGGCCTGGAGGAACAGGGCCACCGGATCGAGATGCTTGGGCGCTGCCGCAGCGGCGGACAGCAGGGAAAGATCGGTCATGGGTTTCCTTCGGACAGGATCGGGGCAAAGGCCGCGCGCCAGCCATCGGGCATGCGGCGCGGTTTGCCTTGGGGAGAGACAAAGCCGACGCGGAAAGTCGCTTCGGCCAGCAGCAGGCCGTCTTCGCGCACCGCCTTCTGGTGCATCCGGCACGAAGCCGCACCCAGTTCGGTGCAGCGCGTTTCGATCACCACGCCGTCATCCAGCCGGGCCGGGGCGGCATAGCGGATCGCCAGGTCGGCCACGGCAAAGGCGCCAATTCCGGCTTCGTTCACCGCGCGCTGATCAATCCCCAGCAGGCGGACGAAATCGGACCGGGCGCGTTCGAACCAGCGCAGGTAATTGGCGTGATAGACCACGCCCGACAGGTCCGTATCCTCGAAATAGGCGCGCACGGCAAAGCGGTGCAGCGGACCGTCGATCTGGCCGGAGGGAAAGGCGGGCTGTGCCGTCATACCGAAACAGCCTTAGCAACAGCGCGAGTCGCAGGGCAAGGGGCAGCTATCCGCTTACCCCGCCTTGCGAACGGTTCGTCACCGCGCCAGCATCGGCCCCAACGGCCTGCCGGCAAAGACATGTACATGAAGATGCGGGACTTCCTGGTGCCCGTGCCCGCCGATGTTGGCGAGCAGGCGATAGCCCGGTTCGACCAGCCCAGCTTCGCGCGCGACATGGCCGACGGCACGGATGAAGCCCGCGATCTCTTCGGCAGGGGCCTTGGCCGAGAAATCGTCCCAGCTGACATATGGCCCCTTGGGGATCACCAGCACGTGCAGCGGCGCCTGCGGGTTGATGTCGTGGAAAGCCAGCGCCCATTCGTCTTCATAGACGGTCTTGTTCGGGATTTCCCCGCGCAGGATCTTCGCAAAGACGTTCTGGTCGTCATAGGGCTGGGTGGCGTCGATCGGCATTACTGACCTCTTGCTGCTTTCTCGGCGATGCCGCTGGTGCCTTCGCGGCGGTCCAGTTCGGCCATGACTTCGTCCAGCGCCACGCCCTTGGCATCGAGCAGGACGAGCAGGTGGAACAGGGTGTCCGCCGCTTCGCCGATCAGTTCCTCACGGCTGCCGGACAGGGCGGCGATCACGGTTTCGACCGCTTCCTCGCCCAGCTTGCGGGCGATGACGGGAACGCCGCGCGCATTCAGCTTGGCGACCCAGCTCGTTTCCGGGTCGGCACCGCGGCGAGCGGCAATCGTGGCGGCGAGGCGGGATAGCGTATCCATGTTGCGGCCATGCGGCTGGCCACCCGCAAGGTCAAGAGGCAGCGCGCCAGATCGGATATTGCACCAGCCGCCCCTGCACGCCCAGCAAGGCATCCGCCGCGCGCACCGGTTGCAGCGCGGCGATGATCGCGGGATCGGCGGCGTCCATCCCGCCGGTCAGCGCGCCGAAAGCGGGCAGGATCAGCTTGCGCTCGCTCGCCACGGCACAAGGCCGGATGATAGCGCGCCCGCGCGCCCTGACCTTCAGCTTGGGGTGGAAATGCCCGGACAGTTCGGGCCGCGTCTCGCCCTTCAGCGCCTCGTGCCGCAGCATCACGCCCGACACCTCGATCTCGTCCACCGCGGTACCTGCCGGGACAGCCCCCTGATCGTGGTTGCCAGACACCCAGACCCAGTCCGTCGCCCGCGTCAGCGCGTCGAGCATCCCCGCCGCGTGAGGCTCCAGCCGCTCGGCCCCGGCGCGGTCGTGGAAATTGTCGCCCAGGCAGAACACCCGCCGCGCCCCGGTCTGCCGGACGGCATCGGCCACCCGCGCCAGCGTTTCGCGGCTGTCATAGGGGGGCAGCATCTGGCCAAAGCGGGCGAAGAAGCTGGCTTTCTCCAGATGGAGGTCGGCCACCAGCAGCGCTCGTTCACGCGGCCAATAGACCGCCAGGCCGCCCGCCAGGGCCATTTCCTCACCAGCGAACGAAAAGGGAACCATGGCTTTCCCTTGCCGGATGCGGATTCGCTTGGCAAGGGCGGAGCATGACTGACTGGACCCCGATGACCGCCCGCGCCCGCGCCTGGTTTGAAAGCCTGCGCGACCGTATCTGTGCCGAGTTCGAGCAGATCGAGGCAGAGGCCGGCAGTCCCGCCCGTTTCGAATATCTCACCTGGAACCGCGAGGAGGAAGGCAATCCCAATCCCGGCGGCGGTACGCGCGGGGTGATGAAGGGCCGCATTTTCGAGAAGGTCGGCGTCAACGTCTCCACCGTCCACGGCCAGTTCGCGCCCGAATTCGCCAAGACGATCCACGGCGCGGACCAGGACAACCCCGGCTTTACCGCCACCGGCATCAGCCTGGTTGCCCATATGGCCAATCCGCACGTTCCCGCCGTGCACATGAACACCCGCTTCCTGACCACCAGCAAGGCCTGGTTCGGCGGCGGCGGCGACCTGAATCCGCCGATCCCCTATGCCGAGGATACGGCAGAGTTTCACGCGGCCTTCCAGGCGGCCTGCGATGCGCATGATCCGGCGTACTATCCGCGCTTCAAGCAGTGGGCCGACGAATATTTCTTCATCCCCCACCGCAATGTCGCGCGCGGCGTGGGCGGGATCTTCTACGACCACCTGGACTGCGCCGATGATGCGGCTTTCGAAGCCAACTTCGCCTTTACCCGCGACGTGGGAGAAGCGTTCCTCGAGGTGTTCCCGCGCCTGGTCCGCCGCCGCATGAACATGGCATTCACCGACCAGGACAAACGCCAGCAGCTGGAATGGCGGGGCCGCTATGCCGAATTCAACCTGGTCTATGACCGGGGCACGCTGTTCGGGCTGAAGACCGGCGGCAATGTCGATGCGATCCTGATGAGCCTGCCGCCCGAGGCGACCTGGAGCTGATCGGGCCGCGCGAACCTCTGGGACGGGCCTTTTTGCGCTTGCCCTAAACCCCGTTTGCCAGCCATTTAGGGCACAGATGCTACGCCAGTACGAACTTGTTGAGCGGGTGCTCGCCTACGATCCCGAAGCGGACGAGGCGATGCTGAACCGCGCCTATGTCTATACCGTGCAAAAGCATGGCACGCAAAAGCGCGCCAGCGGCGATCCCTATTTCTCGCACCCGGTCGAAGTGGCAGGCCTGATGACCGAGCTGAAGCTCGATCAGGAAACGATCATCACCGCCCTGCTGCACGACACGGTCGAAGATACCCTGGCCACGACCGAAGAGATCGAAAGGCTGTTCGGACCCGAAGTCGCGCGGCTGGTCGACGGGGTGACCAAGCTGTCCAAAATCGAGGCGATGAGCGAGAGCGAGCGCGCCGCCGAAAACCTGCGCAAGTTCCTGCTGGCGATGAGCGAGGACATCCGCGTCCTGCTGGTCAAGCTGGCTGACCGCCTGCACAACATGCGCACGCTGCACTTCATCAAGAGCGAGGAAAAGCGCCGCCGCATCGCCCGCGAAACGATGGATATCTATGCCCCGCTGGCCGAGCGCGTGGGCATGTACGAATATATGCGGGAAATGCAGTTGCTCGCCTTCGAGCAGCTGGAGCCGGAAGCCTATGCCATGATCACCGGTCGGCTCGCACAGATCCGCAGCAGCGAAGGCGGCCAGGTCGATGCCATTGCCCTGTCGATCAAGCAGGCCCTGGCCGAGGCCGGGTTGAAGGTCGAAGTGTCGGGCCGCGAAAAGCACCCCTATTCGATCTGGAAGAAGATGGCCGAACGGCACGTCAGCTTTGAACAGATCACCGACATCATGGCCTTCCGCGTCCTGACCGACACGACCGAGGACTGCTACCGGGCGCTGGGCATCCTGCACACGCACTGGCAAATGATTCCGGGCCGGTTCAAGGACTATATCTCGACCCCCAAGTCGAACGGCTATCGCAGCCTGCACACCAGCCTGATCTTCGAAAATTCAATGCGCATGGAAGTGCAGATCCGCACCCGCGAAATGCACGAATTGAACGAATTCGGGCTGGCCGCGCACTGGGCCTACAAGCAGGGCGACAAGCCCGATGGCCAGGTCGGCTGGCTGCGCGACCTGATCGAAATCGTCGATGCCAGCCACGATGCCGAGGAACTGCTCGAACATACCAAGCTGGCGATCTATCAGGACCGCATCTTCGCTTTCACGCCAAAGGGCGCGCTGCACCAGCTGCCCAAGGGCTCCACTCCGGTCGACTTTGCCTATTCGGTCCATTCGGACCTGGGCAACTTTGCCGTCGGGGCCAAGATCAACGGCCGTCACATGCCGCTGCGCACCCCGCTGAACAACGGCGACGTGGTGGAGATCATCAAGAGCAAGAGCGCGTCGCCCCAGCTGTCCTGGCTGGGCTTTGTCGTCACCGGCAAGGCCCGCGCCGCAATCCGCCGCGCCGTCCGCGCCAAGGAACGCGCCGAAGTGGCCGCGATTGGGCGCAAGCTGTTCGAACAGATTGCCGAACGCCTGCCCAGCAAGATCGGCAAGAAGGCGGTGAAGGACGCGGTCAAGCGCCTGGGCCTGGCTAGCGAGGAAGAGCTGATGGCCCAGATCGGCACGGCCAAGCTGGAAGACCGCGTGGTGATGGAAGCGCTGGTCCCAGGCTCCACTGCCGGACTGCCGGAACCGGAAAACTGGCCCAAGCAGGAACGCGCCATCTCGATCCGCGGCCTGACTGCGGGCATGGCTTTCCAGCTCGCCGATTGCTGCCACCCGGTCCCCGGCGACCGCATCGTCGGCATCCGCCAGGCAGGCAAGGGGATCGAGGTCCACGCGATCGACTGCATGACCCTGGCCAGCGGCGTCGATGCCGACTGGCTGGACTTATCCTGGGGTGAGCGCAGTTCGGGCGCGGTCGGGCGGCTGCGGCTGGTGCTCTACAACCGCCCCGGCACTCTGGCCGAAGCAACGGGTATCTTCGCGGGCAACCGCGCCAATATCGTGCAACTGGCGATGACGGGCCGTGACGAACTTTTCGGCAATTACGAAGTCGATCTGGAAGTCACCGACCTGGCCCACCTCACCCGCATCGTCAGCGCCCTGCGCGCCAGCGATGCCGTGGCCGAAGCGCAGCGGATCTAACGCCTAAACCTCAAGCACCACGGCGACCTGGTCCCCCTCGGCCAGGTCCTCCGCCTTGCGCACGCTGGCCTTGACCGGAAGCATCCAGCCCACTGTCTTGCTCGGGAAAAGCGAGGTGCGAAAGCGCGTGTCCCCGATCTGCGCCGTGACTTTCAGCGAACCGAAGCCGCCAATCGTCCGCTCCATCCGCCGCATCAGCGCCGTAGCCGAAAGCGCCTCCCCCGCTTCGCCATCAATCGTCAGGAAATGCCACGAGCCGCCATTCCCGCCAGTCCAGCGCCACAGCAGTCCGGTGTGCTTCAGAATCTCCCGCTCTCCCTGAGCTTGTCGAAGGGTCATATGGGTTCACACGAAGACATGAAGATGTAGCACCGAGCCGAAGGCTCTTTGATCCATCCACGCTGCGCCATCGGCGAGGTTCGCATGGATAGGCGGCTTCGCCGTTTGCAGAACCTCTTCATGTCTTCGTGTCTTCGTGTGAACCATCCTAAGGCACCCGCCGCACCGGAACGGGAACGTTGCAGATATCCGCGCCGCCCGCCGGACGGATGAAGAACGCATCGCGGCGGTTGGCCCGGGCGTCAGCGTAGCGCGCAAAGCTCCCGCTCTCGGTGGAGAGATATTCGTAAGCGGGCAGCCCCGGAACCTCCTCGCCCAAGCGGATCGACTTGATCCCGGTCCGCTGTTCCGGCTTTTCATAAAACCCCATTCCAGCCGTTCCGCGCGGCAGGCTGGACAAGTGTTCAATGCCCTCGATCACGCGGCCCACCAGCGCAATATTGCGGTCCAGATGGCGCGGCGCGTGGCCGATCACGACGTAAAGCTCTGCCCCGCTCCCGGTGTTGGGGGAGAGATCCCGGCCCACGCCCACCATGCCATAGCAGTGGACCGGCCACTGGCTGGTGCGGTCATAACCAACGGGCCAACCGTCACGGTGGTAAAGACCCGGAGCATAAGCATCGCCCCGATGCCCCCGGCCCGCCGCCTCCGCGCGCTCATAAAGATCGCCAGCCGGTGAAACGTATTCGCTTTCGGGCGGCGACGCCAAACCGGCCGGCAGCGGCTTTGCCTTGGCGGCATCCTCGGCATTCCCGTCGCCCCATTGGACGACGTAATTGTCCTGGACCCGGTTGATGCTCAGCCCGTCCCACCAATGGGCGGCAGCCAGCTTGCGGATATTGCCGGTCCAACCGGTGCTGAACGGCGGCGGCATCAACTGGATCACCACCCGCCGCTCCGCGCCCTGGGCGTCAGGGACCAGGTCCATGACCAGCAGGTCCGCCGGCGCAATCGCGATCCAGTCCGCCTTTGGCGCAGCGGCGACTATCTCGCCCGGAGCAAGCGGGGATGGCTTGTTCTGGCCGGCAACCAGCCTGGCCGAAGCCTGTGCCTGGACGGGAGACGCCTGACCCACCGGGATCAGGGCAAGGGCAACAAGGGGGAGAAGCTTCTTCATGCCCCGCACAGTGCCAGCCGCGCGCCCGATGTCAAACCGCCGTCACGCCTCTTCTTCCAGCGCGTCGATGTCCTCGTCCGACAGGCCGAAGTGGTGCCCGACCTCGTGGATCACGACGTGGGCGACCAAATGCTCCAGCGTTTCATCCCCGCGCGCGATCCATTCGTCCAGGATCGGAGAGCGGAACAGCCGGATCCGGTCGGGCATGGTGCCCGATGCGTTGTGCTTTTCCCCCACCGGCACGCCTTCGTAGATTCCGGTCAGTTCGAACGGATCGGCAATGCCCATGGCCGCCAGTGTTTCTTCGTCAGCGAAATCCTCGACCATCAGCACAAGCCCCTCCAGATGCGCGGCAAACGGCTCCGGCAACCGCTGCAAGGCCGCTCGGGCCAGGGCTTCGATCTCGATCAGCGACGGGGCAAGGCCAATGGTCCGGGTCATGCCGGAGAACATAGTCGCAAAGCCGACGCCCGCAACGCTTGCACGATCGCCCGCCGGGCGCTAGGGCGCGCTCTTCCAGTGCACGCGGAGCGGTGGCCGAGTGGTCGAAGGCGCTCGCCTGGAAAGTGAGTATACGTCAAAAGCGTATCGAGGGTTCGAATCCCTCCCGCTCCGCCATTTAAACCATTGGAATCATTCTATTCTTTGGGTTTGGCGCAAAAAATCCCCTGCATTTCAAGGGTTGTAGGTAGCAACCTCTCCACTGCCCATCTGCGGCGTAGGGGCATCTTTGCTCTCTTAGGCCCGATATTCTCCAAAGCTCTCGACCGGACCTGTTTTAGTGGATGAGCATATCGGCTTGGAAATGCGTGCTTTTTTAACAGTGCCGAAATGGCCGTTGGATGCTGGTAGAACCTCAAGATTCTACTCGGATCGAACCCGCCAGAACCCCGAAACGACGAAGGCGGCAGAGTTGAACTCCGCCGCCTTTCGTTTTGCCAGGGCTTGGTGTGGATGCTGCTCAGGGCTCGAGATTGACCGGCAGCTTGATCTTGGGCTTCCGCTGCTGCGAAGCCATGGAGAGGTTCACCTTTGCCGAGATCACCCTGATGGTCGCTGTCCGATGGTGGAAGGCCTTAAAAGCCGAAGCAATCGCCGGGTCGGCGAAGGTAGTGGTTGTCTGCTGGTTCTGCGGCGCCGTTAGGATGCCGGTCGGGATCACTTCGTGCCAGCCGCGCGCTTCGCGGAACATCGCGATCAACGTGCCAAACGGCCAGTGGGCATGGTCGAGATGGGCTTCGTCGATCGTGATCAACTGCCCGGTGATGTCACAGGGCACCCGTCCCTGTGCATCCCCATGCGACTTGAAATGGCGCAGCTTGGCAGCGCGCAGATCGCTGGCGACCACGCCGCGGCAGGCATCTGCGAACTCCTGCGATTGCGGCTTGGGTTTTGCGCTGATCGCCGTCGGGAAGCTGAAGTCGGTCCATGAACCGTCAGCCCGCTCCACCCAGAACCCCGGGGTCGCAAATCCGGCTCCGAAGTTGAGCCGCCTTTCGAAGCGAACAATGCCCGTGCCGATTTTCGACGGGGTATCCGTGATAGCGTCATCATAGCGCTCCAGCAGCGCGACAAGGCCGCTGTGGTGCGCAGCATCGATAATTTCGTCCCCGTCTGCATAAGCATGCAGGATCCCCCTGAAGTGCACTGTGGCAGCCTTCTGGCTCAAAAACTCGCGTCCGTTACTCAGCTTCACAGCTTTGGCCATGCTTATACCTCCATTGAAAAATGCCGGCGCTGCGATGCCCACTCTACGGGGAACGGCTCGGCCAGCGTGGTCAGATTGATCCCTTGGCCCTGTCGGCCGTCGAGGATCGCGTCGATGATGTCCGGGGCGAGCAGCGTCATGCGAAGTACCCGGGTCAGGTAGCTCATCCCGATGTTCTCCTTCTCGGCCAGTTCAGTGACCGAGGAGTACGCGCCCTTTTCCAACAAGCGCTTCCAGCGGAAGGCTCTGGCCAACGCCTTGACCACGGTGTTATCCATGCGGGACCGCTGCAACTGACCGCCCGGAGGCAGCACCATTTCCTTACGGCCACCCCGTTTCCTGATCTGGAAAGGAATATGGATCGTGACGGTCTGGGTTTCGCTGGAGGCCCTCATGCTGCCGCCTCCAGTGCGGGGGCCCGCAGTTCGCGGACCAGGGTGCCAATGCCATCAACCCGGACCTTTACATCGAGGCCCGCGCTGCCAACGATGACCTTGTCGATCAGCAGCTGAACAATGCGCGCCTGTTCGGCCGGAAATAGCTCCTCCCAAAGCGGATCAAGGCTCGTAAGTGCCTCCCGGGCCTCTTCCTCCGGTACGGTGGGGCAATTCTTGACTGCGCTTTTCCAAGCCCCCACGATTGCTTCGGGTTGGCGAAATACGGACCGAAGCTGCTCGACCACCGTGCCTTCAACTTCCGCTGCCGAGATGCGGCCCATTGTGCATGCCCCCGCGCCTTGCCGAAGCAAGGTCTGGCTGACGTAATAGCGGTAAAGCTTGCCGTTCTTGCGCGTGTGGCTCGGTGAAAACGCAGCCCCATTTGACCCCCAGAGCAGCCCCTTCAGCAACGCAGGGGTGTTAGCGCGCGAGCGATTGGCACGAACGCGGGGGCTCTCCTTGAGGATAGTGCGAACGGCATACCAGAGCTCGCGATCAATGATTGCGTCATGCTCCCCAGGATAGCTCGTGCCCTTGTGGACTGCTTCGCCGAGATAGGCCCGGTTGTTCAGCATGCGATAGAGGAAGCCCTTGGTGATCGGCTTTCCCTGGCGGGTCGTAATGCCGCGCTGAGCGAGTTCGCGCAGAAGGGTTGTGCCTGATCCAATCTCGACGAACCGCTTGAAGATGAACCGGACGTTCGCCGCGGCATCATCGTTCACGATCAGCTTGCGGGCCTTCACATCGTAACCCATCGGCGGCACCCCGCCCATGAAGATCCCTTTGGCGCGGCTAGCGGCGAACTTGTCGCGGATGCGCTCAGCGGTGACCTCGCGTTCGAACTGGGCGAATGACAGCAAGACATTGAGCGTCAGCCGGCCCATGCTGGTGGTGGTGTTGAACGACTGGGTGACCGAGACGAACGTCACCTGATTGCGGTCGAACACCTCAACCAGCTTTGCGAAGTCCATAAGCGAGCGCGACAGACGGTCGATCTTGTAGACCACGACCACATCGACCAGCCCATCTTCGATGTCAGCTAGCAGGCGCTGCAGCGCGGGGCGCTCCAGCGTGCCGCCGGAAATCCCGCCGTCATCATAGTGATCCCGGACGGGGACCCAACCTTCCGAACGCTGGCTGGCGATGTAGGCTTCGCAGGCTTCGCGCTGGGCATCGAGCGAGTTGAACTCCTGCTCGAGTCCTTCTTCGGACGACTTGCGGGTATAAACTGCGCAGCGCAGCTTGCTGATGCTAGTGTTGTTCATGCTGCCCTCCGGTTGTCCTTGAGGCCGAAGAAGACCCACCCGTTCCAGCGCGACCCAGTGATTGCGCGGGCAATTGCAGAGAGTGACTGGAAAGGGCGGCCCTGCCATTCGAAGCCGTCCAGGGTGACGGTGACGGTGTGCTCGACACCTTGCCATTCGCGGATCAGCCTGGTGCCGACGATCGGCTTAAGGTTGGCCCGCACGCGACGCGTGGTGATATTGCCGCCATCAAGCTGCTCACCCAGCTGCTGGAGCCGCTTCACCGTTGCGGGTTTCAGTCCACCGTAAGCCAGTTCCTGCACGCGGTAGGCCAAGCGGCTCTCAAGGTAGCGCCGGTTGAAGGCGGGCGGCTCCTCGCAGAACAATTCACGCCACTGCGCTTTGAGCTCGGCGATCGAGGCAGCCTTCAAGGCAGCCAGTCGGGTAAGGACGGGATCAGTCTTCATTGTGCGGTTCTCCGGTTGTTGCACCGGCACTACCGCTCTGTTCGGGCGTGAAGTGTAGCGGAATTTCTCTATCTTCTTCAGATAGTTGGAGGCGCTTACGCTCATGCAGGCGGACAAGGCCTGCACCGAGTAGCGCGTACAATTCCGCGCGCCGGGCTGCCGGGGTCATCTGGTCAGGGTGGAGCGGATTTGGGCGCTTCACTTGGGGTTCTCCGTCTATCGCTCGACAGGATCGAGCGGTGGTGCTGAGACGGAAAAGCCAGTTGGCCTCGGCCAACGGGACAGGGGCAACAGGTCGAAAGGCCAGCACGTAATGTAGCCCAGCCCGCTGACCTTCAAACCTGCACAGACCTCGGGAATGGAAGGATGGTTGCGGCTTGGCCAATCTGCAGAACCTCAACGGAAGCGCGACCCGGGCTGTCCGCAGGCCACCGAAAAATTGCTGTAATCAAGATACAGCGCGTTTAGCATTGACAAGACCGGCGATTCGGAAATATCTCTCTGTACATAGCTCTACAGCAGGATTTGAAATGCGCCTCATTGACCTTTGCCATTTTCAAACTGGGTTCACGGCGCGTCGCCGGCTCGAGCCTTCGTTTGGCGACGGCCAGCTCGCGCTGCAGCTTCGAGACCTCCGCGAAGATGGCTCGATTGATATGCAAGGTCTTCAGCGGTTTGATTTAGGCCTTCTGCCGGCTCGGTATGCGGTCAAGCCGGGGGATGTTGTCTTTCGCTCGCGGGGGCAGTCGACCATTGCTTATTTGGTGCCTGAGGTGATGACTGAGCCCGTCGTGGCTCTTCTTCCCCTGATCATCCTTCGCCCGCGACCGGAAATCGTGACGCCTGAGTATCTCGTTTGGGTGATCAACCAGCCGGGCGCCCAGCGTCAGATCGATGCTGAAGCTCAGGGCACAAGTTTGCGTATGATCCCTAAAACCAGCCTCGAAGGAATTCTGGTGCCCGTCCCTGATCTCGGCACCCAGCGTCTAGTGGTTGAAGTAGCACGACTATCCGCGAGGGAAACTTCGCTGCTTCGCGACCTCGCCGACATCACAAAGATCCACACAAGCCAGGTTCTCGCTAGCCTGGTCCAGACTGGCGCCAAGCTTAAAGGAGCCCACCAATGACCGATCAACTGACCCAACAGCAGGTCAACCAGACTGCCTGGGCTGCCTGCGATACCTTCCGCGGCGTCGTCGATGCCGGGCAGTATAAAGACTACATCCTCGTGATGCTGTTCCTGAAGTACATCTCGGACCTCTGGAACGATCACGTTGACACCTACCGTAAGCAGTTCGGTGACGACGAGGCGCGCATCCGCCGCCGGCTGGAACGCGAGCGCTTTGTCCTGCCCGAGGGGGCCAGCTTCTATGACCTCTACGACAGGCGCAACGAGGCCAATATCGGCGAGCTGATCAACATTGCGCTCGAGAAGATCGAGGATACCAACCGCAGCAAGCTTGAAGGCGTCTTCCGCAACATCGACTTCAACTCAGAAGCTAACCTCGGCAAAGTCAAGGATCGCAATCGGCGACTCAAGAACCTGTTGGAGGACTTTGCCAAGCCGGCGCTCGACTTGCGCCCGTCTCGGGTGACCGAGGACATCATCGGTGAATGCTACATCTACCTGATTTCCCGCTTTGCCTCGGATGCGGGTAAGAAGGCCGGTGAATTCTACACGCCCACGGCCGTCTCTGGCCTGCTCGCTAAGCTGGCCGGCGCGAAGGCCGGAGACACTATCTGTGACCCGGCTTGCGGATCTGGCTCGCTGCTGATCCAGGCAGCGCAGGAAGTGGGCTCGGACAACTTCGCCCTGTTCGGGCAGGAAGTGAACGGCGCTACATGGGCGCTCGCCCGCATGAACATGTTCCTGCATTCCAAGGATGCCGCGCGCATCGAATGGTGTGACACGCTGAACAGCCCCGCGCTCGTTGAGGGCGATCATCTCATGAAGTTCGACGTCGTCGTCGCCAACCCGCCATTTAGTCTCGACAAGTGGGGTGCCGAGCATGCCGACAGCGATCAGTTCAATCGCTACTGGCGCGGCATTCCGCCCAAGTCGAAGGGCGATTACGCCTTCATCACGCACATGATCGAGATCGCCAAGCGGCAGAGCGGGCGCGTGGCAGTGATCGTGCCGCACGGCGTGCTCTTCCGCGGCGCAGCAGAGGGGCGGATCCGTCAGGCCCTCATCGAGGAAAACCTGCTCGATGCGGTGATCGGCTTGCCTGCCAACCTGTTCACCACCACTGGCATTCCGGTTGCCATCCTGATCTTTGACCGGTCGCGCGAGCAAGGCGGGGCGAACGAAGCGCGCAAGGACGTGCTGTTCATCGACGCGAGCAAAGAGTTCACGCCGGGCAAGACCCAGAACGTGATGAGCGAAGAGCACATCGCAAAGGTTCTGGAAACCTACTGCAACCGGACGGAAATCGAGAAGTATTCCCACCTCGCCGCGCCGGCGGAGATTGCCGAGAACGACTTTAACCTCAACATCCCGCGCTATGTCGACACCTTCGAGGCCGAAGAGGAAATCGACGTTGCGGCCCTGCAGCAGGACATCAACCGCATCGAGGCCGAACTGATCGAGGTGCGCGCGAAGATGGCCAGCTATCTGAAGGAGCTTGGCGTCGATGTCTGAGGGTGATCTGATCCTTTACACCACCGTTGACGGGGCCGCGCAGATCCAGCTTCGTGCGGTGAATGGCACGGCCTGGCTGACCCAGCGCCAGATGGCCGACTTGTTCGACAAAGATGTACGCACCATCAACGAGCACATCCAGAATGTGTTTGCCGACGGTGAGTGCGATCCAGTGGCAACCATCCGGAAATTCCGGATAGTTCAAACCGAGGGCGCACGCGAGGTTTCACGCGAGGTTGATGCCTATAACCTCGATGTGATCCTGTCCGTCGGCTACCGCGTGCGCTCGCCGCGCGGCACCCAGTTCCGCCGCTGGGCAACGACGGTCCTGCGGGAATACCTGATCAAGGGCTTCGTCATGGACGACGCGCGGCTGAAGGATTCCGCTTACGACTATTTCGACGAGCTGCTGGAACGCATTCGCGATATCCGGGCGTCGGAAGCGCGGTTTTACCAGAAGATCCGCGATATCTTGGCGCTGAGCGAGGATTACGATCCCAAATCGGGCGCCGCGCAGGAATTTTACGCGACGATCCAGAACAAGATGCTGTTCGCGGTTGCCGGTGGCACCGCGGCCGAACTGATCAAGTCTCGCGCCAACCCCGATGCGCCCAACATGGGGCTGACAACCTGGAAGGGCGCCGTCGTGCGAAAGGGCGACGTCACCACCGCCAAGAACTATTTGGGCGAAGCGGAAATCAAGGAACTCAACCTGATCGTCACCATGTTCCTTGATACGGCGGAACTACGCGCCAGCCGGCGGCAGACGATGCGGCTGGCGGAATGGGAAGGCGTGCTCGATACCTTCATCACGTCCAACGAGCTGCCGCTGCTGCGCAATGCCGGCAGTATCTCGGCGAAGAAGGCCGAGCAGATTGCCCATGCGCGCTATGCGGAATTCGAGGGCAAGCGCCGGGAGTCCGAGCAGCTCGCCGCACAGCAGACCGATGATCTGGCCGAGCTGGAGCGGATTGCTAAGGCCTCCAAGGGACGGAAGAAGGGGGCCGGAAATGCCTGAGCAACGAAACGAAAAATCGGCGTTTACCCGATCTCTTTTTGATGGCGACTTGCCAAGGGACTGGCAACTTGTGCCGGTGGGAGCCGCATTGCTTGGCACACAGTACGGTCTAAGCGAACCCGGCGATGCGGAAGGCAACACTCCTATTGTGGGGATGAGCGACCTGAAGGGCGGATATGTTAATCTGACGGATTTGGCTACTGTGGATGACGCTGGAAACGATTGGACAGGCATGCAGCTTCGGCAGGGGGATTTGCTCCTCAACCGAACAAACAGCCCGGATCTCGTCGGTAAGGTCGGAATTGTCAGGGAAGACACGCAGGCAGTTTTTGCGTCCTACCTGGTCAGGCTCAATGTTGACCGGAAGCAGGCTGAACCTGAATTCGTAAACTTCTGGCTGAATACAACCATCGCGCAAACAGCGCTCAAGCGCCTTTCAACTCGCGGTGTGAGCCAAGCGAACATCAATCCCACGGAGTTCCGCAAGCACTGTCCACTGCCACTCCCCCCACTTCCTGAACAGCGCAAGATCGCCGAAATCCTGCGCACATGGGACGAGGCGATCGAGAAGCTGGAGGCGCTGCGGGCGGCGAAGTTGCAGCGGCATCGCGCTCTGACACATTCACTTGTCTTCGGGACACGGCAACTCGACCGATTTCACACAACGGACGAAGTAACGCCACGCCGATGGTTTACACTTCCTGCGTCCTGGACGTCTAAGCCCATCGGCAAGCTGGCCAAGGAGATTTCCGAACGCAACGCAGACGGAACGGCACATGAGGTCCTGTCATGCTCAAAATACGAAGGGTTCGTCCGTTCGCTTGAGTATTTCAAGAAGCAGGTCTTCAGCGCTGATCTTTCGGGCTACAAGAAGATCTGGCGCGGCGATTTCGGCTTTCCCAGCAACCATGTCGAGGAAGGCTCGATCGGACTTCAGAACCTGACCGATGTGGGCGTCGTCAGCCCGATCTACACAGTTTTCCGTTTCGCATCCGACAAAGTCGATAATGCTTATGCCTATGCCGTCCTCAAGACCGGCCTCTATCGGCACATCTTTGAGGTCAGCACCAGCGCATCGGTCGACCGGCGCGGCAGTCTGCGCTGGAGCGAATTCTCGAAATTGCCCTTCCCGCTGCCTCCGTTGGCCGAACAGCAAGCCATCGCGGAGGTGCTGGGTACCGCACAGAGCGACCTCGACGCCCTGAACAACGAAATTAATCTCCTCACCCGCCAGAAGCGCGGCCTGATGCAGAAGCTCCTGACGGGCGAATGGCGTGTGCAACTGGAGGAAGCCGCATGAGCTTCAACGCCGCCGAGAAGTTCCAGTCGCAGATCCCGGCGCTGCAAATGCTGGTTGCGCTGGGCTTTCAGCCGCTGAGCCAGGCCGAGGCGCTGCGTCTGCGCGGGGGGCGGCTGCGCAATGTCGTGCTCGACGATATCCTTGTCGAAAACCTGATGCGCATCAACCGCTTCACCCACAAAGGCCGCGAGTACCCCTTCGATCTGGAAGACGCGCACGAGGCGATGCGCAAGCTGAAGCCGACGCCGGACCGGCTGAAGGGCCTGCGCGGCACCAACCAGGATATCTACGATACGCTGGTGCTCGGCACGACGATTACCAAGACGATCGACGGGGATTCGAAGAGCTATTCCTTCCGCTTCATCGACTGGGGCACGCCCGCCAACAACGCGTTCCACGTGACGGCCGAATTCGCGGTTGAGCGGACGGGCAGCACCCAGACGAAGCGCTGCGATATCGTCGCCTTCGTGAACGGTATTCCGGTGCTGGTGATCGAAAACAAACGCCCCACGGAAAGCCTGAAAAAGGCCGGCAGCCAGCTGATCGGTTATCAGAGCGAAAACCGGATCCCGCAGCTGTTCCACTTCGCTCAGCTGCTCCTGACGATGAACCGGGTGGAGGCGCGCTATGCCACCGTCGGCACACCGCAGAAGTTCTGGGGAACCTGGCGGGATGAGGAGGACACGGACGAGTGGATCGAACCGCGCGCCAACCGCCCGCTGACTGCGTCCGAGAAAGACGCGATCTTTTCCGGCGATTTCGCCGATGCGCGCCGTTACTTTGATGCGATGGCCGCGGAAGGGCCGCGCGCCATTTCTCCGCAGGACCGGGCGATCCATGCCCTGTGCCGGCCGGAACGCCTGCTCGACCTGATCCGCCGCTTCACGGTGTTTGATGGCGGCGTGCGCAAGGTGGCGCGGCACCAGCAGTTCTTCGGCATCCGCAAGGCGGTGGAGCGGGTCAAGCAAGTCGATGTCAACGGCGCCCGCAAGGGCGGCGTGATCTGGCACACGCAAGGGTCAGGCAAATCGCTGACCATGGTCATGCTCGGCCGTTCGCTGGCGCTCGACAAGGATATTCGCAACCCGCGGATCATCATCGTCACCGACCGTGACGACCTCGACAAGCAGATCAAGGACACGTTCCGGTCCTGCGACATGGAGCCTGTGCGGGCGACGACCGGCGCCAATCTGCTGGAACTGATCGAGTACAAGGCCGGCCTGATCACGACGATCATCAACAAGTTCGACACGGCCCTACGCAACAGCGCGCGCGCCGATGACGATGCCAATATCTTCGTCCTGGTCGATGAAAGCCACCGCACCCAGACCGGGAAATACGGCGGCCACAGCCAGTTCGCGACCAAGATGCGGCGGCTGCTTCCCCGTGCCTGCTACCTTGGCTTCACCGGCACGCCGCTACTGAAGAAGGAAAAGAACACGCTTTCGACCTTTGGCGGGCTGATCCACAAATACGCCATCAACGAGGCCGTGGCCGACGAGGCTGTCGTCCCGCTGCTTTACGAAGGCCGAATGGTCGAACAGCAGATCTCCGGCACCGTCATCGACAAATGGTTCGAGAAGATCAGCGAAGGCTTGACCGACAAGCAGAAGGCAGACCTCAAGCAGAAGTTCTCGCGCATGGATGCACTGGCCAAGACCGGCCAGGCGATCCGGGCAAAGGCGTTCGATATCTCCGAACACTACCGGCAGCACTGGCAGGGCACCGGGTTCAAGGCCCAGCTGGTCGCGCCGTCCAAGGCCGCGGCCATCCGATTCAAGGAGATGCTGGACGAGATTGGCCACGTCACCAGCGAAATCATCATGTCGCCCCCCAACGACAACGAGGGCAACGAGGAGGTCGACAAGGAATCCAAGGATCTGGTCCGGAAATTCTGGGACCAGATGATGGCGAGGTTCAAGACCGAGGAAGAGTACAACCGGCAAATCATCGATGCGTTCAAGGGCTCGGGCGATCCAGAAATCCTGATTGTCGTGTCGAAGCTGCTGACCGGTTTCGACGCCCCCCGGAACACGGTCCTTTATGTGTGCAAGTCATTGAAGGAGCATAATCTCCTCCAGGCTATCGCGCGCGTGAACCGGTTGTATGAAGATGACGGGGTCGAGAAGCAGTTCGGTTTCATCATCGATTATGAAGGCCTTCTCGGCGAGCTCGATAGCGCGTTGACCACCTACAGCGCGTTTGAGGGTTATGATGCCGGCGACCTCGTCGGGACTGTCCACGATGTCCGGGAGGAAATCCGCAAGCTGCCGCAGCTGCATGACCAGCTCTGGGACATCTTCAAGTCCGTTCGCAACAAGAAGGACATGGAGGAATTCGAGCAGCTTCTGGGCGATGAAGCCATCCGGCACGATTTCTATGAACGGCTGAAGGCGTTCAGCCGCTGTCTGCACATCTCGATGTCATCCGACAAATTCCTCGACGTATTTGACGAGGCCAAGGTCGAGACGATGAAACGGGACTGGAAGCGGTTCTCCGAGCTCAAGCGATCGGTCCAGCTGCGGTACCAGGAAGTCGTCGACATCAAGGAGTTCGAACCCAAGATCCAGAAGCTGCTCGACGATCATGTGGTGGCATTGCCGGCCGAGACCATCATCGAAGTCGTCAACATCAATGACCCGGACGCGCTCAAGGCCGTGGTCGAAGAAACCGGAGTGTCGGAAGGCTCCAAGGCCGACCGCATTGCCAGCGCCACTCGCCGGACGATCACGGAAAAAATGGAGGAGGATCCGGCCTTCTACATGCAGTTTTCCGAGCTGCTGGAAGAGACGATCCGCGCTTACCGGGAAAAGCGTCTGTCCGAACGAGACTACCTGAATGGTGTCATCGATCTTGCCAGCAAGGTTGCTCGCAAGGATCGCGGGCAGCACATGCC
The DNA here is from genome assembly GCF_050281025.1 of Novosphingobium sp. NPDC080210. NCBI lineage: Bacteria > Pseudomonadati > Pseudomonadota > Alphaproteobacteria > Sphingomonadales > Sphingomonadaceae > Novosphingobium > Novosphingobium sp. NPDC080210. The sequence goes on from NZ_JBNNWL010000004.1 coordinate 204,795, forward strand.
AGACGCGGTCAAAGGCAATGATGACGGTCAGGCCTTCTTCGGCCTTCTCGATGGCAGCCTGACAACCCAGGCTGGCGAACCGGTCGAGCGCGAGGACACTGCCCAGGTGGCACTCGACATCATTGGGATCATCAAGGCGCACCACATTGTGGGCGTGTGGTCCAACGAGGTTGCTCAGAACAACATGCGCAACGCTATCGACGACTATTTCTTCGACGTCTTGCGTGACGAAAAGGGTGTCGGCGTCCCCGTTGAGATGCTGGATGACCTTGAGCAGAAGATCATGGATTTGGCCCGGGCGAGGTTTCCGTGACGCAGCCTGAGCATCTCAGCCTGATGTATGGTGAAGACCGGATCGATTACCAGGTTATCCGAAGGGCGCGTAAAACGCTCGAGATTGCGGTCGAGCCGGACGCGTCCGTGGTTATTGCCGCCCCGGAAGATGCGAGCCTCGAAGCGATCGAGGCCAAGTTGCGGAAACGGGCAGCTTGGGTGACACGTCAGCAGCGCTTCTTTGCCCAATTCCTTCCCCGTGTCCCACCGCGGGAGTTCGTGCCTGGCGAGACGCATCTGTATCTCGGACGGCAATACCGGCTGAAGGTCGTCCCGCACGTGCAACAGGCCGTCAAACTGATCCGCGGCTATTTCGTGGTGCAAACGCACAGGCCGCTCAGTCCCGATGTCACGCAGGAATTGGTCGAGGCGTGGTACCGCGAACGGGCGCATGTCAAATTTGCAGAGAGGATCGAGGTGAACCTCAAGCGATTTGCGGATGGAGAGCAGCGCCGACCCAAGGGACTAATCATCCGTCAGCTTAAGCAGCGCTGGGGATCCATGTCACCAGGATCCCGTCTCATGCTGAATCGCCGCCTGATCGAGGCTCCGATCGACGCGATCGATTACGTCATCACCCACGAACTTTGCCACGTCACCGAACCGCATCATGGTGCCGCTTTTTACGATCTGCTCGAGCGAGCAATGCCGGACTGGGAGCGCCGAAAGCTGCGGCTGGAGCGGGCGATGGCCTGATTTTGAAAGGAACCAGATTTGACGCGCTACACCCTCAGATCGGCGCCCGAAGCATCTCGACTTCTTGCCGATGCGCCGATTTCTACCCTTGTTGATTTTCTGCAGGCCGATTACTTCGACGAGGTTTTTGGCGGCAAGATGACATTGAATGTCTTGGCTGACGCTGATGAAAATGCATGCCAAGTTGAAGTGAGTGGGCGTCTACAGCAACTGGCTGCTGACCGACTGCAACATATCGAAGCGCAAGCTCGCCGTGTCACTGCAATCGCTCAGCCTAACGCAGACCTCCTGCTCAGGAAATTGGTCGAGGCAAATCCGAGCAAAACGTTGAGGGACTTCCCATCGCAACGGGACGAAATCGCACGCAGTCTATGGTGTTATGTCAACGCCCCTCTTCTCTTCGCCAATGCGGAGAGGGCCGTGCAGATGCATCACTATCGCGATTTCAAGAAGCTCTACGAAGCCTATGAACTCGAAAATCCCGTGCCCATCACGGCTGACCGTATTGATGGTCAGAAGCTGGGCGAAGAGATAGCAGCGAAGTTGCATCTGGATGATGTCTGCCAAGTCGATGCGGTCGACCTACCGACTGCGGACGGGGGTGCGCAGGCCATCATGATCGTCATCACTTCTGCTGGAGCATTTTCCAGCCAGAAGGCAGTTCAAGGGCGCAAGCTGACGACGCTGTACTACCGTCCCCCGAACGAAGCGGTGCTTGTTTACACCCCAGTAAACGGCACCATTGAGTCTTGCACACCAGATCCTCTCGTGCGCCGCCAAATGGCTCAGATTTTCGCTGGGGTTTCCCTCGGCCAAGACGTTTCGCATAAACCGCTGACCTGGAAAACATACGATCTGGGTCGTTTTCGGAAGTCGCTCAAACTCCCGATCCCAGTCGGGATGGGTGACCGGGTTCAAAAGGTCTGCTTGACCGAGGTCCAGGTTACCCTTGCAACATGGAAGCAGCGGCTTTCGCTCAAGGTTACAGCGGACGACGATATCGAGGAAATGGCTCGAAAGGCTCTGGGCTCGGTACACAATCTTTCTCTCGGCGGGATGCTTGGACGGGTCGAATTCTATGTGAAGTTCACGCCGCCTGGCGCGACAAAGCCTAAGACGCTGTCCTTCACAATTTCCGGCCGCAATCGCTGTAGCCTGCAGAGCGAGCGGGATCCTGAGAAACGGGCCCTTGGCTTCAAGCTGCTTGAAGAGTGGGGAATTCTCACACGGCTTCGCAACATGACGGTGGACGAGCAAGTCGATGCGCTGCCATTTTTGCTAATGATCTACGACTTGCCGGAGAAAGAATTTTCAGGCGCATTGATCGTTGATTACCGCCAGGACGCAAAACAACTCGAGACAAGCGGGTATATCGTCAGGCGCAGCCCTGAAGGGATTGTCCTCTTCCAGGACGACGAACTGGGTCTGCATGAAGCCGCCATTGCACCTTCGGGCGTCCAAGGTCAGGCAACTATGCAGCCAGCCCAGGATGTCGATGGGGCTCGCGTCTCGTCGGAGGATATCTCCAGGTTCAGCCCTCAGTTGGATTTTATTCGCCAGACAATCGAAGGTTCGCTGTCCGCGCTCGTGCGTCATGGGAAAACCCAAGTTCTGAATGACCATCTTGCTCACTTGGGAGACATTGAAATCGGCGGTCAGAGGGTTCCCGCCTACCTTGCGCGGGGGCTTGCGGACGACAAGGTCCTTGAAAAAGTGGACCGCGAGATTCGAGGGCAAAACGCGTCCACAAGGGGCATTATCTTCGCCCCAGTCTGCGCGCGGCTTCCATTTCTGGGGGCACATGTTGTGCTCTCAATCGCCGAGCTTCTGCCAGATGTTGGCGGCGGTGTAATCGATGTCTCTGTGATCGAAACTCGCTACACTGCCGGGCTGGCAGGGGCTGCGGCTGGCGCCATGGTAGAACTCATCAAATCGGGCGACGGAGGCGCCACCCTCTACATTCCCGGCAAACATCCGTGGCCAGTCGTCGGCGAAAAACGGGTGAAGATCATTGAAAAGCTGCTTCGTTGCCATTTGGCAGATCAGCCGATCAAGACTGGGGACCTGTTCAAAGACACGGGGTCAGGTCACTTCAGTCAGGCCTTCAGCGACGATTGGCCAACCATGAAGGACACGATTGTCTGTTCTCCGCGGCATGGGCTTTGGCAGATTTGCACGCACAAAACGCACGAACTCAATTCTAACTCAGTTTCGGACTCTGACGAACTCTGATTCGTGACGTCATTGGGTGTGCTCCCTGAAACGAGGAGCACCCCGATGACGACTCCCTACCACTCCCATCGCGCGGCCACTCAGAGCCGCCACACCGGAACTTCCACTTCTCCCACTGAACGCGAATGGCGCTGCACCAGTTGCGCCAAGCTGCTCGGCGTTTGCCGTGAAGGCCAGATGCACCTGCGCTTTGCAAGGGGCCACGAATATCTCGTCGGCTTCCCGGTGGTTTCTACCTGCCGCGGTTGCGGGTCGCTGAACAAAGTGACCGGTCCCGCGCTGCGCTGACGCGCAACGAACTCTCCCAAATCCCAAAAACGCAGAGGCGCGCGACGCCCTGACCTGGCCGGAACGAGGCGCTGGACGCCCGGCCGCAAGGCAGGCGTCCAATGTCCTTCACGTGGCACGATTTCCACGAGAATCTCATGCATTCTACTTCCACCCTCAACTTCCAGCGCGGCTTCGCCTCTGTGCGTGCCAGCCACCGCACGTTGACCAGTTTTGCGGACCCGGCGGCATTGCTGGACCACCTGCATCGCGGCGATGTGCCCTCGGACAGGACCAACGCCATCCTGACGGGGCTGATCGAGAGCGCGAAATCGAACGATCGCGCCGGCGACTGCGCGCTCACCCTCATGCTGCTAGCGCTGTGGCCGGGGCTCGACGGTGTATTCCGCCGGTCGCGCGGCCGCCGCCTCGGACATGGCGACGAAATTGCCTCTGAGATCCTCGCACGGGCTACCCAGTCAATCCGTGAATTGGACCTCGATCGCGTAAATTGGGTTGCAGCGACCATCCTCAAGAACGTCGAACGCGACGTACTTCGTGCGCACAAGCGGGAGACCAGCCGTCAACTCGTGCAGGACGAGTTCGACCCTGATCTGCACGGCGGCATCGCTGACTTCGTTGATCCCGACCTGTCGCCGGAACGGCTGCTGGCGGAGCTGACCAGCCTCATCGGCGTGGATGCCGAACTTGTCCTGCACGTGGTGATCGATGGCTTCACGCAAGGAGAGGCCGGCAAGGAAATCGGCCTGTCAGAACCTGCTGCCCGCAAGCGGTTCCAGCGCGCCCTGAAGCGTCTTCGGGAACACGCCGAAGAAAAATCCTGAACCCATTGTCCCGCCCGGTGCGCCTGGTTGGCCTTTCAACTTTGGACGCACCGAGCGTCTTTCAAAACAAGGAAGTCCCAGTTGATGAGCGATACGACTGCCATCCCGACTGAGCCTCTGAAGCGGATCCCTGGCCTTTTTCGTCGCTGGGAGTTGCCGGAAATCTTCGAGGTCCAGCGCCGGTATCACATCGAAGAAGCCGGCAACCACGCCGACGGCACGCCGCTGTTGGCCGTCTACTCCAGCGAGCCTGAGGTCGATGCCCAGGCCAGCGATTTCCGCGAATGAAAGGTCTCGCCATGTTGTTCCCGAACCCGATCGCGCGTCTGCGCAAAGCCCACTACACCCTTGAAGACCTGCCCGATGCAGTCACCTTTCCGAAGCACCCGGCACGCGTAAGCGATGATCCGCTGCCGCTCGAAAACGCAACCGTCGACGACATTGCCTTTGCCATTGTCGCTGCCGACCAGGAAAGCATCGCTGCTTCCAACCGCGCCTCGGCCCTGAAGCGCCTTTACAAGATGGCCCGCGAAGCCGGCGCCATCGGTATCGATCCGGCCGTGAAGTCGGCCCTCAAGGGGAGTGCGAGCTGATGGCTATCTCGCTTGCCTCCCTGCAGACGTCGAGCACGCTGCGTCCGCCCCGTATCCTTATGCATGGCGTTCACGGCGTCGGTAAGACGACGTTCGCTGCCGGTGCCGATGCTCCGGTCGTGATCATGACCGAGGACGGTCTTGGCATGCTGAAGGTGCCGCATTTCCCGCTCGCCACCAGCTATGCTGATGTCGTTGATGCGCTCGACGCCCTGCTGAGCGAAGAGCACACCTATAGCACGGTCGTTATTGACAGTGTCGACTGGCTTGAACCGCTGGTCTGGGCTGAGACCTGCCGCCGCAACGGCTGGGCCTCGATCGAAGCCCCGGGCTTCGGCAAGGGCTATGCTGAGGCGCTGACGGTCTGGCGCGAATATCTCGATCGCCTGAATGCTCTGCGTGATCGCCGCGGCATGGCCGTGGTCCAGATCGCGCATACCGACATCAAGCGTTTCGATAGCCCAGAGCACGAGCCCTACGACCGCTACGTCATCAAGCTCCAGGCCCGCGCTGCGGCCCTGCTGCAAGAGCACTGCGATGTCGTGCTTTTTGCCAACTACCGCATGTCCATCACGAAGGCGGACGTTGGCTTTAACAAGAAGGTAGCTCGGGCACTCGGCTCCGGTGAGCGCGTCCTGCACACCGCCGAACGTCCGGCCTTCCTTGCCAAGAACCGCTACGGCCTGCCCGACACGCTTCCGCTCGACTGGAAGGCCTTCGTCGCGGCCATGCCTCAGCCCGAACAGTCCTGATCCGGAGTATTTTCCATGGCACGTTTTGATACCGCCTTCGATGCGACCGGCATCGAACCCACCACCGGCTACGATGTTCTTCCCGCCGGCAAGTACCGCGCCCAGATCGTCGAGAGCGAAATGCGCGTCACCCGCAACGGCATGGGCCAGTTCCTCTGGCTGATGCTCGACATCATCGAGGGCCAGTACCAGGGCCGTAAGCTGTTCGACCAGCTCAACCTTGTGAACTCGAACCCCCAGACGGTTGAGATTGCTCAGCGCACGCTGTCGGCCATCTGCCACGCCACCGGCAAGCTCCAGGTCAACGACAGCGTCGATCTGCACCTAGTGCCGATGACAATCCAGGTCGGCGTGAAGCCACCCAAGGACGGCTATTCGGAGAAAAACACCATCCGTTACCTCGTCCCGGAAAAGGCTCCGGTAGCACCTGCCTATCAGGCCGCGCCCGTCGCCTCGCAGCCTCCGGCCGCTCCGGCTGCTGCCCCCTGGAACCGTAACGGCTGACCCCTGCAGGCCGCTGCGGGAAATCGCGGCGGCCTCAGCCAAGACAAAGAGACTGACCATGACTGAACCGCTCAACGCGGCCCCTGCGGCCGCGGACACCCCCGGCTTGCCTGAAAAACAGCGTCGCCTGATCGAACTCGACGACGCCATCGCCAAGATCCGCACCCAGATCGCAACCGCCGATCTGACCCGCCAGACGCAGGGGAAACCCATTGACCCCGTCTGGTTCAATCGCGCCCGCACCGCGCAGCGCCACCTCTACCGCGAACGGGCTGAACTGCTTGCCGATGGCAGCGGCTGGCACCGCCGCAACAAGGTCAAGGACGCGCTGATCGACATCCTGCGCGCCCGCCATGATCCCGAACTCTGGGCTGATCTGGTCGCAGAAGCGCGGGCCCGCAGCGAAGCGGAGGATCTGTAATGGCAGAACTTCCCACCCCGCCGACGCCCACCCTGGCGGCAATCTATGCCGCATACGAAAACCGCCAAGGTGACGGCTTTCGTGAGCATCTTGGTGCTTCGCTGATCGGCAAGTCCTGCGGCCGCGCGCTGTGGTTCGATTTCCGCTGGGTCACGCCTTCGCGCTTTTCGGGCCGCATGCTTCGCCTGTTCGAAACCGGGCAGCGCGAAGAAGACCGGATCGTCGCCAACCTGCGATCGACCGGTGCCACGGTGCTGGAAGTCGATCCCGAAACCGGCCGCCAGTTCCGGGTCGAGGCCCATGGCGGACACTTCGGTGGCTCGCTTGATGGCGTCGCCCTTGGCCTGCGGGAGGCACCGAAGACCTGGCACGTCGTCGAGTTCAAGACCCATTCGATCAAGAGCTTTGCCGACCTAGTTGCCAAGGGCGTCGAGAAATCGAAGCCCCAGCACGCGGCCCAGATGCAGATCTACATGCACCTGACCGGGCTGACCCGGGCCATGTACGTCGCGGTCTGCAAGGACACAGACGCGCTCCATATTGAGCGGATCGAGGCCGATCCTGAAGCTGCGACCCGGCTGCTCGACAAGGCCAAACGCACCATCGAGGCCCAGCATCCACCAGCACGGATCAGCGATGATCCGACCTGGTTCGAGTGCCGCATGTGCTCGCACCATGCTGCCTGCCACGCCGGAGAAGCGGCCGCGGTGAACTGCCGGACCTGCCTGCATTCCACGCCCGTAGACGGCGGTTGGCACTGTGCTCGCCATGATCGCAGGCTTGATGCCCAGGACCAGCGCCGCGCCTGCGCCCGCCATCTCTTCATCCCTGATCTCGTCCCCGGAACCGTCACCGACGCCGGCGAGGATTTCGTCGCCTATCGCATGGCCGACGGCTCCGACTGGCTGAACGACGCCCGCCAGAAGGAGGACGCAAATGCTTAAGCTCCGCCCCTATCAGCAGTCGGCGATCGCCGCGATCTACAGCTATTTTGAAGACAAGCACGGCAACCCCCTGGTGGTCATCCCGACCGCTGGCGGAAAAAGTCTGGTCATGGCCTCGTTCATCGACGGGGTGCTCAAGGCTTGGCCCGACCAGCGTATTCTGGTCGTGACCCATGTCCGCGAGCTTATCGCTCAAAATCATGCCGAGATGCTGGGCCTGTGGCCGCAAGCCCCTGCCGGGATCTACTCAGCTGGCCTCGGCCGCCGTGATGCCGAAGCGCGCATCCTGTTTGCCGGGATCCAGTCAATCCACCGCCGGCCTGCGGAAATCGGCCACTGCGATCTGATCCTGATCGACGAAGCCCACCTGATCCCGGGCAAAGCCAGCACGATGTACCGCAAATTCCTTGATGCGATGAAGGGGATCAATCCGAAGCTGAAGGTAATCGGGCTGACAGCCACGCCATATCGCCTCGATTCCGGAATGCTCCACGAAGGCGAAAACGCGCTGTTCACAGACATCGCATACGAGGTGTCGGTCCGGGATCTGATCATGGCAGGCTACCTCAGTCCGCTGATGTCCAAGCAACCGCAGACCAAGCTTGATGTGACCGGTGTCGGCTCGCGTGGGGGCGAGTTTATCGCTCGTGATCTTGAGAAGGCGGTCGACCAGGACGCAATCACCAAGGCTGCAGTCGGTGAGATTATCGCCTACGGTAAGGACCGGAAGTCGTGGCTGGCCTTCTGCTCGGGCGTCAGTCACGCGACCCACGTTGCCGAGGAATTTCGCCGCTGCGGGATCAGCTGCGCCACGATCTTCGGCGATACCCCAAAGGACGAGCGCGACCGCATCATTGCAGAGTTCAAGGCCGGCAAGATCCGCGCGCTGGCATCGATGGGAGTGCTGACCACCGGCTTCAACGCCCCCGCAGTGGACCTGATCGCCATGCTGCGTCCGACCAAGTCGGCAGGGCTTTACGTCCAGATGGCTGGGCGCGGCACACGGCTGGCGCAAGGCAAGGACAACTGCCTCGTCTTGGACTTCGCCGGCAACGTGAAATGTCACGGTCCGATCGACCTCGTCAAGCCGAAGCGGCCAGGTTCGGGCGATGGTGATGCGCCGGTCAAGCTCTGCCCCGAGTGCGACAGCATCGTGGCCGCTGCAGCGCTGGAATGTCCGGATTGCGGTTACGTTTTCCCGGCCCGCAAGGTGAAACTGGCGCCAACGGCATCGACACTTGCCGTGCTTTCGTCAGGCAAGCCCAAGCGTCCGGAATGGCTGCAGGTCTCCAACGTCACCTACCAGCGCCATGAAAAGCCGGGCGGACGCCCTTCGCTTAAGGTCACCTATCAGTGCGGCCTTGGTTGGCACCACGAGTGGATCTGTCTCGAGCATACCGGCTACCCCCGCACCAAAGCCGAGGCATGGTGGCGTGAACGGGCGCCGGGCATTCCGGTGCCACGCTCGGTCTATGCGGCTCTGCAGCTAGTCCACCGTCTGCGCCGCCCCAGCCACATCGCTGTGCGCCCGTCAGGCAACTACACCGAAATCACTAGGGCAAGGTTCGACACATGCCATACGCCAACCCCGGGCTCTGCTCGGTCTGCAATCGCGAACCCCGCGGCTTCGGCTGGTTCGTCCCGCACTACCGGGTCTCCGATCCCCGCCGGGACGAAAGCCGGAAGTATCTTTGCAGCCGTGTCTGCCAGGAACTCTGTCACCGGAGGCAGGGCATGATCAACACCAGCCGCAATGAACAGGCCGCCATGGTGCGCGGCGGGCAAGCCGGTGGGCGCTATCTCGAACAGATCGGTAAAACCGACCTTGTGGTGCTGACCGACGCGGAGTGGTCCGCCTTCGTCGAGCATCTGATCACCGGGTACTGCGACCACCTTCGCGAGCTTGTTGCTGACCTGTCGGAGTGCCCCTTCTGATGAGCACGTCCTACATGGCGCGCCATGGCTCGCGCCTTCTGGCCAACGGCTATACGATCCTGCCGATCGCGCCCGGCGGCAAGAAGCCGGGCCGATACCAGCGCGGTGCGTGGGTCGATTACCCCGAATGGAACCGCCACGCGGAGCGGCCAACGACCGAGGTCGAGGTTGCGACATGGTCCGGCTGGCCGGATTGCGGCATCGGTATTGTCGGCGGCGGCGTGGCTGCCGTCGATATCGACATCCTGTCGGATCCGGACCTGGCGTTCCGAATTGAGCAGCTGGCACGCGCCCGGCTTGGCGACACCCCGGCGCTGCGCATCGGCAGGGCGCCGAAACGCCTTCTGGTCTACCGCACCAGCTCCCCGTTCCGCGGCATTCGCCGGGCTCCGCTGGAGGTCTTGTGTCTGGGCCAGCAGTTCGTCGCTTACGCCGACCACCCGGATACCGGCCAGCCCTATGCATGGCCCGAGGAAGGCCTGTCCGAACTCGATCTGGACAGCTTGCCAATCATCGATGCGGACATGGCCGCGGCTTTCATGGAAGAGGCGCTGGCTCTGGTCCCGACTGAACTGCGACCATCCAGTCTGACCTCGGTTTCTGCCTGCGCCCCGGCGGCTCCGGCGCACGCACAGGCCGGGACAAAAGACGCGATCGCTGCCGCGCTCCAGCATCTGCCCAACAGCGATCTCGATTACGACAGCTGGGTGCGGATCGGCATGGCGATCAAGGGCGCGCTTGGGGAGGATGGAAAGGACCTGTTCACGGCGTGGTCTGACCAGGCCGCCAAGAACGTTGAGACCACAACCGATAAGGCCTGGGCCAGCTTCCGCCCGGACCGCATTGGCGCTGGGTCCATCTACCACCTCGCCATGGAGCGCGGCTGGAAGCCAGATCCCGGCATGGTTCTCGACGGCAGCCAGCCCAATGATGAAAACCACCCGGCTTCAGGCCTGCTGGCCCGGCTCGATGTGACGGCAGATACCGATGCAGAGACTGCGCCCGCAAGCTTCAACCTCACGATCCCGGGTGGGCTGGTCGGCAAGCTGACCGATTACATGCTGTCGACCGCTCGTCGCCCCCAGCCGCTGTTGTCGCTTGGCGCCAGCCTTTGCGCGATCGGCGCGCTTATGGGGCGGCTTTACCGCACGGAGAGCAACCTGCGCTCGAACCTCTATGTGGTCGGGATCGCGGACAGCGGATCGGGCAAGAACCATTCGCGCGAGATCATCAACGAGGTGCTGTTCGAGGCTGGCCTCGCGAACCATCTCGGCGGCAACAAGATCGCGTCCGGCGCCGGGCTGCTGACCGCCTTGCACCGTCAGCCGGCGATCCTGTTCCAGATCGACGAGTTCGGCATGTTCCTGTCGGCAGCGGCAGACCGCAAACGCAGCCCGCGCCATATTACCGAAATCCTCGACAATATGACCGAGCTCTACACCTCGGCCGGCGGGATCTTCCTGGGTGCGGAATACGCCAATCGTGACGGTACCAATGAGCGACGCGACATCGTCCAGCCTTGCCTATGCGTCTACGGCACGACGACCCCCATGCATTTCTGGGGCGCTCTGCAAGGGGCCAATGTGGTGGACGGCTCACTCGCCCGCTTCTTGATCCTGCCTAGTGACGAGGACTATCCCGACGAAAACGTCGCCGTCGGGCTTCGCACCCCGCCACCAGACCTGATCGTGGGCCTCCAGCTGCTGGCGTCAGGCCCCGGACAGCAGCGCGGCAATCTGGCGGGCGCCACCTCTGGCCCGCAGACCGCCGTCGTGCTGACCACGGTGCCGATGTCCGATGAGGCTCGCGATCGCTTCAAGGCGCTGAGCGAGGAGCTTACGGGCGAATTGCGGGCGGCTGCGGGCACGGCCTTTACAGCCATCCTTGCGCGCATCGGTGAGATCGCCCTGAAGCTCGCGCTGATCGTGGCGGTGGGCAAAGATCCGGTGTCTCCCGTCATCACGATCGATGACGCGGACTGGGCCATCGCTTTCGTGCGTCACTATGCGCAGCGGGCAATGGAGGCAGTGGAGCGCCATGTCGCTGATACCGAGACCGAGGCCCACCTGAAACGGCTGCGTGAAATCATCCGTGCAGCCGGCGCCAAGGGCATCACCAAGTCTGAACTGACGCGCGGCTCCCAGTGGCTCAAATCCCGGGACCGCGACGATATCATCCAGACGCTGATCGAGAGTGGTGATGTGACGACGGGTATGCGCAGTTCGGCCACCAGGCAGGCCATGGTCTACCGACTGGCGCGCTGGTCGGGCAATTGGCGGGACGCGAGTGGCAAAACGGTCGAGCCGCAACGTGCTGGACCTGGATGACCCCTTCCATCGAAGGGTGGTCCTTCAAGGAGGTGAAATTCGTCACAAGCAGGATTTTTAGGCATATCGCAATGAATATAAACGATAAATCTGAACAACCGAGAATGTTCAATCTTTCAAGGGGAGCTTTATATATCCCCTCGTGTACGCGCGCGTCTAAAAGGTAGAGAGGTATACCCCTAAAAAAATAATAATAATTGAAAGATTATATATTACCTCGGCTACTCAGGGGGTTGGCGGCTCCGATGTTTCAATCGGACCGCATGAAACCTCATAAAGATTTCGGGTGGAGAAGTCCGCCCCAATGACGACCTGACCAGACCCGCTTCGGGTTCGGGCGAGCTGCCAGCCTTCACCGGCCCACTGCCTCGCCCCGACCGCCCCACACGAAGAGGAGGTCGTCATGACCCTGCCTGAATTGCAGGCCGTTGCCTGCCCCAATCCAGCTCAAGCCAATGTTGGCGAAATCGTCCGTCGCGGAGCCATTCTTGCCCTCGACCTCGGCACCAGCGCCGGGTGGGCGCTTCGGTCGCCTGATGGCCACATCAGCACCGGGACAGTGTCACTGAAGCACACCCGCTATGACGGCGGTGGCATGCGCTACCTGCGCTTTCGGCGCTGGCTCGAGCAGCTCGATATCGATGCCGGCCCGATCGAGGCGATCTACTTCGAAGAGGTCCGTCGTCACGTCGGCACCGATGCAGCGCACGTCTATGGCGGCCTGCTGGGGATGCTGACCTCGTGGTGCGAAGAGCATCTGGTCGCCTACCAGGGCGTACCCGTCGGCACGATCAAGCGGTTCATTGCCGGCAAGGGCAATGCCGACAAGGCGGCTGTCATCGCGGCCGTTCAAGCCAAGGGATTCGCTCCCGCCGACGATAACGAGGCCGATGCCATCGCCATCCTGCTCTGGGCCATCGAGACCCGCGGAGGTGTCCGGTGAGCGCGGTCGGTTTCCTGAAGCGCGTGGCGCAGGTGCTTGAAGAGCGTGGCGCTGCCTACGGCGATCCCAAAGCTCAGATGGAGGCCATTGCCCAGCGCTGGTCGATCACCCTCGGCACGCCCGTGACGGCACAGCAGGTCGCTCTGTGCATGATCGACCTGAAGCTGGCGCGGCTCGCCCACGATCCGGGCTATGCCGATGGCCCGATCGATGTGATCGGCTATGCGGCGCTCATCCCGGAGATCATCCGTGGCTCACGGTCGTAAGCGCAAGGCGGGCCGCCGCCACCCATGCGGCAAGCTGGTCCAGCCGGGCAAGGCTGAGACCCTGCGCGAAGTGACCGCGACCGTGCTTGAGGCACGCCAACGCCAGTATGGTGTGAGCGCGCGGCAGGCAAAGGACGAGCGCCTCGGCTCCGCAATCGGGCGGCTGGCATTCGCTGGCAAGATCACCCCGGAGCAGCTGGCAGCAGCGGAGCTCTATGGTGATCTCATGGCCCGCAACCGGGCGGTCATGGGGCTGCCGCCACTCCACCCGCATTCAGCGGGAGGTCTGCTGCTGGATGAAGGGATCTTCGGGCGCAGCGTCACGGAATACGACCCGGACTACGTAGCCAAGATCCGCAAGAGGGCAGCGGCCACGATCCTGATGCTCCGGGCTGCCGACAGCGATGCCGTGGCTGCGACGGGCCGGCGCCCGAGTGTCCTGGTTCATGCTGTGGTTTGCTACGAGGCCGACGCTTCGGCTTGGGGCGATGCTGACATTCGGAATCTGGGGCACGGGCTCGAAGCGCTGGTTTCCCTGTTCGGGATCAACGCTTCTTGCAAGATTTAGTGGTTTGCACTAAATTGATGCTCATGGAACGCGCAATCAGTGCCAGCGACGCCAATCAGCACTTCTCGGAGATGCTCCGCGATGTGCAGGAAGGCGAGAGTTATGTGGTCATGTCCCGGGGACGTCCTGTCGCCCGGGTCGTGCCCATCGACCGTGACCGTCAGCGCCGTTCAGTCGGCGCGCTGCTGGAGTTCGTCCAAAAGCTTCCCCACCGTCATGCCGGTGCCTGGACCCGCGACGACCTCTACAGCTGATGTTCCGCATCGCGCTCGATACCAACGTCCTCGCCTATCTTGCAGGCGTGGACCGTTCGCCGCAGGACGGCGCGAAGATCGATGCAACGCGCGATCTGATCGCCCGGCTCAACGATCAGGCAACGCTGATCGCACCAGTGCAGGCGCTGGGTGAACTGTTCGTGGTGCTCTCCCGCGCCGGTGTCAGTGCTGACGAGGCGCGCACCATCCTGCTCGAATACAGCCAGTCGCTTGAGACGGCGGACAGCAGCACGGTGACCATGGCGTCGGCTCTCGACCTCGTTGTCGACCACCGCCTGCAATACTGGGATGCGCTGATCCTGTCGGCATCCGCCGAGGCAGGCGCGACGCTCGTGCTGAGCGAGGACATGCAGGACGGATTTGTCTGGCGGGGTCTGACCGTCGTGAACCCTTATGCGGCCAACATGCACCGTAAGCTGGTGGCGGTGATCCAACCCGCCAAATAACGGAATGGTTCGACGCCAGTCTCTCCCGCCTATCATCTGAATAACAACCTGTTACTAAAAGATAAAAGATCAATTTTGCATTGACGAGGGCATTGCTCTCATGTAGATGTTTCCGAAATGTAGAGATGCGAGTTGCGCCCGGGGCCGAGAGGCTTTCCGGGCGTTTCTCGTTGCAGGCGTTGCGCGATGGCTGAACGACTTCGGGGACGCCAGGGCGTTGCGCAGCGTCTGCGCCGATTAAGGGCTGAGCCACTCTGTCGCGATTGCGCCTCCTTCGGGATTGTCCGCGAGGCGACCGTACCTGATCACATCGTGCCGCTGGCCCATGGCGGATTGGACGAGGACAGCAACATCCGCTGCCTGTGTGCCGAGTGCCATGCGAAGCGGACTGCCGAACAATTCGGCAAACGCAAGACCGTCACCGTGGGCCCCGACGGATGGCCGATCGGCTGATCCTAGTTCCCGCGCATAACGCGGGACCAACTCTGAGACAGACAGGGAGGCCGCCATGGCGCAACTCGCTTCGGCGGGCCCGGTCCCTTTGTGTCAGATCTGTTCGCAGCCAATCGCAAGACGGATCCGCAAGTCGCGGGACAGTGGACGGTGCTGCTCTCGGGCCTGTGGGTTTGAGATGATGCGGCGTGAGCGCTCTGCCTCACGAGCGGACAGGCTGGCTCGCCTTGCCGAAATCAGGAAGGCCAGGCGCCAACGCAAGTGCATTGAATGCGGCGGAGTGTTCGAAGCGCAGGCAAGTGCGAAATTTTGCTCCCACCAGTGCTCGGCGCGCAGCAAAGCCGCACAAAAGGCAGAACGTGCCTGTCAGGAGTGCGGAAGCAAGTTCCTGCCGGCGTACGGAGACAAGCGGCGCAACTTCTGTTCGGAATTTTGCGCCAATCGCCATTTCAAACGCGTCACCAAGGGCGTTGCCCGCGCGAAATCCTATGGTGCGCAGTCCGAAGCGATCAATCCTATTGCGGTCATGGAGCGCGACGGATGGACCTGCCACATCTGCGGCGAGGACGCACCTCGGGAACTGCGTGGTACAATGCGCTGGAACGCTCCTGAACTTGATCATATCATCCCGTTGTCTGCTGGCGGGTCGCATACTTACGACAACGTCGCCTGCGCCCACCGCTCCTGCAATCTGGACAAGGGAGATGCGCTGCCGCCCGGATGGGCCGAACCCCAGCGCGTCTGGGTGCACCGAGGTTCGGGGGGGATCGCATAGTTTGGCACCTGCCAGGCGGACACCGCGCCTGGGCCAAAATTCACGCAACCGCGAGTTAGCGACCGGGGGTCAGAAACCGGAAAGTCTCAGAATTCGGTCTATTTGAGTTGCTATCGTCTCCGAACAGAGCGGTAGTCGCTTCACGAACACGGAGCGATGCAGATGACGACCCCGACCCTTCCGACCGCCAACGAAGCCTGGGGCTTTTATGGGACCGCCAGCGGCTTTGCGGATGCGACTAAAGCATGGGCGATTGCCTTCCCGGCAGTCCTTGCGGCAACCGAAGGCACGGCCGAGGGAGTTCGGGATTTTCTTGATAGCCGCCATGGCCGCCACTTCGCTGATGACGTGCATAACGGGGTTCACGCCGGTCTCGACCTGAGGGCAGCGATCGAAGCGGTGATCACCCGCTGGATGGGTTGGACCATCAACAGGGAGACTAGCCGCGAGATCGCGATGCCCAAGGGGCTGCCCTACCTAAAGGGCTTCGTGCTCTATTTCAGCCTGCAGGCGCAGGCGGCATGACCAGCAAGATCCGCCTTGCGATCCGCACGCTACCCGAAAACTTCGATCGCAGCCGGATCGTCACGGTGATCGAAACGATCGAACAGGAACTTTACGATGGCGGTGTTTACGCCAGCGCGACCGCCGATAGCTTCACCATCGAGATCACGGTCCGGACCGATCAGCTGCTCGACACTGCCAAGGTGCTCACTGAGCTAGAACTGATCTGACGCTCGGGCGATAGCCCGGGGTTCCACCTGATCCGACAATCTGACCAAGCGCCGCGAGCCATAAGGCTACCGCGGCCGAAACCGCTTCAAGGACATCTATGGTTCAGGACTGGCCGGCCCAGAGCAGCGAGCTCTGGCCGATAGAGAAGATCACGCCCTATGCGCGCAACTCCCGCACGCACTCGGATGAGCAGGTCGCCCAGATCGCGGCCTCAATCCGCGAATGGGGCTGGACCAATCCGATCCTCGTCGATGAAGATGGCGGCCTGATCGCTGGTCATGGCCGTCTGCTTGCTGCGCGAAAGCTGGGCTTGACCCAGATCCCGACCATGGTCGCCAAGGGCTGGAGTGAAGCCCAGAAGAAGGCCTACGTCATCGCGGATAACAAGCTGGCGCTGAACGCTGGATGGGACCTCGAACTGCTCGCGGTTGAACTTGGCGATTTGCAGGGCTTCGACTTCGATCTGCTGCTGACTGGGTTCTCGGATGACGAGCTGTCGAAGCTGCTGGCCGAGAAAACGGAAGGCAATACCGATCCCGACGAGATCCCGGAGGCGCCGATCAACCCCATCGCTAAGCCTGGCGACGTCTGGCTGCTCGGTAAGCACCGGCTGGTCTGCGGCGACAGCACCGATGCTGACACCGTCGCAAAGGCGCTTAACGGCGTCTCGCCCCACCTGATGGTGACCGATCCGCCCTACGGCGTTGAATACGACCCGGCCTGGCGTGAGAAGGCTGGCGTCGCCGCTTCCGGCACCGCCAAGGGCAAGGTGCTGAACGACGACAAGGCTGACTGGCGCGAGGCCTGGGCATTGTTCCCGGGCGACGTTGCCTATGTCTGGCATGCAGGCCTGTTCGCCGGTGTTGTGGGCGAAAGCCTCGCCGCCTGCGATCTTCATCTGCGCTCCCAGATCATCTGGGACAAGGGCCAGTTGGTCCTCTCGCGCGGCGATTATCATTGGGAGCACGAGCCCTGCTGGTATGCTGTGAAAAAGGGCGCAAAGGGTCACTGGGCCGGCGACCGCAAGCAGACGACCGTCTGGCATATCGCCAAGCCCAAGAAGAACGAGACGGGTCACGGAACGCAAAAGCCGGTCGAGTGCATGAAGCGCCCGATCGAGAACAACTCCAGCCCAGGCCAAGCGGTCTATGAGCCTTTCTCTGGTTCGGGCACCACTATCATCGCCGGCGAGATGACCGGCCGCGCAGTGCATGCCATCGAGCTTAACCCCGCTTACATCGATGTCGCCGTTAAGCGCTGGCAAGATTTTACCGGCAAGACTGCTACCCTCGAAGGCGATGGCCGGACCTTCAATGAAATAGCTGGGATCGTCAGCAGCGATGACCCCGCCAGTACCGATCCCATCTCAGAGCCCAGCCACCCCTGACCATCGCGCAAGAGATATCGCCAGATTTCGGCGACACGCACCAAGCCGCAGTTCGTGCCCCACCGGCACCGCCTTCAGAGCGGCACTCCATTGCCGGACCGCTTACCAGAATATGCCCTTCACGCGACACGCCAACCGGGCGGCCGATCAGCCTGACCAGCGCATCTCGAGCTTCTTCCGCTGAGGCACGCGGGCATGGCTGATTGGATCTGCAGCTACCGTCGCTTTCACGCGCAGCGATGCCGGACAGGCGGATACGCGGACCTTCGGCGCACCAGACCGGCCCATCGCCGTCCCAGACCCGGGTCGGCGTGCAAGTAAACGTCGTCCCTTGCGGTGCAATCACTGCGGCAACGGCCATGATCAGAAATTCAAATATCGTCTTGTCCTCGGATTTGGGAGGCTTGGAACCGGTCAGGCGCGAGACATAGAGGAAGGCGCTCGGCCATGAAACCCGGAACGAAACCCAAGCCGACCCATCTGAAGCTGGTCACGGGTAATCCAGGCAAGAGGACACTGAACCGCAAGGAGGCCAAGACCAAGGCAGCGATCCCGGCGCCGCCGGCCCATCTCACCGCCGATGCGGTCGAGGAATGGAGCCGGGTAGCAACCGAGCTCTTCAACCTTGGGATCCTCTCCGAGATCGACCGAGCGGCGCTAGCCGCCTACGCAATGGCCTATGGCCGCTGGGTCCAGGCTGAACGCGCCATCGCGAAGATGGCCGAGAAGGACCAGCTGACCGGCGGTCTCATGATCAAGACATCGAACGGCAACGCGATCCAGAATCCTCTGGTGGGGACCGCCAACAAGGCGGCGGCGGACATGATGCGCTACGCCGCAGAATTCGGGATGACGCCCAGTGCCAGGAGCAGGATCTCGGCCGAGCCGCCGCAAGAAAGCGGCGACCCCGCCGACCGGTTTTTCGCCTGACCGCACGCTGGCTTATGCCGAGGCCGTGGTGTTGGGCGAGATTGTTGCCGGGCCACATGTTCGGAATGCCTGCCGTCGGCACATCGCCGACCTGAAGCGCAAGGACGGTATCTGGTTCGACCACGATGCGGCCGATCACGCCTTTGCCTTTTTCGAGGAGGTGCTGAAGCTTTCTGAAGGCCAGTTCGAGGGGCAACCCTTCGAGCTCCAGCCGAGCCAGGCTTTCATCATTGGCTCATTGTTCGGCTGGAAACGCAAGGATGGCAGGCGCCGGTTCCGCCGGGCTTACATCGAGCAAGGCAAAGGTAACGGCAAATCACCCATCGCCGGCGGCATCGGCATCTATGGGATGACGGCCTGCAAGGAGGCAGGCGCCCAGATCTACGCGGCGGCCGCCAAGAAGGAGCAGGCGAACATCCTGTTCCGTGACGCGGTCAAGATGGTGCGGCAATCGCCGGCCTTGGACCGGAGGCTCAACTTCTCGGGCGGGCCAGGGCGCGAGTTTAATATCGCGCATCTGGCGAGCGGCAGCTTCTTTCGCCCGGTGTCGCGCGATACGGGAAAGACGGGTTCGGGCCCGCGGCCCTACTTTGTGCTGGCGGACGAGGTCCACGAGCTGCCCGACCGCTCGATCATCGAGATGCTGGAACGCGGCTTCAAGTTTCGCCGTGATCCGCTGCTGTTCATGATCACCAACTCGGGCTCGGACCGCAATTCCGTCGCATGGGAGGAACACGAACACGCCATTCGGGTGGCGGCTGGCAATCCCGATGCGGTGACCGACCCGACCTTTCTGGGTCAGGTCATCGACGACACCACGTTCAGCTACGTCTGCGCACTCGACGAGGGTGACGATCCGCTGACTGACCCCAGCTGCTGGATCAAGGCGAACCCGCTGCTGGGCGTTACGATCACCGAGCAGTACCTCAGCGAAGTCGTAGCCCAGGCCAAGGCAATCCCGGGACAGCTCAACGGGATTTTGCGGCTCCACTTCTGCGTCTGGACTGATGCCGAAACCGCCTGGATGGCGCGGGCAACGCTCGAGCCGCTGCTGGCGGAGTTCGAGCCGAAGCATGGCCAGCCCGTCTGGCTAGGTCTCGATCTAAGTCAGAACCGGGATTTGACCGCACTCGCGGCAGTTCAGAAAAACGGAGAGAAGGATGGCAAACCCTGCTTTGATGCCTGGGTGGAAGTCTGGACGCCGGGCGACACTCTCGCTGCCCGTAGCTTGCGGGATAAACAGCCTTACGACCTCTGGGTCGCCGACGGGTTTCTGAACGCGCCAGCCGGCGAGAACATCAGCTTTCGCCATGTGGCGCAGGCTCTGGCCGAGATGGCTTCGGACTACCGGGTCGAGGCGGTCGCATACGACCGCTACGCCTTTCGCCGGTTCGAGGAAGAAGTTGCTGAACTTGGGCTCGATCTGACCTTTGTCGAGCACCCACAGGGAGGCACCAAGCGGGCCAAACCAGCAAGCGAACTGACCGAAGGTCTGTGGATGCCGGGTTCGCTCCGGCACCTGGAAGAACTGATCCTTGAGGGCCGCATCCGCCTGAAGCGCAATCCAGTCCTCATTTCCGCAATGATGTCGGCGGTCACCGAGACCGATCGCTGGGACAACAAGTGGCTCTCCAAGCAGCGGGCCATCAACAAGATCGACGCAGCCGTCGCGCTGTGCATGGCAGTGGGGGCGGCAATGGCGGGCGACACCAGCGGCTCCATTGACGACTGGCTGAAGAGCCTCACGTCATGAACCTCTTTCAAAAGGCGCTCGGCTACATCGCGCGCTCCATCGGCCTCACCGATCCTCGGCTGGTGCAGGCGGTAGGCGGTCGCACAACCACCACCGGCGAAGTGGTCTCGACCAGCTCGGTCCTAGGGCTCGCGTCCGCCTGGGCCTGCATCAACCTGCTGGCCGGCACGATCGCTTCGCTGCCGCTCATGGTCTACCGGACCCGAGGTGGCGCGCGGACGGTCGCGACTGACCATCCGCTCTACCGCATCCTGCACGACAGCCCCAATGCCGACCAGACCGCGGTCGATTTCTGGGAGTTCATCTGCGCCTGCATTGAGCTCAACGGCAACGCCTATGCCGAGATCATCCGCGGTAGCAACGGCCGGGTAGTGGCGTTGAGTGTGCCGATCGCGCCGGAACTGATGACAGTGCGCCGTCTGCGCGACGGCAGCCTCGAGTATGAGTGGTCGGACAACGGCGTCCGGTCGGTGGTCGGCCAAGACAACATGCTTCACATCCGGGGCTTCGGCGGCAATCCGCTGGGCGGGCTCTCGACCCTCTCGTTTGGCCGGCAAACCTTCGGGCTCGCCCAAGCGATCGAGCGGGCCTCGGGGGACACGTTCCGCAACGGGGTGCGGCCCTCGGGTCTTTTAAAGACCGCCGACACGCTTACCCTCGACCAGCGGAAGATGGCCGAGGAACTGCTGCAGGAGAAGTTTGCCGGCGCGATCAATGCCGGGCGGCCCATGCTGCTCGATCGCGGGATGGACTGGGTCCAGCTCTCGATCAGCCCGGAAGATGCCCAGATGCTGCAAAGCCGGGCTTTCTCGGTCGAGGAAGTCTGCCGCTTCTTTGGTGTGCCGCCTTTCATGGTAGGTCACACGGAGAAGACGACCAGCTGGGGAACCGGCCTCGAGCAGCAGACGCTGGGGTTTCAGAAGTTCACGTTGCGTCGGCGGCTCAAACGCATCGAGCAGGCATTGGCGAAACAGCTGCTCTCCCCGGCTGACCGTCAGGCTGGCCTCGTCATTGAATTTAACCTCGAAGGCCTGCTTCGCGGCGACAGCAGCGCGCGTGCCTCCTTCTACCAGCAGATGCTGTCCAATGGCGTAATGACCATCAACGAGGTTCGCGCCCTAGAAAACCTGCCACCTGTCGAAGGCGGCGATGTCCCCCGAATGCAGATGCAGAATGTGCCCATTACGCAGGCCGGCACGAGCGTTCTGCCTGCGCTGCCGCCTGCAGATCCCGGAGCTACCCCATGAACCATCTCGATTTCGTCCTCGACACCAAGGCCGTCACGGAAGACGGACAGATCGAGGGGCTCGCGGCTGGTTACGGCAATGTCGATGCAGGCGGCGATGTCATTGTGCCCGGCGCGCTCGCCCGGTCCCTTAAAGGCCGCAAGTCGGTGCCGATGCTGATGTATCACGACCAGACCCGCCCGGCAGGCGTCTGGACCGACTTTGCCGAAAGCCGCGACGGCCTCGTCGTCAAAGGCCAGATCTCTCTGTCTTCCCGCGCTGGCCAGGAAGCCCATGCCCTAGTGCGCGACGGTGCGATCGGCGGCCTCTCGATTGGCTACCGGACCATTCGTGAGCAGCTGGTCGGCAAGACCCGGCAACTGCTCGAACTTGCCCTTTACGAAGTGAGCCTTGTCACCATCCCGATGAACGAGCGCGCGGTCATTACCAGCGTCAAATCGATCGTCGAGGATGGACGGCTCCCGACCTTGCCCGAATTTGAGAATTTCCTGCGTGAGGCAGGGTTCTCGAAAAGCCAGGCCACCGCAATCGCGGGCAAAGGCTTGGCGCCGCTGTTCCGGAGTGAGTCTGGCAGCACCCCTTCCGACTTCCTGTCGGCTTTGCAGGCGCAGCTTC
This sequence comes from Novosphingobium sp. NPDC080210, assembly GCF_050281025.1. Lineage (NCBI taxonomy): Bacteria > Pseudomonadati > Pseudomonadota > Alphaproteobacteria > Sphingomonadales > Sphingomonadaceae > Novosphingobium > Novosphingobium sp. NPDC080210. Next base: position 227,037 of record NZ_JBNNWL010000004.1, read on the forward strand.
GCACCTGAACCCACTCCCACACAGGACAACTATCATGAGCGATCAGAAGACCGCCGAGCAGCTTGCCGGCGAAGTGAAAGGCGTGCTCGATGCGCGCCTTGGTGAAGTCAAATCGACCCTTGATGCCAAGCACTCTGAACTGCGCGGTATTCTCGATGCCCGCCACGACGAGATCAAATCCGATCTCGAGGGCAAGCACGACAAGGTGAAGGCTCTTGCCGAAGAAGCGCTGGGCAAAGCGCAGCGCGGCGAAGACCTCTCCAACGCCACCAAGGAACTGGCAGACGAAGCGCTGACTGCGCTCAATGAAGCCAAGGCCCGGCTCGATGAAGTCGAGCAGAAGCTTGCCCGCCGCGTGGCCGACGATGCCCTGCCGGAGTTCAAGACCATCGGCGAACAGGTCGTGGCTGATGAATCCATCAAGGCCTTCCTTGGCAACAACACGGTTCGAGGCCGCGCCAGCGTGGAGGTGAAAGCGATCATTTCTGCGCTCACCACCGATGCTAATGGTTCGGCCGGCGACCTTATTGTCCCTGACCGCGCCCCTGGCATTATCATGCCCGGCCAGCGCCGTCTGACGGTGCGTGATCTGCTGACCCCGGGGCGGACGGCCAGCAATTCGGTGCAGTACGTCAAGGAAACGGGCTACGCCAATTCGGCCGCGACCGTTTCGGAAACCACGGGCCCGGCCAAACCGCAGTCCGACATCAAGTTTGATGTTCTGACCAGCAACGTCACCACCATCGCCCACTGGGTTCTGGCGACCCGCCAGATCCTCGACGATGTGCCGATGCTCCAGTCCTATATCGACGGTCGCCTGCGCTACGGTCTGGCACTGGTTGAAGAAAACCAGCTGCTTAATGGCAGCGGCACGGGCACGGATCTGGCAGGCATTTACACGCAGGCAACCGCGTTCACCCCGCCGATAACCATCCCGGCGACGGTGACCCGGATCGATGTGCTGCGTCTTGCCATGCTTCAGACCGCGCTGTCCGAACTCATGTCCACCGGAGTGGTGCTGCACCCGGCAGACTGGGCTGCGATCGAGCTCCTCAAGGACGGCCAAGGCCAGTTCATCGTGGGCAACCCGCAAGGGACGATCACGCCCACGCTCTGGGGTCAGCCGGTGGTGTCGACCCAGTCAATGGCGACGGGCAAGTTCCTGACCGGTGCCTTCCAGCTTGGCGCGCAGATCTTTGACCGCATGGATGCTGTAGTCGAGATCTCGACCGAGGATGACCAGAATTTCCGCAAGAACCTGGTCACGGTGCTTGCCGAAGAGCGTCTCGCGCTCGCGGTCTACCGCCCAGAGGCCTTCGTGAAGGGTGACTTCACGGCGGCGGCAACGGCGGCGACCAAGGTCTGATGAATGGTGAAGGGCTGGCCTCAGGGTCAGCCCTTCCAACTTGCCAAGGAGAAAGCCCATGCATTTGCAGGCACTCGATACCATTCACGTGAGCTCGGTGAGCTCGGAAAACATAACCACCGGTCAGCACTTCGAGATCGATGACCTTGCGGGTAAAAGCCTGATTGAGCGCGGTCTTGCCATCGAAGTTGATGGGCCCCCGACCGCCAAGGCTGAACCGGCTCCTGAGCCTGATGCCCCGGAAACCAATGAAGCAGCCGAACAGCCGCCGATTGCCAACAACGCCGGCGCCAACACGCGCACCAAGGTCGGCTAATGTCCGAGATCGTCACGCTCGAGCCCCCTCAGGACCGAGCCGTGACGCTCGAGGAAGCACGCCAGCAATTGCGTCTTGATGGACGCGACGAGGATCTGCTGCTGGGCGCGAAGCTCGATGCTGCCCAGGCCGAACTGGAACTGCTGACCGGGCTCAAGCTTTGTCAGCAGACCCTCGAACTGCTGCTGGAAGGCTGGCCGCAGGAGATCATCGTCCCGGTCCGACCGGTGACTGTTGCCGAGATCCGTTACACAGCGGCAAATGGCGTGGAGGTAACCCTGCCCGAAGGCGATTATGTTGCCCGGCGGCGCAATGGGTTCACCCGTATCCGTCCGGCTTCTGGCAAAGTGTGGCCTCAATTGGCTGATGACGGCTTGATCCGCATCACTTTGTCGGCCGGGCTTGCCGATACCGACCCCGATCTCCAGATCGCCCGTGCTGCAATCCTCGTCAAAACCGCATCAATGTTTGAAAACCGTGAAGGAGCGCCCTGTCTCGCCTTCGATACGCTGGTGGGTCAGCTCCAATGCCGCTGGATCTAGCCTCTAAGTTAGACACCCGGATCCGCATCGAGCGCAAGGTGGTAAGTCAAGACCCACAATACGGCACCGAGCAGGTTACCTGGGCCGAATTTGCCTGCGTCTGGGCCGAAGTGAAGGACATTCTGCCCTCTCGGGCCGAGCGTCTCGCCGACAGTATCCAGATCGGCCGCCGTCCGACCCGCATCCGCATCCGGTATCTTCCGGGATTGGCCGCAGACATGCGGATCATCATCGATAATCGCACCCACCAGATCATTTCCGGCCCGGCAATGCTGGGGCGCCGAGAGGCCATGGAGATCATAGCCGAAGAACTCTCAACGGAAGGAGCGGCGCTATGACCATCAGGCTCAAGGGCGGTCCCGAACTGCTGCGTCTGCTCGATGAACTGCCCAAAAACCTCGAGCGCAACGTTATCCGCGGCGGTCTGCGGGCCGGGGCCAAGGTCATTCAGCAGCAGGCCAAGGCCAATGTCCCAGTTCGCACCGGCAAGCTCAAGAAAGCGATAGGGATCGGCACCCGAACCGACGGATCGAAGCTCTCGTCCTACGTCAAACTGCGCGGGAGCGGCTCTTATCTCGGCCTCTTCGTCGAATATGGCGTTGCGCCCCACCTGATCTCGGTGTCCGAGGCCGACAAGCCGGTGCGTCAGACCCGGCATGGCCCTCGTGCGGTCTCGATAGGCACGATGAACAAGATGCTGAAGCGCGGCAGCCTCAAGATCGGCGAGAACTTCGTCGGGCCCGTCGTCATGCACCCCGGGCACGCACCTAGGCCGTTTCTGCGCCCGGCGCTCGACCAGAAGGCGGAAGAAGCCGTCAATGCAATGGGCGCTTACATCGCCCACCGCGTCCAGATTGGCGATCTTCGTGCCCCGACCCTTGAGGTCGATGACGAATGAACGGGGTCATTGTCGTCCGCTCGCTCCTGGTGGCCGACACCGGGCTGACGGCGCTCGTCACGGAGGCAAGGATCGCGGCTGGTAGCCTGCCGCAAGGCACAGAGCTCCCAGCAATCTCGCTGATCTCGGTCAGCAGCGTTGATCGCAATATCCCCGCACCGGGCTCAAAGCGCCGGGTCACCGAGCGGGTCCAGGTGACTGTGCTGGCGCGCACCTATCCCGAAACCAAGTCCATTCTTGCCGCCATCCGCAGGGCTGCCGCCGACCAGATGCCTGCAATCGACGGGCTTACCGACGTCACCGTGCACACCGATTCCGCCGGGCCTGACTTCCTCGACGAGGAGACCGGCATCCACATGCAAAGCCAAGATTTCCGCGTTGCATTCAACGAGGCGCGTTGAGGCCTCACCTTCACAAGGACCTAGACTATGACCGTTCGGACTTCCGCTGGCACCACTCTGAAGGTGTCGGCCTCTACCCCTGCGACCTTTGATGCCACCGGATATAATGCGCTGACCATGACGACGGTCGGCGAAGTCTCCGACCTCGGTGAGTTCGGCCGCGAGTTCAATCTTGTGACCTTTAACCCAGTCGGCAGCCGCGGCGTCGTCAAGAAGAAGGGCAGCTTTAACCAGGGCACGATGCAGATCCAGCTTGGTCTCGACACTGATGATGCTGGCCAGATCCTGCTGAAATCCGCCTCGATCTCGGATGCCGATCACAGCTTCCTCGTCACCACCCAGAACGGCGACAAGTACTACTTCCAGGCGCAGGTCATGAGCTTCAAGGTCAACGTGGGTTCGGTCGATCAGATCACGACCGCTACGGTGGCACTCGAGCTCACCACCAATTCCGCCGGTGTGGGCATCGTTGAAGTTCTCGCTCCCTGATCCCTGACACCCTGACGGAGATATCCCATGTTTGACATCACCACACTTGCCGCGACCGACACCTCGACCCTCGAACTGGTCGGCGGCGACGATGCCCCGCTTTTCGATGAAAAGGGCAAACGCCTCTCGATCACGGTCTATGGACCGGGCTCGAAGGTCTACCAGCGCGCGCAGGCCCGTCAGCAGAACCAGCTGATGGACAAGATCAAGAAGCGTGGGAAGATGGACCAATCGGCCGAGGAAAAGCTCGCCGAACAGTCTGATTTCCTCGCTGCCTGCACGGTCAGCTTCAACGGATTTACCTATCCGCCCGCTGATGGGCTCGAAGGCCAAGAACTGTTCCGCAAGGCCTATGCCGATCCATCGATCGGGTTCATTGCGACGCAAGTTGCCGCCCACATCAACGACTGGGCAAATTTTACGAAGAGCTCGGCCGAGAGCTGAGCCTTTACGTCCGCCAACTGGCGTGGCTCGGCACGGCGCCCAAGCCGCGCTCCAACAAGCATACCAAGCCGGACACTGACGCTGAGCCGCTGACCCGGCTGCAGCGGATGACGATCGATGACATAGCCCCTGATTTCCCAACAATTCGCACCCCATGGGTAATCGACTGGCTGATGGAAGTCGGACCGACTGATCCCGGCGCGATGGGCGCAGTGCCCGTCTCATGGGGCTCCATTGAACACTGGCAGCACTGCATGGGGCATGACCTGCCGCCGTGGGTCGTCAGACTGCTGCGCCGCCTATCAGTCGAGTTCGTCGCAGAAACCGTCCGCGCCCGCGAACCTGACTGTCCGCCGCCCTGGACGGCCACCTCCAGCCTCAACCGGGATGAAGTCTCCCGGAAGGTCACCAATGCCTTCCGGGCGATGATGCTGTCGAAGGGAGAACAGCCGTGAAGGCAGGAACCCTCGAGATTGAGATGATCACCAATGTCGCGCGTCTCCAAAAGGAGATGGCCGACATGAAGCGCACGGTGGCAGGCGCGATGGGCGATGTCGCGGACTCCGCTGCCCGGGCAGACAAAGCGCTGAACGCAGTTGGCGGCGGCGGAGTTACCCGCATGGGCGGCTCGGCAAAGCTTGCCGGGCATCACGTCCAGAACCTCGTCTATCAGCTCAATGACATGGTGGTCGGCCTGTTCTCCGGACAGAAGCCGATGACCGTGTTCATGCAGCAGGGTAGCCAGATCGGGCAGATCGCCATGCAGGCCGGTGTCGGGATCGGCGGCATGGCGCGGGCGCTGGTGGGTCTCGCGGCAAGTTCGGCCGCTGCCGCGCTCACCAATCCCTATCTGCTGGCTGCAGCGGCCGCTGCCGCTCTGGCCTTCGGCGCATTCAAGATGTTCCAGTCGAGCGTCAAGCAGACCGGCGAGCTCGACAAATACGCCCAGAGCCTCGGTCTCACCAAGAAGGAGATGGAGAAGCTGGGCCCAGTCGGGATCACCGTCGGCGACACCATGAAGGGTCTCTGGAAGACCGTTTCCGACGGGCTCAGTCTCGGCTCGGTGTTCTCGACCCTCACGGACTGGGCGGTGACCGCTTTCGATGCCGTGATGCAGGTGAGCAAATACGCCATCGCTTTCATCTATGCAGGCTGGGTCGGCGGGTTCAACGCGATCAAGATTATCTGGTCATCGCTGCCGGGTGTGATCAGCGAGGCTGCCGTTGGCGCTGCAAACCTGACGATCAGCGGCGTCGAATTCATGGCAAACAAGGCGATCGCCGCGATCAACTGGCTGGTCGACCGCGTGAACCCGCTGCTCGACCGGGTCGGCCTCTCCTCGATCTCGCGGATCGAGAGCGTTGCTCTGCCACGCATGGAAAACAGCTTTGCTGGTTCCACTTCGCGCATGGGCGCCCAGGTGCGCGGCGAATTCGCCTCTGCCTTTGGCGATGCCATGTCGATGATGGGCAGCTTCTCGGCCAAGTGGCGCGAGAATACCATCGCGGCGGCCAAGGCGCGGCTCGCTGCGAAGGCGGACGAAATCCGCGGCGACAAGACCGACAAGGCTGCCAAAGGTCCCAAGACGACCGAGGCAGAAAAGGCGCTCAAGGCAGCCCAAGACTTTGCCCGCAATCTCGAGATCGAGACGGCCAAGATCGGCAAGACCCCGATTGAGATCAAGCGCATGGAAGTCGCGATGGCGGCCCTGAAAGCCCCGACCGACGAAGCTCGTCTTGCCATCCTACAGGCTGGCGAAGCCTGGGAGCAGGCAACCAAGGCGCAGGCTGAGAAAGAGTTCATCCGCAACAGCGTTGCCCCGCTCGAACTGCAGGTCGCGATGCTGGACAAGTCGACCAAGGCGCAGGCGCTCGCCAATCTGGAAGCCGAGAAAGAGCAGATCGTCCTCGAGCGCGGGGCCGCCGCCTGGGAGCGATACCGGGCCGCCAAGACAGCGCTCATCGAGGCGGATTTCGCGCAGAAGGGCCAGGAGGACTATCTCAAGAGCCTCGAGGATATGGTTTCGGCAACCGAACAAGCCGCGCGCGGCATGGCCGATGCATTCGGCTCGGTCGGCGGTGCTATCGGCGGCATCACTGTCGAGATCACCCGCTTTGCCTCCGAGCAGGTAGCTGCCGCCAAGCGCGTGGCCGATGCGGAACGCGAATACGGCAAGACCTCGTTCCAGTATGCCGATGCACGCACCGCGCAGGCCTCGGCCGAAATCAACCACTATGGCAACCTCGCTTCGGCCGCGAAGGGGTTCTTCAAGGAGGGTTCCGACGGCTACAAAGCGCTGCTCGCCGCCGAGAAGGTGTTCCGCGCTTTCGAACTGGCCATCGCCATCAAGAATGCAGCGGTGAAAATCGGGCTCATCGGCGCGCAGACCGCGGCCAAGGTCACCAGCGATACCGCCATGGCCGCCTCCGACACGGCACGTGCCGGGGTCGAACAGGGCAACTCGATCATCACGACCGGCATCAAGGCGGTCGAAGCAGTGGTGAACGCGATCCGCTCGCTGCCGTTCCCGCTCAACATTGCCGCAGGCGCCATCACGGCCGGTGTCATCGCCTCGCTGGGTGTTGCGATCGGCGGTGCATTCGGCGGCTCGCAGAAGCTGCCCGCAGCCAATGAAGGGACCGGGACTGTCTTCGGCGATGCCAGCGCCAAGTCCGAGAGCATCGCCAAGTCACTCGATCACCTGCGCGAGGTCGATACCCTGACCATGCGATACTCGGCTGCCATGCTGGCCGCCTTGAAGAACATCGAGGCCAATATCGGCGGGCTCACCAACCTCATCATCCGCACCGGCGGGATCGAAGCTTCGGCAGCGGGAGTTCAGACCGGCACAAAGCTGACGGGCCTGCTGGGCGCGACCACCTCAGTGCTGACCAGCGTCTCGAACTTCGTGGGCTCCAAGACCGGATCGCTGATTGGTGCAGGCATTGGCATGGCTATCGCCGGGCCTATTGGCGCGGCGATAGGGTTTCTTGGCGTCAAGCTGCTCGGCGGCCTTGGCAAGGTGCTTGGTAGCATCGTCAATGCGCTTTTCGGCACCAAAACCAGCATTGTCGGTCAGGGCATCTATGGCGGAGCGCAGTCGCTAGGCTCGATCCTCTCGGGCGGCTTCGATGCGAGCTATTACTCCGACATCAAGAAGACGAAGAAGTTCTTCGGGATCAGCGTCGGCTCAAGCTATTCGACCCAGTATTCTGCGGCGAGCGCGGAACTGGAGCAGCAGTTTGGCCTTATCTTCCTGGGCTTCTACGACGCCATCTCGGCAGCGGCAGGCCCGCTGGGCCTCTCGCTCGACGAGGTACAGGCACGGTTAAACGGCTTCGTCATCGACATCGGCAAGATTGATCTGAAGGGCCTGACCGGTGACCAGATCCAGGAGAAGCTGACCGCGATCTTCGGTGCGGCCGCCGACAATCTCGCCCGCTATGCCGTGCCCGGCCTCGAGCAGTTCCAGAAGGTCGGCGAAGGCTACTTCGAAACGCTGGTCCGTGTGGCTTCCAGCATCGAGGCGGTAACCTCGTCGCTGAGCCTGCTGGGCACCTCGGTTGAGGGGCTTTCACTCTCGGCTAAGGTGAACCTCTTTGACCTGTTCGGCTCGGCTAGCGACATGGCCTCCGCCACCGGTGACTATTTCTCGCTGTTCTACACCAAGGCTGAACAGGCAGCTGCCCGGACGGCGCAGGTGGCTAAGATCTTCGAGAGCCTTGGCCTGACCCTGCCTGACAGCATCACGGGTTTCCGAGCGCTGGTCGAGGCGCAGGATCTCACCACCGAGGCGGGCCGCGCAGCTTATGTTGCGCTGATCCAGCTTGCGCCGGCCTTTGCCGAAGTGATTGGCGCGGCGCAGGATGCGGCAAGTGCGGCCGCCATTGCGGACGAACGCCTGTCGCTCGAACGCCAACTGCTTGAGTTGCAGGGCGATACGGCTGCGCTACGGGCGTTGGATCTGGCTCAGCTTGATGCGTCCAACCAGGCGCTGCAGCAGCAGATCTGGGCGCTCCAGGATCAGCAAAAGGCGGCCGATGAAGCGGCCGCCGCTGCGGAGAAACTCCGCTCAGCATGGAGCCAGATCACCGACAGCCTGCTTTCCGAGGTCGCGCGTATCCGCGGAACCATGGATGGCGGGACCAAGAGCTACGCCCAAGCGCTCACCGAGTTCAATGCGGCAACCCTTGCGGCACGAGCCGGTGATCAGGAGGCGGCCAAGTCGCTCCCGGGCCTCAGTCAGAACCTTTTGACTGTTGCCGCTGATGCTGCGACCTCGGCGCAGGATCTGGCCCGCATTCAGGGCCAGACGGCGGCCAGCCTTGAGCAGACTGTGGCGATCATCAATGCCATGGCGGGTCTCAGCACAGACACGGCAACCGCTGCGGCCGCTGCTTCAACTTCACCCAGTTGGTGGGAGCAGTTTGCGAGTACCCAGACCGCGACAGCGACGTCTGCCGCCAATGACAGCGCGACCGTGCTGATCGATGGGCTCGCAGCACTCAAACAGGAGCTCTCGGATCTGCGCGACGAGCAGCGGATTGCGTCGGCAACTATTGCCTCGGGCACGAGCAAGACCGCTCGTATCCTTGAGCGGGTGACGCCGGATGGCGACGCGCTGGCGGTGAGGACGGCGGCATGAAGCTCATCCGTCCGACCACGCTGACGGATGCGATGCTCACCAGCAGCACTGCGCCCGAGAACGACTACGCGGTGTGGAGTTCAGGCACGGCCTATGCAGTTGGTGCCCGGGTCATCCTGACCTCGACGCATCGCAAGTATGAGGCCTTGGCAGCTTCCACCGGCGTAAACCCGGCGAGCGATCCGACCAAATGGCTGGATCTCGGACCGACAAACCGCTGGGCCATGTTCGATGCGCGCGTGGGTACGGCCACAACCCGCACCAGTAACTTGCAGGTGGTTCTCGCGCCCGGCGCAACCGACGGTGTGGCGCTGATTGATACCGATGCCGAAAGCGCGACCGTCTCGCTCACGGTTTCCGGCACGCAGCTTTATTCGAAGTCTCAGAGCTTCAATGTCGGCGGCACCGCCATCGACAACTGGTTCAGCTGGTTCTTCGAGCCGGTTGGCCGCAAATCCAGCCTGCTGTTCCTCGATGTACCGGTCTACGAGGCAGGCGTCCTCACTGTCACCGTTGCCCGCGACAACCCGGCAGATATCGTCTCCTGCGGCACGCTGCTGGTCGGCCGCCAGTTTACGATTGGCGATACCGAGCATGGCGCGGACATCGGGATCATCGACTACTCCCGAAAGGAGACCGACCAGTTCGGGGTGACATCGGTGGTCGAGCGCGCCTTTGCCAAGCGCATGACCGCCCGAGTGGTCATGCAGACCAGCGCCATTGACGATGTCCACCGCAACCTTGCCGCGCTGCGGGCAAGCCCGGTCCTGTGGATCGGTTCGGAGAGCTTCGAGAGCCTCACCGTCTACGGCTTCTACAAAGAATTCTCGATCGACCTTGCCTATCCGACGGTCAGCTACTGCAGCCTGACCATCGAAGGGCTCACCTGATCCACCCCGAGGGGTAATTTCATGCCTATCACAGCATTGCCCACGCCGCCGTCCCGGACGGACGCGGCGAACTTCTCTGCGCGTGCGGACGCCTTCCTCGGCGCGCTGCCGACCTTCGGCACCGAAGCCAATGCTCTGGCGGTCGAGGTCAACGGTTACGCGACCAACGCGGCCGCCAGCGCCTCAACGGCGGTCAACGCGCCGGGCACCAGCGCCACCAGCACCACCTCGCTCGCCATCGGCACCGGCTCCAAATCCCTGACCGTCCAGACTGGGAAGGCCTTCGTCGTTGGCCAATGGGTGACCATAACCAGCACGGCGACGCCGACCAACTGGATGCATGGCCAAATCACCGCCTACACCAGCGGCACTGGTGCGCTCGTCGTGAATGTGGCGATGGTGGGTGGCAGTGGCACGATAGCATCCTGGACTGTGGCGCTCTCCGCGCCTTCGGTTTCCGGCAATGCCGTGCTTACCACCAGCTCCTATGCAGATCCCGCCTGGCTAACCTCACTGTCCGGCGGCAAAATTACGGGCACGGTAGCCGTGGCCAATGGCGGAACCGGCGCACCCGATGCGCCAACCGCTCGCAGCAATCTGGGGCTGGTCATCGGCAGTGATGTCCAGGGTTATAGCGCCAATCTCGCCTCCTGGTCCGGCAGGTCGGTTCCCACCGGTGCAGTTGTCGGGACGACAGATAGCCAGACGCTTTCCAACAAGACGATCTCGGGTGCGGCCAGCGGCTCCTCCGTCAATGATGCGGGCGGTTCGGCCTGGGCGATCGGTTTTCGCGAAGTACCTCAGAATACCCAGAGCGCGTCCTACCAGCTGGTCGCGGCTGACAATGGCAAGCACATCTATTCGCTCAATTCCGCAGCCCAGACCATCACTGTGCCCCCAAATGGCACTGTCGGCTTCCCGCTCGGAACAACCGTCACCATCGTCAACAATGGCGGCGCTGCCATCACGATCGCGCAGGGTTCCGGCGTGACCCTCTGCCAAGCCGGCACCACCAGCACGGGCAACAGGACGCTCGCCGTGCGCGGCCTGGCCACGCTGATCAAGGTCGAAGCCAACGTCTGGTTCGTTTCCGGCACGGGGATTAGCTGATGTCCGGCGTGCTTGGGGTCTTACTCGGATCAGGAGGCGACGAGCGGCAGATCGATCTGCCCGTCAACTACTACTCGTGGGGCGACAAATACAGCGCCGGAGAACAGTATGGCGCTGATGGCGGTTATTTCACGTCACTTGGTGGCGGGGCTTTCATGCCTGCCACTTGGCAAGGTCGCGTTATCCGCGCGATTGCCCATGAGTATGATTTTTACGCCGCTTCGTCGCGGACGCTGATCGGTCTCGACGGATACGGTTTGACGCCCGAGCCCAGCCGTTTGCGCATCAACGGTACGGTCTATCTCTTGAGCGCAGGCTCGGTTTCCTGGGCGACCTACGTCACCGGGATCACCTTCAGTCCATCGCCAACCAACACTATCAACTGGACGTCGCATGGGCTTGCAGTCGGCGATCCGATCCAGTTCTATTGCAGCGGCGGCATGCCCAGCGGACTGACTGCGTTCACCATCTACTATGTCCAGTCGGTGGTCAGTGCGAGCGCGTTCAAGATCGCGGCCACTCCCGGCGGGGCGGCGCTCAGCTTCACAGGCTCGGGCTCTGGCACGCGCTACGGCTACAAGAACCCGATCACAGCTTATCAAGCCAACGGTACGCTGAGCGGCAACGTCTTTGCCTGCATGCTGCCGCGCACCGCCACGATCACCATCGCCACTCCGGCGACGGTCACTTCAGCAGGTCACGGACTGACAAACGGCAAGCGGGTCCAGTTCACGACCTCCGGAGCGCTTCCGGCCGGAATCTTCGCCAACACAACCTACTTCGTCGTCAACGCCGCGACCGACACGTTCAACCTCTCCGCGACCCAGGGTGGCGCCGCGATCAGCACATCGGGCGGCCAGTCCGGCAGCCATGTTGTGCGCGAGGTTGTCTCGGTCACGGTCAGCTAGAGGAAAACAGGACATGCAGGCAGATCGCAGGCCGACGGTCACCGACGAGGTGATCGCGATCAACGACGACCTCGAGATCAACTACGGGGTGTTCAAGAACGACTTCACTTTTCGCCGGCCAGCAAACTCGTGGAGGCTTTGGCCGATGCTGGACTTTGTGCCGCCCCGTCTCAATGCCACCATCGCCGAGATGCACGAGGCTGGTGTCGCTTGGACCCTGTGCGAGCATGTGTCGATCTGCATCAACGGATGGGCCGAATACGTGTTCGAAGGGCCGGATGGCCCTATCACGCAAGCCTGGACGCCCGGCTGCCACAACGTCGAGAACGGCGGCGGTTATCTGCCTGCCGGCGAGTTCACCCGCCACTTCCACGACGACTTCACGCTGTGCTGCGTGGTGCAGAAATTGAAGCGGTCGCCGGGTGTTCAGTACCGTTTGGAGGTGCTGACTGAGCCTCACGTGCTAAGCGAGCCCGCGCTGTTCGTCCACTACGCCACCGGCCCACGCCAGCGGGAGACCGACTTCAATCCGATGCCGGGCCACGCTGTCGATCTCGCGCCCGGTGACATCGCCATCATCGGCTCGATCCGCTGAGACCTCCCATGCCCGAACAAGACCCCGCCGTGGAAATGGCACTGATCCGTGCTGACCTCGAAGCCGTCCAGGCGGAGCTCAAGGCCGTGCGCAAGGAACTGAAAGACCTGCTTGACGCCTGGAACACGGCCACCGGCGTTGTGCGCTTCGTCAAATGGCTATCGACCCTGGTTGCGGCGATCGCGGTGATCACTGCCGCCTTCAAAGGCTTCTCAGGCCGCTAACCTCCCAAAGGAGAGAACCCATGAACCCGCTACCGCCAGCCTATAGCTGGCTCGATGACTTGCATCCTCTGCCCAAAATGGTGGCGGAGGCCCGAAAGCTTTACGGCACTGTCGAGGCGCAGGGCTCCGCCGATAATCCGGTGATCCTCAGCTGGGCCAAGGAACTGGGGCTCGCCAAGGTCTACAACCATGACGAGATCCCCTGGTGTGGCCTCTTCGCTGCCATCGTCGCCAAGCGTGCAGGAAAGGCGCTGCCAAGCCAGCCACTTTGGGCGAGGAGCTGGGTCAACTTCGGCAAGGACGGGAGCGCAAAGCCGCAGCTCGGCGATGTGCTCGTGTTCCGGCGTGGTGAGGTCTCCGGCCATGTCGGGCTCTACATCGGCGACGACTATGGGGCTTTTCATGTGCTTGGCGGAAACCAGTCCGACGGCGTGACCATCACCCGCATTGCCAAGGATCGCTGCATCGCGGTCCGCCGTCCCGTCTACAAGGCTGCACCCGCAACAGCAAAGCCAGTAGAACTGGCAGCAACCGGTGCGCTCTCCACCAACGAAGCCTGACCCAACCATCCGTTGCACATTGCAGATGGATCATCCCGCCCGCCTTTTGGCGGGTTTTTTATTGGAGAAGTGACATGGAAGATCTCAAACCCTGGTGGACCTCGAAGGCTATCTGGACCGGCGTCATTGGCAGCCTCTGGGGCTTTGCCGGTACGCTCGGTATCCTGCCCGCTGGGCTGGATCAGGCTGACGTCCTGACTGTGGTCCTAGCGCTGACCGGTATCGGCGGCGTTCTGTTCCGCAAGACGGCGACTGCCCGCATCGGTTGACCTCAATGGCGGGAGCTGCGGCTCCCGCCACTCTCCTTTCCAATCAGGTGCAGGCATGACCAGGCTGACCATTCGCCGGGGCGGCACCAAGCGCGTGCGCGCCACCTTTTTTGCCGACCAGAGCGCGGGGCTAGCTCGTGATCTTTCCGGGCTCACGCTCATGGTCATCGATCAGAGCCCGAACATTGCGCCGCCCGCACTTTCAATCCTGACCCCAGCTTCGGGCGGGCAAATCGAAGTGCTGTGGAGCGACGAGCAGACTGCGTCACTTGCGCCCGGAGCTGGCAAGGTCTGGCTGACGCTGGGCTTTGAGAATGACAGCGGGGAGCGTGAGGTCCTTCCGACCCTCACGTTTGATGTTGAATGACGGCCGCGCTTCAAATCGTCGAGGCGGTCCAGACCATCCTCGTCGAGAGCGACGGCACGAGCATCACCCTCGATGTCTCGAACGCCGGGATCTCCGGCCCACGCGGGCTCACCGGACCACAGGGGCCTCCGGGTCCACCCGGGCCGCTGAGTGCGCTGACCGATCTCAGCGATGTCGATCTCGCCACGCCCGAGGGCGGCGACGTCCTCACCTACTCATCCCCCACCAACACATGGATCAACGAGAAAGCGACCAGACTGGTCGACGGAGGTAATTTCTGATGGCCAATACCCTGCGCATCAAGCGGCGGGCTGCAGGCGGTGCGGCCGGCGCTCCGGCTTCGCTTGCCAATGCTGAACTCGCGTTCAACGAACAGGACAACACCCTCTATTACGGCACCGGCACCGGCGGCGCTGGCGGCACCGCGACCTCGGTCATCGCGATCGGCGGCTCGGGGGCTTTCGTGGCAACGACTGGCGCCCAGACCATCGCCGGAGCCAAGACCTTCAGCTCGACGATCTCGGGCTCGATTGATGGCAATGCAGGAACGGCTACCAAGCTGGCCACAGCGCGCACTTTCACAATCACGGGTGACGGCACCGGGTCTGCGACCTTTGATGGTTCGGCCAATGCGGGAATTGCGCTGACCCTAGCCAGCTCGGGCGTGACAGCGGGCAGTTATGGCTCGGCTACGCAGGTTGGTCAGGTCACAGTCGATGCCAAGGGGCGCGTGACGGCCGCCAGTAATGTTGCGATCACGTTCCCGGTGACTTCGGTTGCTGGCCGGACGGGCGCAATCACGCTCTCGACCAGCGATGTTGCGGAAGGCACCAACCTCTACTTCACTGATGCCAGGGTGCGGGCGAACCGGCTCGACCAGTTGGCTGCCCCCACGGCTGCCGTTGCGCTAAACAGTCAGCGCATCACGGGTCTCGCTGATCCAACAGCGGCGCAGGATGCTGCCACCAAGAACTACGTCGATCTTACCGTCCAAGGTCTTGACCCTAAGGCCTCGGTCAAGGCGGCGTCGACGGCCAACATCGCATCGCTCTCCGGGACGATGACGATCGACGGCGTAGCGCTCGCGGCCGGCGACCGCGTACTCGTGAAGGACCAGACGACGACTTCGGCAAATGGTGTCTATGTCGTGGCGGCCGGCGCCTGGGCTCGTTCCGAAGACCTCTCGACCTGGGCAGAGCATGTCGCAGCCTATCTGTTCGTTGAGCAGGGCACGGTGAACGCAGACGTTGGCTTCCTGTGCACAGTGGATGCGGGCGGCACGCTCGGGACGACTGCGATCACCTTTGTCCAGTTCAACGGCGCCGGGCAGATCGTTGCCGGTGCGGGTCTCACCAAGACTGGCAATACGATTGATGTGGGTGCCGGAACTGGCATCTCTGTGGCAGCCGACAGCGTGGGCCTCAGCGGTCAAGCGCTGGCGCTGCATAGCCTTGCTACCAGCGGCCTCGTTACCCGCACAGCTGCCGACACGTTCGCGGGGCGGACTATTGCGGCCGGCTCGACCAAAATTGCTGTCACCAATGGTGATGGCGTTGCCGGCAATCCGACCGTGGACGTGAACGAAGCCAACCTGACCCTCAGCAACCTCGGCGGCACGCTCGGCGTGGCAAAGGGCGGCACTGGTGCGACGACGCTCACCGGCTATATCAAGGGCAACGGAACTGCCGCATTCACCGCCTCGGCCACCATCCCCAACACCGATATCTCTGGCCTCGGCACAATGTCCACGCAGGCGGCCAATAACGTCGCGATCACCGGTGGCTCGATCGATGGCGTGACGCTGGATGGTGGAACCTTCTGATGGCGAGCACCATCCTGCTTAAACGATCATCGACCGCATCCAGCGTCCCTGCGGCCGCTTCGCTTCAGGCGGGCGAACTCGCGGTCAACCTGGCCGACCAGAAACTCTATTCGAAGACCGCAGGCGGCACCGTCGTGCAGGTAGGCTTTGGCAATCTGACCTCTGCCATGGTGACGACTGCGCTCGGCTTTACTCCCTACAATTCGACCAATCCCAGCGGCTACATCACAAGCAGTGGATCGATCACCGGCTCGTCAGGATCCTGCACTGGCAATGCCGCGACAGCGACCAAGTGGGCGACCGGGCGTACCATTGCGCTGACCGGAGATGTGACCGGCACCAGCGTCGCCTTTGACGGATCTGCGGCCCTCTCGTTCGCGACAACGCTGGCGAACTCAGGCGTCACCGCCGGAACCTACACCAAAGTCACAGTCGATGCCAAAGGTCGGGTCACGACCGGCGCTTCGCTCGCATCTTCAGATGTGACCGGAGCCCTCGGTTTAACCCCGGCCAACAAGGCCGGTGAGAGCTTCACAGGCTCGATTTCAGTGAGCGGGACGATCACCGCGACCGGCGACATTACCGCCTATTCCGATGAAACGATCAAGAGCGACATCAGGACCATCTCGGGCGCTCTGGATCTCGTCGCCAGCATGCGTGGGGTCACCTTTACCCGAAATGACACTGGGCTGCGCGGTGTCGGCGTAGTTGCCCAGGAACTGGCTGCAGTCGTCCCGGAGGCAGTGCTCGCCCACGATGATGGACTGCTCTCGGTTGCCTATGGCAATCTGGTCGGTGTCCTGATTGAGGCCGTGAAGGACCTTGCTGGCAAGGTCGAGCGCCTTGAGGGCAGAACGTGACCCTCCAGTCCTCAGGGGCGATTTCGCTCGGCAATGTAGCAACTGAGCTTGGCCGCATATCAGGCACGACGACCTCACTGGGGGAAGCGGCCGTGCGCAGCCTAGCAGGCGTGGCCTCGGGCCCAATTTCGCTGTCCAGCCTTTACGGTAAGTCCAGCGAAAGCTTCTGGCATGCGAGCCTCGGCGCGTCGGCCTTCAACTACCGGATGCTTGGCACCGACAGCAGCGGCAACGTCTATGCATGTGCCAGCACGGTCGTCTTCAAATGGAGCCGAGACGGCGCTCTGCTCTGGGCGAAGTCGCTGTCGGGCCCGTTTTTCAGCGGCGGCTGCATTGACAGCAGTGGCAATGTCTACCTCGCCGGGGGCTTCTACTCGAGTAACTACTACACCTATTTGGCGAAGCTCGACACCAATGGCGCCACCCAGTGGCAACGCAGCCTGAACGGGTCTGCCCAGGAATATTGGTACAACGCTGCGGTCGATGCATCAGGCAATGTCTATGTCCTGGGCTATACCAACTCGAGCGGCGGCTCGGGCGGATACGACCAGTACATTGCCAAATACAACAGCCTCGGAACGCTGCAGTGGCAGCGATCAAACGGCGGCTCCAGTGACGAAGTCGCGACCCAAATTGCGGTCAGCCCGGACGGCGGCCTGCTGGCGCTATCCGGCTACACACTGACCTCGACATCGGGTGGCTACGACGCACTCATCACCGTGATCTCGACCGCAACGCCTGCGCTGAGTTGGCAGCGTTCGATTGGCAGCACGGCATATGACTATGGCTACGGAGTCGCATTCGACAGCGCCAACAACATCTACTGGGTCGCCAATATCAATGGGGCTCCGTCGCTGCTCAAAATCAGCTCCGGTGCGGCGGTGCAGTGGCAGCTTGCCCTTCCGACAACCTATGGCACCGATGGGTCGGTGCAACTTGATCCGTCCGGCAACGTCTGGGTCCTTTCGGGCGGCTTTGGCACGGCTGCGATTTACAAATTCGACAGCGCCGGTTCGCTGCTTCTCGCCCGATCAGTGGTCCTGGATACGGCCACCAATTACGCCAACTCGTTCGGCTTTGGTGGTTTGGCGGTCACCTCCGCGTTCATTGTTTTTCCCTTCTACTCTGCCCTCGACTTCTCGCCTTACGGCTACACCGATATCTGCGGCGCCATCGTCAAAGTTCCGCCAGATGGCAGCAAGATGGGCACCTGGTCTGTGCCTGGCAATGGCTCAATCCAAGGTGTCACTTACAGTGCATGGTCGCCATCGATCGGGGCTTCCTATTGGGGCCTGACCTATCGGGCGTTCAGTTTTGTCGCGCGCACGCTCACCGGCGGTATTCCAGGATATGCGGCCAGCGCGGTCACTTACAGCAACACCGCGACGAATATCTGAGGCGTCCCAATGATCATTTCACATGACCGGAAAACCTTGTTTATCGGGGTCCCAAAGAATGGGTCACAGACTGCGCGTGCCGTGCTGGGACCGCTAGGCGTCGATCTGGTTGGGGAGATGGGGCGGCATCCAACGGTGCCGGAAGCGATCCGTTTGGCCGAGGCTCGGTTCCCGGGTGAGGTGATCGCCCCAACCGCCATTTATGCGTTCTGGCGGGATCCTGTTGAAAGGTTCTATTCGGCGTTAGAATTCCACAAGCGCCGCCTACCGAACTCGTTCATTCAGCTGTTTCCAGAGCGGTTTGTCGGTATCGAGCCGCACCCGCGATGGTTCGAAACTGATCCCGAGGCAATTACTCAAGATTTGCGCACGGTCATCGACAGCATTCTGCCGCTCGACATCCTTGCGGCATTGCCGCCGCCTTCTGTCCCGGGCGGCCTATCCCGGCCAAGGGCAGGCAATCTCAGTTTCTATAGGTCGCAGGCGGAATGGCTGGATAGCGCCGCTGTGACCATTTTGTCTTTTGCGGACTACGAGGCCGGGCTTAGGGCGATTGTTGATTTGTTTGGTGGGGATGGCGCATCGGTGGCGATCCCGCAGATCAATGCAGCGGCGTGCCAGATGCCCGATCTTAGCATCGCGGAAACAGAGTTGATTCTGGCCTACTACGGTGAAACCACGATCTAAGAGGGCAATTTCTAATAACAATTTGGTCGCGAGGTTACTTAATTGCGTCTTGATCCGGCAAAAGCATTATCTCGCTACGGATGCCCGGCCGGGTCATCATGTCGGCAACGGTCTGCAAACTCTGCGACATTGCTTCTATGAGATCCACTTCTAAGGCCTGCATCTGCGAGATATCAACTCCAGGCGGCCCCAACGCGTCCGAGCGACCTAACGTATTCAACAGTTGGAGCACCTCCCAGTCCCGAAGAACATGAATTTGAGCTGCACTATCGCGCCAAGCACCCAGAATAATTCGGGTAACCGAGTGGTCCTGGCCAGTGACCTGATCCTCTACCGAGGCTATAAGCAGTGGCGCGGTTAATCGCATGCAGGTCGCCAATGCTGATTGCAGGCTTTCCCCTTCCTTCAGCGCTCGGTCGAAAAGTGTGTGACCCACGCCAACAAGACGGGTTGGGCCTTCGCCGGCGGCCAAGCGAGCATTACGATCGAACAGCAGCCCCTTGTATCGATCCTGCATGGCGTAATCTTCATCGGCCCATTTCTCGGGTGTCAGAACGTCTAAGCCTTCGTCTCGCCGGAACACGCGTCGCCCCTTCGACTCCATCATCATCGAGAAGAATCTCTCGAGATCAGGCAGATCAACCTGCGGAAGATTTCTTCCAACTTGGGCGAAGTCGAAGCGAGTGACATTGCCAAGCATGGTCTTGACCTTATCGACTAGGTCTTCTCCGCCAATCGTAGCAGATTCCCGGTCGAACCACCGATCAAGGCTTTCTCGCGGCTGGGTCTGGCCTACAGCAAAAATCTTCTCAAAAGCGTTTGGACCAGTCATGCCAATGACGAGCTGGCTGATGTCTTCTCGCTCATCCATTGCCTCGTCCAAGGTGCGCTGGATTCGCTCGAGCTTGGCGTTCAGGAGGTCCCAAATGCGCGCCTCCACCGTGTCTGGGTTCCTCAGTATGAACACTTGAACCGGCCTTGTCTGACCGTAGCGCGACAAGCGGCCGACACGCTGATGAAGCCGCATGGGATTCCAGGGCATGTCGACATGAATGAGCGTCGCGCAGCGCTCCTGAAGATCGATCCCTTCGCCCGCTGCCTCGGTTGAAACCAGAAAGCGGATCGTGCCTTGGTTGAAGGCTTCCGCTGCCGCATCGCGCGACCAACTTTTCGGGCCCCGCGAACCGTCCGCCTTGGTGACTTCGTCCAAGCGTTCATCACCGTTGATGAAGCCGCAGCAACCGTGACCAAATCGAGCATGCAGGGCATCAACGACGAGAGCCTGGGTTGCTTTGTATTCGGTGAAGAGCAGCACTGGCTCGCCGGTGGGCAAATCGATCTCGATCAGGTCGACCAGTCGCTCGATTTTGCGCTCATGCTGAATGGGTTCAGCCAACTCAAGCAGCTCATCCAGCCGAGCGATCTCGCCCTCCATCAGTTCGGCGAGCATCTTGCCCCACGCCTCTTCATCTGCCCGGGCACGGTCATCCAATGTCTCGTCGTCATCACCCTCCGTTATGGCTACCGAAGGTGTACGAGCCTGCTCAGCAACATCTGCCAGTTTCGCGCGGCGTTTGGTCAAAGCGCTTCGGATCGCAGCAATCGAACTCGCCGCTAGCTTCTGCAGTGCAATGAGTAAGAGCATCCTTGCGGATTGGGCCCGCCCATCGAGGGTCGATGCATATGCTCGCCCATCGATGATGAAGGCACTTAACGTTTCGTAGAATGCGCTTTCCGCAGCGCTAAAGGCGTACTCCCTTGTTTGCACTGTGACCGGCGTGAAAAGGCGGTTGCCTTTGAGATCGGTAACGGTCGCCTTGTTATTACGGATCATCACATCTGGAAGCTTGGCCAGTTGCTCGTCGATGTCATGCTCAGGTCCGAACTGATCCGGATCGAGGAGGCTCAGCAATGACAGAAAGCCGAAGTCCTTGCCCCGATGTGGTGTGCCCGTGAACAGAAGAAGAGAACGGATTCTGTGCCGTTCCTCCAGCGCGCGAAGGAGCTGAAAGGAAAGGGTCTCTCCCGTGCGTTCATCCGCGTGCAAATGATGCGCCTCATCGACCACGACCGCGTCCCAAGGATCGGCCGCAAGAAACCGGCTGCCTTCAGCCCGTCCGTCTGCGACTTCCCGGCGCAGTGTGTGGACCGACGCGACCACCATGTTTGCCGTATCCCAGAAATCCACAGCAGGTGTATCAACGGAGCGATCGTAGACCTGCAGGCGGATATCAAACATCTGCCGCAGGCGTTTCTGCCATTGAGGCACTAGCTTTGCTGGTGCCAATACCAGCAGGCGACGAATTTGCGCCCGAGCAACCAGAGGCATGAGCACCAGACCAGCCTCGATCGTTTTGCCCAACCCCACGTCATCGGCCACCAACCAGCGGAACGGGAAAGTTCGGTTAACCTTGTGACAGACCCAGAGTTGATGCGGGAGCAGCTGGACGCGTGATCGAGAAAATACCCCCCACTGATCGTTAACGGACCGGATTGCCATGGCGCTGGCGCGCATCAAAGCCTCGGCACTGTCGTCAAATGTCCCGGTCGACAGCGCTTGATCTAGCGACCGAGCAAGCGTCAGTTCTGTGCGAAGAACCTGCTGGATCGTCGCGCCGAAACGAG
This sequence comes from Novosphingobium sp. NPDC080210, assembly GCF_050281025.1. NCBI lineage: Bacteria > Pseudomonadati > Pseudomonadota > Alphaproteobacteria > Sphingomonadales > Sphingomonadaceae > Novosphingobium > Novosphingobium sp. NPDC080210. Next base: position 248,452 of record NZ_JBNNWL010000004.1, read on the forward strand.
CAACGACGAATTCTCCCGTATCGGCAATAACTTGCCCCACGCCGTGGCGTGGGTGAGTCACTTTTGCGTCAGCGGCCAATCTTTCAGGCATCGTCATCTTCTGCATCGTCCCAATTGTTGTCTGGCCATTCGTCGACGTCTGCATCGTGAAGGATCGACACGAGGTCATCGCGGTGCTTGGCAAGTGTGATCACGTGCAATGGCAAATCACCATCGCCATCGAAATGAGCGGCATCACCAATGCGACGCTCTACCGCTCCATAAAGGGCGCGTCCCTCGTCGATGCCACGCTCAAACTGGCCCATGCCGAGCGTGTAAGCGAGGCGGCGGACCCGTTCCGCCGCGCTCCAGCCATAAGGCATGATCAGCTCGAATTGCGCCTGCGAATAGATACCTTTGCGGCCCAATTCGCGCACAAGCCAGTTCGCACCAATGCCAAGCGATCTTGCTAGAGGGGCTGCTTCAATGCCCATACGAGCGGCGACGTGAGAGAATGCCGGTCGCAAATGTCCGCGCAGGCTCACGTCACCCTCTTGGGCAATCACCGCGGGCAATTTGCGGAATAGTCTCTGGTAGCTTTCGAGATGCCGCGCGATCATGCACAGATCAGGAAGGCATCTGCGCCACATCAGGTAGTTTTCATCGGCATCTGGATCGCTCCAGGCTCGGAGGCGCTCGACAAAAGGCCTCAGCTCCTCGTCACAAGGGTCGATCGTCGCGAGTTCGTGCCACCAGCCTTCTTGGATTGCCTTGGTAACAAACTGCCGGGATTGAGACGGCTTAATCCTCCCCAGTGTCTGGAAGGTTGCGAGGGAAAGCATGGTGAACCAGGCGGGCTTATCTCCGTCAACGAGGGCTTCTGAGGCAAAATCTTCAGGATACACCGCTCGATCATAGGCAGCCCGCAAATCCCCATGATTGTCACGCCACCATTGTGCGATCCTTGAGAGCGCCTGCGCAGCGTCAGGTTGCCAGGGGCTGATTGGATCGACCGGTGTTGAAGGGAGGCCGAATGAATACCCTAGTTTGGCGAGCAACCGGTTCTTCTCGTCTTGCCTCAGCCCGGCCAGCAGAGGGGAGTTGGCGAGTTCGTCGACATTGGGAAGCCACTTTGCCGCGCTCGCCAATAGAGCGACAGTCCGATCATCCGCACCGACCAGATAACGAATGAAGGCTTGCTGGCGTGCGGCGCTGTCACCGGCAGTCTCAGCCCATTTGGCGATGGGTAGCTGACCTGCCTGTTCACGGGCGAAGGCAGCGAGCTCAAAGGCGGCGCCTACGTACTCTGATGAAAGCCGGCCCGAAGGTGGAGCGAATGCAGCCCGGCCTTGTTCATCGTTGTCGCCCAGCGGAAACGCTAGAAGACGGATCTGCTGCCAACTTCCATCTTCGGCAAGCCAGAACCGCTCACGCAGTAACTTGCGGAATTCTGATTGTTCCTCACCGGTCATCGCCTGCGAAACTGCTTCCTCGCAAAGACAGGAAATGCGTTCCGCCAGCCCAGGATCTATGCCCTCGGCTCCAGCAAGGTTTTCGGCCAAGGTGACGACATCCAGTCGTTGACCCGAAGGCAGCCCGACAGCTTTCAGAAGCTGCCCTGTTTCCTCGGTGACAACTGCATTCTTGAATTCCACTTCGGCGAGCAAATTCGAGATCGCAGCTTGAGCATCGCGATCGGCAAGCGCTCCCGACAAGCGCCATTTGACATCAGCCGCGCGCGTTGCACCGCCGAAAGCCAGCGGCACCACGGGGCGCTCCGCCCATAGCCTCGCAAGCCCTTGGCCTGACTTGTGTAGTGACTGTTCGGACCCCTGGCTTGCCAGATCTTGTGCAAAAAGCTGCACCAGCTTGAGCCAAAAATTGCCCCGTCCTTCCGGATCGAGACCTGTCGCTCGCGCGAAGCTTGACCAGTCAGCAAGACAATGGTCGTAAAAAGCGATGAGCCGTGGCCCAAGAGCAATGCCAAGCCGGGCAAATCGGCTATCCTTCTCATCGGCCGTGCCAGACAATTGGGTCCGCCCCGGATCAACCGGAAAGCGGCCTTCCAGAAGCCAGGCCCCCCGGCGACGTTCACCAACGAGCGGGACAAGGTGCCAAAACTGCGGCACATCATGCGGAAACGAGTAGGGCCCATTACGTCCGAAGGGCAGAAAGAGCCGGAAATCGCTCCCTAAATCGAAGCGCAATACGTGGCGAGTAGCATCGATTTTCAGCCAACTGACGCCATCGACTAGAGGATGCTCCTCATGTCGGAACACGGTCTCACCGTCTGGAGCCACCACCTCGATGGATGCTTCCTGACCGAGTGCCGCCAAGAAGGGAGCCGCATCCCGAAACGCTTCCCATGCCTCAAGCGCATCTTCTGATCGGCCCGGAGCAACCGGAAGTTCGATGAGGGTCGCTTTGCGCCCCTTGTCATGGAATGGGGTGACCGTCCTGCTTCCCCCTGCCCAATCGGCAGGGATCATCCCTCCCAAGATCCGGATAGCTATGCCTCCGCTGGCCAGGCGAACTTCGTCGGCGAGCATATGCACGGTCTTGAATCCAAGGCCGAAGCGACCGGTTACCCGATCTCCATCTTTGGCAGAGTGATTGATGGCGAGCATATTCGAAAGGTCCCGTCGGTGCCCTTCTTCCTCTGCCTTGCGTGGATCACTCCCTGGTTGATTGATGGGGCGCCCCCAATGGATCACTCGCAAACAAGTGATCATTTGATCGTCATTGTAGATCGCTTCTACCCGGAAGCGTCCTATACCGTGCCATTGCGCCTGGGCATCGACAGCATTCTGGTACAGTTCGAAAACCACGCGATGCGGAGCATAGCCCATCTCATCGATCTTCTGGCGGGTGGCTTCGAGAAGCTCTCTCGCCCCGTCGTCCGACTGCGCGGCTGCCCAAAGAGCGTTGCGCGCCTTGTCCCGGTCGCGTGGTGCGTCGCGATGATAATCATTCAATGCCGCGCGCATTACGGGCCCGGCCTTGATACCAGCCAGGCGATCATGAAGCACCTCCTGCAATTCTTCACAGGTGTCTGCGAGCGTGCGCTGATCGCTTGTAAAATAGCTGTCCAAGAGCTCCGACAATGCCGTCTTGTGACGTTCGAAGCCTAGCATGAGAGCCGGAGCTAGTTTTTTGACGAACTGATCCAACAACAGCCGCGCCTCGGCTTCATCGGATGGCGATACCGGTCCGATCACGAGGTCATAGACGTGTCGATAGCCATATTCGTCGCGCTCAATTCCTCTCTGGATACAATCCAGCAGCAGCGCATCGTCTTTGCCAGACAGCGGAACGGTGCAGTCCGTGCCAGCAGCTGACCTCACTGTAACTAGCCCCTGTTCCGGTAGCTCGACTGCGAAACGCAGTTCAGCAAGCCGGTCCAAATTGGCACGGGTCAATCCACGGTTTTCGTCGGCCAAATTGTCGAGATCATCGCAAATGCGGTGGAATGATCGCTGACCTTCCCATCTGGCTGCGAGCGACTGGATCCTGTCATCACGACCAAGCATCGCCAGAGCTAGCAGAATCCCATCATGCACATCGTACTGGCTGAGTGGAGTGAAGGCGCGCTCGATACTCTCGAGCCAGTCCGCCTTCGCAGACTTACTGACTGGAGTGGTTTCTGTCTTTTGATCGTCGGGCTGTTCCAGTTTGCCCGCATAATCGTGTGCGAGGAGCGTCGCAGGGTCGATGCCTGCTGCACCTAGCGCAACCCTGTCTGCCCTGCTGAATGCACCTACTTCGGTCGGCACAAGGAGATCGGGAGGAAGATAGCTGGAGGCATGCGTCAAAGCACGCAGATTTCGGGCAAATGTTGAGCGGTAAAGGCGCCGTGCTGCTTCGGCATTCGTGCCGAGCCCGCCCAGAGCAGCCATTGCATTCATTTGAGCAACGGTGTCGGCAAGAGAGGGCGCGATCAAAACTTCCGCCATTCCCGCAATGACCTCATTGGCCACGCCGTCGCGAAGAGCCGCAGAGATCAGAGGCCACGCTTCTGCCTCAAGGCCAACATTCGATGCCGCCAGCTTCGCTAGCTCATCTAGGTGCTCGACGACATCAAAGCAAAGGCCGGTGGCTCCGTGGTCAGCGGCAAGGCGGGCGGCAAGGAGAAATGACTGGGATCGATCGGGTCTTAGCCTCGCCAAGTGCCGCTGCACACTTTCTTCGCGAAGGGAGCCTGGAAGCATGCTGGCGAACAGAAGTCCGCCTTGGTCGATAATTAGTTCCTCAAGCGCATGTTCAGCATCCAGAGGCAGGTCGAGTACTTTGGTCGGTGCCCAAGCATTCCCGCCCGCAGCAATCCAGGCGGTCTCCTGAAGATTTTCTATCAGATCATCAGGCAGTTGCTCGATTTTGCTCAATGCTGCAGCAATTTCCGAGGTGAACTGATGGGGATTCGGCGCGGACAATGCTGTGCGGATGGCGGCTTCAGGCCCCCAGCGCCCGATAAGCCTGTTTTGAACCGCCGCGGCTAAAGGATCGCCCCAAAGCTCGACCAGACGGGTAAATGGCAACAGCGCAGGTGCAACATCCGAAACACGACCACTGAACAGATCAGTGGCCGGAAGAAGGGGGCCATGCTGGTCGGATCGGTGCAAGGGCAGCGATTTCAAAATAGCGTCATCGATCCCTGACTTGAGCAATGCCATAGCCTTGGTGTCGTCCATCGGCGGCATGGTGCCGGCACACTGCGCATCGCGAAGCCACGCGCCTAATTCGGCAAGATCGATCCGTCGCAGGCCAATGTGATCGCGCAATGCCTTTTTCAATTCCGCAGCAGTCGCGGAAGCTACGAGGCGATCTTCCCTGTCCTGCAACAGCGCCAAGACTAGATCATCGAGTATCCCACCGAGCTCATCGAGCTCGATCAGATTGACGTGCGAAGGCACAGCCTGATCTCGCGCAACAAGGCGCCGTAACTCCTCGCGTGGAGCATCAGCACCGAGCAGTTCAGCAAGCTCGCCACACTTGCCAGGATCCCCGAAGCGTTCAACCTGCCGCAAGGCTGCCAGGAGGCAATCGGCCTTCTTGGCCGATGCCAAATCCCCCAAACCGCCATCCTTCAATGTAACACGGTAAATTGGGGGTGACAGGACTGCGCCAGCAAGCACGACCAGCTCCCGATTTGGTGCCGCATCGAACAGCAAACCCTTGCGCTTCAATCCCGCGATGGCGCCCAAAGATAGCCGCACTTCCTCTTCGGCTTGCATCATGCGCGCCGGAATAACCTGCAATTCGCTACCCCGACGATCCGCCGCCAATGCGTCGAGCGATGGACCGTTTCTCAAGAGATGCGATATCAGCGTCGAAGCTTCCTGCGCTACGGTTCCTCGAGATGACAAAAAGGGTTCGGCGGCGGTCAACAGTTCGATTGTTTCGTTCAGCCCCAATTGCCGGGACATCACCCCACCCTGGTCCGACCATGCAGCTTTAACCGGAATGCTACCTCCAGCGGCAGCCAATGCGTTTAGGAGCTCACGATTTTCTACGCTCGGCGGAAGAACAAAGATGCGATCCTGCGGGAGGCGTCGGACAAGCGGCCTTAGCTTCTCAGCAGTAGCGAAATTTTGCTCAACCATGGCGATGGCGCTGCGGCAAGTTTCGACCAACGCCATCCGTGTTGCTTCGCCAGGCTGCGCGCCCTCGAACACTGTCGCCAGCGTTTCGGCGATCTGCCCTTTTTGGAAGGTAGCTGGGCCGGCGAGGCGCACCAGGTCAGCGAGCTGCGCATCAGGCCAGTGTGGATCAGCATCAGCCAAAACCGTGCCGAACGCCAAAACGATGCCGTTTTCGCTGCACCACTCCTCGAGTCTAGGAAAAGCGGCCTTGAGTCGGGCAATCGAGGTTGCATCGCCTCTCGGCACCGGACGAAGCGACTCACCGGCGCAAACCCGCCAGCTTTCCGCCTTGTCGCCCGGCCAGCACCGGGCAAAAGCCTTTCCCTGGCAAGCTTCCACACGGTGCTCATTCCACCATCGCGTACGCTGTAATGCTCGGATCAGCGCATGACGCTCTGCATCGCTGGGTAAGCTGGGCAAGGTATCTGCAATCGCATCGAGCAGCAGCGGCAGCGCCGCCTCGCGGCGGAGCGCCTGGTTCCAACGGGTTTCGATATGATCGTCTTCACGCAGTTTTCGCCGGTCGCTCGACACAAAGAAATAGCCGTGCACGAGCAGATCGATATTGTCCGTTCCGCGTTCGAGTGGTTCGGCAAACAGAGGTTCACCTAGCGGCAAGTAAACAGCGTGGCGCAACCGCAAGTGGCCTATACCTTCACGGGCAGCAGATCGGCACAGGATTACTGCACCATGCGGATTCGCCTTGGGCGGAATGAGCTTACCGTGGATGTCGAACACCTTGTCCCATCCATCGGCCGTCAACAGTCGCGCCGCTTGTCCATCATGCTTCCATTGCTGGCGTCCGCTGAACGAGAGCTCGAAGCCAACTCCCTCGACGCTACCGTCAATGCTCGGGGCCCCGCTCTCCACACCCGGGCCAGATAAGCGCCGAGCACCGCTACGCAGGGAGATCCTGCGCACCTCGCCCGCGACTGGCATGATCTCCACGCTCTCCAGATTGCGGAGGCAGCACAATGTCGCGGCTAATTCCTCACCATCGAGGATATCTGAGATCGCGCCGTCGGGGTGCCAGTTCGTATCTGACAGGCACAGAGCAGCCCCGGGACGCAGATGTGGGGTGCGCAGCGGCAGGAACAGCGCCATGCCCCGTTCCATGCCGAGTGCCGCTGCCTTATCGAGTAGCATCTTCGCTTCGGTGGCAGAAATTTGAGGCCAGTCGCTATGTGCCGCATTGGCTTCAGCAACCTGTTCCCATGGGTTCATGATCAGCGTTTGTGGTCGGCCATCGCGATCCTCCACCCGGCCAAGCGCAATGAATGCGTCGCACAGATGATAGACTGATTTTTGTCCTAGACCGAACCGCCCTACTGCCGATCGTTCATCCGCTTTGCTCCCACCGCTGGCGCGGGTGATCGCGTCCATATGCCGGGCAAGGACGGGGCCATCATTTGCGACAATCAGCCCAGGGGTTCGCAGAAGTGGGTTAGTCGCTTCAGCGAACCCAGCGTGACCGGCCACGACCATCCGGCGAGCACTCGCGTCTTCGGCGTTCTGGAGTAGCTCCTTAAAGATCGTAAAGCCCGAGGCATATCCCTCACGAAGGATCTGCTGCAGTCGAAGAATATCGCTTTCCGCCGAATGGACTAAACCACTAGACTTGATTTGAATATCGGCCACACTTAAATCAGCCACCTGTGACCTCCACGCGCTTAATCCCCATTAACAAGGTTGTTTTTCTCTCTGCGCGATCTCGGTCAGTGGATTTCGACAAGTTCGTTGCCTATTCAATTTACGACGATAGTCGTTTCGGATCTTAAGTTTATTCAAATTTTTTTTTGCTGTTCAGGCGTGAACCATAATAGTCGGCCAACTTCACGGCAAGGCAGGCCATGATTGCGCCCTCTTAGGCAGAAGGTCCCGCAACGCGGCTGGTTCTATGACTTCAACCTGATCGCCCCAACTGAGGAGGTGCCAAGCCATTTCAAGCAGCCCGCCGGCTCGGAAACGAACTACTAGCTTTCCATCGGCCTCATCCTCGACGGATTGGCTGTGGTGGAAGACGAAGCTTCGAGCCAGCGGAGCAGCCTCAGCCGAAAACCGCCAAACGACGTCCACGGGTTCTTCCTCAAAGACGCCAAAGCTGTGAGAAACGAACTCCTTCAGGCTGAAGCTAGGATCTCGCTCAAAGCCATCCGTCTCGAGCTTCAACTTGCTGATGGACGGTAAGCTGAAAAATTTAGGTTTTAGTGCCCCCTCCTGAAGGGCAACCAGGTAATGTCGATGGCCATACAGGAAGCCCAAAGGCGCAACTGTTCGGCGGGTGGATGACCTTCCACTGCGCGAAGCATAGTCGAAAGAGACCTTACGGCACGACTTGATCGCAGTCCTCAGCCCATCGAAAATGCTCGGGGAGATATGGGGGCGAGGTCCAGCTCGGTGCGCTAGGCCTTCTGCCTCGGTGAGCGCCTCGAGGTCGGGTTCGATGTGATTGAGGGCTCCCCCTTCAATCAGGTTTCGGATCTTCGCGGCTACACCTCGCAGGTCTTGAGAGTGAACAGGAAGATTCGCCCGTTCCATCGCAGCGGCGGCGATTTCGATGCTGGCGAGGTCATCTGATGTTATCTCTGCAAAACTCTGAGCTACGCCAGGGCTAAGGCGCCAGCGCTTGGTTCGCTCCCCAGTAGGAACCTCAGTCGCATTGGGGAAAGCGCGCATCACGGCATCACGCATTCGGATTGCCGTTCGCCGGCTGACGTCGAATTTTTCCTCGATATCAGCGATAGTGAGGCCGCCGCGCGCTGCCTGCATTTCTAAGGCAAGTTGGATAAGCCTTTCGGCCCGACTGTAGCGCATGTGTCCCCCTTTGACCTCTCTACCTAGCAAGGTCGTTCGTTCGGGGGCACCCTATAATCGATCAGGCGTGTCCCGCTTTGACATACAGCAAGCGCATCCTAGCCTGAACTGTACGTTCTCTGGGACCAATACTCAATCTCCAGGTGTTACCCACTCGAGCTTTGCCTTATGCATTTTAGCCACGATATGCCCCCCTGAAAATTCATTATATTCAGGTATTTGCCAAAAGATTAGCTCGATATCCGCCCCACTCTCAAGGCCTGCGAGGTAATCATACAATGCACCGATCTTATCGAACGACCTGCCATTCACGTACTTCAAGCGGTTGGCTGCTCGAACGTCAGACGCGCCAAGGTCGCTATCAGTGTCGATGTCTACTACGACGAAATGTCCAGCTGGGTCGACTTCCGCATTATCGACACGCCAAGGTTCGCTAACAATCACCCCTGAGATGTTGAGGGCTCGAGCCGATAGCGGGCTGGGAATAATTCGGACGGATGATTGGACTTCGAGTTCAACACCCGCGCGGCTAACTTTGACACTTACGGGCTCAACAGTTCCGCGAAGTTGATCGACCATCTGCGAGTAGGTTCGGATGGGGCCTGAGCCGTTTATGCCAACAATCCTGTCTCCGGGCCTGAAACCTTCGGCGGTGGAGGATACGCTGGCTACCGTGGGTTCTAGGCCATTCCTGCTGGTGGCAATGTCTATGGGAAGCATTCTGGTGTTCGCATCCTTACCTTGTCGGAGCAATTCCAGGATGTGGCAAATGGGCGGCATTGGCTGAGCCAAGCCGACTGCCGTCGCATTCTTGTCCTCTGAATCTTTGTAGCTGTGGGAGCTGACGCCAACGACTTTGCCGTCAGAGACGCGGATCAACGGACCACCTGAATTCCCGTGATTGATGGAGGCATCCGTCTGAACGAGCCTCTGAGGTGAGAACCAGGAGATGCCAGAGACAATGCCCCGTGATGCTGTGAAGTCGAGTCCCCAGGGGTGCCCGTATGCAAAAACAGATGCCCCCTCGTTAGGCGGGCCTGAGCACTCTAATTGTGCGACAGCTGCCGAGGCCGGGATCTGATCCACCGGTATTGAGAGCACAGCCATATCCATAAAGGTATCAACGTAAATGCGCTTGGCAGGTATCGGCTTGCCATCCTTGAATGTCAGCGTGATCTTGCCGGGCGATCTAGACGCCACATGGGCATTGGTCAGAAACCAGCCGCGTTGCTTGTCGATCAGGAAACCTGTGCCGGAATAATCTCCACGATTATCCGCATTAAGACCGATCTTCGTTTGAACATTGACCTTGACGGTATACCGAACCGCCTCCGCCAAAACCTCTTCTGGTGTTGGAGCCGCGCCGCGAGCATCGGCCAGCGTAGGTAAAACGAATGCAGCGCAACCAGATAACAACAAAAGCTTCAGTCGCGAACCGGCTAGCACAATGGGCATTCATCAATCTCACTTAATGTTTGTTCGCTGCGATGCCGCGAAATGTTGCAGGCCGCAATGGCCGCATGGCCTTTGAGTGTCCTCTAATGGCATTGGTTGTGGGTGAATGACATATGGATGCTGGCCAGGGACATGGGGATGTCCTTTTCACGCGAGGCTTGCGCAAGCGGTCTGAGTGAGAGAAATGCTCCGAAGCATTTCGAGGAAGCGCATGGGGCAAGGTCAACGTCAGGAAGTGGGAGGTGATAGCACCTTTACCCACTTGAAGGAGAAGCAGAGGGCCATTCGTGGCAGTTTTCCTGAGGACCTGGGTTTGCGGGTGCATAGAGCGCTAAGCTGGCTCGGCCGCGCAGAAGCTGAAACCAACGATCCCGACATTCGATTCATTCTGCTTTGGATTGGTTTCAACGCCGCCTACGCTGCGGACATTGAGCGTGACACCGAGAGCGAACGAGGCGTCTTTCAGACCTTTTTTGAGGCGGTTGTTCGGCTTGATTCTGACGATAGGCTCTACCGAGCAGTCTGGCAGAGATTTCCTCAAGAAATCAGACTTCTACTCGCAAATCGTCACATCTTCTTGGCTTTTTGGAAGCACCAGAACGGTGTGCCAGGGTATGAAGATTGGGCTGATCGCATGTCCACAAGTCAGCGTGCGATTAATGGTGCGATCGCGCGCAAAGACACCGCTAAGATACTGTCGGTCCTTTTTGATCGGCTATATGTCTTACGAAACCAACTGATCCATGGTGGCGCGACGTGGAACAGTAGTGTCAACAGGTCACAGGTTAAGGATGGAGCGGCGCTCTTAGGGGTTTTGTTGCCGATTTTTATCGACATCCTAATGGATAATCCGAGCCATGAGTGGGGCAGACCATATTACCCTGTCGTTGATTAGGCCGGTTTGCGCCGCGCTCAGAGGCTCATCGAGAGATGCAGCTCTGGTAGAGCGCAAAGCACATTTACCAAGCGGATCTGTTCAACGGTCTCGCACTTGGTTTCACGAAGTCGCGGAGAGCCAAACACAAGCGCCAATGCTCTCGCACGCGAAACTGCTACGTTGATCCGATTGCGTGAGAGTAAGAAATCAAGGCCACGAGGAACCTCGTCGGCAGAAGATGCAGTCATGGACACAAGGCATGCAGCCGCCTCCTGCCCTTGAAACTTGTCGACCGTCCCGACCCTTACGCCAGTGGGTAAGGCTTCGCAAAGCGCCAGAACCTGAGCGTTATAGGGGGCTACCACTATGATGTCTTTTTCGACGAGCGGTCGGCTTGCTCCATCAGAGGATGTCCAATTTCTGCCTAGCAGCGCGTCAATCGCGGCTCTTATTGCTCTAACTTCAGCGTCAGCCACTTGGGCGTTTCCAGCGTGTTGCACGGGGACCCAATAAGCCCCAGCCGATGGCAGCCCCGGTGCATCAATGGTCTGAAGTTGGGTTGCTTCATGACTAAGTAGGCGGCTTTCATACACCTGCTCCGAAATGAAAGCGCAGACTTTGGGGTGCATGCGCCTCGTGATCGGAAGGAAGATCCCCGCGTCCTCAGGCACAGTTGCGTGATGCCCCAACAGCCACTCAAGACATGAGCGATTTGCAGGTTCCGGGTGTGAGCCTTGGATGACCATCGGCAATTGCTGTGGATCGCCGACTAGCACGATGTTTCTTGCAATGCGTCCCATTGCGAGCAGGTTGGCAAGTGACACCTGTCCAGCCTCATCGACAAAGAGCCAATCAAATTTTTGGACGTTTTGTTCGCGCGCGAAAAAGAAGGCTGTTCCACCTACCAGCTGGGATGAAGCCAACGCGGCATCGTCATTGTTGGTGGGGCAAGCAACTGGGCCGTTCTTTGGGTAATCCATTTCACCGGCGTCCGAAACCTTGTGAGCGACCGTGAACGGAAAGTCGGATCCTTCCCAAGCCGAAAGGCATCCGCTGATGACGTTACGGATCGCCTCATGGGCCTGCGATGCCACGGCAACCCTCTTTCCTTGCCTCAACAGAGCCAGGATTGCCCGAGCGGTGACATATGTTTTCCCTGTCCCCGGGGGTCCTTGGATTGGGAGAATTGTTCCGTCCATTTTGAGAACAGCATCAACCACCCCCGTTACGAGATCCCCCCCTTGAAGGATGGGGCCACCGGCCTGCCCGGCTAGGCGAGGTGGATTTCGAGCAAGCAGATCATCAAGCGCGGCATAAGACCTGGGGCCACACTGATCTCGCACGACATCAAGGACAGCTGCGCTGATCGTCGATGTATCAAGCGGGGTATCAGGATGAAGGTGCAATTCATCTCGCAGCACAGCGGAGTTAGCAGCGCCTATCTTGAGGGTCACGAGGCTTTCGGCTTTATCAATGGCCTCGACAGTCACCGACCGAATGCTGCCATCTTCACCCTGAACGCTCGCCTTCTTGCCAGGCCGTAGCTTCGTTTGTTGTGGCGGATATTCATAAGTACGGGCCACAGACCTCTTGATCGTCCATGGATCGTTCACAGCTACTAAGGACGCGAGCGCGTCAAAATCCTCAATGAGCTCGTTTTCATCGCGATCGAAGCTGTCGAAAATTGCCCACCAAGCCGGTTTCAGCTCACGATCATGGAAACGAGCTAAGCTGAACAGGACGTCCCGGCGCTCCTCGTCCAGGCCAGACTGAGCAAGAAGATCCTCAAGCTGCGCAATCTGCACCAGCTTTTCCTCTTCTTTTTCATTGACCTCAGAAACGGTGATCGGTGCCGTGGCCTGAGCAATAGAAGCCCCGTGGCGCAATGTTACGAGCCAATTCCGAAGCTGCTCTGTCGAGACGCAGTCTACGCGATTGTAATCGGCTATCTCATCTAAGATTGCCTGATCCCCACTCTCCCGCCACTTTTCGTAGGCAACCACGGAGCCGCCAGCAGTCTTGACCTCGCCCTCCCGCTCAATCCCGTAAAACACTTCAAGTGCCTTAATTGAGTATGAAGGTTCGGAGGTGACAATGGCCCCTCGAACGACGGAATAAAGATCGACGAACCGCCCCTCACGGAGCCATTGGTCACGTAATGCCTCTCCCACCCCATAGCGCGAGGTCAGGCGCCTTAACGCGGTGATTTCATATGGGGCGTAATGATAAATCCTGGCCGCAGGGTATCGCGACAAATGGTCCTCAAAGAAATCAAATAGCTCGCGGAGAGCTTGCTCCTCTTGGACATGATCGTGGGCCCAAAAAGTCGTGAATTGGCCTTCGCACCAGACGCCGTGCAGATATTCGAGCCCGCCCTCGAAATGAGGATCACCTTCGATATCGTAGAAAAGGTCTCCAGGCTGAGGATCGGGCATTAGCTCAAAGCCCTTACCGGCTTGGGCAGGCCGCAACTCGACCGTGGGGTCTCCATTCTTTCGATCATGCTGCAGGCGAGCCTGGCTTTGCAGCTTCTGGTAGGTGTCTCGAGCGATGCCTTTTACAGGTTGGGCTGACTGCGCCAGATCGGCCATCGTCTTTATACCGGCTGCCTCCAGTTTGATTACCTGCCCGCGGGTAATCCCTGCAACCTGGAATAGGCTGTCTTCCTTTTCCCATTGCGCCCCGCAGTGATCCCGCCATCTGCAAAGGTCACAGTCCCGACACGGCATGGGGCGCGTTGGCTCAGGATTGGCAACAAAGAGCTCAAGACGCTCTCTAGCCATTCTTGCATACGCGTTGAATTCGCTCAGCCGAAGAGTGGCACGGTCCCCGTTCCCCAACTCGACATGAGCGCTTTCAGGTTCGCAGCCCTGGATGTCGGCGAGAAGATCGGAGTAGAGCGCGAGCTGAAGCACATGGCTGGGATGAGGTTTGCGCTTAAGCTTGGTGTCAGCGACCTCGTAGCTGAATGCTCCGAGGTCTGATTGCCGATCGACCCTCTCTAAAAAATCTGACCAGCCACCCCAGTTGCCGGAGAGCAATGCGCCTTGAAAAACCACGTCCGCGCCCTGAGCGAGCAGTTCTCTGGTCAGATTCGCATTTTCAGTCAGATCCCCGCGGTCTATCTCCAGTACCTTCAGGCCGCGGGCTTTTAGCGCCTCCAGGTGAGCTTTTTCGTGCGCGTCGCCGCGGGCCTGCAGCAATGCGGCGTCGTCACTGTCTTCGCACGGATTAAGCCCAACAGCGCCATTCATATACTGAAGGTCGAGATATGTCGCGTGAGAGCAGCCCATGAAGCGCATGAGATCGGTAGCCGATAAAAGGATCCTTCCCTCAAAACGCCTCATTCATTCCCCCTCAAGCAGTTAAGTTACGAGATATTCAGTTCTGGTCGGTCGCGCAAATAAGAGAGACCTCACAGACACCACATAAAATGTCAGCCCCCTCTTCGGCCCATGCACGCGTAGTGCAGCCTGAACACTCGTAGCGTAATTTGCGTTTTCCCGTCCTTGGCTTTGGCGCAAAAACGACAGGCTTTCCGTCGACCTCCTGCGGCAAACCCTCCAAGGGTGAAGCAGAGAACTCCATCTGCACTCCAGCGTCAGCCAAAGATGCTTGATACTGCTGAATTCGTTCTGGTGGCTGTGGCAGATGACGGTCAAGCCACGGCAGCTCGAACCCTTCAGCTGTCAGTTGCCTGCAGCTATGGAGAAACGGACCAGACGGTATGATGTAGTCGGACATGGCGTGACCCGTCTCACGACCGCCAGGAAGGCCTGTATGCGAAGGCTGCAATCCAACTGCAATCATCTTGTCCGCCCACTGGCGATTGTGAGGATTTGAGCGGCTTGGCTTGCCATTCTGGTGCTGCCAGACGTGGACCATCTCATGGACTAACGTTGCCATAGCGGACTCGACGGGCTGGATTGTGAAGTATCCAGGGTGAAGGCCAAGTTCACCAATCAATTCGCCGCCTGGTGCTATGAAACGCTGAGCGTGGTGGTAACCGTGATGGCGGTTGCTTGATCGAACCGTCATCAGGCATTGGCCTAGAGTCCCCTCGAACAGCGTCCGGTTAAAGTGGTCGAAGGCAGTCTGAAGCTGCTGATAAAAATAGAGCGTGGGCGTCTGAACTGTAACGGGTCTGGCAAGCATGCTGTGTGGGATCTCGTGGCGTGCGAATCTCTAATGATCGCGCACGGACCTTACCCTCTTTGAGTGTCAGAAGAGGTCATTCTGGCATTCAAGTGGGTGAGGCCCAAGCTGGTCTCATCTCAACCATGTCCCCAAATGGCATTCTTGAACGCACTGGAGCATCAGTGCCAGTCCGGGTCACAGCAGCCAGGTCGCGAAGTTTGAAGTGTCCTTCGCTGGCATCGCTGCACCTTAAGGCAAATCCAGCCACGAGATGATTCGTGGTCCCACTTCACTTTTCTTCATGGGGATCCTTATGAACTTTCGCATTTTCAGTGCGGCGTTGTGCGCGCCGGTAGCCCTTATTGTCTCAAGCCCGGCCAGCGCTGAGGGGTTTGAGGGATTTCGTGTTGACCTACACGGTGGATACGATGCCGTTTCAAGCGTCTACACAGTCGATGGAGCAACTGCTGGTGTGGGCATCGGCTACGACGTGCCAGTGGGGGAGAGCGTGATTGTCGGTGTGGAAGCCAATCTGGACTATTCGTCCGCAAAGGATGAAGGCGTCTATTTTGGTGTAGCGTATTCTCAGGTTGCTCGCCGTGACATCGAGCTTTCCGCGCGCCTTGGCGTTCAGCTCGGAAAGACGACCCTAGGCTACCTCAAGGCTGGCTACAGCAATGCTGGGTACGAAGGCGCAGCTGCTGGCTATGGCCTGTGGGCTTACGAGAAGGGCACTAGCGACGGCATCCGTCTCGGCGCCGGTCTCGAACAGCGAATTGCCGAGAAGTGGTTCGTCAAAGGCGAATATCGCTACACCCGTTATGGCTCTGACGATGTGAACCGTAACCAAGCCATTTTCGGCGTCGGCTACCGCTTCTGACACCCCAGCCTCCTGGGGTGTTTATAGGCACCCCTGGGGGCTTTCTCCCTAAAGAAGGCTTTCCTCATGAAAATCGATCGCTTCGCTCTGGCTGTAATTGTTGCAGCCGTCAGTCACCAGGCCAGTGCTCAGACCACGCCTGCTGCTCCTTCCGCGCAAACGGTAACGGCCCTACAGACCGTTTCGCGAGCACTGCCTGCTAGCACTTTGATCTCAGTTACCCCTGATGCCGAGATTTCATCAAAGCATGTCGAGGTCGGCCAAAAGGTCGGCTTCACAGTCGTCAACGACATTACTGATGGCGGTGTCGTTGTTATCCCTCGTGGCTCGCAGGTCGTTGCCACCGTGACCTGGAAGACCGGCAAAGCCGTTGGAGGCAAGTCAGGTAAGTTTGAGGTGACGTTCGAGAAGGTGAACGTTCGAGGGCGCGACTATGCGATGCGCGGCGTCCATCGCCAGGAGGGCAAAGGGAACACGGTCGCGGCGGTATTCGCGACATGGCTCGTCAGCGGTCGCTCTGCGGTTATGCAGCCCGGACAGTTCGTCAACGCCTTTACGGCTGAAGCAATCCCATACTGATTATGATGATGGGGAGGCGTGCCACATAGCTGGCACGCCTTCATTAACGGCAAAAGCAGAAGATTTATTTGGGTTCTGACGCGAGGCTATGTAGTGCAGAGAGCACTTCGTTGGCCTCGGAAATTTTCCAATCCAATATTTCTAGAGCTTCAGCCACCGAGCTATGAGACAGTTCCGTCACGTATGCAGTTTCTTCATTATTCCACTGGTCTAGCGGCCCAAGCAACCACTCACCATCGTGGCCTTCGATGGGCCGCCCATTGAACTCTGCAGGAAGCACAAGATCGCCTTTGGCATCTCGAAATTCAGGCAAGGGTTCGCCATCGTCATCGAACCACTCTCCCGGAATGTAATCGACGATTTCGTAAATGCAGACACCCAGGACAAATCCGTCATTTGCCGGTTTGGCGCAGAGATACTCTGTCCACGTATCCGCCATGGTGCCCTGCTCACGCGAGAGAATTTTGCTCCACGTCATGTCATCTACCTAGTCGTTGTAATTGTCGAAGAAAGGTCGAAAAATCCTTGGCAGGTCGAGTCCAAGCATCCCTTCGATCTCAGCTTCGAACTGTTTTCTCGATCAATTGCTCCAAGCGGTCCAGCCGCTCCCAGCGGTAAAGCTCCGGCGACTTCCAGCGACCGAAGTGACCGAGCGCTGCTGTCCCGGTGTAAATCGGGCGAAGCAGAACAAGCTCTTTGATGATGCCCGCCGGCGTAAGATCCCAAATGTCAGTCACCGCCGCTGCAATCTCTATGTCGGCGACCACCCCAGTGCCGTAAGTTTCCACGCTTACCGATACCGGTTCAGCCACACCGATAGCGTAGGCCAGTTGCACAGTGCAGCGCTTAGCCAACCCAGCCGCGACAATGTTCTTTGCCACATGGCGTGCCGCGTAGGCTGCAGAGCGGTCAACCTTGGTGGGGTCCTTACCGGAAAAGGCGCCGCCCCCATGAGCGCATGCCCCGCCGTAGGTGTCGACGATTATCTTTCTACCCGTAAGACCTGTGTCGCCCTTGGGACCACCCACAGTGAAGGGGCCAGCGGGATTGAGAAACGCCTTGAAGCTATCAGTGCGCATGCTGAGCGGGATCACATGATCGAGCACCTCGGCGGCGAGGTATTCCCGGACTTCTTTGATCGAGATGTCCGGCCGATGTTGCCAGGACAGCACGGCGGTATCGATCCCAACGGGAACGCCATCAACGTAGCGGACAGTCACCTGGGCCTTGCCGTCGGGTTTCAACACACCGCTGCCAGGAACAATCAGGGTGCTTGCCCTTTGGATCAAATCCGTGGCTAGGGACCAAGCTAGGGGTGTCAGGGCCTCGGTCTCGTTCACAGCATGACCGAACATTAGGCCCTGATCACCAGCACCCGTCGTTTCGCCTCCATCGACACCTGCCTGGATCTCTGGGCTTTGGTGATTGAAGCGAACCTCGACCTCGCAGGTGGCGGGATCAATATCGTACTGATCGGAACCGTAACCAATCTGCCGGAGCGCCTCGCGGACGATCCCGGGAGCGGCAGCGCGAACGGCTTTGAAATCTTCCACCCTCTCAGTTCGAAACTCGCCGGCAACGATGATCTTGTCGTTGGCCGCAAAGGTCTCGCAGGCGACGCGGGCGTTACGGTCCCGCTCCAGGAATGCGTCGAGAACAGCGTCGGAAATCCGATCGCAAAGCTTATCGGGGTGTCCCGCAGACACAGATTCCGACGTAAACAGGCCATTGAAAACAGACATGGAAAGTCTCCATTTTTAGCCATTTCGACGACGTCGGGGGTGGCAATCAGGAACAAATCCCCCCAGCCCGTGGGTGGGCCAGCCCTATTTCAGAAAATCAGCGGAGCACGATTAACTCGGGCGTTCCGCTAGCATCGAACCATACGATCGCGTTTTGCTGATACTTGCGTCCCAGTTCACACGCCTGCTCCCGACTGATGCCAATCGCCGCATAGCTGGCCTCAGCGGGCCAGCTGGGGTCTTCGCCCTGACCGGCTCCTTCAAAAACGGAAGCACCGAGCTTGAGGAGATCTTTTCGCAGCTCGCCTTGGCGGACAGCGTTTTCGGCTGCCGGGAGTTGGACGCTGAGCGGATTTTCAGCAGTGATAAAGGCGCCGCCGGATGCTCCGGCGGCACCGACCAGCTGAGCTGCGGCCCTCGAAGGCTCGCCAATTCTCAGCACGATTTCGCCGCTGTCCGCGAATGCGCGATATTGCGTGCGCTTGTAGGCCTCAATCAGTTCTGCCGGCACTTCAGAAACAGACATAAAAAAACCCTCCTTACGGAGGGTCGACACGGCTTCCGCTTCGTTGCTCCGAAGAGCCACATCTGCTTTCGCAAAACCACCTTGCCCGGATCGGCAGGTTGGCGTGGGTGTCGACCCAACTCTTGATGACGCATTTTTGTTAACTGTTCCGCGCGGCTGATGCAAGAGGTTGCAAACCCGGATCAGTCCCCGTGAAAGTTCTGGCCACCCACGAAAGCGGCTAACTCCTGATCTGTGTAATCCTCTAGCCGCCTACCTTCAGGCACCCAGCTGTCCACGAACAACCCCTCTTCGACCGCAGCTTTCATTGCAGCTTCAGGAGTTAGAAATAGGCCAAACCACTCGAACTCCCAGCCACCTTGTCCGCAGCAGTATGACTTTGCGGCCAAGACTGCTTTGTTGCCGAGCTGATCCGAGATCGGGTACCCTTCTAGGTATGGCCCGTAAAACTCAGACCTGGCACTTTCGACTTCCAAACGTGCGTAAGCTGCACGGTGCGCATCAGTAATTGGCTGTTCCGGCTCGATATCGAGACGATCTCTAACTTCTGTGTCTTCGGCTTCTAGGGAATGCATTGTCCCCAGCGCGGCATCCCCAAACTCGTAAAATGCAGAAGCGCCATCCTCATCCAGCCAGCCCTCTATTTCCTCCTCAGCTGATGGGTCCGCCACGCCCTTATAAAGGCTGCTAATCGCCGCGTCGCGCGCGCTCCATAAGGATTGAGGGAGAGGAAGTTCACTAGACATACGTAAGCCAATCTTTGAACCGAAAGTCACCTACATCTATGGAGCGGCTCCAGTTTTCACGCAACGGGCTGGCTTTCTAGATGTGTCAATTGAGGTCACAACTCCTCCTACCCTAGTTGACGCTCGGCCTGAATTCAGCCCAAGTAATGACAAATTAGAGATGCGCTAAGCGACATTGTTGGCTCGGCCGCAAATGTCTCACGGAGAGATGGGCAGTGAGCCATCATGACGGGACAGTATATTACCTCCCTGGTCGCGGGGGCAGGGTTGATGAGGGGCTTGGTTTAGCTCTCCAAAGGCGTGGGCTTACCGTCTACGGCCAGCACCTGTTCGGAGAGTTCCAGCGCCTGATCTTTTCGGATCAGATCCAGGTGATCGCCGAGGATCTCAAACACGAGTTCTGGAGCGAAAATGGGTTAGTCGTGGCGAACTCCTTTGGAGCCTACCTTTTCCTGCATGCGCAAACACTGCTGGAACCATTTCCAGGCAAAGTCCTACTGCTCTCTCCTATTATTGGGGCCACTGCTGCCCCTGGGAATGGGCTACGGTTCTCTCCGCCATTCGCCGACCGGCTCCTCCAACTTGCGCAAGGCGGCGAACTTACCAAACCATCCCGCTGCGAAATTCACGTTGGAGAATCCGATTGGCAGAGCGAACCTGCAAAAGTCGGCCGCTTAGGCGAACTTGCCGGGATCCCGGTAACGGTCGTGCCCGGAGGCGGCCACATGCTCGATAAAGGCTACGTGTCAGACCTGCTTGATCGCTGGCTCCCAGCTCCTATGACCTAGGCACATCAATCGTCCGCTACCAACTGCTCGAAGATCTCACAGGTCTTGGGCCTGGAAGGTCGGGGGCGAGCGTCACGGGCTTTCCTATAGTGATGTCAGATGAACCAACGAGCTGTGCTCCGGTTTTATCTGCGAATGTCTCCGCGATGGATTTCACGCCGGCCAATGCAGCGCTACCTAGCAGAGCTTCTAGGTCCTTTGCATAGTAATCAAACCACGGAAGCCCTGCCGCAGTGTAGTCCTTCGCCGTGAGGGGCTCGTTTTGAGCCGCCTCACCGGTAACTGCCGTCCAGTCCTTCGCATGGATAAGCGAAACGAACACACGTTCCGTCGTATCCCAATCCCAATCCTCGAGATTGAAAGCGTCCTCATAGATCTCCTGGTGCATTCGCCCTCCAGCCCCCAAGCCCATCTCGACGCTTTCGCAACACCTGCTCAGACATGCGTCCATCAGCATCGCAGGCCCACTTGCCGCCTTGATCCTTTTCCAGACCGACGCCTTGAGTGGTGTGACCGATATTTGAACGCCCCCCCACTCACTAGCTTGTGTAAGCTGCTCTTCAACCGAATAGCCATCGCCAAGGGGCATAGCGACGAATTGGCGGATCACGCCTTTCTCGATTGCAAAACCGTCAAGCCATGGCTGGGATGGGGATACGACATAGTCCTGAGGGTCGCGATGGAGGCCTGGGCGCCAACTTTCACCTGACACCGCGTTGATTTTGCCCGCTGCAATTTTGACCGCAACCGGAAGACCAAAGCCGGTCTCCATGGAGTTGCCATCAGACCATTCTGGGCCATCGTTGTTGAAGCTCATCCACATGGCCTCGGCTTGCCACATTGGCATGATCACCCCGCCGCGATCCAAGGTGTGGGCGGGCAGATTTTTAGCGTAGTCCTCAACATGACGCAGTGGGAACGTGCCCAAGCCCGGCGGCAAAAAGTAAGTTTGCTCGGTGTCCGGAATACGCAACGTGCGCATGAAGCTTATCGAAAACTGCGCGTCCGGTTCAATGCTCGGGAAGCGGAAAATCAGGTCATCATCCTCAAGGGTTGGCATCGGACTTCCTTTCACCATTGCCCGTCACGCACATCCCGCACGATCTTGAGCACCGCTTGGTCAGGCATGGATTTGATTGAGCGGATCAGATCCGCGAAAAGTTTGGGGCGAGAGAGAATCGCCTGTCGGAGGTCGGCTGATATCTTTCCGGCCATAGCCAGCAGGACATCGGCATCTTCTCCGAGCTCATACGCCAGCTTGAGTAGTGTATCCTCACCTGGCGGCGCGACCTCGTCACGCTCAACACGGGAGAGATATGCAGGCGTTACGCCACAGCGCATGGCTAACTGGCGCAACGTGAACGCTCGATCATCCACCGCCAGTGCTTCGCGCTTCTGACGCAGGTAATCACCTAGCGAGGCGCTTTTTGAACTGTTGAGCAAGTGTTGCATGTTGCCTGACTAGGCAACACCTTTATCCACGTCAAGGTTTGTGCACCCAGTCCGCTGACGGCGTATGCCAAATGGGGACATTGTTGATTGCACTCAAACGGGCTGGGCCGCAAAACAGCGCCTTAACCTTACCCAACGCTATTGAGCACAAAGCCGTTCGCAGCCAGACTCAGGCGGATAGATCAACCTCGAATCAAGACCTCGAGTGATCTGAATGAATACGTGAGGGCAAGAGTGACGGGTTATAGCATCAATTGGAACCCGCTGGTTCGCAGGGATTTTGAAGGTTTCAAAAAGCTTGCGATGGAGATTGAGGACCCCAGTGCGCGCGAGAAGGCACTTCTTAAAGCCGGTGGGCTGATCGATGCGCTGATGGGTGAGTTGGTGAGGATCGGCTATTTCACCGACCCCGAAAGCGTCAATTATGCCATTGAGAAATATAAAGCGGCTATTGATGACGGGCTTGAGCTAGAGCTCAGAAAAAAACTCTTCCAAGAGATTTCGACCTTCACTCAATATTTCGAAGACTGCACAGCTCTAACATATGTGCCTTTCGTCCTGGGAGATGCGGATCGCGGCATAGTCTCCACGGCCACACTTGATTACGTCAGTGTGGCAAAAATCGAGGAAGGCGCCGACCCGATGCTCGTTCCTCGTCATGTTGTCCGCATGATCGAGGGTAAGCTTCCGGTTAACCGAGGGGCTGCGTTTGGCGGTCTTTTGAGCACGGGAGACCCAAGAGTTTGCTCGGGCCTGCTTTGGGACCTGCGGCACCAGCTCTCTGAAGATGAAATCAATGAGGCCTGCCTTTGCCACACCGGCTTTATTGGTAGTGCAGCGGTTGAGTTCTACCTAAAATGGCTCGAAGAAATTGTTCATACGGGGCAGGATGAACTGTTCGGCAAACTGGCTTCGGGCTTGGCCCTGTTACGCCGAAACGTTCAAACGGAGTTTGTGTTCACGGGGCAGCGGCCATTTCCTTATGCCAGCGTACAGGGCGAGGAACTTTTGGCCATTCTGAAGCCCGTGCCAATTGACGATTTCACGCGTCAAATTGCCTCCCGAATGCTTCATCTTGGTAGTCTTGAGCACGAACCCAG
The DNA here is from genome assembly GCF_050281025.1 of Novosphingobium sp. NPDC080210. Classification (NCBI taxonomy): domain Bacteria; kingdom Pseudomonadati; phylum Pseudomonadota; class Alphaproteobacteria; order Sphingomonadales; family Sphingomonadaceae; genus Novosphingobium; species Novosphingobium sp. NPDC080210. Next base: position 271,166 of record NZ_JBNNWL010000004.1, read on the forward strand.
GGTTATGCCTGAAGTGCTCCGAATTTGGAGTATATGCACTCTGCCTGATGCCAAAGGCATTCTGATAAGCGACGACCTGACTGAAAGGTGTTGGGAGCTTATTAAGGGGCCGAGGAAGTCCGACCCGAATGTAAACGAAGCGCTTTGCGAGATTATCGATGCCTCGATAGGCATCAGTGGCGATTTTTCCCTAGCTTCCAAAATCGGTGAAGAAATCACCAAACGTGGGGTACCCGCCATCTGGGAGTTCGTGTTTTCTCGAGGGGAAGCCGCAATCACGAACCAACGTTGCGACGGGCCTAACGGAGCAACTTGGGGCCAAATCATCGCGATGCCGGTGGTATGTGATACTGAGACTAGCGACGAGCAGATCGTCGAAATTTGCCAGGCAATCCCACCACTTCCGGATGGTCAGGAGTTCAAGTTCTGTCCAGTGATCATGACGTGGTCCAACCTCAACAGGATTGCCTCCACTCGCCTTCTCCACGCTATGCTGCAAAAGTGGCGGACTGACGAAGATAAGCCGGCAGTGGAAGCTGATATCACAATGTATGCCGCAGCCACCCGTGAGGAGACGGCTCTTGATGAGGTAGTGTTTCAGCGGAGTCAGATTTCTAAATTGCGCTTCCTTGTCGGCTATCGCTTTGAGACTGAGGACTTCCCGGATTACCCTCAGGATCAGAAAGTCGAGTGGTCTTCTCAAGCCAACGAAACACTGCAGTCGGCGTGTGGAGACAAAACCATTGGGGTTAGGTCTCCTCGTCCCCTCGGGTATGCGCTGTATACCGCTCAGAGCGTAATGACTGAGTTAAACGCTAAAGCTGCTGTCTGGATTGCAGAACGTTACCACTCTCCTGTGGCGCAGGATAAATTTGGGATCCGCCTGGCAGCATATGGCAACCTATACACGGGGCTAGCAGATTGCTTTGAGGCAACGGCCTATGATTTGGAAAATGGCGAGACCATTTTTCGTCGAGAGATTCCGATCGTTCTCCCGAGCGTCAGGCCGCACTGGAAGCAAGAGCTAGACCATCTTAGGGTCAATTTGGAAGCTGGTGGCTGCCCTTACGTGGCGGTCGCGCCCATCCTTCAGAGCATTTATCTAAACGACCGGATTTTCGAGGAAACAAAGTGCGTCAAGGTTACTCTTGGCGCCCCGACATCTCTGGGTGACCAGGCTGAGGACGGCCTTCCATTTGAGAACATTTCAGAAATCGCTGAGGAAAAGCAACGTTGGCACACGGAGGGAGAACGTCTCCATGTTGATGCTGAGGCGTTTAAATTAGCATGCGCAGGGCAGCTCGGGCTCGATATCCAAACCGTCCGAGCATCAGGCGAATTCGCGCTCATCAAGGGACGCTGGTTTCCGACAATTCTCATTTTTCTGCGTAATGCCAAGGCCGCAGATGGTTCGCCCATAGATTGGCCGCTGGATGCCACGTTAGTCGATACCGCAGTTAGAGCCGCTGCAGCCGAGACCGGCCGCCGCTGGGCCCATTGGACTTTTGGCGGTGTTCCAGAAGAAGCCGAGGAGGTCGATGTCGAGGCCGTTTACAAGTTGGCACTCAATGATGACCTGGCAGCGCAGGTGCAGCTGGCCCAAATCCTTTACCGAGGCGATAAGGTCGAGCGAAACTTGAGCACTGCTCTGCAATGGTTTCGTAAAGCCGCCTCTCAAGGCCATGGCGAGTCCCAAGCAATGGTCGCCTACATGTTGGATGAAGGCCTCGGATGCGCTCAGAATGAGGTTGAAGGTCTGCACTGGCATCGATTGGCAGCAGAGAATGGTTCTGCCTATTCGCAGAGGAAGTTGGCTGCTGCATACGAAGCTGGGGAATTGCTCCGGCAGGACTATGAAGAGGCGGCGAAGTGGTACAGATTAGCTGCTGACCAAGGGTCTCCCGACGCCCAATTTTCCTTAGGATGGCTTCTGTACTCCGGGAATGGCGTGCCCCAAAATCTCGAAGAGGCAGCAGAGTATTTCGAGCGGTCGGCCCTCCAGGGTAATGCCGCTGCTCAGTATAACATTGCGGCGATGTACGGCCATGGCGAGCACGCACCCGTTGATCGTGTTAAGTCATATGCTTGGCTCCGATTGGCAGCCGAGCAGGAATATGAAGGGGCAGAAGGCGGGATCGAGGAAATTTGTAGCAGGATGTCTGCCGATGAGATGGCAAAAGGGAAGGAACTTGCCAAAGAGCTAGCGGCAACGATTGGGGCTCAGCGATAGATCCAATGATGTTCCCGAGTGGGGTGCATGCACACGCTCAATCAGACTGAGACATCCCTAGCGGCACTTCTAGTTTGGCCGCACATGGACTACCTGACGCTATGCCAATCGGGGACATGCGTTATTGTGCTGGCCACAGCTTTAATCTCGACAACCTAGGCTGAATTCCCTCATTAATCTCTGGCACGGCAGGCAAGCTATTTGCCTGGTATAACGCTCGGGGGGATGATGTTCGGTCTATTCAAAAAGAAGCCAAAGACCCTTTTAGATCAGTTCATCGTGGCAGCTTACGGGGATCGCCCTCCCAAAGCGCGCAGGGCCGACCTCGGGATGGCAGTAGATTTGGCTCATAGTGCCCTCTTGATGGGCGCGGTTGAAAAATCTGAAATTTCCGACATTGCGAGAGGGCTGTTTGAGGGGGAAATCCCCTATTCTACCCATGATCTGGCACTCGCAACGGCTCTAAACTTTTTCAAGCGCCCCGAATTAAGGGGCGACTTGGAGACCGCTCAGCTCATGGCGCGCTTAACCGCACTCGAATGGCTGCAGGAGGGTAAGGTCGTACCACTTCTGATGAAGTCCTTCGAAGACACGCTGTATAAAGCTTTCAAATAACCCCGGGCTTGCCGAACACTTCATGCCCAGGCCTGGGCGATCAGTAGCGCTAGGACGATCAGGGTAAACCACGGCCACGGTGTCGCCCATGGGGACTGGACCTTCACGCTCTCAAGCCGCGCTATCGACGCTTGAACGGCCGCCTGCTGAAAATGCAGATCCTTGATCGCAGCCTTCATCACGTCAGTCTCGACGTAGGTAGATGCGTCGTCTGCCAGAAGCTCGACCTCTTCCAGCAGCCGAAGCACTTCGCGGAGGCGTGGCAGTGCGTTCGGATCAGGCGTGCCGAGCAACGCCATGGCCTCTTGATGCTTGCTCTTGGCTAGCGTCAGCATGTGGCTGATGTGTTCAACAGCAGCGTCAGGCAGGTCTGGATCGGCAGCGTCCATGGGCTACTCTTACCCCATCTTCGCGGCAGGGATATCCCCCCACCGGTGTCAAACGGCGTTCAAAAGGGACCCCCGATCGGCGTCGAAGAGGGACCCCCTTTTCAGATAATATGATGCTGGTTTGTTGAAGATGGCCTTGCGCTGCGTGCGGCGGAGGGCGGGCGTAGCCCGACCGGAGGCGCGCGCAGCGCAAGATAGATTTTTGAAGGCGCCGAAGGTGGCTGTCAGCTGCGGTTTTTGAAGCGCCAGCTGTCGTTGCCCGTCTCGACGATATCGCAGTGGTGGGTGACGCGGTCGAGCAGCGCCGTGGTCATCTTGGGATCGCCGAACACGGTCGGCCATTCGCCGAAGGCGAGGTTCGTGGTGATGATGACGCTGGTCCGCTCATAAAGCTTGCTGATGAGGTGGAACAGCAACTGCCCTCCCGAGCGGGCGAACGGCAGATAACCGAGCTCGTCGAGAACGATCAGGTCGAGCCGCGACAGCTGCGCCGCCAGGGTCCCGCCTTTGCCGATCCGGGTCTCCTCTTCGAGGCGTGTCACCAGACCACGCTGACCACGGCACGGACTGATGAACTCGCCATCATTGATCAGGTTCTGCAGGGCGAGATCCACCTGCCCCCCCATGCATGCACCGTTGTTCAGGTCCAAGCCCTGCCGCGCCTGTCGAACGGCAAATATGATTTTAAGGCGATGGACGGTCTCGCGCCATCCCGCGAAAAAGCGCCGTCATTCGAGGCGATGTTCGAAGGGTTCAACAACGAACCGTTCAGCCTCCGTAAGCTAACCGCCTTCCTGGGCCTCGCCTCGCGACGGATTGCGCACCATTGCGCGGACATTCTCCTTCTCGACGTCGCGGCCACCAGCATCTTCGAAATCTTCGAGGAGTTTGGCACGGAGAGCCCAGATAGGATCGGGCGAGAGACAAGGTTTATCGACATCTCAACGGACTCGCTCTCGTTCGTTAATGCCAGCATCGCACTGGAAGGATATCTCGGCTTCATCCCCCCGCGCTGGGATCAACTCTCGCTTGCCGAACTGGAGGAACTCAAACATGTCGCCCATGTTTAAGACGCGGCGCATGGAGGCAGGAGTCGTCCTGCGTGCGGCGGCGATATCCCTCGTGGCGCTGAACCATGCCAACCCCGATATCGACCAGGTTTTGGGATTTAACTTCTCGGGTGGCATGAGCGTCCTGATGGCGCTCTCCGGCTATTTTTTTGCGAAGTTCGTGCTTGACGCTCCCTCGCTCCCACAGATGCGGCATCGATTGATCGGCTTCGGGCGATCCATCCTGCTACCCAGCTTCTTCATGGTCTTATTCTTCTTCATCATCTTACGTAAATTCGATGTTTTAGAATTATTGTTTATCCGAAACCTCTTCACGGACGGTCGAATATCCAAGTTTCCGACCTGGTATCCGCAGGTCATGATGCAGATCCTGATCGTCGTCTACATCCTGTCCTACATCGGTCTCATCCGGAATTTCGGTCGGAAGCTACTCCCTTATTCCGTCGTTTTGCTGTTTGTCGCATCCGTGTTGCTACGATTTTATCTGGACAACTATTCAGATGGTCTGGACCATCCTACACTGCCCTACTCCCGGTTCTGGAATTTTTGCCTCGGCTGGTGCTTCTACTTCTTTGCCGATCCCTCAAGGACTCCGAAAGGAAACAGGGTCGCGATGGCTGCCCTGGCGATTGCCAGCAGCTTCCTCGTTTACGGGGCCGCCAAACTACCTGCCTACTGCCTCATTGCGGGGACCCTTATTTTCCTCTTTGTAAGGGACATCGCAGTCCCCGCCATCCTGCACAAGCTCATCACGATCGTCGCCATGGCAAACCTCCATATCTTTCTCTGGCACCGCTTCTTCTTCGAGATTTACGAGGACATCATGCATGTCACCGCCCAAGGTGGGTTCGGCATGTGGCTATTCGGAATGTCGGCAAGCGTCGTTCTGTGGATTGGGTGGGAGGCGGCAGTCCGAACGGCGAGGGAGTTCGCATTGGCATCAACCTCCCTGAAATCGAAAGTTATTCCTTCCGTCCGAAGCCATACTCTCCCGGCAAGCTAGGGCAGGAATTAAGTGAAATGCGACCAAATTTAACAAATGATTGCTGAGATGTTTTTCTTTTGATACAAAGAACATGAATGCACCTTGGCAGAAGGTACGCGTCTCATGACAGACGGGAATTTTGATGTACCTGTTACAGGAACGCCCGTCATTCTATACGAGCTAAATGAGGTATCCTGGCAAGTTGTTGATTGGTACATTGGAAGAAATCCTCATGGGAACTTCGCGAATATTTTAGGCATGTCGAGATCCTACACCACTGTTACGACAGATGTGGGGGAACTTCATCCCTGGGTAACGTGGCCGACATTGCATCGGGGGGTGGACAATCGCAGCCATGGAATTGAGTTCCTTAATCAGGATCTGACGAGAGCGAGCGAATTCCCGCCTGTGTGGGAGACCGCCGCCAAAGCCGGGAAGCGGGTCGGTGTTTTTGCAAGCCTGCAATCCTATCCTCCCCCGCCCGACGACGCGTACGCCTTCTACATCCCCGACACTTTCGCGCCGCAGCCGGGCACGATCCCGCCCGAATGCAGGCCGTTCCAGATGCTCAACCTTCGCCAGACAGCACTGGATGGGGGGATCGTCTCCGACGTGAAACCGAGCAGAGAGCTCGCAACACTGATGCTCGGCCTGGTTCGGATCGGCTTGTCTTTGTCGACCGTTCTCGCTCTCGCGCGGCAGGTCATTCTTGAAAAGATCAATCCACTTTACAAGTCGCGTCGCTCGATCATGCAGGCGCCGATCGCCTTTGATGTCTTTAAGCATCTTCTGCATCGGACCAAACCGGAGTTCACGACGTTCTTCACCAATCATGTCGCGGGCATGATGCATCGATATTGGAAGCATGCTTTCCCGGAGGAATTCCAATACACTTTGACCTCCGATGAAGACAGGTTGAAGGCGAAGAATATACAGCGGGCGATGGATGTCGCGGATTATCAGCTAGGTTATCTGCTTGACTATATCACCCGGACTGATGGAACCTTGATCGTCGCGAGCAGCATGGGACAGGAAGCCGTTTTCCGCTCCGGCGGCGATCAGGCCCGCATCATCGACGTTCCAGCCTTCGTCCGGGCAATCGGGTTTAGCGGAGATTATCGTTCGAACCTCGCAATGCACCCGGATTTCAATTTCGAGTTCGACACGCCGGAGGATGCGGGGCGTTTCGCGTCGCTGGTGGAAGCTGCGACATTCGCCGGAGGAAGACGCCTCTGTTACAAGGTCAACCTTGTAAACAGGACCCTGAATTTCGGATTGGCGCAGCCGCCGGAAGGCATGGACAATTATGTGGAACGCCCCTCCGGCGGCGGCGTGAAGGAGAGGATTTCCTTTGCGGAGGCCGGGATCAAGCGATTCAAGCGCGACGTCGGCACGGGATATCACCAGCCCCGCGGCATCCTCCTTTGGCACCGGCCGGGAGAGGCGAGCGACGCTTCGAGGGAAGTCATCCAGAGTACTGCTGTGCGGGCCATGATCCTTTCCGCTCTCGGCATCGCTGTGGAGCCAAAGTCTCCGCTTCCCTCCGATAGAAACCCCACCCGCAACGAGGCCGAACAAGTGGATGCGTCCTGACCGTCCGCTCTGACAATGAGATGCGATGTGGATGTCATCATTGGTCCTTGCATCTTGTCAGCCGACCATGGGACGGTCTCAACGCTGGAAGCCGCATGGTCCCGGATCCACGGTTCATACGAAAATGTCGAACAGCGATAAGGGCAGCGGCGCTATACGGCCTGCGCGCTGCGGGTAATGCACCCAGCTTGCGCGCCATGGCTTAGCGCTCCAAATGGCTTTCAACCGGAAGTCCAGCGCACGATGTCCGCCTTCTCTATCTCCAAGGCATCAGGCAGGATCCGTGGATCGGTGATGGTCAATTTATTTCGATACCGTGATGATATGACTCTTAGAACCGCCTTCCGCGCGTGAAGGTGCCTCCGACCGTGCGTTCAGCGGGGCTGTTCATCAGCCAGTCCGCACACTGATAAAAAGGGGCTTGGCAAAGGGCGAGATCGCGATGTGCAAGTCGGCACCGCCGTCTACGCATCAGGCTTCATCCATCGCAGGTCTGCGACCGTAGTCACTCAGACGTCATGGTCCCGGTCTAACGGCGCACCGCGGTGCAGCGTAAATGCGCGCGCCATTTCCCTTCAGATTTCGCATTATGAGGAGTGCATCGTGCGTACCACCGTCAGAGCTCGCTATGAGCTGGCCCAGGAAGATGACATCCGCGATGAGTTGACCCGCTTTGTCGCCCGGCGACTGCGCAATGGCAATGACGAAGAAGATATCGTGCAGGAGACATATCTGCGCATCTACCGGTACCGGCAGACCGGCACGATCGCCAATCTCAAGGCTTTTTGTTTTTCTGTCGCGCAGAACCTGATCAACGATCATTTCCGCCGTCTTTCGCGCATGCCTGCCACTTGCCCCATAGAGGAAGATTTTATCTGCCCCATGCCGCGCATTGATGAGGCCTTGCTTCATCGCGAGCGGGTGGAGGCGATCGTCGCCATCCTGAAGAACATGCCGCCGCTCAGACGGGAAATCTTCCTCCGCCGTCGACTGGACGATCATCCACCCGCGGTTATCGCCACCGACCTAGACATGCGGCAATCGGCGGTGGAAAAGCATGTCTTCCGTGCGCACAGCGACATAAGACAGGGTCTCGCCAAGCGGAAACTGACCGGTTGGAGCAGGATCTAGCCATGCGTGACGACAGCCTATCGCGAAGCGACGCCCCCATCGATGAATTGGCGCTCAAGGAAGCGCTAACGCGCGTCCATGACGGCGGGCGCCTGTCCAATGATGATATCCGCAAGATGCGCGCCAGCCGGAAGGCAGCCATAGCGGGCGGCCTCGGCGCGGTCGTTCTGGCCATCACCGGCCTCACCATCTTTCGGTCGCCGGTCAATACGGCCGCGGAGTTCAGCACGAAGCCCGGAGAGCGGCGTGACGTCCGGCTGGAAGACGGGTCGTTCGTGCAACTCAGCGGCGCAAGCCATCTGACTGTCACCATAACGAGCCGGGGCCGCTACGCCCGTCTGATCGCAGGGGAAGCGCGGTTCGACATCGCGCACGATGCCAGCCGCCCCTTCATCGCCCATGCCGGCCGAGCCGAGGCGCAGGTGCTGGGACGGTGTTCGACCTTAACGTAACATCCGCCAGCACCAGTCTCGCCGTGGCGCGCGGAGCGGTTCTGTTGAAGCCGGTCGGGTCGCCCCAGGCGGTCACTGTGCGTGCCGGTTGGCAGAGCCTCGTCCACGACACCACCGTCGACCGCCCCAAGCCGTTCGACGCCTCCCGTCCCGACTGGCGGGAAGGATGGATCGATACTGACGGCATGACGCTCGGCACGCTGGTCGAAATTCTGAACCGGCAGGGCGGGATCGTCATCAGTGCTCCGCCAGCGGCGCTGGCGGCGATCCCGATCATGGGGCGCTTTCGAACGGATCGGCCGGCCGCACTCCTCTCCGTCATCGGCAAGGCGAACGGCTTCGATGTACGGGCCGATCAGGGAATCTTGCGCTTCCACAAGGCATTATAAGAAAATTCTGCCTGCCAGACTATGGGCTGAAAAAACAGTGTCCGGCTTTGGCGATCCCCGCGTCTTTCGAAGGAGAGCACATGATGGTGCTCGCAAGGGGATACGACATGGGGTCTCACATTTCTCACCGTGCATTGCACGTCGCCATCGCCATTGCCGCCACGGCGGCGCCCTGTTCAGCGCATGCGGAAGCGGGGAGCTTTGCCAAAAGCTTCCAGTTCGCCATTCCGCCCGGAAATCTGTCCGCCGCCCTGTCGGCGTTTTCCGCAACGACCGGGCTTCAGGTCGTCGCCTCGTCCGGGGACGTCGGCTCCCATATGAGCGCCGGCATATCGGGCAAGTACAAGGCGTCCGATGCCATCGCCCGCCTCCTCGCCAAGTCGGGCTACACCGCCAGCCTGGTCGGCGACATGGTCGTTCTGCAGCAGGCCACGGCGTCGCCGCGCGCGATGCCGATCGCCCTGCAGAGCGCCGGCGGCGCCGGCACGTCCCGCCCCGACGCTGACGAGAGCGAAGCGGCGGAAGGCGATCGGGACATCATCGTCACGGCGGAGCGTCGCGAGCAGCGCCTGGTCGACGTCCCCGTCGCCCTGTCGGCCTTCGGCGGCGAGCAGCTCCGCAATCGCGGCGCCGACCGCCTTGTCGACCTGGCGAGCCAGACGCCCGGCGTCCTCGCCACGGTGCAGGTGTCGGGTGGTGACATGCCGACCTTCACCATCCGCGGCGTTGGCTTTGACGATTTGCGCCCCAACGGCAATCCTGCAACTTCGCTCAACATCGACGGCATCTACCAGGGGTCGGCCATCCTCGCGACCGGCCAATTTTTCGATATCGAGCGGGTGGAGATCCTGAAGGGGCCGCAGGGAACCCTCTATGGACAGAATTCGACCGCAGGTGCGATCAACATCCTGTCCCGCCGTCCGGGCGACAAGCTGAACGGCTATGTCAGCACCGAACTGGCGACCTTCGGCACGGCCCGCATGGAGGGCGCGGTCGGCGGCCCGATCTCGCCGATCGTCAGCGCCCGTATCGCCGCGCTATACACCAGGACGGACGGCTACATGACGGACATCGGCAATGCCAATGCCGTCGCGACCTTCAGGCCGCCTGCCGGCATCCCGCCGCTGCCCGTTACCGGCATGAACCGTGACGTCGCACGATCCGAAAGCATCGCCGGCCGCGCCATCATAGAGATCAACCCGTCCGACCGGACCGAAATATTCCTGAAGGTCAACGGTACGAAGCAGACCGGCGGGGCATTGCAGCCCAGCCGCAACGTCACCCAGAACGGCTTCGCCCCGAACGCGCGATATGAAGTCGATTCGGACGTGCCGACAAAGCTGAACGTTTCCGGCTATGGTATCACCGGCAGTCTGCAGCAGAGCGTCGGTGACGATTACACCTTCGTCCTGACAGGCGGATACAGCCATGTCTCGCACCTCGCGATCTACAATGGGGACGGGGTGCCTATCCGTTTGATCAATATCCTCTACGGCGACAAAGACGATCAGGAATATGCCGAGATTCGGTTCCAGAAGAACGACACGTCGCGGTTCAGCTGGATCGTGGGCGCGACGGCATTTCACGACGACGTTCGCATCGACCAGACCTTTACGATGCTCGACACGACGCGCGGCATCATCCAGGGCGATTACACGCAAAAGCGGACAAGCTTCGGCGTCTTCGGGGATGGAACCTGGGCGTTCGACTCCGGATTCAAGATCGGCGGCGGCCTCCGCTACACGCATGACAAGGTCGACTTCAATGGCCTGACGCAGGGCCTCGATCCCTATGGCGTATCGCTTCTCCCGGCCATCTTCCCGCTTTTGCCCTATAAGTTCGATCGTAACATCCGAAAGTCCCAGGTGTCCGGCCGTATCTACGGCAGCAAGAATTTCGGCCCTTCCTCGTCGATCTATGCGTCCATCAGGCGCGGGTATAAGGGCGGTGGCTTCGATGCCACCACGCCCAGCAACGACCTCGAATCCGCGCCGTTCGGTGCCGAGACGGTCTGGTCCTATGAGCTGGGCTTCAAGATCCTTCCCCCCCGTGCCTTCCTTCAGCTTGAAGGTGCGATCTTCTTCAACGACTACAAGGATATTCAGACGACGGCGGTCACGCAGATCACCACTGCCGCGGGCGTCCTGTCCGGCGGCACGCGTGTCAATGCGGGCGACGCCCAGAGCTGGGGCGCGGAACTGTCCGCGACCATCAGGCCGACCGACGATCTGAAGCTGGAAATCTCCGGCGCCTATCTCGGCAATGAGATCAAGAAGGTCATCTCGACCAATCCCGTCGAACGCCTGCGTCGTGCGGATGCGCGGCTTCCGTTCACACCGGGCGTTAGCCTGAACGGTGCTTTCGAATATACCATCCATGCCTCGGATACGATGGATGTCATCCTCGCGTCCGACGGTCAGTATCTGTCCAAATATTATTTCGACATCGACAACTTCGCCGTGACCAAGTCGCGCTTCATAGGCAATGCGCGCGTAGAACTACGGTATCAGAACAATATCTCCGCCACGGCCTGGGTCCGCAACCTGACCGACACATACTATCCGCTCTCCCGATTCAACTCCGCCACGACCAGCACCGACCTCCCGGCGGCCCCGCGCACCTATGGCATCACGCTTGGATACAAGTTCTGAACCCAGCGCAATGTGGGTGCGGTGAATCTGATTTCACGACCGATATCAAAGCCCATTCATCAAACACCACCTTCATCAGGAGATCTTATGGTTAAGCATAGAAACTTCCGCGCAATGGTTTCCGCTCTCGCTATGCTCGCAGGGCTGTTCACCGCCGGAGAAGCTTCCGCCGAGTTCGTGACGCAATCCGATCAGCGGCCGCCGTCGCCCGCGCGTCTGATCTTCCCCGATACGAAGGACGGACATCATATTTTCGCCGGCGACCTGCACCTGCACACCGTATTCTCGGACGGCTCGGCCTGGCCGACGCTTCGCCTCGCAGAAGCGGCGCATGACGGGCTTAAGTTCGTGTCCTTCACGGAACATGACATCATCACGCCAAAGATCCGCGACACCGGCACCAACAAGAACCGCAGCTATGAAATCGGCCGCGCGTTCATCTCTTCGGGCATGCTTGGCCTCGGCGGCATGAAACTCTCGCTCGGGTCGGAGATCACGCGCGCGATCGGGCATTTCAATTGTCACTTCCTCAAGGATGCAAATGCGCTGAACCCGGGGAAAGTCCATTACAGCACCTTCAAGCAGACGGGCGGGCAGCTCCGGGTCGACTGGAACCGGACCAGCGCGGACGAGAAAGATCTGGAAGCACGGTTCCGCGAAGCGAAGCGGCAGGGCGCCATCTGCCAGTGGAATCATCCGACCATCCCCTCCTCCTCCCCTGGTGAGGCAGTGGTGACGCCGTTCCTCGAACGGATGTTTTCAGAGGGTCTGCTGTCGGGGATTGAGGTTGCGCAAAGCGATTTCATCCACCCCAGCGCGATGGACGTGGCCCTGAAATATAACCTCTATATCGCGGCGACTACGGACGCTCATCTCGGGACCGCGTTGGAGCAGGAGGCGGCGGGGATGGATCACCGCGTCGCCACCCTGTTCCTGACGCAGGGAGAGGATGAAGCGGCCTTCAAGGATGCGCTGGAAAAGCGTCGTACGGTCGGCCTCTTCCGCGACACTTTCTTCGGCACGCGCGAGAATGTTCAAACGGTGATGAACGCGGTCCTGAAGATGTCGTTCACCAAATATTCGCCGTCAGAGTTTCTGATCGGAAACTCAGGCGAGATGGAGATCGCGAATGCTGGCCCGATCGACGTCGAGCTTGAGATCGTTCAGCCGGACTTTCGCCTGCTGAACTATCCGCGCTTCGTGAAGATACCGCATGGATCGAAAGTCACGCTGAAGGCGCTGCGCATCGACGGCCCGAACTTCAAAGGCCTGAAAGTCCGCGTGATCAATTCGCTTGTGACATCGCGTGACCAGCTGGAATTTTTCCTGGAGGCGCAGCCGTTCGATCTGAACGCCATCACCGGCAAGGGTACGCTGAGCAACATCCCCGACGATCTCGACGGCTGGATGTAAGACGGCTGAATGTTCGGCGGCCATGGGTCTTCGGATCCATGGCCGTTTGCATGTCATGCAAGCTCGCGCACCGCTTGCTGCCTCTTCTCATGCCGCGCAAACTCGCCGAGGGCATCCGCAAGAGACGGCAGGTGCGCCCCGCGCCCCGTCGCGAGCGGTACGCGGGAGGGGCGTGGCGCCATTTGGTTCAGGCGGGCGCCCGGCACGGCGCGGATCAGATGCCGGGGCAGGTTCAGGCTGTCCGCGACGGCTTCCGCGAACTCTGCCCATGATAGCTCCGTCTCATTGGTGAGGTGCCAGAGGCCCTGCTCACCGTCGATCAGGAGGTCGAGCGCGACCCTGACGAGATGCGGCACATAGGTCGGCGTGATCCGCTGGTCCGCCGCGGCCTCGAACGGCTGCCCCGCCGTCAGGGCGCGAGCGACCGCGACGGCAAAGTTGAACTCGTCATGGGGAGAGAAGAAGGCTGCGGTGCGAACGATGAGATGCGTCCCCGCCAGGGCGAGAAGTCCCTCCTCCATGCGCGCCTTGCTCTCGCCATAGACGTTGCGCGGGTCGGGCGCGTCGGTTTCGACATAGGCCCCTTCCGCCTTGCCCCCGAAGACGAGGTCGCTTGAGACATTGAGGGTGGCAAGCCCCCGCTCCTCCGCCATCCGCGCAAGGCGGACCGGGCCGTCGCTGTTCGCCGCAAAACAACGGGCGGCATGGCTTTCCGCCTCGTCGACCCGTACCCAGCCGGCGGCGTTCACCACTGCCCAGGGATCGTGCCGGTCCAGCGCAGCCCCGATGCTGGCCTCGCTGGTGATGTCGAGCGCGTGCCGCGCCGTCAGCACATGCGGTATGTTGCGGAGCGTACAGGCCCGCGCGAACGCTTGCCCCAGGGTTCCTGTCGCGCCCATGATCAGGAGGGGCCGACCCATGGGCGCACGCTCCCTGCAACTGTCCGCCCGGTGCTGCACGGCCGGGGCAGGACGGCGGACGGCGGGATATTCAAGCCGGATCGGCCGACGCCACCAGCCCGGCTGCGCTGCAAGCGGATGCCGTGCAGCGCCAGTGGCCAGAGCCGTGCCGAGCGCTGCGAGAGCGGTCGCGCGCGGCGTTCCGCTACTGACGTCGAATATGCCCGGCTCATAGATGCCGGGGGCGGTCAGCAGCGTGTTCCATCCGCTACTGCCGAGCAGCGACCAGAGCGTGATCGCTCGCACGTCCACGCCCTCATTGCGCAGATCCTCGGCGCAATCCCACGCCTCCGCCAGCCAGCGCAGCTGCTCCTCGCGCGTGCAGCCATTATGGACTTCGGTGACCGCGATCGGGGTCGCATAGCGGTCCCACGCCTCCTCTATCACGCCCCTCAGACCGGGCGGGGGCGGCTCCAGCACCCGGATCGCCTCGACATCGGCATAGCGCTGCCCGTCATTGCCGCCATGCGCATGGGCGGGATAGCGCTGCATGCGATGGTCGAGGAACCGCTCGCTGGTCAGATAATGGTTGATGCCGATGATGTCTGGCGGACAGGGATCGGCCGCAATGGCCTCCAGCCTGTGCTCCAGCCCGTGCGCGGCCATGCGCCGCCACAGCGGATGACCGCGCCGTACGCGCCCGAACAGCAGGTCCCATGTCGCCCAGCGCCGGATATTCTCGAACGCAGCCTGCTCGCGCAACTCGGCAGTGGCGAAGGTGCGGCCGAGATCCTCCGTCTGAACGAGCCGCGCGGCGGGATTGACCCTGCGAATGGCCTGCATCGCGAGCCGGGTTCCGTCGATCTGGTTGAGGAGCGCGCGCCAGAACGCGCCCTCGTCGCGGACATGCGGATACCAATGGCCATAAAGCGCCGAAAAGCGCGCCGTGGTGAGCGGCTCATTGACCGGCGTCCACTGGTTGATCCAGGAATAGCGCTCCGCAACGCGGGCCGCGAAATCAGCGAGACCCCGCGCGAAACCGTCATCGTCGAGGAGATGCGTGTAGGAGGGACCGCTGCCGTGATGGACAAGCCCGGCAATGACGTCGATGCCATGTGCGCGCAGCCGGTCGATCCGCGCATCCACGCCCTGCCAGAGATGCTGTCCGGGCCGATCAGGCGCAATGCATTCCCATAATATAGGATAACGGATCGTCGTTATGCCGATGTCGGCAAATAGATTCAGATCGTCGATCCGATCATAGTGGCCGCATCGCTCGAACTGATCCTGATATGTATCCCGAACCCTGTTGATGGTGCACTCCGGCCCACCCCATAATTCCAGATGCCTCTTCATCGTACATATCTCCCAGACCTTCGCCAGAACGACTGACATGGATCAGGTTTCCGCTCTCGACTTGATATCTTGTGTTATCTCTTTGAACTTGGGCCGGTTTGTACAGGAACCGGAGCGATGAACGGCGTGTTGCCGATGTTCATCATTCAGCAAGGTTCCAGACATGAGCGGCATTCCAAGCGACGTCGACGCCATCAACCCCGACAGCCCGACGGAGGGCGGCGGCACGCTCATCTGCTTCAGTCACCTGCGCTGGAACTTCGTCTATCAGCGGCCGCAACATCTGATGAGCCGCTTCGCCCGGGACCGGAAGGTCATCGTTTGGGAAGAGCCGATCCACGATGCGCCAAGTGCGACGTTGGACACCCATGTCTGCGACTGTTCCGGCGTCACCATCCTCACCCCGCACCTCCCCGCCGGCCTCAGCCGGCATGAGGAGACGGAAACATTGCGCGCCCTGCTCGACGGCGCGATCACCCGCGATCCGGCGCGACCGCTCATCTGCTGGTACTATACGCCGATGATGCTGCCCTTCTCCGACCATCTGGCGGCGGACTGCATCGTCTATGACTGCATGGACGAGCTGGCGAACTTCAAGGGCGCGCCGTCAGAGCTTCTCCCGCTTGAGCAGCGGCTGCTCGACAGCTGCGACCTCGTCTTCACCGGCGGGCACAGTCTCTACGAGGCAAAGGCCGCGCGCCATCCTTCGGTCCATGCCTTTCCATCCAGCGTCGACGCCACCCACTTCTCGACCGCCCGCGCCGCTGGTCCGGAGCCGGAGGATCAGGCGGAGCTCCCCTCCCCGCGCCTCGGTTTTTATGGCGTCGTGGACGAACGGATGGACCTCGCGCTGCTGGAAGGTTTGGCGGACGCGCGGCCCGAATGGTCCATCGTCATCGTGGGGCCAGTGGTGAAGATCAGCGACGCCGACCTGCCCCGCCGCCCCAACCTCCATTATCTGGGCGGCAAGGGCTATGCCGAACTGCCCGACTATCTACGCGGCTGGGACGTCGCCCTGATGCCCTTCGCCATCAACGAGGCGACACGCTTCATCAGTCCCACGAAGACACCCGAATATCTCGCCGCGGGCTGCCCCGTCGTCTCTACCCCGGTGCGTGACGTCGTGCGCGGCTATGGCGATGTCGAGGCGGTGCGCATCGCGGACGGGCGGGACGCTTTCGTCGCCGCCTGCGACGCGGCGCTTACCCTCTCCCGCACAAACGGCTGGCTGGCCGCCGTCGACGCGCGGCTCGCAGGGGAGAGCTGGGATCTCACGCAATGCGCGATGAGCAACCTCATTGACGAAGCGGTGCAACGCAGCAGCCACGTCTATCCCGTGGTGTCGCCTATTGGCGCAGACGGAGACCGCCCGCAATCCTATGACGTCATGGTCGTCGGGGCAGGCTTTGCCGGCGCGATCATGGCGGAACGGCTCGCACGCGACGCGGGCAAGCGGGTGCTGGTCGTGGACAAGCGGCCGCACGTCGCCGGCAACGCCTATGACCGACTGGACGATGCCGGCATCCTCATCCACCAATATGGCCCCCATATCTTCCACACCAATTCGGCCGACATCTTCGAGTATCTCTCGCAGTTCACCGAATGGCGTGGCTATGAGCACCGCGTGCTCGCGGCTGTCGGCGACCGCCTGGTACCGATGCCAATCAACCGCACGACGGTGAACAGCCTCTACCATCTTGATCTGCGGACGGAGGAGGAGGCCGCCGCCTTCCTGGCCTCCCGCGCAGAGCCCGTGGATATCGTCCGCACGTCGGAGGATGTCGTCATCTCGGCGGTGGGACGCGAACTCTACGAGACTTTCTTCCAGGGTTACACCCGCAAGCAATGGGGAATGGACCCGTCGGAACTGGACAAGTCGGTGACCTCACGCGTGCCGACGCGAACCAACACCGACGACCGTTATTTCACCGACACCTACCAGGCCATGCCGAGAGACGGCTTCACCCATATGTTCGAACGGATGCTCGACCATCCGAACATCGACCTGCTGCTCGGCGTCGATTTTACCGAAGTGCGGCAGGCCTATCCGCATCAGCACCTCGTCTTCACGGGACCCATCGACGAATATTTCGGCTATTGCTACGGCAAGCTTCCCTACCGCTCCCTGCACTTCCGGCACGAAACGGTGGATCAGGAACAATTTCAGCCCGTGGCCGTGGTGAACTATCCGTCAGAGGACGTTCCGCACACCCGCATTACCGAATATAAGCATTTGACCGGCCAGACCGCGCCGCGCACCAGCATCACCTATGAATATCCGAGCGGTGAGGGCGATCCCTACTATCCCATTCCACGCGCCGAGAACCAGGCGCTGTTCAAGCGCTACGAAGCGCTGGCGCTCGCCCAGCCCGATGTGAGCTTTGTCGGCCGGCTGGCGACCTATCGCTATTATAACATGGATCAGGTGGCCGGTCAGGCGCTTGCTACCTATCGCCGCCTGAAGCAGCGCTGGGATGCCGACCGCCAGCCCGCAGCCACCGGCGCGCGCGCCGGAACGACCGTCGTTGCCGACGCATGATATTGATCCGGCTCCCTTTTCCGTCTCGCGCGTTGTGAGCCGGACCTTTCACGAGCCAGATGGACGTCACGCGTGCTGGAACCGCAGGATGAGGTGTCCGAACGGGAGGTACAGCAGGGCCTGAGGGCCTTGCTGGTCGACGCCTCCTTCGCCACCGCCATAGGCGCCCTTAACAGCGGCGTGGTGCTCCTTGCGCTCGCGCTGCATGTCGGCGTGAGTACGGTCCAGATCGGCATATTGGCCGCCATCCCCCTGTTCACCCAGATCTTGCAGGCACCCGCAGTTTCGCTGGTGGAGCGGTTGCGCACGCGCCGCCGCATCTCCGTCATCAGTGTTTTTCTCGCGCGGCTCGCCCTGCCCATCTACGCCGTCGTGCCGTTCATCCCCGACCGTAATGTCGCCGCCGCATCCCTGATGGCGGCGGCCCTGTTGCACTACGGCCTCAACGCGGTGGGTGCGTGTAGCTGGAACAGCTGGATGCGCGACCTCGTGCCGGAGGAGGAGCTTGGGCGTTTCTTTGCCCGGCGGACCCTGTTCGGCACGGCGGTTAGCGCGGTCGCTACTATTGTCGGAGCCTACGCGCTCCAGCAGGCTGGGACGGACCGGGCTTTCGGCAACAGCATCTTCTGCGGCCTCTACCTTTTCGGCTTCGCTTGCGGTCTCGTCAGCACGGTCGCGCTCGCCCGCGTGCCGGAGCCACGTATGCCCCCCGGCAGTGACGATGTGCCGATCCGGCGGTTGCTGACCGGGCCGCTGCGCGACAGGAACTTCCGGCAGATGCTGCGCTATCTTGCAAGCTGGCAATTCGCCGTGAACCTCGCAACGCCGTTCTTCACCGTCTATTTCGTGCGCGAACTCGGCTTCGGCATGGGGTTCGTGCTGATCTTCAGCTTCATCAGCCAGATCGCGAACCTCGCCGTCATCCGGGGATGGGGCCGCCTGAGCGATCATTTCTCCAACAAGTCGGTGCTGAGCGTGGCCACGCCACTGTTCATCTTCTCCATCGTCGCCATGGCCTTTGCCAGCGATGTGGACGGCATGACAGCCCGGTCCGCCTATCTCGTCATGCTGCACATCATCATGGGCGCGGCGGCGGCGGGCGTGGGGCTGGCTTCCGGCAATATCGTGCTGAAGCTCAGCCCCGGCGGCGCGGCGACCGGCTATCTCGCCTCCAACGCCATTATCGGCGCAATCGCCGCCGGCATGGCGCCCATCATCGGCGGCTGGGCCAGCGACTTCTTCGCCGCGCGCAAGCTCACCCTTGCCGTGCGATGGACCAGCCCTGAGGGCGCGGCCGAACTCGGCGTCATGTTCACGCACTGGGAATTCTTCTTCCTCGTATCGGCCGTGATTGGCCTCTATGCCCTCCATCGCCTGAGCCTCGTTCAGGAAAGCGGCTTCACCGGCCGCAGGGAGGTGGTGTCCCACATCGTCTACTCTGCCCGCCGCAACCTCGGCAACATCTCCTCAGTGACGGGACTTCGCGAAGCGATGAGCTTCCCCGCCGGTGAACTCATCAAGCTGCGCGAGCGCAAGATGGCGATCATCCAGGGCCTGCAGGAGCGGCTGCGGAGCAGCCTCAGCCTCAGCACCAGGCGGCAAGTCACGGGATGGGTGCTGGAGGCGGGCTATGCGGTGCCCCCGCCTGATCCTTCGCTGGACGATCTGCTCGACAGGATTGCATGACGGAGGGAAGCTGCCCGCCGGCGCGACGTGGCCGAACCCGCATGGCACGGAGGATCGCAGCATGACCGTCACTGACATCGCGACACGCACCTACAACCATAATTTCCGGCTCGACCCTATCGTCCGCAGCCTGCTCGACACGGATTTCTACAAGCTCCTCATGCTCCAGATGATCCGGCACATTCATCCGGATGTGGAGGCGACATTCTCCGTCATCAACCGCACCCGCTCGGTCCGTCTCGCCGACATCATCGACGAGGAGGAGCTGCGCGCCCAGCTCGACCATGCGCGGGAGGTCCGCTTCGCCAAAAAGGAGCTGATATGGCTGACCGGCAACAGCTTCTATGGGCGGCAGCAGATGTTCAGCCCGGAATTCATTGCCTGGCTCGCCGATTTCCGCCTGCCCGACTATCGGCTGCGCAAGGTGGACGGTCAGTATGAACTCTGCTTCGAGGGTCCATGGACGCACACGACCATGTGGGAGATTCCCGCGCTCGCCATCCTCAACGAACTGAAATCGCGCGCGGCCATGCGCAACAAGGGCAGGTTCGCGCTCGACATCCTCTATGCGCGCGCCAAGACCAGGCTGTGGGAGAAGGTGGAGCGGCTGAAGCTGCTGCCCGATCTCGTCCTCTCGGACTTCGGCACCCGGCGGCGGCACGGCTTCCTGTGGCAGCGCTGGTGTGTCGAGGCGCTGAAGGAAGGGTTGAGCGACCGCTTCATCGGCACGTCTAACGTCCTCCTTGCCATGGACAGCGATCTGGAGGCCATCGGCACCAACGCGCATGAATTGCCCATGGTCGCCGCCGCGCTGGCCGGGGACGATGCATCGCTCGCCCGCGCGCCCTATCAGGTGCTGGAGGCGTGGCGACGGCATTATAACGGCAATCTGCTTATAGCCCTGCCCGACGCCTTCGGCACCACCGCCTTTCTGCGCGATGCGCCCGGCTGGCTTGCGGACTGGACCGGCTTCCGCCCCGACAGCGCCCCGCCCATCGAAGGCGGCGAGCAGATCATCCGCTGGTGGCAGGATCAGGGCGTCGATCCGCGCACCAGGCTGCTGATCTTCTCCGACGGCATGGATGTCGATACGATCGAGGCGACATACAGGCACTTCAACGGGCGTGTGCGGACAAGCTTCGGCTGGGGCACCAACCTCACCAATGATTTTCGCGGCTGCGATCCCGACGGTGACGAAGGGCTGGAGCCGATTTCCCTCGTCTGCAAGGTCACAAGCGCGAACGGACGTCCGGCGGTGAAGCTGTCCGACAATCCCGCCAAGGCGACCGGCGATCCCGCCGAGATCGAGCGCTATCTGCGGGTCTTCGGATCCGCTGGCCATGCCCCCTCGCCGGTCGTGGTTTAGCGGCGGATTTCCGTTCGCTGTCTGCGACCGGACGTGGCGCCATCAGGAATGAGGGAGGGCAGCCCCCTCCTTCCTTTTACCCGACGCTTTTCCGTCGGTACCGGAAGTACCAGACCTCAGAGCGAGAACCGGTATATCGACTTGAATTATAATAGGAAAATATGGAATTTTTCCCTTCAGTTTCGGGCATGGTAATCACCGGGCAATCACCATTCACATCGCGCTCGCGCACCATAGTGCGCGGTAGGATCGACTCTGCGCATAAGCTATCGGAAAATGCATCTACACGCGCATGGCGCGACCTCCAAAATCAGAGCGACCATGCCGTCTCCTACGATCGATTTTCGCACCATCCGACCACATCACGGAAGCCAGCATAGCGGTTTTGAGGAGGCGATTTGTCAACTCGCCGCGTTAGAAACCGCTCCTGACGCGCCATTCCACCGTAAGGGCGCTGGGGCTGACGCTGGCCTCGAATGCTACCGCGTCGAGGCAGATGGATCGGAGACTGGCTGGCAGGCGAAGTATTTCTTCGAGTTCGGCAGCAGCGAAGCGTCGCAGCTCACCGAATCGCTAAGCCAAGCGATCGCACGCCACCCCCAGCTTGGGCGCTTCATTGTCGGCTTACCCTTCAACCTATCGGACGGGCGAGTGGGCAATCGGATTTCCGAAAGGGATCGCTGGAACCGCTGGGTGCAAGCTCGCGCCGACGCAATCCTTCCGCGTGTCGTTACGATTGAGCTTTGGGATGAGACCCAGCTCATCGAGCGCTTCTCTCGAAATGAGCCGCAGTACGCGGGTCGACGGCACTATTGGTTCGATCTGCTGCATTTCACGCCCGACTGGTTTCAAACGCGCTTCGCGATCACTCGCAAGGCGCTGGGTACGCGCTACACACCCGAACTCAACATTGAACTCCCGATCCGCCGCGGGCTGCTCGCGATCGCTCGTGATCCTGCCTTCATTGAGAGTTTGACGCGCCTCGCTGATGAACTCGACGAGGCGCGGCATCGCACGACCGATAGCGTTGCGAGGATTCTGGCAAGTGGCCCCGCCGCGACGCAAGCTGCGGACCTGGATGTTCGATTTCGGGCGATCAGCAGTTTGATCCGGACGGCGTCGATCAGCCCAGCCGATCCAGTTCCATTTGATCCGTGGGTAAGGGCTCTCGATGAGGCGAGTGAAACGTTAGGTGTTTGTTCGGCAGCGATCTGGGACTTGCGTACTCAGCAAGGCGGTGATCGCGACGAGGTGCGGCGTGTCCAATTTTTCGTCGAACACCTCTATGAAGCAATCGAGAAGGTCTCCGGGATCATCAAGCGGCCAGTCAGCCGGCTGGCGAACGAACATCGGTTGCTTGTGACCGGTGAGGCGGGGACTGTCAAACGGCGTTCAAAAGGGACCCCCGATCGGCGTCGAAGAGGGACCCCCTTTTCAGATAATATGATGCTGGTTTGTTGAAGATGGCCTTGCGCTGCGTGCGGCGGAGGGCGGGCGTAGCCCGACCGGAGGCGCGCGCAGCGCAAGATAGATTTTTGAAGGCGCCGAAGGTGGCTGTCAGCTGCGGTTTTTGAAGCGCCAGCTGTCGTTGCCCGTCTCGACGATATCGCAGTGGTGGGTGACGCGGTCGAGCAGCGCCGTGGTCATCTTGGGATCGCCGAACACGGTCGGCCATTCGCCGAAGGCGAGGTTCGTGGTGATGATGACGCTGGTCCGCTCATAAAGCTTGCTGATGAGGTGGAACAGCAACTGCCCTCCCGAGCGGGCGAACGGCAGATAACCGAGCTCGTCGAGAACGATCAGGTCGAGCCGCGACAGCTGCGCCGCCAGGGTCCCGCCTTTGCCGATCCGGGTCTCCTCTTCGAGGCGTGTCACCAGATCGACGGTGTTGAAGTAGCGGGCGCGAGCGCCCCTTCGCACGACATTGGCGGTGATCGCGATGGCGAGGTGGGTCTTGCCTGTCCCCGTGCCGCCGACCAGCACGATATTGCGGCGAGGCGGGAGGAAGGAGCCATCGTGAAGGGAGCGGATCATCTCCTCATTGATCGGTGTGCCCTCGAAGCTGAACCGCTCCAGGTCCTTCACCACGGGCAGCCTCGCAGCCGTCATCCGATAGCGGATGGAGGCTGCATCCCGGTGGGTCGCCTCAGCACGGAGCAGGTCGGTCAGTATCTCCATGGTGGTGCGCTTGCGCTGGAGGCCGGTGGTGACCGCCTCGTCGAACGCCGCCGCCATGCCCTTGAGTCCGAGGCCGCGCATCGTGTCGATCATATCATGCCGCTGCATCATAGCCTCGCAGCAGATCATAGCGGGCACAGTCGGCGAGCGGAGGATGCTGCAGCATCCGGTCTTCCGAAGTGACGATGCTGTGGGGTGTCGCCGGCTCGCGGCGCCGGGAGAGGATGTTGAGGATCAGCTCGTCGCTGGCCGTTCCGTTCGCCAACGCTTCGCGCACGGCAGCCTCTACCGGCTCCAGGCCATCGGTGAGCACCGCCGAGAGGACCCGCACGAACCTGCGATCGGCCTCGTCCCCGGTGCCGAGCCTTCGCCGTAATCGGTGCAGGGCGGGCGGCAGATCCCAGTCCTGGAACGGTGCGCCGTTACGCAGCGCGCCGGGCTTGTGCGCGAGGACCGGCAGATAATGCCAGGGATCGTATATCGTGCGGTTCCGACCGAAGTGGCGCTCATGCTCCCCGACGATCGCATCGCCGCAGCGTATGACGATGCGATCGGCATAGGAGCGCACCTGAACGGTCCGGCGTGCGGCCGTCGACATGACCGAGTAGCGGTTGCGATCGAAGCTGATGAGGCAGGTGCCGGTGACGGCATGCTCGCTCTCATGGAAGCCGTCGAACGGTGCCAGGATCGGCTGCAGGGCCGGTCGCTCCATATCCAGCGCCTCGGCGACGGTAATATCCCCGCGTTCGGGATGGGCATGATGCTCGGCCCAGCGCCGGCACTCGGCCTCCAGCCACCCGTTGAGCTCGGCCAGGCTGGCGAACCGGAGCCGCGGCTGGAAGAAGCGGCCTCGGATTGTCTGGACCTGCTGCTCGACCTGGCCCTTCTCCCATCCCGCCGCCGGCGAGCAGGCGGTCGGCTCGACCATGTAATGATCGGTCATGATCAGGAAGCGGCGGTTGAACACACGCTCCTTGCCGGTGAACACGGCCGTCACCGCCGTCTTCATATTATCGTAGATACCGCGTCGCGGCACACCGCCGAAGAACGCGAACGCCCGGGCATGGGCATCGAACAGCATCTCCTGGCCCTCGCGCGGATAGGCCCGGACATAGGGTGCGCGCGAGTCGCAGAGACGCATATGCGCCACCTTCACCCGCATCGGCTTGCCGGCGATCTCCACATCCTCGTGGCTCCAGTCGAACTGGTAGGCCTCACCCGGCTGGAAGGTCATCGGGATGAACGCCGGTGCGCCTTCGCCAGCATCCTTCCGCCGCGCAGCACGCCAGCGCGCCGCATAGCGGCGCACCGCATCATAGGATCCATCGAACCCCTCGCGCACCAGCAGGTCATGGATACGCGTCATCCGTAGCCGATCGCGGCGGCCGCGACCTTCGTTCTCCTCAAGCAGCGCATCGAGACGATCCTGATAAGGACCGATCCGCGGCAGCGGCTGGACTTTGCGCTGATAGTTGAACGCCGCCTCCGGCGACCGGATCGCTTTGCGGACGACCTTCCGCGACAAACGAAGGTCACGAGCGATCGCCTTGATCGCCTTACCCGCTGCATGCTCACGCCGAATCCGAACCACTGTCTCCACGATCAACATCCCGTTCTCGCCAACTGATCAAAACCAGTCGGCCGACTAAATCCCCGGGATGAAGGGGTCCTTTTTGCACGCCGATCACCCCACGAAGGGGGTGCCTATTGCACGCTGATCCTCACCCCACCGGGTCGTGAAGCTGGGCGAAAGGTTCTCCCGCCGCATGCGCCATTCAGCATCCTTCTGGGCCAATCCCAGTCTGGCGGTCCCGCGGCCATAGCGATCGTTGATCCGGTCGATCGCCTGCATCAGACCATCGTCTGGCGCCTCCATCACGTCGAATAGTGATGCTGGGGCAGCCCCGGGCGCAGCCAGATCGAGCAGGAGTACACCAGCCTTCCGCCAGCCGTATCCATCGCGCCAGATGCGTTCGAATATCCGCAGGACCGCTGCAGTGATGTCGCGAGTGTCTGACGTAGGCCGGTGGAACGTCGCGGAGCCTGACGCAGACTTCTGCGGCATGTCCTGCGCGAATGGGTCAGTCCGAATGAACAGCTGCACAGCGCCTGCCACCTGACCCGCGTGGCGGACCTTTTCAGCCGCCCGCTCTGCAAAGCCCATTACGGCGTCATGCACCTGACCCTTGTCGTATATGGCCGTGCCAAAGGTGCGCGAGCAGCAAGTCGTCTGCTTGGGCGGAGGCTGGTCTTCCAGGGCATGGCAAACATGCCCGCGCAGTTCGTGGACGGTGCGCAGGCCCACAACGCCCATCCGCTGCCGGACCCAGGCATCCGGCGCGCTGGCAAAGTCATAAGCGGTGTGCATGCCGCGCTCCTCAAGCATCACGCTCCAGCGGCGGCCTACGCCCCAAACATCGCCGATCGGCGTTTTGCGCAAGGCTGCGTC
Source organism: Novosphingobium sp. NPDC080210 (assembly GCF_050281025.1). Taxonomy (NCBI): domain Bacteria; kingdom Pseudomonadati; phylum Pseudomonadota; class Alphaproteobacteria; order Sphingomonadales; family Sphingomonadaceae; genus Novosphingobium; species Novosphingobium sp. NPDC080210. Next base: position 296,557 of record NZ_JBNNWL010000004.1, read on the forward strand.
GATCCAGTTCGGATGATGCACCAGATCCAGCACCCCGCCGGCTTTCGCTGACTTCTTCGCTAACCGGTTGGCAAGCTTAGCCAGGGTCTTGGTGGGTCCCACACCAACCGACACCGGGATGCCCGTCCATTGCAGGGTCGTTTGCCGAAGGTCACGGCACCATTCCGTCAGGTCCGGCACGGCGATGCGGTCGAGATCGAGGAAGCATTCGTCGATACTGTAGATCTCGTGGCCTGGAGCATTTGACCCCAGAACGCTCATGACCCGCTCGGAGATGTCGCCGTAGAGCGCATAGTTGGAGGAGCAGACGGCAATGTTGTGTTCCTCGACCAGCTTACGGATCTTGAACAGCGGTGCGCCCATTGCGACACCAAGGGCCTTCGCCTCATTGGACCGGGCTATGACGCAGCCGTCATTGTTCGATAGGACCACGACCGGTCGCCCCCGCAAGCGGGGCTGGAAGAGCCGCTCACAGGATGCATAAAAGTTGTTGCAGTCGACCAGTGCGAAGGTGGCCATCAGCGGCCACAGTGACGCCGGATACTATGGGTCACCACGCCCCAAATCTCACAATCGCCTTCAATGAGCGGCAATGACGGATAGGCGCTATTTTCGGCCGCAAGGAGCCATTGCCCGTCGCTCTTCTTGAGGCGTTTAACAGTGAGCTCGCCATGCAGGATGGCGATGACGATGTCGTCGGGCTGCGGGCTCACACCGCGGTCGATGATCAGCAAGTCCCCATCGAAGATCCCCGCACCGCGCATCGATTCTCCTGATGCCCGCACGAAAAATGTTGCCGCCGGCCTGCGCACGAGATGCTCGTTCAGGTCGAGCTTGCCCTCGATGTGGTCATCCGCCGGGCTCGGGAATCCAGCTGGCACTGTGGAGGTGAACAGCGGAAGTTCGAGTTTGGACGGGGTATCGACGAGGCGCAGCACTTTTCAGGTTCCCAGATGGATTGGAACATAAAAAGAACATTGATGCGATGATTCGTCAATTGGGCAGTGCGGTCCTCACGGTCTCAGTGGACCTGCCGAGCCAAAACGAGGGGATCCGTCTCAAGCCAAAGAGCTGCAAGCCAGAGCGGTGTTTTCGAGAAAATCCGTTCTCGGCGCAGGGCCTCGCCAGTCGTCGTCTCATGCAGAAGACCCAACCAGACCAGTGACCTCAAGCAGTGGACATAGAAAGCAGATTTGAGATTGGCATGAGCGAGGCCATGCTGGCCCCTTATGCTGCCGAACAAAACCTCACATAGGTGATCGTCGGTGCAGCCCATATGGGCCTCCACGTTTATGACGTTAAGGTAGACATCCCAATTGCCCACAAAGGGAACCTCATACCTTGCATATGGGGTGGCGTCGAAACCTCCGAAAATCCGTTTCGCCAGAACAGCCCACAGTGCTCCAGGGTGATATCGGAGCTGCTTGCCCAGTTTCGTTACATGCATCGCACCTTTCTGGTGGCGCACCAGTTTCAGGCTGATCAACAGGTCATGGAGCATGAACAGCGGAACGAAGTCCGCCTCATTCAAGACCTTGTTTAGGTAGTAGAGTTCCTCGGCGGTGTACTGAGGCCAGGCAAAAGCTTCAGCGGCCCACTCAACGAAATAACGCTTCAACGCCTTCGAAGGCGTAAGGCCGATCGGGCCGTTAGTTTCAATATACTCGAGCGTCAGCAGCGCCCCCTTGAGAAGGGGCGAGTGCACAAATGCGGGTTCGGCATCATCAACAGGCAGGAGCTCGATCATGCGTAAGCTGTGCCCGAATTTGGGCCTGATACCAAGCGCAGGTCCGCCGTCTCATCTGGCTATTCGAAGGCAATATCGAGACAGGCACACTATGGCCGAAGCCGGTATTAGAAATCTTATTACAAAACAGCGAAATCAATCACTTGTGCGCCAGAGAACTTCGGATTGGGGTTCTGCATCCTCCGCCAGCCTTACGGCACGAACTGCTCTCCGCCCCCCAAATGGCCCCGAGCAAACCGGCGGAAAACCGCGACAACCAAATTCAGAACCGTACTGCGGAACCGCACCGAGAGAGGCGCGATCTTATTGCTGCGTGACTCGATGTCGCAGCCGACATCAATCAGGAACTCTCGCGCTGCCTCTGCCGATGCACTGTCCCGCGTGAGTATCTCATTGGCAAAGATTTGCTGAATCTCATAACCGAGCCAACGGGCGCGTTGCGCCTTTGGATCGCCGCTCATGGCTGCGCTTCCACCACGCGGCATGGAATCAAGCGGAAGTCTTCGCCTAAGCCGATGCCGATGATGACTGAAGCGAGCGCGTCACTCAGGAATATTTTATTGTGAGTACCCCCCTCAAACCACGGATCGGCACCACTAAGCGCAGTAGAATCCACCACAACTTCGGCATTTTCATTGAGATATTTGATCCTCCACAGTTGCCGCCCACTATCCTTGAGCGTGATCCACTTTTGCGCATCCTCGCACAGCTCGGGCAGTAGACTGTCCTTCCGCGCACCAAAGTTGAGCAGGAAGTACGGCCCTTCCAGCGGCGTTACCAGGTCCGCCTGATAGATCGTGAAGGGAACCAATCCGCCTTCACCCAGATCAAAGCGCGCCAACACCTCCGCGAGCCCCAGGGCATTCGTCCGCGTGGATATCCGGAGAAAAATTCTGCAAATAATCTCTCGGAATAAACCCACCTGGACGAAAAGCCTTGTCAACCAGATCGGCGGTAAACCATCCTCGCGGGACATAGAGCTTGGCTTGGTCATTAAACTGGACGATCCGCACGTCAGCAATGGTGCCGTCAGCCATCGTAATATTCTTAAGTTCGGGGAGGTTCGGGCAGTTTCGAAGATGCCCTGCTCGCGCTCTGCCGCAAGGCCATCGCGGTCGATGCCTTCAGCAGTTATGCCGCCGGAGACCATCAGAGCATCGGCCGATTTGGCGGAAAGCTCGTCTGGGGAGAGGCCAACGCCAGATGGGCCCCGGGTGAAGATCGGGGCTTCAAGGTCAGTCCATGGCTTGGCGTCCACGCGCTCCGCAACTTCTCGCCGACGGAAAGCGGCACGGCGGCTGTCGGCACGGCGACCTACAACCTGGCCACCACCGCGCCGAAGAACGCGATGCAATACAGCGCAGGTATCAGGGGGCGGAGTTCGAGCGGAAAGGTCAATCTGTTCCTCGAGGGCGGCACCGATGATTGCCGCACGGCAGCCAGCTATTACCCGTCGGCCCTGCGCCTGTTCCAGGCCGAAGGGATCGATCCCGATGCGATAGACCCCCGGCTTCACGAGGAATATCTGCGTCTCGTCGATTTTTCCGCCGAAGGCCCGGATTGCACCGCGCTGGGTGATCTAGGGCCGGACCTGCCCACCAGCGACGAGGCGCGCGCGCATTGCCCCGCACCCGCGGTTTCGCTCGCCCATTACGGAGGCGGACCTTGATGGCGATGGCAAGCCGGACGCAATCTCGGTCGTCCACATCCTGCCCGGCGGCGCGGGGCGCGGGCTCGCCCCCGACATCATCATCGCCAACCCGTGGGATGGCGACGCCGCGGCGCAGGGACTGACCGACGAGGATCAGACCTTGGCGCTGGTTGCCGAAAACTCCCGCAGCACAGCCCGCTATCTTCTTCACAGCCCCTATGTGGAAATTTCCGCCAGAGTGCGCGCTGGCCACCCGGTCGATGCCCAGCGCGCCAATACGCGGTTGGCGCAGGGGTTCCGCAAGGATTGCCCGGACCTGCGCCACGACTTCCTGTTGATGGCGACCGAGGCCGGTATCGACATTGCGCTGTTCTGGAATGGGCGCGCAAAGCGTTATGACGTGTGCTGGCCGAACGAAATCCCGTGACCTGGCCCCGGCTTTCCTTGCCTCTGGCACTCGCTGCCGTGTTCCTGGCGGCCCTGACCGTTTCGGCGACAGACGATTGGGCCGTGGACGGTGCGGCATGGATAGTGCTGCAACTGGCGGCGGCGCTGGTTGCAGCCACTTATCTGCTGGCCCGCGTTCTCTTCAGCCTCGACCTGCTGCAACGCGATTCCGACACCCTTCTGCTTGAGCGGACGTGTGGCCTGCTGCGCCTGCCCGCGGCTGCGGGCGTTGGCCTGTTTGTGATCATCACGATGGACCCGCACATCGCACCATCGCGTCCCCGCCACGAGAAATCTCCTACCCGGTGGAACGCGTGCCTTGTGCCGACAGCGGACTGCGCCCGGCAGTGGCCGTGAAGGACGGCCAGATTTGCCTGCGACGGGAGGACATCCGGGCCGCAGGGCTTGCCCATCCGGCTCCGGTGGAGCGCGTGGACCTTGCCCTTGTTCCAGTCGGCTTCGCGGTTGGCACCGATGGGCAAATGGTTCGGGAGGAAGTCAGCCCGGGTCTTATGACGAGGGCGCGGTTCGCGCGACCAATAGAGCTCAAGCCCGACTAACCGCTCGTCAGACCGGCTGGCCTTGGCCTCTGAATATATGTCCGGGAGAAACTGGAGCGGGCGAAGGGATTCGAACCCTCGACCCCAACCTTGGCAAGGTTGTGCTCTACCCCTGAGCTACGCCCGCTCGAACGTTTGCAGCCCCTTGCGTTTGTGCGCCCCGGGGCCGGGGTGAGGCGCGCGATTAGCAGCGGGTGGTGAGCTTGCCAAGGGGAAAATTGCGCTAAATGTCTGTCAGGCGATTATCTCTTCACAAATGGGCGCGAAGGCCCACATTGGCGTTCTGCATTTGCGCATGAAGGAGTGTGTTACGTGGCAAGCATGGGGCTGAACCTGGAAGAGCAGAAGGCGGTCGACAGGTTCCGCGCCAATGTGGTCGAACCGTCGATGCATTCGCTGGTAATCCTGGATTTCTGGGCCGAATGGTGCGGTCCGTGCAAGGCGCTGACCCCGGTTCTGGAAAAGGTCGCCGCCGACTATGCCGACAAGGGCGTGGTCCTGGCCAAGGTGAACGTGGACGAGGAAGGCTTTATTGCCGGGCAGTTCCAGGTTCGCTCGATCCCGACGGTCTATGCGATCTTTCAGGGCCAGCCGGTGGCGGACCTGACCAATGCGCGCAGCGAATCGCAATTGAAGGCGACTCTGGACCAGTTGCTGGCCAAGCTGCCGATCAAGCCCGGCGGCGCGCCAGCCCAGGACATTGCGCCGCTGCTGGCCATGGGTGAAGAGGTGCTGGCGGGCGGCGATGCGGAGCGCGCGGCCTCGATCTTTTCGCAGATCGTTGAAATCGACGCGGGCAGCGGTGCAGCCTATGGCGGCCTGATTCGCGCCATGACTGCGCTGGGCGAAGTGGACGAGGCCGAGGCCGTGCTGAACGCGCTGCCGGCCGAACTGGCCGATGACGCGGAAGTCGCTCGCGCCCGCGCGGCGCTGGAACTGGTGCGCAACAAGCCCGCCGACAGCGAACTCGCCGCGCTTGAGGCTGCGGCCACGCCGGACAATCCCGAAGGGCAGCTCGCCTATGCCGAGGCAGCCTTTGCCGCAAGCGACCGTGACAAGGCGGCCGACACCCTGCTGGCCATGATCGCCGCGGACCGCGAATGGAACGAGGGCGCGGCCAGGGCCAAGCTGCTGCAGATCTTTGAAGCGGTCGGACTGGAAGACCCCTGGGTCGCAGGCCAGCGCCGCCGCCTCTCGCTGATCCTGTTCGGGTAGAACGGCCCCCGCCATGCGCGTTTCCATTTTCCCCCTGCCCGGCGTGATCCTTTTTCCCGGCCTGCAAGTGCCGCTACACATCTTTGAGCCGCGCTACCGGGCCCTGGTGAAGGATGCCCTGGCACGCGACCGCCGGATCGGGATGATCCAGCCGCAACGCGCCGAGGAAGGCGCGCCGCTGTACCAGGTCGGCTGCCTGGGCAAGATCGAGGAAGTCGAAGCGCTGGAAGACGGGCGGTTCAACATCATCCTGCAAGGCGAGGCGCGGTTCCGGATGCTGCGCGAACTGGATTCGGCCACGCCATTCCGCCAGATCGAGGCGGAACTGTTGCCGGACGATGACTATCCGGCCCTCTCCCCGGTAGAGCGCGCCAGCTTTGAACGCGAAGCGCGGCGCTTTGCCGAATCGCAGGGCTATGCGGTCGATTGGGAGGCCGTGACCCGGCTCGACGACGAATCGCTGATCGATGGAACCAGCCAGATCGTGCCGTTCGACATTGCCTCCAAGCAGGCGCTGCTGGAAGCGCCCGGACTGTCGGCGCGGTGCGAATTGCTGGTCCAGCTGATGCAGTTCTTTGGCCGCCGCGACAGCGACGATCCCACCGTTACGCTGCAATAGCGCTCCCGGGCCGCCGGGAACCAAGCCCGGATCAGCCGGTTTCCTCTGCAAGACATGTTGAGACAACAACAAGGAGCAGACGAAATGTCGATCCGAATTTTCCTGATGGGCGCAGCGGCTCTGGCCATGGCCGTACCCGGCGTCGCCATGGCCGATCCCGGCAAGGGGCGTAGCGGTGCGCACAAGGCGGCGAAGGCGCATTCCGGCCACGGCAAGGCAAGCAAGCACGTGCGTTCAAGCAAGCGGGCCAGCACTGGCTATCGCTATGCGGGCAAGGCCTGCCCCCCGGGACTGGCCAAGAAATACCCTGGCTGCATCCCCCCGGGCCAGTGGAAGAAGGGTTATCGCATCCCGGCGACCTGGTCGAACTACTATGTCGGCTATGACCGCCTGCCGGATTACTACCGCGACCGTTACGAGATGAACCCGGACTATCGCTACATGTACCGTGACAACCGCGTTTACGTGATCGATGCGATCACCCGGTCGATCGTTGACGTGATCTTCCGGTAAGACGGTTACTCGGGCGCGGTTTCAGCTTCGCCGCTTTCCTCGCCGTCGTCCCTCCCCGGGGCGGCGGCGTAGCCGTCATAGTTCTTCAGGATCTCGCAAGCGCGGGCATCGCCCTTGTCGCAGGCCTCTTCATGGCAGGGGCGGGCGATTTCGGCGCGCATCCCGGTGCCCTTGGCCCGTTCGATGCAAGTCGCCGCGGTAAGGGGAGCCTCTTCTTCTTCCGTCTTGGCGGTTGCCTTGGCGCTCGCCGCACTTGCGGTTTCGGTTGCCACTGGTGCGGTGTCCGCCGCCTTGCCCGAGCACGCGGCCAGGACCAGCGCCCCGGCCACAACAATCAGTCCTTTCATCCCAGCACAGCCTTTATCCCGTCGATCACATATTGTGCGGCGAGTGCTGCCAGAAGAACCCCTAACAAACGAGTAATGACCGCCTCGACCCGCGCGCCGAGCAGTTTCATCAAGGGGCCTGCCGTCACCAGTGCGGCCAGGGTCAGGACCAGCACCGCCGCCATGGCCGCGAGGACGACCAGTGTCTGCTGCGTTCCCTGCGCCTTGGACGTCAGCAACATGATCGTGGCGATGGAACCCGGTCCGGCAATCATCGGCATGGCCATCGGGAAAACGGATACATCTTCAACCTCGGGCGTGGCGCGGATCTTGTCGGCCCGCTCCTCGCGCCGCTGGGTGCGCTTTTCGAAGACCATGTCCATGGCGATCACGAACAGCATGATCCCGCCCGCGATCCGGAACGAGTTCAGTTCGATATGCAGCGCGCCCAGCAGCACCTCGCCGAACAGGGCGAAGACCAGCAGGATCAGCGTGGCGATAAAGGTCGCGCGCACGGCCATCGAAGTGGCCTGGCGGTGGCTGGCACCCTTGACCAGACCGGCATAGATCGGCGCGCAGCCGGGGGGATCGATCACCACGAACAGGGTGACGAAAGCCGAAAGGAACAGTTCCCACATCGCCGGTTACTGCTTCCCCGGCGCTTCCATCTGCACGTCCTGAACCGTCACGCGCTGGCCATCGATCTGCATCGCCACCACGAAACGGCGTGCGCCATCGGGAGCCACGCTGGCTTCCCAGCCCAGGGTCCCGTCCAGCGACTGGCCTGCGCGGCGCGAAGCGTCGAGCGGCGGCAGCTTGCCCTTGAAGTCCTTGATCTTGAGACCGCGCCCCGGACGATAGCCCGCCGGGCAGTCCGCGGTTTTGGAGACGACCATGTCCGGCGCGTCGAGCGGCATGGGCAGGGCGTCACCCTGGTCCAGCACCCATTTGTACCGCCCGTTCTTCTGCTTTTGCCAGACCGTGGTGAACCAGCCGGTGGCTCCATCGGGGCGCTGCCACGCCCCGCGCGTCACCGCCAGTGAGCCATCGCAACTGGACCAGACCTGGTGCGGCTGCCACTTCACCGGCTGATCGGGATTGGCGCGGTCCTTCAGGTGCTCCTGCGCATAGACCATCTGCGGCACGAACATCACCGCGTCCTTGGTCGCGGTTTCGCGAAAGGCCGTCCACTGCCCCTTTTCCTGGGCCAGGCGGGCAAAGGCCAGTTCCTCTGCAACGACAGCGCCGGGGTTGGCATGGGCAGGTGCACCGGTATTCCGGCGGTCCTGCGAGAGTGCTGGCGAGGCGGCGAGCGCAAGCGCAAGCCCCCATAGAATCGTGCGCTTCATGGCCCGGTTCTACTATTCCCGCCGCGCGATAGCCAGCGCGCTTTGTTAAAGCGCACCCTCGGCCAGGGCGACGCATGCATTGCGGTGCGCCGCGACCAGCGCATTGCGCAGCAGGACCGCAATGGTCATCGGCCCGACCCCGCCCGGAACTGGCGTGACTGCGCCGGCCACCTGCAAGGCCTCGGCATAGTCCACGTCGCCTACCAGGCGGCCCTTGGCCTGTCCCTCGGCGGGGGCAAGGCGGTTGATGCCCACGTCGATCACGGTCGCGCCGGGCTTGATCCAGTCGCCCTTGATCATTTCCGGACGGCCCACGGCGGCGACGACGATATCGGCGCGGCGGACCACGTCGGGCAGGTCACGCGTGCGGCTGTGCGCGATGGTGACGGTGCAGTTTTCGGCCAGCAGCAATTGCGCCATCGGCTTGCCGACCAGGATCGAACGTCCGATCACCACGGCATCCTTGCCCGACAGGTCGCCCAGCCGGTCCTTGAGCAGCATCAGCGAGCCGAGCGGCGTGCAGGGAACCAGTCCCGGCAGACCGAGCGCCAGCCGCCCGGTGCTGATCGGGGTCAGGCCGTCGACGTCCTTGTCCGGGCTGATCCGCGCAACCACGGCCTGTTCGTCAAGGTGCTTCGGCAGGGGCAGCTGGACCAGGATGCCGTCGACTGCCGGATCGGCATTGAGCTGATCGACGAGGGCCAGCAGCGCCTCTTGACTTGCATCCTCGGGCAGCCGGTGTTCAAAGCTGTTCATCCCGCATTCGATCGTCGCCTTGCCCTTGGACGCGACATAGACCTTGCTGGCCGGGTCCTCTCCCACCAGCACAACCGCGAGGCCCGCCTTGCGGCCCGCGGCCTGTTCGAAAGTTGCGGCATATTCGGCAACCCGCGCACGCAGGCCGGCGGCGAAGGCTTTGCCGTCAATGATCGAGGCGGTCATTTACATTCCTTGATAGGCGACCTGGACGAGAATTCGCTCCAGGATGGTGAGGCCGAAGATCAGCACCATGGGCGACAGATCGAGCGGACGCGTGTCCGGCATGATCCGCTGGATCGGGCTGAGCAGCGGCTGGAGCAGCATGTTGCAGCTGCGATAGATGGCCCCGGCGATTTCATTGTGCGGGTTCACCACGTTGAACGCGAAAAGCAGCGACACGATGAACTGCACGATCACCAGCGCGATGATCAGCTGCACGAGGAGCGATACCACGCTGAGCAGGATTAACAGCACAGGGATTATCCTTTGTTGCAATGATGGCGCGCTGATAGCCGAACGATTGCAGTGCTGCTAGGGCTTGAGTTCCAGCCGCTCGATATGCCAGCGCAATTGCTCTGCACTGGCGCCCGGCACGTCATTGGCGCGGCGCAGCACGATTTCGCCCGGAACGCGCCGGGTTCCGTCGATCAGGGTGATCGGTGCGGTATAGTAGAGCGATCCAGCCGCTCCCTCGGCCCGTCCTTCGGCAATGTCGAACTGCGGTTCCTGGATCTTGCCCCAGCGCGCGCGAAACTCATCCAGGGTCAGCCCGGACCGGGCGCCCTGCTCTCCCCAGAAACGATAGGCCTTGTCCCAGTCCTTGAGACTCATGGCCTTGGCCCAGGCGATCACCACCCGGCGCGGGTCGCGCGAGGTAGAAAGGTCGTCAAGTGCAGGCGAGGGTTCGGTTGTAACCACAGCGGGCGATTCCGCCACTGCGGCTTGCTGCACGGCCGCAGTCGGTTCCGGGGCCGGTGGCTTGCGGTCGTCGCAGGCCGCCAGCAGCGCGGCCGCGGCAACGGCTCCGGACAGGACCACGCGGGACATCATGGTCAAGGAACTCCGCACGTGTTGTTGCGGTTCCGGACCGGAACCGCTCAGGCGCGGATCAGCGTGCCCGCGCCGCGCGAGGTGAAGATTTCGAGCAGCATGGCATGGGGCACGCGGCCATCGAGCACGACGGCCGCTTCGCACCCGGCCTCGACCGCGTGAATGCAGGTTTCCAGCTTGGGAATCATCCCGCCGCTGATCGTGCCATCGGCCTGAAGCCCGGCGATGTCGGCGGGGCGCAGGTCGGTGAGCAGCTGCTTGTCCTTGTTCAGAACCCCGGCCACGTCGGTCAGCAGGAACAGCCGCGCCGCGCCCAGGGCAGCGGCAATCGCGCCGGCCATGGTATCGGCGTTGATGTTGTAGGTCTGCCCGTCCTCACCCACGGCAATCGGCGCGATTACCGGGATCATGCCGGCATCGGAGATCGTCTTGATCACCGAAGTGTCGACCGACTTCGGCTCACCCACGAAGCCCAAGTCGACCACCTGTTCGATCTGGCTGCCGGGGTCCTTGGTGGTGCGCTGGACCTTGCTGGCCGTGACCAGCCCGCCGTCCTTGCCGGAAATGCCGATGGCCTTGCCCCCTGCGCCCGAAATCCAGCGGACGATTTCCTTGTTGATCGCGCCGGACAGGACCATCTCGGCCACTTCCGCCGTCGCCTTGTCGGTCACGCGCAGGCCATCGACGAAAGTGCTTTCCACGCCCAGCTTCTTGAGCATGGAGCCGATCTGCGGCCCGCCGCCGTGGACGACGACCGGATTGATCCCCACCGCTTTCAGCAGGACCACGTCTTCGGCAAAGTCGTGCGCCAGGTCGGGATCGCCCATGGCGTGGCCGCCGTACTTCACCACGAAGGTACGTCCGGCATAGCGCTGGAGATAGGGCAGGGCCTCAACCAGCGTTTCGGCCTTGGCGAGCATCGCGGGATCGTGATTGTGCGGCATAATGAGGGCCGCTTTAGCCCCCCTTGCGCGGAATTGAAGCTTTTTTAAGCGGGAGTGCGGTCCAGCCAGCGCCCCAGCCTGACGAAGACCACGATCAGCGGCGGGACCATGATGGTCGAAAGGACCAGCTTGGAAATGATCTGGCCTTCCATGATCTGCGCCAGCGGCAGGTCCTGCCCGACGAAGCTGATCGTGATGAACAGGACCGTATCGAGCGTCTGCGAAAGCAGGCTGGCGATCCAGGCGCGCAGCACCAGCAACCGCCCTTGCCCGCCGGCGATCCGGCTGAACAGATAGACATTCAGCGTCTGCGAAGTGCCATAGGAAATCAGCCCCGCGAACTGCATCCGCACGCCCTGGCTGAGCAGTTTTTCAAAGGCTGCCTGATCGCCCCAGAAGGGGGCTGGCGGCACGACCCTGATCACGACGGTCAGCATGATCATCGCCACGATCAGCGGGACAAAGCCATAGCGGACCAGCTGGTTGGCGCGTTCCTGCCCGAACAGTTCCGCTACCGCACTGGAAATGATCACCAGGAACAGGAAGGCGAAAATCCCGCTTTCCACCGCCAGGTCGCCCAGCAGCGGCCAATGCCCCAGCGAGGCAAGCTTGACCCCCATCACCCCGGCCAGGACGCAAAGTCCGCCGTACAGCAGCGAAAAGATGAAGAGCGAGCGCGGAAAGGCGGCGGTCTGGTTCTGCATGGTCAGGACTTAGCGGTGCTTTCCGCGCAAGGAAAGATGCGCGACATTTCGTCCCCAAATATGCACGCGCGCGGATTTGACTGTCCGGTTCAAGCCGCTACCACCGGCGCGCAATAGAATTTCCGGGGGACCGCAAACGTCATGTCGCACCTGATGAGCCTGCTGGGCATCGTCCTGATCCTGGCCATAGCCTTTGCGCTGTCGGCTGACCGCAAGGCGATCCGCCCGCGCGTGGTGGGTGCGGCCTTTGCGCTGCAAGCGGGCTTTGCCGCGCTGGTGCTCTACGTGCCGTGGGGCAACCAGGTGCTTCAGGGCATCGCCGCCGGAGTTTCGGCCCTGCTCGGCTATGCCCACGCCGGGACCGAATTCATCTTCGGCCCCTTGGCCAAGCCGGAAATCGGCGGCAATTCCTTTGCCATTGCCGCCCTGCCGGTGATCATCTTCTTCGCCGCGCTGATTTCGGTGCTCTATTACATCGGCGTCATGCAGCTGGTGATCCGCTGGGTCGGCGGTGCGCTGGAAAAGCTGACCGGGATCAGCAAGGTCGAAAGCCTGTCCGCTGCGGCCAACATCTTCGTCGGCCAGTCGGAAAGCCCGCTGGTGATCCGCCCCTACCTCGCCGCGCTGGGCCCCAGCCAGCTGTTCTGCCTGATGAGCGTGGGCATGGCAGGCGTCGCCGGAACGATCTTGGCCGCCTACGCCTCGATGGGCATCCGCATCGACTATCTGGTCGCAGCCGCTTTCATGTCGGCCCCGGGCGGCATCCTGATGGCCAAGATCATCATGCCCGACCCCAAGGGAGCCGCCCTGGTCGAACCAGACGAAATCACGATACCGGACGAGGAAGAGCGTCCGGCCAACGTCATCATGGCCGCTGCCCAGGGCGCGCAGACCGGCGTCAAGCTGGCCGTGATGGTCGGCGCCATGGTCCTCGCCTTCGTTGCACTGGTGGCCCTGGCCAACGGCATCCTGGGCGGCATTGGCGGCTGGTTCGGCAAGCCCGACCTCTCGTTCCAGATGATCCTGGGCTATGTCTTCGCGCCGATCTTCTACCTGCTTGGCACGCCCAGCTGGGCCGAATCGATGCAGGCGGGCGGCTTTTTCGGCACCAAAGTGGTGCTCAACGAATTCGTCGCCTTCATCGACCTGGGCGCGGCCAGCCAGCTTTCGGAAAAGACGGTCGCCATCGTCACATTCGCACTGTGCGGCTTTGCCAATTTCAGCTCGATCGCGATCCAGATGGCCGTGACTGGCGGCCTTGCCCCCAACCAGCGCCCGCTGATCGCGCGCCTGGGGATGAAGGCGCTGGCGGCGGGCAGCCTGTCCAACCTGATGAGCGCCGCTCTGGCCGGTCTGTTCCTGAGCCTCTGAAACGGACCGAAACCCCGTATTTCCCCTGATTGGAACAAATCCGCGCGCCATTCATTTGGCTGCGGATGGGGCTTTCATTCCTGGCACTTGCAGCGGCTTTTACCCTGTGCGGCGATGCACCACGCACCAATTGCGTGGTCGATGGCGACACGTTCTGGATGAACGGGGTCAAGGTACGCCTGGCCGACATCAACGCGCCCGAGACCGAACAGGCCGGCTGCAAGTCGGAACGCGACCTGGGCAACAGGGCCAAGGGGCGGCTGCTGGCCCTGCTCAACAACGGCCCGTTCACGCTGGAAATCGCAGGCCGCGACACCGATCGCTATGGCCGTGCCTTGCGCGTGGCGCGGCGCGGCGGCCAGTCGATCGGCCAGCAACTGATCAAGGAAGGCCTGGCCGAACCATGGCGCGGACGGCGGTCAGACTGGTGCGTCCTGCTGGGCGAACGCTGACGCTTTCCCTTGCGCGCGCGGCATGGGCGTGGTTTTAATCGTCTGATTAATTCCAGAGGAGAGGAACATGCTGCTGATCGAGGGCTGGCTGAAGCTGGCAACCGGGGAATTCGACAAGGTGGCCGACCAGGCCCGCGCCATGGTCGAAGCGACCAACCAGGAAGAGGGTTGCCTGCACTATTCCTTCGCGCGCGATGTTGCCGATCCCGACCTGATCCGCATTTCCGAACGCTGGGCCAGCCAGGAGGCGCTCGCCGCCCATTCGGCCAGCGCGCACATGGCCGCATTCAACAAGGCGATGGGCAGCGTGAAGCGCGAAGGCGCCGACCTGCGGCTCTACAGCGCCGAGGAAGTGCGCAAGCTGATGTAAGGGCTGCGCCCCTTGCGCCGTACCTGCCCCTCCCCTAGGCCTTGGCTTCAAGGGGAGTAGCACCGTGGCACCGGGCCAGCACAAGCATCATCATCTCGCGCCATTCCTGGCCGTAGCGGCGGGAATTGCCAGCTTTTCCGTGATGGACGGGCTGATGAAGAATGCCAGCCTGGCTATCGGTGCCTACAGCGCGCTGGTCTGGCGCTCGCTGATCAGCATGGGCGTGATGCTGCCCTTGTGGAAAGCCCGCGGCGGCATCTGGCCGCGCGGCGAAGTGCTGCGCCTCCACGCCCTGCGCGGTCTGAACAGCGCCTTCATGGCCACGACCTTCTTCTGGGGGCTGAAATACCTGCCCCTGGCAGAGGGCATGGCGATTTCGTTCATTGCTCCGCTGATCGCGCTTTACCTGGCGGCGGTTACCCTGGGCGAGAAGATCGGCAGCAGGGCGATCCTCGCCTCGGTGCTCGGCCTGGGCGGGGTGGTGGTCATTGCTGCCGGACGGCTGGGCCAGGGCGGCTATGATGCCAATGCCGCCTGGGGCATTGCCTCGATCCTCACTTCTGCCGTGCTTTATGCCTGGAACCTGATCCTCCAGCGCCGCCAGGCCCTGATCGCGGGCCCGGTCGAAGTAGCGGCGTTCCAGGCGGTGTTTACTGGCCTGTTCCTGTCTTTCGCCGCACCCTGGCTGTTGCAGCTGCCCAGTGCCCCGGCGCTGCTCGACATTGCCGGGTCCGCCCTGCTCGCGACCATTTCGCTGATGCTGATTTCGTGGGGCTATGGCCGCGAGGAAACCCAGGTCCTGCTGCCGCTGGAATACAGCGCCTTCATCTGGGCCGCGCTGACCGGCTGGGTGATGTTCGGCGAAGCGCTGACCCTGCCGACGATCGCCGGTGCCGCGCTGATCGTGACCGGCTGCCTGATCGCGGCCAGAAAGCACATCGAACAGACGGCACTTTAGTCTTATATTGCGCCCCTGCCCTTGACGCGGCAGGGATTCGCGCGCATCGGCAGCGCCGACAAATCGGTCCTGCTGCAGCCGCGAAGGGGCGCGTGTAGCGGGGCCTCCACAACCAGGAGGCAATTACGCATGACCCAGGTCGGACAGGACACGCTCGGCACACGTTCCACCCTTAATGTCGGTGGCAAGGACTACGCCTATTACTCGCTGAAAAAGGCGGCCGAGAAGTTCGGCGACATTTCCCGCCTGCCGTTCTCAATGAAGGTGCTGCTGGAAAACCTGCTGCGTTTTGAAGACGGCGGCTTCACCGTTTCGACCGACGACGTGAAGGCCGTGGTCGACTGGCAGAAGAACCCCAAGGAATCGACCAACGAAATCCAGTACCGCCCGGCGCGCGTTCTGCTGCAGGACTTCACCGGCGTTCCCTGCGTGGTCGACCTGGCCGCCATGCGCGATGCCATTGCCAAGCTGGGCGGCGACACCAGCAAGATCAACCCGCTGGTTCCGGTCAACCTGGTGATCGACCACTCGGTCATGGTCGACGAATTCGGTCACCCCAAGGCGTTCGAAGAGAACGTGGAGATCGAATACCACCGCAACATGGAGCGCTATGACTTCCTGAAGTGGGGTTCCAAGTCGCTCAACAACTTCTACGCCGTGCCCCCGGGCACCGGCATCTGCCACCAGGTCAACCTGGAAAACATCGCCCAGGCGGTCTGGACCTCGCAGGACCAGAACGGCCAGGCTGTTGCCTATCCCGACACCTGCGTCGGCACCGACAGCCACACCACCATGGTCAACGGCCTGGGCGTGCTGGGCTGGGGCGTTGGCGGGATCGAAGCCGAAGCGGCCATGCTGGGCCAGCCGGTTTCGATGCTGATCCCCGAAGTGGTCGGCTTCAAGCTGACCGGCACGCTCAAGGAAGGCGTGACCGCGACCGACCTGGTGCTGACCTGCACCAACCTGCTGCGCAAGCACGGCGTGGTTGGCCGCTTCGTCGAATACTATGGCCCGGGCCTCGCCGGTCTGACTCTGGCTGACCGCGCGACCCTGGCCAACATGGCCCCGGAATATGGCGCCACCTGCGGCTTCTTCGGCATTGACGACAAGACGCTGGACTATCTGCGCCTGACCGGCCGCGAAGAAAGCCAGATCGCCCTGGTCGAAGCCTATGCCAAGGAGCAGGGCTTCTGGATCGACCCGTCGGTTGAGCCCGTCTTCTCCAGCACCCTGGAGCTTGACCTGTCGACCGTCGTGCCCTCGCTCGCCGGGCCGAAGCGCCCGCAGGACCGCGTGTCGCTGCCCGACGTTGACGACGTGTTCGCCAAGGACATGGCCGAAACCTACAAGAAGGCGAACACCCGCGTTCCGGTGGAAGGCAAGGACTTCGACATCGGCGACGGCGACGTGATGATCGCTGCCATCACCAGCTGCACCAACACCAGCAACCCGGGCGTGCTCGTGGCGGCTGGTCTGGTCGCCAAGAAGGCCGACGAACTGGGCCTGAAGCCCAAGCCCTGGGTCAAGACCTCGCTGGCACCAGGTTCGCAGGTCGTCACCGACTACCTCAACAAGGCCGGGCTCCAGCCGCATCTGGACAACATCGGCTTCAACCTGGTCGGTTATGGCTGCACCACCTGCATCGGCAACTCCGGCCCGCTGGCCGAGCCGATCAGCAAGGCGATCAACGAAAACGGCCTGGTTGCCGCTGCCGTGATTTCCGGCAACCGCAACTTCGAAGGCCGCGTCTCCCCTGACGTGCGCGCCAACTTCCTCGCCTCGCCGCCGCTGGTGGTGGCCTATGCGCTCAAGGGCACGGTGATCGAAGACTTCGTCACCACCCCGATCGGCAAGGGCAAGGACGGCCAGGACGTGTTCCTCAAGGACATCTGGCCGAGCAACCAGGAAGTGGCCGACACCATGGCTTCGTGCATGGACCGCGCCATGTTCCAGGCCCGCTATGCCGACGTCTACAAGGGCGATGCGCACTGGCAGGCGATCAACGTCACCGGCAGCGAAACCTACCAGTGGCGCGCGGGCAGCACCTATGTTGCCAACCCGCCGTACTTCGAAGGCATGACGATGACCCCGGCCCCGGTGCAGGACATCATCGAAGCCAAGCCTCTGCTGATCCTGGGCGATTCGATCACCACCGACCACATCAGCCCGGCCGGCAACATCAAGGCTGACAGCCCGGCTGGTCAGTGGCTGATGGAGCACCAGGTCGCCAAGGCCGACTTCAACTCCTACGGCGCGCGCCGCGGCCACCACGAAGTCATGATGCGCGGCACCTTCGCCAACATCCGCATCAAGAACGAGATGGTTCCGGGCACCGAAGGCGGTTTCAGCCGCTATGGCGATGAAGTGCTGCCGGTCTATGACGTGGCGATGAAGCACAAGGCCGCCGGCACCCCGATGGTCGTCGTCGCGGGCAAGGAATACGGCACCGGCTCCAGCCGCGACTGGGCGGCCAAGGGCACCAACCTGCTCGGCGTCCGCGCCGTGATCGTCGAAAGCTTTGAGCGTATCCACCGCTCGAACCTGGTCGGCATGGGCGTGCTGCCGCTGCAGTTCATGGGCGGCGACACCCGTGAAACCCTGGGCCTGGACGGCGATTGCACCTTCACCATCCACGGCGTGGCCGATCTCAAGCCGCGCCAGGACGTGACCGTGGAAGTGACGCGCGGCGATGGCAGCAAGTTCACCTTCACCGCGCTGTGCCGCATCGATACCGCCAACGAAGTCGAATACTTCATGAACGGCGGCATCCTGCACTACGTACTGCGCAAGCTGGCTGCTTAAGCCGGTCAGAGCGGACTGCAAAAGGGCGGCGGGACTTCAGTTCCGCCGCCTTTTTTGTGCGCCCTTGCCACTATTCCCCAATGCCGTTCGTGGTGAGGAGGCACCGAAATCGCAGATTGAGGAGCCGTCTCGAACCACTGCGTGCTCCGCTGTCCTTCGAGACGGCGCCTCAGCCTGCGCTTCAGCACCTCCTCAGGACGAACGGCTTAGGGATCGTGACTCCGCTCATGCTGAGCTTGTCGAAGCATGATTGCCGGAACAGTTACCCCTCGCCGTCGAACAACCCGGTCTGCGAACCGCTCGGCGGGGTCAGGCCCAGGTGCTGCCAGCCGCGATCGTTCAGGCAGCGCCCGCGCGCGGTGCGGGCGACCAGGCCCAGCTGGATCAGGTAGGGCTCGATCACGTCCTCGATTGTGTCGCGCGGTTCGGACAGGCCCGCTGCCAGCGTTTCCACGCCGACCGGACCGCCTTTGTAGATGTCGGCAATCATGTTCAGATAGCGCCGGTCCATCGCGTCGAGGCCCAGCGAATCCACTTCCAGCCGGGTCAGCGAACTGTCCGCCAGCGCCCGGGTGATCGTGCCATCCCCGCCGACATGGGCAAAGTCGCGCACCCGGCGCAGCAGGCGTCCGGCGATGCGCGGCGTACCGCGCGCGCGCCGCGCAATCTCGCGCGCGCCGTCCGGGTCGATGCCGATGCCCAGCAGTCCCGCGCCGCGCGTCACGACCTTCTCCAGCTCGTCCACGGTGTAGAAGTTGAGCCGCACCGGAATGCCGAAGCGGTCACGCAGCGGCGTGGTCAGCAAGCCCTGCCGCGTCGTTGCGCCGACCAGAGTGAAAGGCGGCAAGTCGATCCGCACCGAGCGCGCGGATGGTCCTTCGCCAATGATCAGGTCCAGCGCGCGGTCCTCCATCGCCGGATAGAGCACTTCCTCAACCTGCGGGTTGAGGCGGTGGATCTCGTCAATGAACAGGACGTCGCCCGCTTCCAGATTGGTCAGGAGCGCGGCCAGATCGCCTGCCTTGGCAATCACCGGCCCGCTGGTGGCGCGAAAACCGACGCCCAGTTCCTTGGCCACGATCTGCGCCAGCGTGGTCTTGCCCAGCCCCGGCGGGCCGAAGAACAGCACATGATCCATCGCCTCGCGCCGCGAACGCGCCGATTCGATGAACACCCGCAGATTGTCCTTCGCCGCCGCCTGCCCGACGAATTCGCCCAGCGACTTGGGCCGCAGCGCCGCATCGGCATCTTCGGCCTGACGGGTTGAGGAGAGGAGCGGGTTATCGGTCACCCCGTTGCCCTTTTCAGTGCAACGCGGACGAGGTCATTCAGGCCTGCGCCCTCGCCCAGTTCATCCAGGGCGCGGGCCACTGCTTCGGTGGCGACGTTCGGTTTGAAGCCCAGGTTCTGCAAGGCCGATACGGCATCGGCGCTGGCCGAACCGGCGGGCACGGCGGCCAATGCGGCTCCGCCGACCGAGGGCAGCGCCCCGGCCTTGTCCTTCAGTTCGTTGACGATCCGCGCGGCCAGTTTCGGACCCACGCCTTGGGCACGGGCAACCATCGCCGCATCGCCCCCGGCGCAGGCGCGCTGCAATTCTTCCACCGTCAGCGCGGAAAGCACGGCCAGGGCCATCTTGGATCCCACGCCTTGCACCCCGGTCAGCAGGCGGAACCATTCCCGCTCGCCCCCGCTGGCAAAGCCGATCAGGCGCATGTCGGTTTCGCTGACCTGCATTTCGGTGTGGACCGTCACCCGGTCCCCACGCACGCCGAGCGCCGCCAGCGTGCGCGCAGAGCACTGGACGAGATAGCCGACGCCAGCGACGTCGATCACCGCCCAGTCGGGTCCGAAATCATCGAGCGTGCCGGTCAGCTTGGCGATCATGCCAGCGGGTTAACCCGCCCGGCACCGTTCGGCAAGCAAAAGGAACAAGTGGCGAACGCAGCTGTGGAAGAGTGCCCGTCAGAAGCGCGGCAGGGGGATGTCCGCGCCGATCTTGCAGGCCAGGGCCGCCGCGCCGACTTGCAGCATGACCTCGCTGTCGTTCACCCGGCCCGCCACGCGGATCAGGTCGCCGAAGGTCATGCGCCCGCCGGTATCGTAATAGCGCGCCGCATCGGCGAGGCGGTTGACCTGTCCGGTGGAGAGGTGCCCGCGCAGGAATTCCGCCGCGCAGCTCGCCTCGTTGCGGTCCAGGCCATAGCGCATCAGCGCATCGGAAATCTGGTAGCGGCTGGCCACGCAGCCAGACAGGGCAAGGCCTGCAACCGCGGCGAGCGCAAGGGTTTTGGACATGTGCATTGGCGTCTCCGGTCAGGCCCCCGGATTTCCCCTTAGCAGCCCTTCCTGAATACTGCCTTGCTAGGGCCGGCCCAGCAGATGGGCGTGAGCGATGGCCACGGCCAGCGCGTCCGCCGCGTCAGCCCCGGCCAGTTTCACCCCGGGCAGCAGCACGCCCAGCATGGCCTGAACCTGCGTCTTTTCGGCAGCGCCGGTTCCGACCACGGCCTTTTTCACCAGCCGGGTCGCATATTCGGACACGTCCAGCCCGGCTCGCGCAAGGGCAAGCAGACACACGCCGCGCGCTTGCCCCAGCTTCAAGGTCGACTGGGGATTCTTGTTGACGAATACCTCCTCAACCGCGCCGCTATCCGGGCGGTAGTGCAGGATCACGTCGGTCAGTTCCCGGTCGAGCAGCACCAGCCGTTCGGGCAGGGACAGCTTGGTATCCGTCTTGACCTGCCCATTGGCGACATGGCTCAGGCGGTTGCCGTTTTTCGCCACGATCCCCCAGCCCGTGCAGGTCAGCGAGGGGTCAAGGCCGATGATCAGCACGTCAGAGCTTCAGCCCGAAACGCGGGCCGAAATGGGCCATGCCCAGGTACAGCACGATGGTCAGCGCGCAGCCGGCCAGCAGCGCCAGCCAGAACCCGCTGCCCTGCCGCAGCATATATGGGATCAGCAGGAACATCGGCAGGCTGGGGAGCACGTACCAGAACGTCGCCTCGGCATGGATCGCCATGTTCTCGGCATCGGGCCGGGAATGCCACAGCAGCATCATGCCCAGCACCGAGACGAGCGGCAGCGAAGCAACCAGCGCGCCCAGCGTGGGCAGGCGCTTGCCGATTTCGGCGATGGCCACGATCAGCGCGCCAGACAGCAGAGCCTTGGCGACGAGGCCAAACACCAGGGGTCAGCCCAGCTTCGCCATGACTTCGTCGGAGATTTCGTAATTGCCCCAGACGGTCTGGACGTCATCATCGTCGTCCAGCACGTCGATCAGCTTGAGCAGCGTCGCCGCATCGCCTTCGCCGACTTCGGTCTTGAGGCTGGGCTTCCACGCCAGCTTCACGCCTTCGGCTTCGCCCAGGACCTTTTCCAGTTCGCGGGCGACGGGGTGGAGGTTTTCGACCGCAACCCAGATGGCGTGGCCTTCCTCGTCGCTTTCAACATCGTCGGCGCCGGCTTCGATCGCGGCTTCAAGGACCTTGTCCTCGTCTCCCACGGCTGCGGAATATTCGATCAGGCCCAGGCGTTCGAAACCGTGGCTGACCGCGCCCGATGCGCCCAGGTTGCCGCCGTTCTTGGCAAAGGCGGTGCGGACATTGGTGGCGGTGCGGTTGCGGTTGTCGGTCAGCGCCTCGACAATGATCGCCACGCCGCCGGGGCCATAGCCTTCATAGCGCACTTCTTCGTAATTCTCGCCGTCGCCCTTGCTCGCCTTTTCGATGGCGCGCTGGATATTGTCCTTGGGCATCGACTGGGCGCGGGCGGCATTGACCGCAGCGCGCAGGCGCGGGTTCATGTCCGGATCGGGCATGCCCATCTTGGCCGCCACGGTGATTTCGCGCGACAGCTTGGAAAACTGCGCGGCGCGCTTTTTGTCCTGCGCACCCTTGCGGTGCATGATGTTCTTGAATTTGGAATGGCCTGCCATGGGAACTGCCGTCAGCTAGGGTTTGGAATTGCCCGCCCCCTAGCGGACAGCGGGCCATCGCACAACCGGGGCGCTTATTCGCCGCCTTCCTGCTTGAACACCCGGCCCAGCTTCATCACGAAGCTGACCTTTTCGAGGCGGGTGACGTCGGTGAGCGGATCGCCGGAAACGGCGATGATGTCCGCCGGAAGGCCGGGCGCGATCTGACCCAGCTTTCCTGCCTGCCCCAACGCATCCGCCGCGCCCACGGTCGCAGCCACGATTGCGGACATCGGGGTCATGCCGCGATCGATCATCAGCGCGAATTCCTTGGCATTGTCGCCGTGGCGCGAGACGCCGGTGTCGGTGCCAAAGGCGATCTTCACGCCGGAACGCACGGCAAGGATATGGCTTGCCCGCGCGGCGGCAACGGCCTGTTCCGCCTTGGCGATGGTCGCCGCCGGAAGCGCGCCCGAACGCGCCTGCTGCGCGGCGGTTTCGCTGGCCAGCATGGTCGGGACCAGCCAGGTGCCGTGCTTGACCATGGCCTTGACCGTGGCATCGTCCAGGAAAGTACCGTGGTCGATGGTATCCACCCCGGCATTGACCGCTGCCAGGGTGCCCTCCTTGGCATGGCTGTGCGAAGCTGCCTTGCGGCCAAAGGAATGGGCGGTGTCGATGATCGCCTTCATCTCTTCGGAAGTCATCTGCTGGCCCAGCCCGCCCGCGACATTGGACAGGACCCCGCCCGTCGCCGCAAACTTGATCACCCCGGCCCCCAGCCGCACCTGTTCGCGCGCGGCGCGGCGGCAATCGTCGGCCCCGTTGCAGACATTGTTGTAATCGCGCGGATGGAATGCCTCATAGCTTTGCTCGTTAAGGCCGCCCAGATCACCGTGTCCGCCCGATACGGAGAGCATCTCGCCCGCATTGATCACCGTCGGCCCCGGCACGTCGCCGCGCGCGATGGCATCGCGCAGCGCGCGGATGCCGCGCGGCGGGCCGCCCAGATCGCGCACCGTGGTAAAGCCCGCCATCAGGTTGGCGCGGGCATTGGCGGTGGCCGTGAACAGGTCGTCCTCGCGGTCGCGGGTGGTCGCCTCCAGCCGCGCCTTCAGCGGATCGCCCAGGTTGAACAGGTGGACGTGCATGTCGATCAGGCCGGGGAGGACGAACTGGTCCTTCAGCTCCACCACCTTCGCCCCATCCTCGGGCGCGACAAAACCTTCGCGCACTTCGGCAATCGTACCATCGCGCACGATAATCGTGGATGGCCCGCGCGGTGCCTGGCCGGGCCGGTCCAGCAGCTTGCCCGCATGGATATAGGTTACTTGCGGTGCGGCAGGCGCAGCCCAGGCAGCCTGCGCACCTGCGGCGGCAAGGACGGTGACGGCGGCAAGCGTGATACGGCGCATGAAAAAACTCCCCTGATCTCATCAGGGGAGGTTAGCTGCGAAAGCCATACTTGCAAGGCGGGACGTGCGGCCCGCCACCAGCTTAGCCGAGGCCGAGCGCAGCCTTGTAGGTATCCAGCAGCGCTTCCATTTCGGCGCGGTCGTCCGGCTTCATCTTGCGCAGGCGCACGATCTGGCGGATGATCTTGACGTCATAGCCCACCGCCTTGGCTTCGGCGTAGACGTCCTTCACGTCGTCGGCGATGCCCTTCTTTTCCTCTTCAAGGCGTTCGATACGCTCGATCAGCAGGCGCAGGCGATCGTCGGTGGCGTTGGACATGGGGTAAGCTCCGGTGAATCAGAAGAATCGGTTGCCGCGCTCTTAGGGGGCAGGTGCGTTCTTCTTCAAGCTCTCGACTATGCGTTCCAACTGCTGCGGTGTCGCTTCGCTGTGGAAACGTTCCTTCCACTCGGCGCTGGACATGCCGTGAATGACCGCGCGCGCGGCTTCCTTGTCCAGATCCGCCCCCGCATCGCGAATCCAGTCGGCCAGGCAATTGCGGCAGAATCCGGCCAGGCCCATCAGGTCGATGTTCTGGGCGTCATGACGGTGACGCAAATGCCGGACAAGACGACGAAAAGCGGCTGCGGCAACGGCATCGTCCAGTTGCTCCAGCGGATCACCGGCGGTCGCATTCGTATTTTCGGAGCAGCTCATGGCATGGGTCCTTCATCTTTGTCCGGCCCTTTGCCATAGGAGCAGCAAGAACAGAAAGGACTAACCGTGGCCAAGATCGATCCGCGCGGGCGCAAAGTGAAAATTCTGGCGACGATGGGCCCGGCCAGCCGCAGCCCCGAGATGATCGAAAAGCTGCTGCGCGCAGGCGCCGATGCCTTCCGCGTCAACATGAGCCACGGGGACCATGAAACCCACGCCCAGACCATCGCCGCGATCCGCGCGGTAGAAAAGAACCTGGGCAAGCCGGTGGCCGTGCTGTGCGACCTGCAAGGGCCGAAACTGCGCGTCGGCACGTTCAAGGATGGCCGTGCCGTCATCCGCCATTCCGGCCACTTCACGTTCGACCGCGATCCCACCCCTGGGGATGAAAACCGCGTCTGCCTGCCCCACCCCGAACTGTTCAGCGTGCTGCACAAGGGACAGCGCCTGCTGATCGACGATGGCAAGCTGAAGCTGCGGGTGATCGAAGCGAACGAGGACCGCATCCTCTGCTCCGCCGAAGTGGGCGGCGTGATCTCGGACCGCAAGGGCGTGAACGTGCCCGATGCCGTGGTGCCGATCCCGGCCCTGACCGAAAAGGATCGCCGCGACCTGGCCTTTGCCCTGGACCAGGGGGCGGACTGGATCGCCTTGTCCTTCGTCCAGCGCCCCGAAGACGTCGCCGAAGCGCGCCGCCTGATCGGCAGCACCGGCACCGCGCTGATGGCCAAGATCGAAAAGCCCGCCGCGGTGGACCGGCTGGAGGAAATCATCGAACTGGCCGACGGGATCATGGTCGCCCGCGGCGATCTGGGCGTGGAACTCAATCCGGAAGAAGTCCCGCCGATCCAGAAGCGCATCGTGGCGATTACCCGCCGGTCGGGCAAGCCGGTGGTCGTTGCCACCCAGATGCTGGAATCGATGATCGAAAGCCCGGCCCCAACCCGCGCCGAAGTGTCGGACGTGGCCAATGCGGTTTACGATGGCGCCGATGCCGTCATGCTCTCTGCCGAAACCGCCAGCGGGGCCTGGCCGGAAGAGGCGGTGACGATCATGCACCGCATTGCCGGACAGGTGGAAAGCGACCCCGGTTATCGCCAGCAGGTCAGCTTTGCCCAGGTCATGCCCGATACGACCACGGCCGATGCACTCAGCCATGCCTGCGCCTCGATTGCGGAAAGCCTGCCGATTGCCGGGATCATCGTGTTCACCGGATCGGGCAGCACCGCCCGCCGCGTGGCGCGTGAACGGCCTGCCGCGCCGATGCTGGTCCTCACCCCGTCCCAGCTGATCGCGCGGCGCATGGCGCTGCTATGGGGCGCCCATGCGGTCAGCACCAAGGACATCGGCAGTTTCGAGGAGATGATCGCCAAGGGCAAGCGCATGGCTCTGCGGCACGGTTTCGGCACGGCGGGATCAAAGCTGATCGCCCTGGCGGGGGTTCCGTTCGGCACCCCGGGTTCGACCAACCTGCTCCACGTGGTGACGCTCAGCGGGGACGAATTGCAGCGCCATTCGGGCTAGGCTCTAACACAGGTCAATTGCCTTGGGCAGCGGCGCTGCTAGGGGAGCGCTCCAGAGGAGACCCCCATGCGCCGCGACTGGACCCGTGAAGAGATTGCCGAACTGTTCGACCTGCCACTGACCGAGCTGCTGTTCCGTGCAGCCGAAGTGCACCGGGCGAACCATCCGGCCGATCAGGTCCAGCTGTGCACCCTGTTGTCGATCAAGACCGGCGGCTGCCCGGAAGACTGCGGCTATTGCTCGCAATCGGTCAAGGCGGACAGCGGCGTGGCAGCAACCAAGCTGATGGACGTGCGCGAAGTGCTGCAATCGGCGGCGCGGGCCAAGGATGCCGGATCGCAGCGCTTTTGCATGGGCGCGGCCTGGCGCAACCCCAAGGATCGCGACATGCCCGCGATTGTGGAGATCGTGAAGGGCGTGCGCGCTTTGGGCCTGGAAACCTGCATGACCCTGGGCATGCTGACGCCAGGGCAGGCCGAAATGCTGGCCGAGGCAGGGCTGGATTACTACAACCACAACATCGACACCTCGCCCGAACGCTATGGCGATGTGATTACCACCCGCACGCTGGAAGACCGGCTCGACACGCTGGAGAACGTCCGCTCGGCCGGGATCAACGTCTGCTCCGGCGGAATCGTCGGCATGGGCGAAACCCGCGCGGACCGCGTCGGCTTCATCCACACGCTCGCCACCCTGCCGCGCCATCCGGAAAGCGTGCCGATCAACGCGCTGGTGCCGGTCAAGGGCACCGTGCTGGGCGACATGCTGGCCGATACGCCCATGGCGAAGATCGACGACATCGAGTTCGTCCGCACCGTGGCCGTCGCGCGGATCACCATGCCGCTGTCGATGGTCCGCCTCTCCGCCGGACGCGAATCGATGAGCGAAAGCACCCAGGCGCTGTGCTTCCTGGCCGGAGCCAACTCGATCTTCACCGGCGACAAGCTGCTGACTGCCGGCAATGCCGGCGACGATGCCGACGCCGCCCTGTTCGCCAAGCTGGGCCTGAAGGCGCTGGCCGGCGAGGAGCCAATGCGGGCCTGCGCGGGCGAGGCTCTGGTGCGGGCCTAACCCCGCGCGCCGAACAGGGCCGAACCGACGCGAATGTGCGTGGCGCCCAGCATGATCGCGGTTTCGAAGTCGTCGCTCATGCCCATGGAGCGACCGGCCAAACCGTGATCCCGGGCCAGCTTGTCGAGCAGGGCAAAGAACGGCGCGGCCTCGATTCCCGCAGGCGGCACGCACATCAGGCCGATCACTGGCAAGTCTGCGCTGCGCGCTTCGGCCAGCAGCGCAGGCAGGGCGGCAATGTCGCAGCCGCCCTTCTGCTCTTCCGCGCCGATGTTGACCTGGACGAAGCAGGGCACGCGCCGTCCGCTCTTGTCCATCGCCTTGGCCAGGGCGGCGACCAGGCTGGGCCGGTCGACCGAATGGATGCAGTCGAACAGCGCCACCGCGTCCTCGGCCTTGTTGGACTGAAGCTGGCCGACCAGATGCAGCGCAAGGTCGCCATACTCTTCGCGCAGCGCGGGCCACTTCGCCTGGGCTTCCTGCACGCGGTTTTCGCCGAACGCGCGCTGGCCCGCGTGGATCAGCGGCAGGATCGCGTCGGCGCCGTGCGTCTTGCTGACGGCGATCAGCGTGATGTCGTCCACCCGCCGCTGCGCGATCTTCGCGGCCTGGGCGATGCGGGCCTGGACTTCGGCCAGTGGGCTTTGCGGGGCAATGGCTGGATCGTTCATGGCGCGCTGCTATAGCGATCCCATGTCGCCGCGCCACCCTGTGTCGAAGATCTGGCTCGTGAGCGATGCGCGCAACGATGCCGCGCTGGAGCGCGCCTTGAAGCACCTGCCGCGCGGCAGCGGGCTGATCTTCCGCCACTATCACCTTTCGCCGCCTGAGCGCCGCGCCCGGTTCAAGCAACTGCGCCGCCTGGCCCGGCAGCACGGCCACCGCCTGGTCCTTTCGGGCAGTGCGGCTGAGGCCCGACGCTGGGGCGCGGACGGAGCCTATGGCGCGGACCTGTCAGCGGGAGGAAGCACGCTGCGGCTGGTCACCGTCCATTCCTTACGCGAACTGCGCCGCGCCCACCGCGCCGACGCGGTCTTGCTCTCCCCCGTCTTTCCGACCCGCAGCCACCCCGGCGGCAAGGTCCTTGGCCCGGTCCGCTGGCGCACCATCGCCGCGCTCTCTCCCGTCCCGGTCATCGCCCTGGGCGGCATGACCGCGCCGCGTTCGCGCCGGATCGGCGCAAAGCATTGGGCGGGAATCGATGCCTTTTGCGGTAAAGCGAATCCGGGGAATTCCAAGGATTCTTGACGCGGAGTCACCCCCCGGCGCATAACGCGTGCCTGATAGGGGAAGCATGATGGCAACACGACCGGCATCGGCCAGCCACCGCGGCGCGCGCGTCGATTGGCGCGCGGCGATGAAGCGCGCCTTGCGCCGCAGCGCAGAGATCGGCGGCGCCATCGTGCTGATCGGCGCGATGGTGTTCCTTGCGCTCGCCCTGATGTCCTACCACCAGACCGACCCCTCGGCCTCCACCGCCGCGGCTGGACCCGCCCAGAACTGGATGGGCGAGACCGGCGCATGGGTGGCAGAGCGCGCGCTGTTCCTGTTCGGCTGGACCGCGATCCTGCTGCTGCCGATGCTCTACGTCATGGCGCGCAAGCTGTGGCGGCTGGTCGAGGAAGAGGACGAGGACCTGCCCCATGCCGACCATGCCTGGTGGCGCCCGCTCGGCCTGCTCGCCCTGGCCATGGCGCTGATCGGGACCACCGTATCGCTGTGGATCAGCGCCGATGCCGACATGCCTGCAGGCTGGGGCGGCATCGCCGGTCTGGCCGGGGCCGGACTGGTCAGCCTTGCCGCATCGTTCGCACCGGAAGCCTACCGCTGGCTCTTCGCGCCGATCGTCGGGCTGGTCACGCTCGGCGCCGGAGCGGTCATCGCCGGACGGGTCTTTGCCTTTGACTGGGGCAGCCTGTTCACCC
The DNA here is from genome assembly GCF_050281025.1 of Novosphingobium sp. NPDC080210. Lineage (NCBI taxonomy): Bacteria > Pseudomonadati > Pseudomonadota > Alphaproteobacteria > Sphingomonadales > Sphingomonadaceae > Novosphingobium > Novosphingobium sp. NPDC080210. The sequence goes on from NZ_JBNNWL010000004.1 coordinate 324,945, forward strand.
TGCCCGGCTTCCTCAAGCGCCGCCCGGCCCTGCCCGAACGGATTGCCGAGGCCATTCCCGTGGCCCGCAGCAAGAAGGAGCGCGACGCTGCCGCCACCGCTCCGGTGCCGCTGGGCGAGCCGCGCAAGGCCCCCGAGATCACCGACCCGGCCCGCGCCGCCAAGCCCGCGCAGATCACTGCCGCCAACCGCCAGGGCGACCTGTTCGACAAGTACGAGCTGCCCGCGCTCGACCTCCTCAACGATGCCCCGGCCAATTCCGCGCCCAAGATCGACAAGCTGGCGCTGGAGCGGAACGCCCGCCTGCTCGAAACCGTGCTCGACGATTTCAACGTCAAGGGCGAGATTACCGCCGTGCGCACCGGCCCGGTCGTCACCATGTACGAGCTGGAGCCCGCCCCTGGCATCAAGTCCAGCCGCGTGATCGGCCTGGCCGACGACATCGCCCGCAACATGAGCGCGATTTCCGCCCGCGTCTCCTCGATCCCGGGCCGCACGGTCATGGGCATCGAACTGCCCAATGCCGACCGCCAGATGGTCAGCTTCAAGGAACTCGTCGCCTGCGAGGCTTTCGCAGGGTCCAAGGGCGCGCTGCCGATCATCCTGGGCAAGGACATTGCGGGCGAGCCGATCGTGGCCGACCTGGCGACCATGCCGCACCTGCTGGTCGCGGGCACCACCGGTTCGGGCAAGTCGGTCGGGCTGAACTGCATCCTGCTGTCGCTGCTCTACCGCCTCACGCCTGCCCAGTGCCGCCTGATCCTGGTCGATCCCAAGGTGCTGGAACTCAAGTCCTATGACGATATTCCGCACCTCCTTTCTCCCGTGGTCACCGAACCGGCCAAGGCGGTCCGCGCGCTGAAGTGGGCGGTCGAGGAGATGGAGCGCCGCTATCGCCAGATGAGCGAGCTGTCCGTCCGCAACCTGGCCGGCTTCAACGAAAAGGTCCGCGCCGCCGCCGCCAAGGGCAAGCCGCTGGGCCGCCGCATCCAGATCGGCTTTGACCCTGAAACCGGCGAGGAGCTGTATGAAGAGCAGCAGCTCGATTACCAGCCGCTCCCCCAGATCGTGGTCATCGTCGACGAACTGGCCGACCTGATGGTCACGGTCGGCAAGGAAGTCGAAGTCCTGATCCAGCGCCTCAGCCAAAAGAGCCGCGCCGCCGGTATCCACCTGATCATGGCCACGCAGCGCCCCTCGGTCGACGTCATCACCGGCGTGATCAAGGCCAACCTGCCGACCCGCATCTCGTTCGCCGTGACCAGCCGGATCGACAGCCGCACCATCCTGGGCGAGCAGGGGGCAGAGCAGCTGCTGGGCAAGGGCGACATGCTCTACAAGCCCAACACCGACCCGATCAAACGCGTCCACGGCCCCTTCGTCTCGGACGAGGAAGTGGAACGCATCGCCGATTACTGGCGCAGCCAGGGCAGCCCGGAATACATCGATTCGGTCACCGAGGAACCGGAAGACGGCGGCTTCGGCTTCGACGACCTCGATGCCACCGCCTCCGACAATCCCGAGGAACGCAAGTACCGCCAGGCCTGCCAGATCGTGTTCGAAAGCCAGAAGGCCAGCGCATCCTGGCTGCAACGCCAGCTGGGCGTGGGCTACAACACGGCGGCCAAATGGGTCGAGCGCATGGAAGCCGACGGCTTCGTCGGCCCGGCCAACCACGTCGGCCGCCGCGACATCTACCGCGACCGCGACGGCAACCCGCTTTAGGGCAGGCGCGTAACGCGCGAAGTTGACACAGTTGACACCCTGTCCACTTCGTCCAACACCCGAAAACCCGCACGCAGCGGCCACTTCTGCCGCCAAAGCGCGAAGTGACGCGCACCGGCGAGGAAAAAATCAACCGCCCCGTGGAGCGGCAAAGTCCAACGATTGCAAAGAGCCGCCCCGAACCTAGCAGGCCCGGCCAGTGTAGGAAAACGCGCGGCCCCACCCCCGTCACCCTGAACTCGTTTCAGGGTCCATGGCGCGGTTGTCCCTGCCATTCCTTGGCCTAGGCAAGGCTGCGTCCTCGCCCTGTCCCGGCACGAACCGAGGCTGCCGACCCGATGGACCCTGAAACAAGTTCAGGGTGACGCGTGGGCAGGAACCGAGGAACAACGCCCCTGTCACCCCGGCGCAGGCCGGGGCCCAGCGGGCCTTGCGCCAGCGGAAAGACCAAAGGGTCTCGCGCAGAGGCGAAAAGGGCTGGCGGCGCAACGCCCCTACCTGAACCTCAACGCCGCTCGCCCTGAGCCTGTCGAAGGGCTGTTCTTCTTCCGCGCACAGCGCAGCGGCACAGCAAGACAGTGCTTCGACAAGCTCAGCACGAGCGGTTGGGAGGGGCAGAGTGATCCGACCTAAATCCGGCCCAGCACCCCAAACCGTCACCCTGAACTTGTTTCAGGGTCCATGGCGCGGTTGTCCCTGCCGTTCCTTGGCCCAGACAAGGCCGCGTCCTCGCCCTGTCCCGGCACGAACCGAGGCTGCCGGCCCGATGGACCCTGAAACAAGTTCAGGGTGACGAATGGGAGGAACAGGAGCATCCCTAACCCTCACCCCGTTCAGCCTGAATCGCCACCCCTTCCCCCGCCGCGCCGCCTCCTCTAAAGGCGGCGGATGATCCGTGTGACTGACCTTGCCCTGCCGCTTGACCATGCTCCTGACGAGCTGGAGGCCGCGCTGTGTGCCAAGCTGGGGATTGCTCCGGCGCGGCTGGAGCGGTTCAGCATCGCGCGGCGCGGGAACGATGCGCGCAAGAAGGCGGCGATCAAGCTGGTCTATTCCATCGACGCCGTGGTGAGCGACGAGGCCGAGGTGCTGGCGCGGCTGGCGGGCGATCCTCATGTAAAGCCCACGCCGGATACCGCCTATCGCTTTCCGGTCATGGCGCCCGCTGGGTGGCCAAAGGATGACAAGGCCGAGCGCCCCGTGGTGATCGGGGCGGGGCCGTGCGGGCTGCTCGCCGCGCTGATCCTCGCGCAGATGGGCTTTCGGCCGATCATCATCGAACGCGGCAAGGCCGTGCGCGAGCGGACCAAGGACACCTGGGGCCTGTGGCGCCGCTCCGTGCTGGAGCCGGAAAGCAACGTGCAGTTCGGCGAAGGCGGGGCGGGCACCTTTTCCGATGGCAAGCTCTATTCGCGGATCAAGGACCCGCGCCACCTGTCGCGCAAGGTCCTGACCGAATTCGTCAAGGCAGGCGCGCCGGACGACATCCTGACCGAAGCGCATCCGCATATCGGCACCTTCCGCCTGGTCACCATGGTCATGTCGATCCGCGAGACCATCGAAAGCCTGGGCGGCGAATACCGCTTTGGCACGCGGGTCGACGATTTCGACGTGGCGGACGGCCAGCTGCAGGGCCTGCACCTGTCCACCGGCGAATACCTGCCCGCGCGGCACGTGGTCGTGGCGGTGGGCCACTCGGCCCGCGATACCTTTGCCAAGCTGCATGAACGCGGGGTCCATGTCGAGGCGAAGCCCTTTGCCATCGGGGTGCGGATCGAACACCCGCAAAGCTGGATCGACAAGGCGCGTTATGGCCCGAATGCGGGCAACAAGGTGCTGGGCGCGGCGGCATACAGCCTGGCGCACAAGGCCAGCAACGGGCGCTCGGTCTATTCCTTCTGCATGTGCCCCGGCGGGCGCGTGGTCGCCGCCACCAGCGAAGTGGGCCGCGTCGTCACGAACGGGATGAGCCAGTATTCCCGCGCCGAATTCAACGCCAATTCGGGCCTGGTGGTGGACATCAGCCCGGAACGCGACTTTCCCGGCGGGCCGCTGGCGGGCGTCGAATTGCAGCGCAAGCTGGAAAGCCTGGCCTTTGTCGCGGGCGGATCGAACTATCAGGCGCCGGGGCAGAAGGTCGGCGATTTCCTGGCCGGGCGGGCCAGCAGCGAATTCGGCGTGGTCACGCCCAGCTACAAGCCGGGGGTCAAGCTGACGGACCTGGCGGAATGCCTGCCCGCCTTCGTGCTGGACGCGATCCGCGAGGCGCTGCCGGTGTTCGGGCGGCAAGTGCCGGGTTACGACCACCCGGACGTGGTCATGACCGGGGTGGAAACCCGCACCTCCAGCCCGGTGCGCATCCGCCGCGGCGCCGATTTCCAGAGCATCAACACCCGCGGCCTCTATCCGGCAGGCGAAGGCGCGGGCTATGCCGGCGGCATCCTCTCTGCCGCAGTGGACGGGATCAAGGTGGCCGAGGCGCTCGCGGCGGAACTGGTGGCGAATTGAACGCTCCGTTCGTCCTTGCGAGCATCGCGCAGCATTCCGTCACCCTGAACTTGTTTCAGGGTCCATGGCGCGGTTTGCCCTGCGGATCTGGGCACGGGCGAGGCCGCGTCCTCGGCCTGTGCCGACGCGCACCAGGGCTTTCGGCCCGATGGACCCTGAAACAAGTTCAGGGTGACCGTGTAAGTGATGGCGCGCGGCTTTGGGGTTCTGCGCTGTGAGCCACTACGACGCCATAGTCCTCGGCGCAGGCGCGGCGGGGTTGTTCTGTGCGGCAACCGCAGGCCAGCGTGGCAAGCGGGTGCTGCTGATCGACCACAATGACGAGCCGGGGCGCAAGATCCTGATCTCCGGCGGGGGGCGGTGCAATTTCACCAACCTGCACACCGCGCCGGACCGCTATCTTTCGGCAAACCCCCATTTCGCCAAGTCCGCGCTGAGCCGCTATACCCCGCGCGATTTCGTGGAACTGGTCGAGGCCTATGGCGTGGCCTGGCACGAGAAGACGCTGGGGCAATTGTTCTGCGATGGCTCGGCGCGGCAGATCGTCGCCATGCTGGTCGAGGAATGCGCCAAGGGCGGGGTCGAGCTGCGCTATGGCGTGGCGGCGGGTGAGGTGGAGCACCGCGACGGGCACTTCCACCTGGCTGGTGCCAGTGCGCCCGCGCTGGTGATCGCAACCGGCGGCCCCTCGATCCCGAAACTGGGCGCGACGAGCTACGCCTATGACCTGGCGCGGCGCTTTGGCCTGAAAGTCGTGCAACCGCGCCCCGCGCTGGTGCCGCTGACTCTGGCAGGCGAGGACGTGCTGTTCCGCGAACTGTCCGGCGTATCGGCCGAGGTCGTGGCTAAATGCGGCAAGGCGGCCTTTCGCGAGGCGGCGCTGTTCACGCATCGCGGCCTGTCCGGTCCGGCGATCCTGCAAGTTTCCTCCTACTGGCAGCGCGGCGAGGAGGTGCGGATCGACTTCCTGCCCGATGCCCCGCGCGGCTGGCTGATCGATGCCAAGCGCGCCCAGCCCCGCGCCAGCCTGCGCCGCGTGCTGCCCCTGCCGGAGCGGCTCTCCACCACCCTGGCCGAGCGGCTGGACCTGGCGGCGGAGCTGGGCAACCTGCCCGACAAGGCGCTGCGCAGCGCCGAGGAGCGCCTGCACGACTGGCGCTTTCACCCCAATGGCAGCGAGGGCTTTGCCAAGGCCGAAGTCACCGCGGGCGGGATCGACACGGCGGGCCTGTCCAGCCGGACGATGGAAGCGGCCAAGGTGCCGGGGCTCTATGCCATCGGCGAGGCGGTGGACGTGACCGGCTGGCTGGGCGGCTATAATTTCCAGTGGGCCTGGGCCAGCGCCAGGGCGGCCGGTGAGGCGCTATAGGCCCAGCACTTCGCGGTCTGGCCCCAGCTGCACGGTCAGGTCGGCGCGCATGGGCATTTCTTCCAGAATCCACCGCGTCAGCCGCTCGTAATGCTGGATGAAGCGGGACACTTGCGCCGGGTTCATCACCGCTGCGCCGCCCTTCGCGCGCAATTCCGCCTCCTGCTGCTCACGCCACCTGGCCACGACTTCCCAGCCCGGCGCGGCGAGCAGGACCAGCAGGTCGATCCGCGCGAAGAGGTGCTGGTATTCGCCTGCCAATGCCGCATTGGCGTGGCTGCGCCATAGGCCCGAGGGGTCTTCCAGTGTCTCCAGGGCATTGACCGGATGCGACACGTCCGGCTGGGGCCGGGCGCCGACGCACCAGCCTTCCAGCAGCAGCACCTGCGTTGCTTCGGGTGCAAGCGGCCAAGCTTCGCGCGGTGCGCGGTCGTCAGCGCCCTTGTCGAACCGGGGCAAGGGCGCCGCCTCGCCCCGTTCCAGCGCGGAAATCGTGTCGAGCCCCAGCGCCACGTCATGCGTTCCCGGCACGCCGCGCGTCGCGAACAGGGGGTGAACCTCCCGCGCCATGCGCTGGCGCTCGCTGCGGGTCTTGTAGAGATCGTCCAGCGACAGCGTGGCAAGCCGCAGTCCGGTGCCACCCGCCCGCTCTGCCAGATGGGCGGCGAGGGTCGACTTGCCGGACCCTTGCGCGCCGCAGATCCCGACGACCAGCGGCAGGCGCGAAGCGGAACGGACGGCCTCCTCGATCCGTTTGCACAGCGCATCGGCAAGGCGTTGGTCGATCATTGCCGGTGGTTAGCAGCACAGGCCCGACCTGCACAGACGAAGCCGTTATTGCGCAAAGCCGGTTTCAAATGTTACCAGTTAGGTCAAAGGAGAGTCCCATGCGCGTCGGCACGGTCAAGGAAATCAAGAACCACGAATACCGCGTCGGACTGACTCCGGAAAGCGTGCGCGAACTGTCTGCCCATGGCCACGAGGTCTGGGTGGAAAGCGGCGCGGGCCTAGGCATCGGCGCCAGCGACGCCGACTATCGCAAGGCCGGGGCGGTGATCCAGGACAGTGCCGCCGCGATCTTTGCCGAATGCGAAATGGTGGTGAAGGTCAAGGAACCGCAGGCGGCGGAGCGGGCCCAGCTGCGCGAGGGCCAGGTGCTCTACACCTACCTCCACCTCGCGCCCGATCCGCAGCAGACCGCCGATCTGGTCAAGTCGGGCGTCACAGCCATCGCTTATGAAACGGTCACCGGCCCGGGCGGCACCCTGCCGCTGCTGAAACCGATGAGCCAGGTTGCCGGGCGCATGTCGATCCAGGCGGGGGCGACTGCACTGGAAAAGGCGCACGGCGGGCGCGGGGTGCTGCTGGGCGGGGTTCCGGGCGTGCTGCCAGGACGGGTGATGATCATCGGCGGCGGCGTGGTCGGCTTCAACGCGGCGCAGATGGCCGTGGGCCTCGGCGCGGACGTGACCATCCTCGACCGCGATCCGGAAGTGCTCGAGCGGCTCGGCATCCATTTCGAAAGCCGCGCCAAGACCCGCTTTTCCAACCGCGCCAATATCGAGCAGATGATCTGCGAGGCCGATCTGGTGATCGGGGCCGTGCTGATCCCCGGCGCCGCCGCGCCGAAACTGGTGACGCGGGACATGCTGAAATGCATGAAGCCCGGCGCGGTGCTGGTCGACGTGGCGATTGACCAGGGCGGCTGCTTTGAAACCAGCCATGCCACCACCCATGCCGACCCGACCTATGTGGTCGATGGCGTGGTGCATTACTGCGTGGCCAACATGCCCGGCGCCGTGGCGCGGACCAGCACCTATGCGCTCAACAACGTGACCCTGCCCCACGCCCTGCGCATTGCGGACCTGGGCTGGAAGGAAGCGCTGCGGGCGAACCCGCACCTGGCGGCCGGGCTGAACGTCAGCGGCGGGAAAGTGACCTACGAAGCGGTGGCGCGGGAACTGGGGTACCATTACGTGCCGGTGGCCGAGGTGCTGGGTTAGCCCAAGGACTGGGTCCCGGCCTTCGCCGGGATGACGGCCATTTTCGTCACCTCAATTGCAAGTGCCCAAACAATAACCGTCACCCTGAACTTGTTTCAGGGTCCATTGCGCGGTTAGCCCCTCCGCTCCTTGGCGCAAAGCGAGGCCGCGTCCCCGGCCTGTTCCGGCGCGCACAAGGGCTTTCGGCCCGATGGACCCTGAAACAAGTTCAGGGTGACGTGGTGTGGGAGGGAGTGGTTCAGGCCTCATCCCCGAACGGGCGGAACGGCGCGGTCACTTCGTCGCGCACGCGGGACAGGCGTCCGCTGGCCTTGTCAATCATCGCCCAGGTGGTACGGGCGCTGACGATGACTTGCCCGGCCGCATTGCGGAAATCGACGCGGCGGTCGAACCTTGCGCCGCTCGGGCCAGTGGGGATGAAGGTTTCCGCCGTCACGCTTTCACCAAGGCCGATATTGCCGCGATAGTCAATCTCGTGCCGGGTCACGACCCAGATATAGGCGGCCTGATGCTCCGGCGCGGCCACGGCGGACCAGTGCGCCGTGGCGATCTGCTGGATCCAGTCGACCCAGACCGCATTGTTGACGTGGCCCAGTTCGTCGATGTGCTGCGGTTCGGCAGTGAAGGTGAGAAAAAACCGGTTCATCCCTCTCTCCGTTCGTGTCGAGCGAAGTCGAGACACCGCCCGGGGGGGGGGGCGCGAGGGGGACCCCCCCCGCGGCGGGGGGGGGGCCGCGCCCCCCCCCCCCCCAGGCCCCAGCGGGGGAGGAGG
>NZ_JBNNWL010000005.1:0-131116 GCF_050281025.1 Novosphingobium sp. NPDC080210
CCATCCAAATCCACCGCGCACGCCTCCAATCCAACAAGGCGTCGTCATATCCCACCAAACTCAACCCGAATACGTGGGCTCCTTGCAGCGGTTACGATGATGATACCAGCAGCACGGAAATCATCGTTACCGCGCAGCGCTCCAACCAGCGGCTTCAGGACGTTCCGATCGCGGTCAGCGCTTTCAATACCGAAGCGCTCGAAAAGCAGCAGATCAAGAACACGTCCGACCTGCAGCTCTCTCTTCCGAACGTTACCTTCACCAAGACGAACTTTACCAGCGCCAGCTTTACCATCCGCGGCATCGGTGACCTTTGCGTCGGCGTGACCTGCGACAGCGCGACCGCCATCCACATGAATGACGCGCCGCTGTTCGGCACCCGCCTGTTCGAAGGCGAGTTCTATGACCTGGCGCAGATCGAAGTGCTGCGCGGTCCGCAGGGCACCCTGTTCGGCCGCAACGCCACCTCGGGCGTGGTCAACTTCCGCACGGCGCGTCCGGACCTGACCGCTTTCGGTGGCAACGTCGAAGCCGAGTACGGCAATTACAACTCGGTCAAGCTGAAGGGCGCGGTCAACCTGCCGGTTGGCGATACCTTCGGCATCCGCGTTGCCGGTTTCTACCTGAACCGCGATGGCTACACGACCAACATCTTCGACAATTCGAAGATCGACGACCGCGACATGTACGGCGTGCGCGGCTCCATGCGGTTTGAACCGGCCGCTGGCACCACCATCGACCTGATGGCGCAATACTTCCATGAGCGCGACAGCCGCATGCGCATCCAGAAGCAGATGTGCCAACGCGATCCGACCGGGGTCCTGGGCTGCTTGAATGGCGACCGCAAGTTCGAGATGACCAACGCCAACAGCACCTTCGTGGGCGTGCTCACCTCGCAGCAGTTCTTTGCAACCCAGGGCGTACCTGGCGCATTCGCACTGGGCAGCCTCTATGGCACCGGCCACACGCCGGCCGCTCCGGTCTATGGCGTTGATGCCTACAGCTGGGCCGGGGGTACCAATCCGGCGGATTACCGCACGGTCAACACCGACTTCCCGACCTCGTACTTCACCCAGGAATGGATCGTTCAGGGCTCGATCGACCAGGATCTGGGCGGCGGCCTCAGCATGAAGGTCAGCGGTAACTATCAGAAGGTGGACCTGGATTCGAGCCAGGACTACAACCTTTCGGTCCAGAACCGCGCCCTTTATACTCCGGCGCTGACCGCGCTGAGCGGCGTTGCCACCACCGGCATCGGTCTGCCCGGCTCGGCAGCCTATTTCGCTCCGATCGCGGCGGCTCTGATCCCCAATGGTCCCAACGGCGTGCTCTGCACCTCGCTGCCGGAAGAAACCGGCACGGGCGCATTCGGTGGTCACCGGATCTGTTCCTCGACGCCGCAGGACTTCGACCGTTCCAACCAGAACCATTCGAACTGGACGGCTGAAGCAATCCTGTCGTCGGATTGGGACGGGCCGCTGAACTTCCTGCTCGGCGGGATCTACGGCAAGCTCCACATGACCGAGAACAGCTACTACATTGACTCGTTCGGGATTGACTACTTCACCAGCGTCTTCGGTTCGTTCACCGGTATCGGCAGCTTCAATCCGGACACGGGCACTTATGCCCTGCCGCCGGCCTATCTGGGTACGCCGACTTATCGCAACAACTCGGACGATCTGCGGGTGACCACTTACGGTCTGTTCGGCGAAGCCTATTTCAAGTTCGCTGACGACCTGAAGCTGACCGTCGGTCTGCGCTACAACAACGACAAGAAGGAAATCACGGCGCGCACCACGCTGGCCAGCTTCCTGGTCCCCTATGGTTCGACCAACGCCTATACTTCTCCGTTCATTGCCGCTTACGATGCGGATGCGGGTACTGCCGGCAATCAGCCGTTCCAGGTCCGCACCGCGAAGTTTGCGGAAGTGACGGGCCGTGCGGTGCTGGATTACAACATCACCCCGGACAACCTGCTCTATGCCTCGTACTCGCGCGGCTACAAGTCGGGCGGTATCAACCCGCCGCTTTCGCCGGTGTTCTCGGTTCCGGAAGCTTTCTCGCCGGAATTCGTCAATGCCTTCGAAATCGGTTCGAAGAACCAGTTCGGCAATGTGACGCTGAACCTGACCGGCTTCTACTATGACTACAAGGGTCTGCAGCTTTCGCGCATCGTTGCCCGCACCTCGGTCAACGACAACGTGGACGCCACGATCTACGGTCTTGAAGCAGAAGCCATCCTGCGTCCGACCCCGGAACTCACCCTCAACCTGACGGGCAGCTACCTGCACGCCGAGGTTTCGGGTGATAAGATGCTCGCCAATCCGCGTGACTTCGGTGCCGGCCGTGCCGACGCCGTGATCATCAAGGACATCACCAACGGTGCGAACTGCGCTGTCGCATCGAACAGCGGCAACGTGGCCGGGGTGAATGCCTTCGTGGGTGCGGTGAACAACATCATCAACGGCGGCGTCGACACCGATCCCACCAAGCCTGGCCTGGAAATCAAGCCCGGTGCAGGGCTTCAGACCACCACCTATGCCTTCCCGGCAGGCGGCGGCATCAACTCCACCGGTGCCTTCAGCATCTGCGGCATGTTGAGCGCTCTTGCCTCCACGGTGGGCGCGGCGCCGTCCATCGGCGGCGTGACGGTCTACTCGTCCGGTATCCCGACCAACATCAAGGGCAACAAGCTGCCGGGCGCTCCGGACTACAAGTTCTCGGCGGGTGCGCAGTATGCTGCTTCGCTCGGCGAACTGACCCTGACCCCGCGTGCGGACTTCGTCTACACCGGCAAGTCGGTGGGCAACATCTTTGGCGGCGTCGTCAACGAAGTGCCCAGCTTCACCCAGGTCAATGCCCAGATCCAGCTGGATGGCCCGGACAAGAAGTGGTTTGCCCGCGCCTGGGTGCAGAACCTGTTCGATAAGGACTCGATCACCGGTCTCTACGTGACCGACCAGTCCTCGGGTAACTACACCAACGTCTTTACTCTTGAACCGCGCCGCTTCGGCATCACCGCGGGGATGAAGTTCTAAGTCAGCAATCCCTGGGAGGGGTGCTTACGCGAGGGGCTCCGGACTTGTCCGGGGCCCCTTTGCCTTTGGCCGAGCGATGCGAAGTCCAGAAACCGAGAGCCCCGACCGGAATGAACCGGCCGGGGCAATGACGGGCGACGCCATAGCGTCAGACAGGAGACTGCGCGGGGACAGACCGCGCAGTCCGGTATTAATCATGCCAAGGTTTAACGTGGGTAACGACCCGTTAAGCAAAACCCCCCAGGCAGTTACGCGACGATCGAGGCTTCGATCGCGATGCGGATGGCTGGCCAAAAAATGCTCATGTCGGCAGAATCAAGAATTCGAGCGATTCCAAATTTAGCAAACGCGTACTAGGCGTGGATGGAACGTCTGTGCATCTGCATAGCGTCAACAATGCAAAGAAACCAAGCCGCTAGCGTGGCCGTTGTCCCTTCAAAGCGGCGCTCGGCGATTGCGTAGTCTTTGGGCCGTTTTGCTTGAGTCCTGCTCTCGACAAGCGCGGCCCCCTTGGGCAGGTATGCCGCATGAACTTGCGCCGCATCGCCCTGGGCTTGGTGCCCTGCCTGGTCGCCGGGGCGCTGCCCGTGGCGGTCCAGGCGCATGGGGCAGGGCAGGGCGCGAACGAGCTGCTTCCCGACAATACGGCAGCCTGCATCTACGAAACCATGCCCGCCGAAGACCGCGAAATCGCCCTGCTGCTGATCTCGCGCGAATTTGCCGGTGGTGGCCGGTTCGGCCAGTCCTCGCGCAATCTGGACACGATCAACGAACTGATCGAGGAATCGCACAGCCGCTGTCTGGCGCGGTTCAACTGGTCGGTCGGTCGCTCACAGTCCGCTACCGGCTATGCGCTGACCGCGATCCTGGCGGACGCTCTGGAGCAAAGCCTGCAATCCATCGGCCTGAGCGCGGCGCCCTTGCATGCATTCTATCGCGAAAACCGGCACCTTCTGACGGGCCGTGACCGCCTGCCTGCCGCGCAGCGGGATCGCCTGACGGCCTTCGTCAAGGCGCAGGGCTGGGCCGATCCCAAGGAGCCGGAACTGGCCTTGGCTGCGCTCTATGTTGAATCCTTGATGCTGAAGGACCAGGCGCAGCGCCAGTTCCGCTAGGGCAGGGCCGACAGCGAGAGCAGGGCACGATAGGCCTTGAGCCGTTTACCGGCGGGCAGGCTGTCGATTGCCTCGAAGGTTTCAAAGCCGAACCGGCACAGCTGCCCGCTGTCCATCCGGTCGGTCTGGCTGGCCGAGTGGGCGAGCAAGGGTGACACTTCCCGGTTGAAATAGCGTTCCGCCACCGCGGGTTTCAGCGCCTTGGCCTGTTCGGGGGAGAGCAAGAGGTCAGTCATCACCGCATCTTCTTCGGCGGTGAACCGGGTTTCTTCCGGATCTTCGGCCGGGGCGGCAAGGGTTTCGGGAAAGCAGCCGGGATAGCCCCGCGCGCGCTGATTGCGCGCGGCCAGGACATAGGCGGCCAGCGCCCGGTCAAGCAGCGCCTCGCTCGCCGTGGGCAACAGCTCAGCCGCCTGGACGATCAGCGCGGCGCGGCCGATCCGCGTCGCCTCGGCCAGGGAATAGCCGCTGTTCGCGCTGCGCCAGATGTCTCCCACCGCCGTCTCGGTCGGCGCGGGCAGGCGGGTCATGGCGGCGCGCCACAAGGGCTGTTCCAGCAAGGCGGCGCGCACTGCATCGCGCGTGATCGCGCCGGGCGGAGCGGGCACTTCGGATGTCTCGGCCACACGGCTGACCAGGTGCGAGGACAGCAATTGCTCCTGATCCGGCAGCCACATGTTCTGGTGGTCAAAGCCCAGCGCCTTGTCGATGAAGGCGGGGTCCGCGCCTGCCATTTCATAGGCCAACCGCAGCGTGTCGTTGCCGTTGACGCCGAACACCAGGGTCGAATCCAGCTTGCGGTCGGTCGGTGGGCGGACCCCGGCGGTATTGCCATTCTCATCTACCATCACTGCCTGATGAAAACCCAGCCGCGCCAGCGGGCCGATCACGCGCTGCTGGCCCGCCGCGAAAATCTGGGTGCAGGCCGAGGCGCAGTAATATTCGACATAGGTGTCCAGCCGCCGCTTGCGCACCAGGGCCGAAACCAGCCGCCCCTCGATCGTGAACCCGCCGGAGGAAGAAAGGTGCACCCGCCGGACTCGGGGCGCCTTGTCCAGTGCCGCTTTGACCTGATGGAACGCCCCGTCGAGGAACATGCCGACGAGGTACAGCGTCTCGCCATCCGCCGACAGGCTGACCTTCAGCGGCGGTTCGGGCGCTTGCGGCACCGCCGGAACGGGCCTGGCGGCAGGCGGCAGGGGCTGCGCGGCTACCGGCGGGGAAGCGCCGGCGAGGGCCAGCAAAACAGCGCCAAGGCTGGCAAGCGGGGGAGTGCGGCGCGGCATAAGCAGAAACATGGCACAATCCCCTGCCAACTGGAACACCCGCGCAATTGGCGGATTGGAAGCGGCCTGCGGAAATGGCATAGCGCAGCAAACGAAAAACACAGGGAAAGCAGATGTCAGGCTATATCGGGTCGATCGATCAGGGCACCACCAGCACGCGCTTCATCATCTTTGATGCCAAGGGTGAGATCGTGTCGCTGGCCCAGACCGAGCATGAGCAGATCATGCCCCGGCCCGGCTGGGTCGAGCACGATCCGCTGCAAATCTGGACCAATACCCGCGACGTGATCGGCGCGGCGCTGGCCCACGCCAATATCGCTGCGCACGAACTGGCCGCCGTGGGGATCACCAACCAGCGCGAGACGACCCTGCTGTGGGATCGCCAGACCGGCCAGCCGGTGCACAATGCGCTGGTCTGGATGGATACGCGGACCGACCAGCTCGTCGCCGAATTCGCGGCCAATGGCGGGCAAGACCGCTTTCGCGCGCGCACCGGCCTGCCGCTGGCCACTTACTTTTCCGGCCTGAAGCTGCGCTGGCTGCTGGACAATGTCCCCGGCGCGCGGGACCGGGCCGAGCGGGGCGAGCTGCTGTTCGGCAATGTCGATACCTGGCTAGCCTGGAACCTGACCGGCGGGCCGCAGGGCGGGCTGCACATCACCGACGTCACCAATGCCTCGCGCACGCAGATGATGGATCTCGAACGGCTTGACTGGGACGAGGAAATTCTGGCGGAATTCGGCGTGCCGCGCGCCTGCCTGCCGCAGATCCGCAGCTCCAGCGAAGTCTATGGCCAGTGCACCGGCGTGCTGGACGGCGTGCCGCTGGCCGGAATTCTGGGCGATCAGCAGGCCGCGCTGTTCGGGCAGGCCTGCCTTCACCCCGGCGAGGCGAAGAACACCTATGGCACCGGCTGCTTCATGCTGATGAACACCGGGGAAAAGCCGTTCCCGTCAAAGGCCGGACTGCTCACCACGCTGGGGTACAAGCTGGGCGATGCGCCGGCGGTCTATGCGCTGGAAGGGTCGATCTCGATTGCCGGGGCGCTGGTGCAATGGCTGCGCGACAACCTGGGCCTGATCCAGCACGCCAGCGAGATCGAGGATCTGGCCGCGAGCGTGGAGGACAATGGCGACGTCTATTTCGTCCCCGCCTTTCCCGGGCTCTACGCGCCGCACTGGGATGCCAGCGCGCGCGGGGTGATTGCCGGACTGACGCGCTTTGCGGGGAAAGGCCACCTGGCCCGCGCCGTGCTGGAGGCCACGGCCTTCCAGACCCGCGAAGTGCTGGATGCGATGACGGCCGACAGCGGCGTGGCGATCCGCGAGCTGCGCAGCGATGGCGGCATGGTGATGAACGAGCTGCTGATGCAGTTCCAGTCCGACATCCTGGGTGTTCCGGTGGTCCGGCCCAAGGTGGTTGAAACGACGGCGTTGGGCGCAGCCTATGCGGCTGGCCTGGCGGTTGGTTACTGGGACAGCCCCAGCCAGATCGCAAGCAACTGGGGCGAGGACAAGCGCTGGAACCCGGCCATGGACGAAGCGCGGCGCAGCCTGCTTTACGGCAAATGGAACAAGGCGGTCGCCCGCAGTCGGGACTGGGTGGATTGAAAATAAGCGGTCTTATCGCTCACATTCGCGCGAAGCGCCTGATCGGGTACAGTTTGAATCCATCGATGACGCCTATGCCGACAGCGACTCGGCCTTTGCCGACGAACGGCCCGATGCCTTCGCGATCCTGGCCGACGAGGAACTTCGCGACCGCCTTGCAGTTGCAATTTCCCAGCTGCCAGAACGGCTGCAATTGATTGTACAATTGTACTTCGTGGAAGAGCTAAACCTGTCTGAAATCGCTGAAACAATTCAGGTTTCGGTGCCGCGCGTGCACCAGCTGAAAGCCCAGGCAATTGATCGATTACGTGTCGCTTTGGCGGGAATAGCCGACATCATCTGACTTGAACTTTGCGAGCCAGGGGAGCAATGAGGCCCCATGTCCGCCTGCGATACCTGCGTTGTCCGTAACCGTGCCATCTGTTCTTCGCTGGATAACGAGGAACTGAAAGCGCTGAACGCGATCGGTCGCCGCCGCACGCTGGAACCCGGCGAATCGCTGATGTGGGAAGGGGAGGACTCGGTTCTCGTCGCCAACGTCATCGACGGGGTGCTGAAGCTGTCCACCGGGACCGAGGACGGGCGCGAGCAGATCGTGGGCGTCGTCTATCCTTCGGACTTCATTGGCCGCCCCTTCGGCGCCACTTCCGGGCACGGCGTTACCGCGCTGACCGAATCCAAGGTCTGCGTGTTCTCGCGCCGCGATTTCGATGCCTTTGCGCGCGAGCATCCGGGGCTGGAGCACAAGCTGCTGCAACGCACCCTGGCGGAACTGGACCGCACGCGCCGCTGGATGCTGCTGCTGGGCCGCAAGTCGGCCAGTGAAAAGCTGGCGACGTTCCTGCTGGAAATGTCCGAACGCCTGGTGCAGCCGGGCTGCGTCGACGCGCCGGACCAGCCGCTCAAGACCTTTGCCCTGCCGTTCTCGCGCCAGCAGGTTGCCGACGTGCTGGGCCTTACCATCGAGACGGTGAGCCGTCAGTTCACCCGGTTGAAAGCGGAGGGGATCATCGATCTGCCTTCCCGCCGCGAGGTGGCGATTGTCGACCGCGATGCCTTGATGGCCGAAGCGGGATGAAAGCCGGGCGCTCCCCCCCATCTGCTGCAAAGCAAAGGGGGAGAGCCTGCACCGCCTGCGAAAGCCTGGCAGACCCTCCCCCGACCCCGATCTTGCGACAGGGGAGCTGGGTGGCGGCTGCCGCAGCAGCCGCCGAAAGCTCAGAAGCGGTAGGAAACGCCGCCCGAGACAACCCACGGATCAAGCTTGTGATCGGTGGAGAGCACTTCGGTCGTATCCGCATAGAAGTGCGTGGTCGTCTTCATGAAGTACTTCTTGGCGTCCAGGCTGATGCCCAGGCCAGCGTCGTTCACCGGAACGTCAACACCGGCTTGCAGGGCCACGCCCAGCTTGTTGTCAAGCTTCAGGCTGGTGGCGCCCAGACCGGCGGGAACAGTGCCGGGCTTTTCGTTGAAGTAGAAGAACAGCGACGGGCCGACGCCGACATAGGGCTTGACCGGGCCGACATTGGCATGGGCCTTCAGCGTTACGGTGGCGGGCAGGATCAGCACGTCATTGGCGATGTTCGCGCCGTTGATCGAACCGGTGCCGGTCACCTTGTGCTTGGTGAAGCAGCAGATCGTTTCGACCGAGAAGTTGGGCGAAACGAAATATTCCACGGCCAGGGTCGGCACCCAGTTGTCGTTGGCGACGGTATCGGGCGTCGCGCCGAGAGCGGTGGCGACAGCGGGGGCAGCCGAATTGACCTTGTCGATCTTGCCATCGGGCAGAACGCCGGTGGCCATGACCTTGACCTGCAGCTTGCCTTCGGCACTGCCGGCCTGGGCGGGAGCGGAAAGCATGGTGGCGGCAGCAAGGGCCGCAGCGATGGTGAGCTTCTTCATAGTGTCCCTCATGTTCCTTTTGTCCGACGGGGCCCCGCAAACGGTTGCACTTGCAGCCAGGGTTGCGGGCGGCGTCGAACGGGCTTTTGCGCCAATGCTGCACGTGCAAACATTGATCGAAAGCAATTTACCGCTGATTTCCTGTATTTTTTATTACCGCTGCGGAATTTGATCCCGGTCAATGCCGCATTGCAGTGAGAGGTCGAAACGGGTAGTGGACTGCTGTATTAGCACATCCTGATTAAACCCATCTTGAGGGGAAGGGGCCAATGGAATCTCTGGTAGCCCGCGCTGGCTGGTGGCTGGTAGCGTTGCTCTTCGCCATGTTCATGTTCGCGAATTCGCTTGATACCGGATTCGCGATCCACATGGCGATTTTTGCTCTGGCGGCACTTGCCGGGCTGGTACTCAGCCTGCGCAATGCCGACTATAAACTTGCGGTGGCCGGTCTGCGGCCGACCGTGGACCAGTCCCGTTACGACGATGGCCTGGTCCGCGCCGGGGTTATCCTGACGACCTTCTGGGGTTGCGTCGGGTTCCTGGTCGGTCTGTACATCGCGCTTCAGCTGGCCTTTCCGGTGCTGAACCTGGGCTTTGAATATACGACCTTCGGGCGGCTGCGGCCGCTGCATACGTCGGCCGTGATCTTTGCCTTCGGGGGCACGGCGCTGATTTCGACCAGCTTTTACATCGTGCAGCGCACCTGCCGCGCGCGCCTGGCTTTCCCGGCGCTCGCGAAGTTCGTGTTCTGGGGCTATCAGCTGTTCATCGTCCTGGCCGCGACCGGCTATGTCCTGGGGGTTACCCAGGGCAAGGAATATGCGGAACCGGAATGGTACGTCGACCTGTGGCTCACGCTGGTCTGGGTGGCCTACCTGGTGGTTTTCGTCGGCACGATCATCAAGCGTACCGAACCGCACATCTATGTGGCCAACTGGTTCTTCCTCAGCTTCATCCTGACCGTTGCGATGCTGCACCTGGTCAACAACGTGAACATTCCGGTCAGCCCGTTCGGGTCCGCATCCTATCCGCTGTGGGCCGGGGTCCAGGGCGCGCTGGTGCAGTGGTGGTACGGCCATAACGCGGTCGGCTTCTTCCTGACCGCCGGCTTCCTGGCCATGATGTACTACTTCGTGCCGAAGCAGGCAGAGCGTCCGGTCTATTCCTATCGCCTGTCGATCGTGCACTTCTGGGCGCTGATCTTCCTCTACATCTGGGCCGGTCCGCACCACCTGCACTATACGGCTCTGCCGGACTGGGCGCAGACCCTGGGCATGGTCTTCTCGATCATCCTGTGGATGCCCAGCTGGGGCGGCATGATCAACGGCCTGATGACGCTGAACGGCGCCTGGGACAAGGTCCGCACCGACCCGGTCATCCGCATGATGGTGATGTCGATCGCGTTCTACGGCATGTCGACCTTCGAAGGCCCGATGATGTCGATCAAGTCGGTCAACTCGCTGTCGCACTATACCGACTGGACGATTGGCCACGTGCACTCGGGCGCACTGGGCTGGAACGGCCTGATCACCTTCTCGGCCGTCTACTTCCTGGTCCCGCGCCTGTGGAACCGTGAACGGATGTATTCGCTGCGCATGATCAACTGGCACTTCTGGCTCGCCACCATCGGCATCGTTTTCTACGCCGCCTCGATGTGGGTTGCGGGGATCACCCAGGGCCTGATGTGGCGCGAATATGGCGCTGACAACTATCTGGTGAACTCGTTCGCCGAAACGGTCGAAGCGCTTCACCCGATGTACCTGGCCCGCGCATTCGGCGGTGTCCTGTACCTCTCGGGCGCTCTGATCATGGCCTACAACGTGTGGCAGACGATTGCCGGCAACCTCCGCCAGGAAGAGCCGCTGCGCCAGGCTGCCTATGACCAGAACGCCGACCGTCCGCTGGTCGCCGTGCCGGCCGAATAAGGGGGATCTTCAAAATGTCTTCTGAAACCAAGAAAGAGCCCTGGGCCCGGCACAAGAAGCTGGAAAAGAACGTGGCCCTGCTCGGCGTCTGCGCCTTTGCGGTGGTCACCGTGGGCGGCATCGTGGAAATCGCTCCGCTGTTCTGGATCGACAACACGATCGAGAAGGTGGAGGGGATGCGCCCCTACACCCCGCTGGAGCAAGCCGGGCGCGACATCTATGTCCGCGAAGGCTGCTATGTCTGCCACAGCCAGATGATCCGTCCGTTCCGCGACGAGGTCGAACGCTATGGCCACTACAGCCTGGCCGCGGAATCGATGTACGACCATCCGTTCCAGTGGGGTTCCAAGCGGACCGGGCCGGACCTGGCCCGCGTCGGCCTGAAGTACTCGGACGAATGGCACGTCCAGCACCTCAAGAACCCGCGTGACGTAGTGCCGGAATCGGTCATGCCGCCCTATGCCTTCCTGGCCGAGCGGGAACTCAATCCCGGCGACATGGGGGCCAAGCTGACCGCGCTCTACCGCGTCGGGGTTCCCTATACCGCGACCGACATCAAGCAGGCCAATGCCGACCTCAAGTCGCAGGCCGATCCGATGGCGGAAAACGGGGACCTGCAAAAGCGCTATCCCAAGTCGCAAGTGCGTGACTTTGATGGGCAGCCCGACAAGCTGACCGAGATGGACGCCCTGATCGCCTATCTTCAGGTGCTGGGTACCATGGTCGACGTCAATGCGCCGGCGGCACAGGAAGTGCTGGCCAAGGAGAAGGGCCGGTGACCGGACACTCCACTTACGAAACGCTGCGGCACTTCGCCGATAGCTGGGGACTGGCAGCCATGGTGCTGACCTTCCTGGCGCTGGCAGCCTGGCCTTTCCGCCCCAGTGCGAAGAAGGCCAACGAAGAAGCCGCGAACATGATCTTCGCCGAAGACAGCCTTGGGGGTGACGACAATGGCGGATAAGAAAATTGACGAGCCGACTGGCGTTGAAACCGTCGGTCACGAATGGGATGGCATCGAGGAACTGAACAACCCGCTGCCGCGCTGGTGGGTGATCACCACTTACCTGACGATCCTGTTCGCCATCGGCTATATCGTGGTCTATCCCGCGGTCCCGCTGCTCAACAAGGGCACCGAAGGGCTGTGGGGCTGGACCAGCCGCGGCCAGCTCGCCCAGGAAATGGCCGAAGGCGCTGCCAAGCGCAAAGCCGCGACCGACGCGATTGCTGCGACCCCGCTGGAAGACCTGGTCAAGAACGAACAGCTGATGCCGCTGGCCGTGGCTGGTGGTTCGGCCGCCTTCAAGCAGAACTGCGTGCAGTGCCACGGCTCTGGCGCGGCTGGCTCGATCGGCTATCCGAACCTGAAGGACGAGGACTGGCTGTGGGGTGGTTCGATCAACGACATCCACACCACCTTGCTGCACGGCATTCGCGCGGCTGACGATCCGGCCACCCGGACCAGCCTGATGCCCAGCTTCGGCAAGGACGGCATCCTGACCCCGGCCCAGGTCACCGATACGGCATCCTATGTCCTGTCGCTTTCGGGCAAGCATCCGAATGATGCGGCGGCCCAGCGCGGCGCGGCCAACTTTGCCGCCAACTGCGTGGCCTGCCACGGCACCGACGGCAAGGGCCTGCGTGCATTCGGCGCGCCGAACCTGACCGACGCGGTCTGGCTCTATGGCGGCAAGATGGAACAGGTCACGGCCTCGATCCACAAGGCCCATGCCGGCGTGATGCCCGCCTGGAGCAAGAAGCTGGACGCCGTCACGATCAAGATGCTGGCAGCCTATGTCTACTCGCTGGGGGGCGGTGAAGAAACTGTGAGTGCACCTGCCACGCCTGCGAGTGGAACCGGAAATGCTCAACCCTGAACCTGCCAGTACCAGCCTTTATGCGAAGCGTGAGCCCGTCTACCCCAAAGCGGTAGACGGGCGCTTCCGCCGCTTCAAATGGGCGGTGATGATCCTCACCCTGGGGATCTATTACATTACCCCGTGGCTCCGCTGGGACCGCGGACCCTATGCCCCGGACCAGGCCGTGCTGGTGGACCTTGCCCACCGCCGGTTCTACATGTTCGGGATCGAGATCTGGCCGCAGGAATTCTATTTCGTCGCCGGCCTGCTGATCATGGCCGGGATCGGCCTGTTCCTGGTGACCAGCGCTGTCGGGCGCGCGTGGTGCGGCTATGCCTGCCCGCAGACCGTCTGGACCGACCTGTTCCAGCACGTCGACCGCTGGGTCGATGGCGACCGCAACGCCCAGATGCGGCTCGATGCCGCGCCCTGGGGCCCGAAGAAGATCTTCAAGCGCGGTCTGAAGTGGTCGATCTACCTGTTCATCAGTTTCTGGACCGGCGGCGCGTGGATCATGTACTTCGCCGACGCTCCGACGCTGACCGTGGACTTCTGGACCGGACAGGCCGCGCCGGTCGCTTATGCTACCGTTGCCGTGCTGACCGCGACCACCTTCGTCCTGGGCGGCTTCATGCGCGAACAGGTCTGCGTCTACATGTGCCCCTGGCCGCGCATCCAGACCGCGATGCTCGATGAAAAGAGCCTGATCGTCACTTACAAGGACTGGCGCGGGGAAAAGCGCGGCTCGGTCAAGCAGGCGCTGAAAGACCCGGAAATCGGCGACTGCATCGACTGCAACGGCTGCGTCAACGTCTGCCCGACCGGCTATGACATCCGCAACGGGCCGGACATCCGCTGCATCACCTGTGCGCTGTGCATCGACGAGTGCGACAAGGTGATGAAGGCCATCGGCCGCCCGCGCGGCCTGATCGACTATGCCACGCTGGAGGATTGCGACGCCGAACGCCGGGGCGAGGCTCCGCGCCCCATCACCAAGGCGCTGTTCCACACCCGGACCCTGATCTACACCGGGATCTGGGCCGCCATCGGCTTTGCCCTGCTGTTTGCCCTGGGCACCCGCGACCGCATCAACATCAAGGTGCAGAAGGACCGCAATCCGCCCTATACCGTCCAGTCGAGCGGGGAGATCCGCAACGACTATACGGTCAAGCTGCTGAACATGCAGTCGCGCCCGCGCCAGATGCAGGTCAGCATCGACGGCCTGCCCGGCGGCAAGTTCTGGACCAATGACATGCCCCGCGAAAAGGCCGCGCGCGCCTTGACCCTGACCGTTCCGGCGGACCGGGTGGAGCCGCTGCGGGTCTATGTCGTCGCGCCCGACGGATCGAAGGAGCAGTCCTTCACTTTCCGCCTGCAAGCCCTGGATGGCGAGCGCGAGGCGGATTCCAACGAAGCACGCTTCGATTCCCCGATCGAGGATGAGGAAACCAGCGAATGAAAGCCTTCACCACCGGACCCTTCACCGGCAAGCACTTTGCCGCGATCATCGTGGCCTTCTTCGCCGTGGTGATCGGGGTGAACCTGTTCATGGCCACCCAGGCCAGCGCCACATTCGGCGGGGTCGTGGTCGAGAACTCCTATGTCGCCAGCCAGCACTTCAACAAGTGGCTGGACGAGGCGGCAAAGGAAAAGGCGCTCGGCTGGACCGCCCAGGCCCAGCGTCAGGCCGATGGCCGCATTGCCGTGACCTTGACGGGGGCACCGGCCAGCCAGGTCGCCCTGACTGCCGTGGCGCGTCACCCGCTGGGGCATGACCGTGACAAGGCACTGGCCTTTACCCGCCAGGGCGATGGCTCGTTCCTGTCCGACGCCGCCATTCCCGCCGGTCGCTGGCGGGTGCGGCTGGAAGCAACCGCCGGCGCGCAGCGCTGGCGCACTGAACAGGACGTGCGGTGAACGCGAATTCTCCTGTCCCGCTGGAGGCGGCGGGCGAAACGACCGTCCTGGTCGTGCCCGGAATGCATTGCGCCGGGTGCATGGCCAAGGTCGAGCGCGCGCTGGCCGCCGTTCCTGGGGTCAGTAACGCCCGCGTCAACCTGACAGCCAAGCAGGTCCGCACCCAGCACGGCGCGGAAGTGGAAGCGGCTGACCTGATCGCCGCGCTGGAAGCGGTCGGCTTTGCCAGCCAGCCGCGCACCGAAGAGCTGACCAGGGCGCCCTCTGCGGTAAAGCCGCTGCTCGCGCCGCTCGGCGTGGCGGCCTTTGCCTGCATGAACGTGATGCTGCTCTCGATCTCGGTCTGGTCCGGGGCAGAGGGCACCACGCGCAACCTGTTCCACTGGATTTCCGCCCTGATCGGCGTTCCGGCGATTGCCTATTCGGGAATGCCGTTCTTCCGCTCGGCCTGGGCCGTGCTGAAGCGCGGGCGGACCAACATGGACGTGCCGATTTCGATCGGCATCGTCCTGGCCACCGGCCTCAGTTTCTACGAGACGATGGTCGGCGGGCACGATGCCTATTTCGACGGCGTCCTGATGCTGATCCTGTTCCTGCTGGCCGGGCGCACGCTCGACGCGATGATGCGCGACCGCGCCCGCGCCGGGGTGGACGCGCTGCTCAGCCAGGCTGCTCCCGGCGCCAGCGTCGTTTCCGCCGATGGCAGCCTGCAATGGGTAGCCGCCGCCGATCTTGAACCCGGCATGGTCATGCGCATTGCCGCTGGCGAGCGCCTTGCCGCCGATGGCGAGATCGTGAACGGAGCAAGCGCGTTCGACCAGTCGCTGCTGACCGGGGAAAGCGCGCCGGTCCCGGCCCGCACGGGCGCGCTGGTCCATGCCGGGACGCTCAACCTGGATGCGCCGGTCGACGTGCGCGTGACTGCCGCCGGAGCCGATACCTCGCTGGCCGAGATTGCGCGGCTGATGGACGCGGCAGAGCAGCCGCGCTCGGTCTATGTCCGCATCGCCGACCGCGCGAGCCGGCTCTATGCACCCGCCGTGCACACCCTCGCGGCGCTCAGCTTTGCCGGGTGGATGCTCTATGGCGCGGGCTTCCATCACTCGATGGTGATCGCGATTGCCGTGCTGATCATCACTTGCCCCTGCGCTCTGGGCCTGGCCGTGCCGGTCGCGCAGGTCGTGGCGAGCGGTGCGCTGATGCGCGAAGGGATCATGGTCAAGGACGGCAGCGCGATCGAGCGCATGGCCCTGGTCGACCGTGTCCTGCTCGACAAGACCGGATCGCTGACCCTGGGCAAGCCGGAACCCGATGCGCAGGTCGTCGCCAGCCTGGATGACGAGGCGGCGGCGATTGCCCTGGGCCTCGCCTCGCACAGCCGTCATCCCCATTCGCGCGCGCTGGAATCCGCGCTGCTGGCCCGCGGCCACCGCGCCGTGCGGGTCGAAGGCGTGGCGGAAACCGCCGGGATCGGCCTGTCCGGCACCTGGAATGGCCGCGCCGTCTCGCTGGGCCGCAACGACGCTGCTGACGTAGTATCGACCACGCTCCGGATTGAGGGGCGGATCGACGGGCGCGGCGAAGTGCTGATCCCCTTTACCGACAAGCTGCGTCCCGATGCCCATGCCGCGCTGGACCGCCTCAAGGCGCTGGGCCTGAAAGTCTCGCTCCTGTCGGGCGACAATGCGCAGGCCGTGGGCGAAGTCGCGGCCGATGTCGGGCTGGAGGCGCAGGCCGCCGCCAACCCCGCCGAAAAGCGCGAAGCCATTGCCGCCCTGCAAGCGCAGGGGCACAAGGTGCTGATGGTCGGCGACGGGCTGAACGACGGTCCCGCGCTGGCCGCCGCCGATGCCTCCATCGCGCCCGGTTCGGCCAGCGATGTCGGGCGGCAGGCGGCTGACCTGGTGTTCCTGGGAGACTCGCTCAACGCCTTGCCACGCGCCGTGCTGGCAGCGCGGCGCACGATGCGCGTGGTCCGGCAGAACTTTGCCCTGGCGATTGGCTACAACGTCTTTGCCGTGCCGCTGGCCATCATGGGCTATGTCAATCCGATGATCGCGGCGGCGGCCATGTCAGGCAGCTCGCTGATCGTGGTGGCCAATTCGCTCCGACTGGTGAGGGCCGCGAAATGAACGGACTGCTGCTGCTGTTGCCGATTGCCCTGGGGCTGGGCCTGCTGGGCCTGATCGCGTTCTTCTGGGCGCTGAAGCGCGGCCAGTTCGAAGACCTGGACGGTGCGGCCAACCGCATTCTCTATGACGACGATGAAGAGGAAGGACCGCACGGATGATCGGGGCAAAGTTTGGCATCGTCGCGCTGATCCCGGCCATGCTCAACCTGACGGTCGTGACCGGCGGGGAAACCATCGCTGTCCAGATCTGCACGGGTGACGGGCAGGTCCACACCGTGCAAGTGCCCGTTGGCGGCGGGTCCGGCGATGGCAGCAGCCAGGCGCTGTGCTGCGCCAAAGGGTGTCATACCGGCGGCGGACGCAAGCGCGCGGCGGAAAATAATTGAGCCTGCGCAATGTTTCGCGCGTGAATCGCTGGCACAGACCAGCCAATGTGGAACTATTATCCCGAATTGCTTGAAACGCCCGTACCGCGTTACACCAGCTTTCCGACCGCTGCCGAATTCGGCCCGGGCGTAGGTGCGGATGACGCAGACGCGGCGCTTCATGCTGCGCGCGGGGACGTTTCGCTTTATCTCCATGTGCCGTTCTGCGAGCAGATTTGCTGGTACTGCGGCTGCAATACCGGCGCGGCGAACAAGACCCAGCGCCTCGCCAGCTATCTCGACGCGCTGCACCGGGAGATTTCGATTACCGGGGTGCGGCTGGACCGGGATGTGCGGGTGCGGCGGATCGCCTTTGGCGGCGGCAGCCCGAACGCGATTTCGCCCACCGATTTCGTCCGCCTGATCGACGCGCTGACCCTGCACATGCCGCTCGACAATCCGGCCTGGTCGATCGAGCTCGATCCCCGCACGCTGACGCGGGACTGGTGCCAGGTCATGGGCATTGTCGGCGTGACCTATGCCAGCCTGGGGGTGCAGACCTTCGACCCTGGCCTGCAAGCCGCGATTGGCCGGGTGCAGCCGGACAGCCTGATTGCCGATGCGGTCGACATGCTGCGCGCGGGCGGAATCAGTTCGCTCAATTTCGACCTGATGTACGGCCTGCCGGGGCAGACGCTGACCGCGCTGGAACAGACGCTGGAGCGGACCGTGCAACTCGGCGCAGACCGCATCGCCCTGTTCGGCTATGCCCACGTTCCGCACCTGATTCCGCGCCAGCGCCGGATCGATGCGACGGACCTGCCGGGACAGGAAGAGCGCTTTGCCATGGCCGAATTCGGCTATCGCCTGCTCACTGCCGCCGGATATGTCCCGGTCGGCTTCGATCACTTCGCGCGGCCCGGCGATCCCATGGCCCTGGCGGTGGAGCAGGGCACTCTGCGGCGCAATTTCCAGGGCTTCACCGATGACCAGTCGCGCACCCTGCTGGGGCTGGGCGCTTCGGCCATCGGCTGCTTCCCGGACCTGCTGGTCCAGAATGAAAAGAACGCGGGCCGGTACCGGATGCTGCTGTCGCAAGACCGCCTGCCCGCCACCCACGGCATTCGCCGCAGCCTGGACGACCAGCGCCGCGGCGCCGTGATCGAAGCGCTGCTGTGCCACGGAAAAGCCAGCCTCGATGCCGACCTTGCCACCGAAGCGGCAGCGCGGCTGGCCCCCTTCACCCAGCGCGGCCTGGCGCGGCTGGAGGCGGGCGTGCTGACCATCGAACCCGGCGGCCTGCCCTATGCCCGCACCATCGCGGCGCTGTTTGATCCCTACCGCCAGGATTCTGTGCGGCGGTTCAGTTCGGCGGTTTGACGTCTGGTTTTGCCAACCCGGCTTCGACAAGCTCAGCCTGAGCGGGGTGTTTTGTGGCGTTTTAAAACACCGCTCAGGCTGAGCTTGTCGAAGCCGGGTTGGCCACCCGCTTTCTAGCCAGCGCCTGGATCAGTTCCCAATCGCCAGCAATCAAAGCCTCTTTCTTCGCCCGGCCCCAGCCTTTCAGCTTCCGCTCAACCCAGAAAGCCTGATCGCGCTCTGCGAAGGTATCGCACCATGCCAGCGTAACGGGCCTGCGTTTTGCCGTGTAACCGCCCAGCGTGCCCGCCTGATGCTGCGCCAGCCGGAACTCCAGGTCTTCGGTATGCCCGACGTAATAGCTGCCATCGTTGCACCGCAGGAGGTAAACGGAAAAGGCCATGGCTTGCGTGTAAATGGAACGGTAGAACCGGCCAAGCGGCTTTTCCAGATTGCAAGGCAACAAACCCCGCTCAGGCTGAGCTTGTCGAAGCCGGATTGGTCAGCGCAAACCCCGGACAAAAAGAGAGCGGCCGTCACGAGGTAAGGCCGCTCCAGTTGGGGAGAATTGGTAGGACCGGTCTGGCCGCTTCCCGCCCCTCCTGCCTTGACCATGATCAAAGATAGAAAATTCATTCTACAACCTGCGCCAAGAAGGGCTTGCGCGGCTTAATCGCTCGGTTAAACGGAGCGGGAAGGAGAGTTTGCTGTGGATCTATCACTGTCTGGCCGGATTGCGCTGATTACTGGAGCATCGTCGGGATTTGGCGCCCATTTCGCCCGGTTGTTCGTGCGCGAAGGGGCGCGGGTGGTGATCGGGGCGCGGCGGGTGGACCGGATTGCGGCCCTGGCCGAAGAGCTGGGCGATACCGCCCTGGCCGTGGCGATGGACGTGACCGACGAAGCTTCGATCATCGCCGCCTATGACGCGGCAGAGGAGCGGTTCGGCGTGGTCGATACGGTGGTGGCGAACGCCGGGGTTTCGGCCGACGGGCGCTCTACCGATGTCACGGCGGCGGACCTGAACGGGCTGGTCGCGACCAACTTTACCGGAGTTTACCTGACCGCGCGCGAAGGGGCGAAGCGGATGATCGCGGCGGGCTTCAAGGATGGGGAGCGCGGGCGAATCGTCCTGATCGGCTCGATCACGGCGGAACTGACCGCGCAGGGCGATGCCGCCTATGCCGCGAGCAAGGTGGGCGTTGCGCACCTGGGCCGCCAGTTCGCGCGCGAATGGGTGCGCCAGGGCGTGAACGTCAACACGATCCAGCCGGGCTATATCCAGACTGAGATCGCCGGGGACTGGTTCCAGACCGAAGGGGGCCAGCGCCAGATCGCCAACTTCCACCGCCGCCGCATGTGCCCGATCGAGGCGCTGGATGCGCCGCTGGTTTTCCTTTGCTCCGATGCCGCGCGCCATGTCACCGGCGCGGTGCTGACCGTTGACGATGGGCAGGTGCTGTGATGGACGACAATACCCCGGTAATCATTGGCGTTGGCCAGTATTCGGAGCGCGTGGGCGAACCCGGCTATGCCGAGATGAGCCACATGGACCTGGGCGGGGCGGCGCTGAAGGCCGCCTTTGCCGATGCCCAGGCGGCGCAGGACCTGGGTCCGGCGCTCGATACCCTGGCCGCGATCCGCCAGTTCGAGATTTCGGCCACGCGCTATTCCGCGCCGTTCGGCCATGCCAACAACACCCCGCGCGCGATCGCCAGCCGGGCCGGAGCCAATCCCACGCGGGCCATTCTGGAAGTGGTCGGCGGGCAGGGGCCGCAGCGCCTGGTCGGCGAACTGGCGGCAGAGATTGCCGCGGGCCGGTCAAAGATGGCCGCCGTGGTCGGCTCCGAAGCGATTTCGACCATGCGCGCGCTGATGAGCCGGGGCGAAAAGCGCGACTGGTCCGAACAGCACGAAGGCAGTCTGGAAGATCGCGGTCCCGGATATGACGGGGTGGTCGATCGCACTTCGATCAAGCACGGCGTCGGCGCGCCCATCGCGGGCTATGCCATTGCCGAGAACGTGCGGCGCGAGCGGCTGGGCCTATCGCTCGACGATTACCGGCTGGAGATCGGCAAGCTCTTTGCGCCTTTCACCCAGGTCGCTGCCGCCAACCCGCACAGCGCTGCGCCGACCGCGCGCAGTGCCGAAGAACTGGCCACCCTGACCGAGCGCAACCGTCTGGTCGCCGAACCCTATGGGCGGCTGGTCGTGGCGCGCGATCAGGTCAACCAGGGCGGGGCGATTGTCCTCGCCAGCGTGGCCGAGGCGCGCCGCCTGGGCGTGCCGGAAAGCCGCTGGGTCCACATCCACGGCGTGGCCGACTGCGCCGAGCCGTCGATGCTGGGGCGCGAGAACCTGGAGAAGAGTCCGGCGGCTGTTTCGGCAATCTCAACTGCACTTGAGGTTGCTGGAAAGCGCTGGGAAAACATAAGCGCGGTGGACCTTTACTCGTGCTTTGCAATCCCCGTTTTCAACTTGCTCGACGCCTTCGGCCTGGACCGCGACGATCCGCGCGGCTGGACCCTGACCGGCGGCCTGCCGTTCTTCGGTGGGGCCGGAAACAACTATTCCGCGCACGGCATTGCCGAGGCCGTCCAGCGCTGCCGCGCCGCGCCGGGCAGCTTTGCCCTGGTCGGAGCCAATGGCGGGATCATGAGCAAATATGCCGCCGGGGTCTATTCGACCGAAGCCGCCGACTGGTCGCAAAGCCGCTGGCACAGCCTGGACAAGGTCAAGCCGGTGTTCGGCGTGCTGGACGCCCATGACGGCGAGGCGGTGGCCGAAAGCTTCACCATCCAGCCGGGCAAGGAGGGCGAGACGGCCACCTTGGTCGCCCGCGTCGGCCAGGCCCGCGTTCTGGCCAACAGCCACGATCCGGCAATCTGCGCCGAGCTGCGCGCCGGCAAGGTAAGTGGCCGAACGGTCCGCATCGAAGCGGGCGAGGGGGAGGTCAACCGGTTCTGGTTTGTGTGAGGGCGGCTGACCGGCCCGGCTTCGACAGGCTCAGCCTGAGCGGGGTTGGGAATTCGCTGCCAGAATCACGTCACCCCGGACTTGATCCGGGGGCCAGGGTTCCGAAGCTTGCGTTGCCTAGATGGCGCTGGGCCCCGGCCTTCGCCGGGGTGACGTTGCCCTTTAACCGTTCGTGGTGAGGAGGGGCCGAAATCGTAGATTGAGGGCCCGTCTCGAACCACAGCCTTGGGGCTGTCCTTCGAGATGGCCCTTCTGCCTGCGGCTTCAGGGCCTCCTCAGGACGAACGGAATTGAGGCCTGTTCGGCAGCCGCCCTTACTTCCCCACCAGTCCCGTCAGCGTCCCCACGCTCAGCACCTGCGGCAATTGCTGCGGGGCGCCGCCTCCTGCCGGGTACCAGATGTAAAGCGGCACGCCCGCTGCGCCCTGGGCGGTGAGGTAGCGGGTGATGGCGGGATCGCGGCGGGTCCAGTCGCCGCGTAGGACCACTACGCCGGCCTTGGCGAAGGCGGCGGCGGTTTCCTCGCGCTCGATCGCGGCGCTTTCGTTGACCTTGCAGGTCAGGCACCAGTCTGCGGTCATGTAGATGAAGACCGGCTTGCCGCTGGCCCGCGCCTTGGCCAGAGCGTCCTCGCTGAAGGGCTGGCTGGGCAGGACCGAACTGACCGCCGCGCTGCCCTCGCGCACCATGCCGGGCAGGCCCGCCGCGCCGAACAGCACTACTGCACCCAGCATCGCCCACCAGCGCGCTCCCGCCGAGCGGCCATGACGCTGGCGGCGGCCCAGCAGGACCAGTAGCGCCATCACGATCACGGCCAGCAGGCCCGCCGCAAGGGCAAAGCCGCTACCGGCAAGGCGGCTTGCCAGCCACAGCAGGGCCAGCGCGGTAAGGCCCATCGGCACGGCCATGGCCTTGCGGAACCAGACCATCCAGGCCCCCGGACGCGGCAGCATGGCGCGCAGGCGCGGGACATAGGCTATGGCCAGGAAGGGCAGGGCGAGGCCCAGGCCCAGAGCTGCAAACAGTGCCAGGGCTTCCGGCACGGGCAGCAGCAGCGCTGCACCCATGGCAGCGGCCATGAACGGCCCGGTGCAGGGCGTCGCGGCAAAGGCGGCGAGCAGGCCGGTGGCGAAGGCGCCCTGCGGCGATCCGGCACTGGCAAAGCCGGGGACGGCGAACTCAAACACGCCAAGCAGGTTGGCGGTTATCGCGGCGGCGAGCAACAGCAGGCCAGCCACGACCAGCGGCTCTTGCAACTGGAAGGCCCAGCCCACTTCCTGCCCCGCCGCGCGCAGGGCCAGCAGCAGCACGCCCAGCGCCAGACAGGCCAGGACGACGCCCGCCGTATAGGCCAGCCCTTCGGCGCGGGCGTGGCTTTCGCTTTCCCCGGCGCGGGCGAGGCTGAGCGCCTTGAGCGAAAGGATCGGGAAAACACAGGGCATGACATTGAGCAGCAGGCCGCCCGCCAGCGCGGAGAGCAGCAGCACCCACAGCGCCGGGGTGGCATTTGCGCCACCGGCAAGCGGGGTGCCGCCGGCCGGAACCGCGCCGCGCTCAGCCTCCAGCATGACCCCGTTGCCCGCCGCGTCAAAGCGCAGCACGGCGGTCAGCCGCGCGGGATCGAGCGGTTCGAACCTGGCGCGGGGCAGTTCCACCACCAGCCGGTCGCCATCGCGGAAGAAGGCTTGCAGCGCCGCGTAATCGACCACGCGGTGCTCGCCCAGGAACAGGTGCGGGCGGTCCAGCGGCACAGCGGCGGGCAGCGGAATGGCGATCCGCACCTTGCCGCCATCGACTGAAAAAGCCGCCTTGGCACCAAGGGGCGCGGGCAGGGCCGCGCGCCACTGGTCAAACCGCGCATCGGGCGCGGCGGGCGTGCCGACCGTGACCTGGCCGGTCAGTTCCGCCTGTTCCGGCACGCAGACCTGATCGGTGCAGGCCAGCCAGTCGAGCTTTACCCGCACTGGCAGGCGCGTTCCGGGTGCCACATTGGCAGGCAGGGTCAGCGTGGTCAGTACGGCATATTCGTGCTCGTAAACGTGGTTCATCAGGCCGGAGACGATCAGCGTCTGCGGCACCGGATAGGCCAGTTCCCCCGCCTTGGCCCCGGCAGGCAGGGTCCAGGTCGGCGTCAGGCCCAGGCCCGCATCGCCCGGATTGTACCAATAGCCGTGCCAGCCCTTGTCCGGCTTCATCAGGAAAGCGACCTGCACCGTTCCGCCCGGCGCGGCGCTGCCTTCCACCACCAGTTCCGGCTTGATATGCGTCGGCGCGGCCAGCACGGGGGCGGCCAGCAACAGGGCGCAAAGCTGCAACAGCAGTGTAACAAGGCGGCGATAGCTGCGGGCCACTTCTGGACAACTCCTTTGCTGTGCCTCTTGCACTTAGCCCGGGGCAGGGGCAACAGACTGTTCAACACAAGCCGTACCTATTTTAGGGAAGTTCCATGCGCCGTATCGCTTCTTCACTTGCCGTTTCGCTTGCTCTTGCCCTGGCTGCGCCCGCGGTTGCCGAGACGGCGCAAGCCCCTGAACAGGTTGCCGCCGAAACGCCTGCTCCGGCCAATCCGCCGCGCCTGATCGTCGCGGTTTCGATCGACCAGTTCAGTGCCGATACCTTCGCGCAGTTCCGCCAGCATTACAGCGGCGGCTTTGTTCGTTTGACGGGTGGCGTGGTCTTCCCCTCGGGCTATCAGTCCCACGCTGCGACCGAGACTTGCCCCGGCCATTCCACCCTGCTGACCGGCACGCATCCCTCGCGCAACGGGATCATTGCCAACACCTGGTACGAACCCGATGGCCCGCGCGGGGACAAGCCGATCTATTGCGCCGAGGATCAGACCGATCCCGCCAGCTCGCCGCGCAACCCGGTGGTTTCTGCCCGCAACCTGAAAGTGCCCACCCTGGGCGAAATGATGAAGAGCGTGAACCCGGCCAGCCGCAATGTCGCCGTTTCGGCCAAGGACCGTGCCGTGGTGATGATGGGCGGGCACAAGATCGACGCCGCCTGGTGGTGGAAGGGCGGCTCCTTCGTCAGCTTCAAGGACCGCGCGCCGACCGCCGCAGTGCAGGCCGTGAATGCCAAGGCAGCCGCAACGATCAAGGCAGGGGCCAAGGCCATGCCGATCCCGGTGTGGTGCAAGGCGGCGGACCGCGCCGTTCCGGTGGGCAAGACCACGCTGGGCACGGGCCGGTTCGCGCTGGAGGCGGGCAAGGAGAACCAGTTCCGCATCTCGCCCCGGATGGATGCCGCCACGGTTGACCTGGCCATCGGCCTGGCTGACGAAATGAACCTGGGCAAGGGCGCGGCGACCGACCTGCTGTCCGTCTCGCTGTCCGCCACGGACTATGTCGGCCATGCCACCGGCGTGGCGGGCGCAGAAATGTGCATCCTGCAGAACCAGCTCGATCAGGATCTGGGCCGCCTGTTCAAGCACCTCGATGCCAAGGGGATCGACTATCTGGTCGTGCTCAGCGCGGACCACGGCGGGCTCGACATGCCCGAGCGCATGGACCAGCAGGCCTTTCCGGCAGCCGAGCGCGCGGATGTGTCGCTGACCCCGGAAAACCTCTCCAAGACGGTCGCGGCCAAGACAGGGATCACGGTTGAAGGGCCGCTGGTGTTCGGCGATGCCCCGGCGGGCGACCTCTATGTCAGCCGCAAGCTGACCCCAGAGCAGCGGACCAAGGTGATTGCGGCACTGGTCGAAACGCTCAAGGCCAGCCCGCAGGTCGCCGATGCGGTGACGGCGGAGGAACTGGCGGCCATGCCGCTGCCCACCGGCACGCCGCAGGAATGGAACCTGCGCAAGCGGGCGCGCCTGTCCTATCAGGCCGGGCGGTCGGGCGACGTGCTGCTGATCCTCAACCGCGCCGTAACGCCCATTCCGGAAGCCATGCCCGGCGCCTATGTCGCCACTCACGGCAGCGCCTATGACTATGACCGCCGCGTGCCGATCCTGTTCTGGCGCAAGGGCCTGCGCCCCTTTGAACAGCCGCAGCCGGTGGAAACGGTCGACATCGCGCCGACCCTGGCGGCGGTGCTGGGCCTGAAGGTTGCCGATGGCACCTTCGATGGCCGGTGCCTGGACCTCGACGGCGGGGCAGGGGATACCTGCGCGAAGTAACGCACTTGTTCCATCGCTCGTTCGTGGTGAGGAGGGGCCGAAACTGCAAGTTGAGGGCCCGTCTCGAACCACAGAGTTGCAGGCAGTCCTTCGAGACGGCCCCTCAGCCTGCGGCTTCGCGGGCCTCCTCAGGACGAACGGGCAGGAACAGGGGGCACGCAAAGGCGTGGGGCCGGTTTTCCCCGGCGCTGTCGCTGAGGGTGCAAAAATTCCTCTTCATTCGTCATTGCGAGCGTAGCGAAGCAATCCAGGGCCGTGTAGAACCGCCCTGGATTGCTTCGCGGCTGTGCCGCTCGCAATGACGATTCCGTAAAGAGGCCAGAGGTTCAGCATGACCGATAAACGCGATCTCGTGATCCTGGGCGGCGGGCTGGTGGGCATGACCCTCGCGCTGGCGGCTGCGCGGCAGGGGATCACCAGCCACGTGATCGACAAGGCCCTGCCCGAGGACCTGACCGCAGAGGGCGTGGATGGCCGCGCTTCGGCGATTTCCACGGCCAGCTGGAACCTGTTCTGCAATATCGGGCTGGAGGATCGCCTCGCCCCGCTGGGCTGCCCGATCGAGGCGATTGCCGTGACCGACGGGATGAAGCCGGGGCGGATCGACTTCAAGCCGGAGCCGGGCGACGGCACCCTGGGCCGGATGTATGCGAACCGCGACATTCGCCTCGCCCTGTTCGATGCGGCGCGGCAGGAACCGGCGATTGCCTGGTCCAGCGGCGTCGAGCCGGTGGAGCGCACGCGCGGTGAACATGGCGTGGCGGTAACGCTCAGCGACGGGCGCACGGTGGAAGGCAGCTTGCTGATCGGAGCGGAAGGGCGGCAGAGCCCGACGCGCAAGGAAGCCGGCCTTAATTCCGCGCGCTGGGATTACAGCCACCGTGCTTTCGTGACCGGCATCACCCACGAAAAGCCGCATGGCGGGGTGGCCTGGGAAATCTTCTATCCGGCGGGGCCGCTGGCCCTGCTGCCGCTGCTCGACCTGCCCGATGGCCGCCATCGCAGCGCGGTGGTCTGGACCTTTGACGAAAAGGATGCAGCCGGGATTTCGGCGCTGAGCGATGCAGTCTTCGTGGGCGAAATGGCGCAGCGGTTGCAGGGCATTTTCGGCAAGATCGAGCTTAGCGCGCCCCGGATGAGCTATCCGCTCAACTTCCACCACGCCCCGCGCATTGTCGAGCAGCGGCTGGCGCTGGTCGGCGATGCGGCGCACGGCATGCACCCGATTGCCGGGCAGGGCCTGAACCTGGGCCTGCGCGATGTCGGCGTGCTGGTCGAATGCCTGGCCGAAGGAATGCGGCTAGGGCTGGACCCCGGCGACGCGCAGGTTCTCGCGCGGTATGAGCGCTGGCGCAGCCTGGACAACACCACCGTCATGGCGACGACCGACGCGATCGTCCGCCTGTTCGGCGTGCCGGGCCGCCTGCCCAGCCTGATCCGCCGCATCGGCATGGCCGGGGTGCAGCGCTCGGGCTGGCTCAAGCACTTCTTCATGGACGAAGCGCGCGGAATGTCCGGAGACTTGCCGCAATTGCTGCGGGCTTGAGGTTGCGGCTGACGAACAGGGTGGAGGCCAACCCGGCTTCGACAGGCTCAGCCTGAGCGGTTTTTGAAGCCGGCACCAATCTCCCCCGCTCAGGCTGAGCTTGTCGAAGCCGGGTTGGTTGGATCCGCGCCAACCAATCAGACGGTAGGCGCAGGCGCCGGATCGACCGCCGGGCCGGGTTGGCGGACTGCTTCGCCGTTACCGGCCTTCAGCTTCTCCGGTTCGGACAGCGCCGCCTGCTCGATCTGGTCGAGCGCCTGCATCGCGCCGGAATAGCGCTTGGCCTTGGCGATCCAGTCACCCGCAGCGGCGCGACCGGGGAGGCCTGCGACCAGTTCCGCAGCGGCATCGACCTGGCCGGTTCGTAGCAGCAGCTGGGCCTGGGCGAGGCGGCTTTCCACGTTGCTGGTGCCAGGCGCGGTGCGGTGCACCACGAACAGGTCCGACATCTGGCGGCGCAGGCGTGACCAGGCGCCCTGTTCCGGGCCTTCGCCGGACAGCACGGGCGTCAGCTGGTTCAGCTCGGCGCTGAGTTGCACGAGGGTTACCGGCTGCTTGGCCGCGCCAATCACGGCATCGACCGCCGCCGGGCGAGCCGTGCCAAAGCGCAGGCGCAGCTGTTCTTCGAGATAGCCCAGTTCCGCCCCGCGCTCCACCGCGCGGCGGGCGGCGAGGGCGACCAGCAGGGCTTCGGCCCGGGCAGTGTTGCCTTCGGCTGCGGCAGCCTGAAGGTCGATCCGGGCGAGGCGCTGCTCCAGGCTGGCGATGTGCTGTTCCAGCGCTGCCGTAGCGGGCGGAGCGGGATTGACGGCGGTTGCGGGCGGAGCGGCCTTGTCCGCCATGCCGACCAGTTCCACGCCGCGCTCGATCGCCAGCTTTCCGTCCCAGACCAGCCAGCCGATCAGAGCCGCGCTGGCGACCAGGGCCAGCAGCAGCCCGCCAAGCAGCGCGCGCAGCAGTCCGCCGGATCGGCTCACGGGCAATTGCGGTGAGGAGGTGTGATCTACTGGCATCTAGTCCCTTGATTTCGCGTCGGGTCAGCGCGCCCCAGGCAGGGGGTCTTGGCACATCTGGCGCGCCAATGCCAGCAAGGCCGTGTCATCGGGATAGGGAATCGACGCGACTTCGCCCCAGCCATCGCCCGCAGCCGCCACGATCCGGGGCGACAGGGCTGCCAGCCGCAAGGGCGCGCGGCGAATGCCGTGGCGCACGCACTCCGCCGCCAGATGCCGCGCCGCTTCGGCCGAATGCAGCGTGACGATGGCTGGACTGCGCAGCAAATCGACCAGTTCCGGCGGCATTTCGCGCGGCAGGCTGGCATAGACCACGCGTTCGTCCACGGTGACACCCTTGGGCGGGGTCAGGGCAACGCGTTCTTCCCCGGCCAGCCTCAACAGCCGATGGTGCGCGGGGGGAAGCTCCCCCAGCATGGCCTGCATCGAACTGGACCCGGTGGCGGCGACGGCAAAGCCCGCATCGCGCGCGGCACTGGCAGTCGCTTCGCCCACGGCCAGGACCGGCAGGGTTTTGAGTGCGGCCAGGCCCGGTCCGCCATAGCGGAAGACCATGGCGCTGCCGACCAGCAGCGCGTCGTAACGGTCCGGCAGGGCGGTTTCCCAGCTGCGCGGAGCCACTTCGAACAGCGGAAAGCCGTGGACTTCAACCCCGTGCATCGCCCGCGCCTTGGCCATGCTGGCGCTGCAACCTGGTTCGGGGCGGATGATGACCAGCGGAACCGCCATGAAGCTACCTTGCCGGAGGATCGAAATGCTCACGAATGGCCGGACCGGCCTTTCTAAGTAGTTCTCCGGCAAGTCGGGCCGGTCCGTCAAGGTCTGTGGCGGCGAATCTTGCGGTTCCTTCCACACGTTCGCTGCCATCGGGCGAAAGCAGCGCCGCGCGCAGCACCAGTTCTTCGCCCTCTTCCTGGGTCAGCACGGCAATCGGGCTGTGGCAATTGCCGCCCAGCGCCGCCAGCAGCGCGCGCTCGGCAATCACGGCGCGGTGGCTGGGGCCATGGTCGATGGCAGCAAGCAGCGCGCGGGTACGATCGTCCGCTGCGCGCGCTTCGATCGCGATGGCGCCCTGGCCGGGGGCGGGCAGCCACTCGCCCGGATCGAGCGGGGTGCCGAAATGGGCCATGCCCAGCCGGTTCAGCCCGGCCAGCGCGAGCAGGGTTACGTCGGCTTCGCCCGCTTCAAGCTTGGCCAGGCGCGTCTGCACATTGCCGCGAATGCCCACCACCTTGCAATCGGGCCGGGCGTGGAGCGCCTGCGCGGCGCGGCGCGGGGCGCTGGTGCCGATGCGGGTGCCGGGGGACAGGTCCGCCAGACTGGCCGCGCCAACCAGCACGTCGCGCACATCTTCACGCGGAAGGATCGCGGCAATCGCGATTTGCAGCGGGCGGATCGTTTCGACGTCCTTCAGCGAATGGACTGCAAAGTCGATCTCACCGGCGAGCAGCCAGGCGTCCAGTTCCTTGGTCCACAGCGCCTTGCCGCCGATTTCGGCCAGCGGACGGTCCAGCACCTTGTCCCCGCTGGCAGTGACCGGAACGATCTCCACCTCCAGTCCAGGGTGGGCGGCGCACAGGCGGTCGCGGGCTTCATGGGCCTGGGCCATGGCCAGGGGCGAAGCGCGGGTTCCGAGTTTCAGGGGACGGTCAGGCATGGCCGCTTGTCCTATTGCGCAATCTCTCTAAGGGAAAGTGGGCATGGGGATTGTCCTCGGAATTGAATCATCCTGTGATGAAACGGCAGCCGCGCTGGTGGACAGCGAACGGCGCGTTATCGCGCAACGTATCGCCTCGCAGGACGATGCGCACCGGCCCTATGGCGGAGTCGTCCCGGAAATCGCCGCCCGCGCCCATGCGGAGCGGGTAACGCCGCTGGTCCAGGCGACCCTGACCGATGCTGGCATGACCCTGGCCGATGTCGATGCGATTGCGGCCACTGCCGGTCCCGGCCTGATCGGCGGGGTGATGGTCGGGCTGGTCAGTGCCAAGGCGCTGGCCATGGCATCGGGCAAGCCGCTGATCGCGATCAACCATCTGGAAGGCCACGCCCTGTCCCCGCGTCTGGCCGATAGCGCGCTGCAATTCCCCTATCTGCTGCTGCTGGTTTCGGGTGGGCATTGCCAGATCCTGCTGGTGGAAGGGGTGGGGCGCTACAAGCGGCTGGGCACCACGATTGACGACGCCCTGGGCGAGGCCTTTGACAAGACGGCCAAGATCCTGGGCCTGGGCTTTCCCGGCGGTCCGGCGGTTGAACGGCTGGCGCGCGAAGGCGATGCGCGCAAGGTTTCCCTGCCGCGCCCCCTGCTGGGCAGCAGCGAACCGCACTTTTCCTTCGCGGGCCTGAAAAGCGCGGTGCTGCGCGCCAAGGAGGCGCTGGACCGGGCAGGGGCTTCGACAAGCTCAGCCGGAGCGGTGACAGATAGCAATTCCAACCCCGCTCAGGCTGAGCCTGTCGAAGCCGGTTTGGCCAGCGCTCCCTCTGCGCCGCCCTATTCCCACGCCGACATCGCCGCCTCGTTCCAGCTGGCCGCGATTGACTGCGTGATCGACCGCACCCGCAAGGCGCTTTCCGCTTCGATCAAGCCCACCGCGCTGGTCGTGGCAGGCGGGGTCGCGGCGAACCAGGCGGTGCGCGGTGCGTTGGAGGCACTGGCGGCGGAGTTCGGCCTGCCATTCGTCGCGCCCCCGCTGGCGCTGTGTACCGATAATGCGGCGATGATCGCCTGGGCCGGGATCGAACGGCTGGGGCAATCCGATCCGCTCGATTTTGCCGCGCGCCCGCGCTGGCCGCTCGATCCCGATGCGGCCCCGGTGCGCGGAGCAGGGGTAAAGGCATGAGTGCGGCAATCGGAGTAATCGGGGCAGGCGCGTGGGGCACCGCTCTGGCCCAGGCCATGGCCAGCAATGGCAGCGAAGTCCTGATCTGGGCGCGCGAGGCGGAACTGGTTGAGGAAATCAACACCGGCCACACCAACAGCCTGTTCCTCCCCGGCGCCACTCTGGCCCCAACGATCCGCGCCACGGGCGACTTGGCCGATCTGGCCGCGCTGCCGATCCTGCTGGTGGTAACGCCCGCGCAGCATCTGGCGCGGGTGCTGAAGGACCTGCCCGACGCGCCCCGCGATCTGGTGCTCTGTTCCAAGGGGATCGAGGCGGGGACGGGCCGCCTGATGGCTGACGTCGCGGCAGAGGCGGCACCGGGCGCGCAAATCGCGGTCCTGTCCGGGCCGACTTTTGCCCATGAAGTGGCGGCGGGCCTGCCCACCGCCGTGACGCTGGCCTGCGGGGGCGGTGAAGCGCAGTGGCAGCGGCTCTCCGCCGCGCTGTCGCGCCCGATGCTGCGGCCCTATTATTCGGATGACGTAACCGGCGCGGAAATCGGCGGTTCGGTCAAGAACGTGCTGGCGATTGCCTGCGGCGTGGTCGAGGGGCTGGGCCTGGGGCAGAACGCCCGCGCCGCCCTGATCGCGCGCGGCTATGCCGAAATGGTCCGCTTTGGCCTGGCCCTGGGTGGGCGGGCGGAAACGCTGGCCGGGCTGTGCGGCCTGGGCGATCTGGTCCTGACGTGTTCTTCCACTTCCAGCCGCAATTTCTCGCTCGGCAAGGCATTGGGTGAGGGGCAATCGGCGGCGGAGGCCCTGTCCGGCAAGTCCAGCGTGGCCGAAGGCGCGCATACCGCGCCGGTCCTGGCCGATCTGGCGCGCCAGCACCACGTTGCCATGCCCATCGTCGATGCCGTGTGCCGCCTGCTGCGCGGTGAAGCCCCGGCGCGCGGGGTGGTGGCAGAGCTGCTCTCGCGCCCGCTGACCGCAGAGGTGCTGGAAGCATGAGCGAGCCGCGCACCGAACAGCAGGACATCCAGGCCCTGGCCAAGGGCGGGCGGACCAATATCCTTGGCTTCGTCCTGCGGTTGGCCGGGCGCATCCCCTTCCTGTTCATTGCCGGGCGGCTTTACGGGGCGGAAGCTTTGGGCCGGTTCGCCTATGCCCTGGCGATTGTCGAACTGGCCGTGCAGCTCTGCACGCTGGGGCAAAAGCGCGGATTGGCGCAGGAACTGGCGCGCGAAGACGCCCATCCGGCGAACGTCGTGGCAGACGGAATGCTGCTCAGCGCCGCGCTGGCGGCCGTGGTCGCGCTGGGGTTTTACTTCTTCCCGCTGCCGGTGTTCCCCAGCGGGCAGTACAATGAAATCGACCGCCTGATCCCGCTGGTCATGGTGCCGATGGTGCTGACCGACATCGCCTTGTCGGCGCAGGCCTACCGCTTTGACGTTGCCACCACGGTCCGCGCCCGCGCACTGGTGGAACCGTGGACGCTTTCGATCCTGGCCGGGGTGTTGTGGTTCGTCGTGCCGGAGAGCGGCATGATCATCGCTTATATCGCCTCGGTCTTTGCAGCGGCAGCCACGGCGCTGTGGCCGGTTTACAAGACCTATGGCCTGCCGCGCGCGTGGCAGCCCCATCCGCTGAAGCTGGCGCGACTGGCGCTGGGCAATCTCCCGCTCGCCGTGGCCGATGCGGTGGAATGGGGCACGCGGCGGCTGGACCTTGCGATCCTGGGCATCTTTGCCGGGCCCAAGGCGGTGGGGATCTATTACGTGGCGCAGCAGATCGCTTCGCTGCCGCAGAAGTTCAAGACCAGTTTCGAACCCGTGCTCGGCCCGGTCATCACCCGCAATCTCAAGGAACAGAACTACGCCGCGATTTCCAAGCAGGTCTGCCAGGTCGGCTTCTGGATCACCGCCGCGCAGGCGGCTGTGGCCCTGGCATTGGGCCTTCCGGGCGAGGGCGTTATGGGCCTGACCGGTCCGGCCTTCGTGGGCGGGACCGGCGCGCTGGCCCTGTTGCTGACGGCGGAAGTCGTCGCCTCGGCCGCCGTGGTGGCCGAAGCCGCGCTGATCTATGTGAAGCGCATGACCAACCTGTGGATCTCGCTCGCCACGGTGGCGGTGCAGGTGGCGGCCTCGGTCGGCCTGATCCTGCTGGCCAAGCGGATGGGGCTGGGGGAACTATACTGGGCCGCAGCCGTTGCAGCCGGGTTGATGGTTGCGCTGGGCTTTGCCTCGCTGGCCAAGTCGCTGGTCCTGTCGCGGTTCCTGGGCCATCCCGCCAATCCGTGGCGCTGGTCGGTGGTCTGGGCGGCGGCTCCGGCAGTAGTGGTCGGCTGGTTCGTGACCAGCTATCTTCCCGAATGGGCGGAGCTGGCCTTCGGTATCCCGGCCATCCTTGCCGCCTATTGCTGGGTCCTGTGGGTCAAGGGCTTTGGCCCGGAAGACCGCGTGCTGTTCCGCCGCAATGTCGGCGCTTGATGAAGGAAGCCGTGCGATGATGCAGACGATCGAAGCCAACTGGGTCGCCTTTGCCGTGGCGCTGCTGGCCATTCTGGTGGTCGGCTGGCTGCTGCTGGCCCGCGCGCGCAAGGGTGCGCCGCGCCGCGAATACAAGCCCGACGTGCTGGACCAGGGCGCGGCCTCGGTCCACCGCAACCAGGCGCTGATCGACGCGCCCCCAGCCGCGCGGGTGGAGCCGCCGGCAATCGGCGCGGCCATGGCCGGAGTGGCCGAAGCCGTGGCCATCGGCGCACAGGACGTGGTGGAAGAAGCCGCGACCCAGCCGGACTCTCCGCCCGAAATCCAGCCCGCACCCCCGCCGCCGCCTGCGCCCGCGCCGCAGCCGGAAGTGGAGCCGCAGCCTCAGCCTCAGCCGGAAATCGAACCGGCCCCGCAGCCTCAGCCCGAAATCGTCCCCTCGGTCGAGCCCATCCCCGCGCCCAGCCCGCCGACTGCCGCGCCGCAGGGCGACGTGCTGCTGGCCGATGACCTGTCGCGGATCAAGGGCCTGGGGCCCAAGCTGCAGAAGCTGCTCCCCACCCTGGGCCTGTCCACCTACGCCCAGATCGCCGCGCTGACCGAGGCGGACCTGGCGGAACTGGATACGAAACTGGGCGCCTTCGCGGGCCGCCCGGCCAAGGACAACTGGGTCGAACAGGCCAAATACCTCGCCGCCGGGGATACGGCGGGTTTCGAGGGACGCTTCGGCAAGGTTTGAGCGACCCAAACTGTCGTCACCCCGGCGCAGGCCGGGGCCCAGAGCGTCATAAATAGCCTTTGCGTCACGCGCACTGGACCCCGGCCTGCGCCGGGGTGACGGTAAGGGCGGGGCAGGCGGCGCGGTATCCGCCCTACCGCCCCCACTTCTTCTGGGTCTTGCCATAGCGCGTCTTGCGCGTGCCCGGCTTGCCCTCGTTGCTGCGGCCGACGCGGGGGGCCTTGTGTTCGGCCTCGGGCAGGCCGAGTTCGGTGGCCTCTAGCCTCCGGATTTCGTCGCGCAGGCGGCCGGCTTCCTCGAACTCCAGGTCGGCGGCGGCGGCGCGCATCCGGCCTTCCAGTTCCTCGATATAGGCGCGCAGGTTGTGGCCGACGAGGTTGTTGCGCTCGTCGTCCTCGATATCGACCACCACCCCGTCGCGGCTGGCCGCATCGGCCACGATATCGTGGATGTTGCGCTTGATCGTTTCGGGCGTGATCCCGTGCGCCTCGTTATAGGCGCGCTGCTTTTCGCGGCGGCGGTCGGTTTCCGCCATGGCGCGCTCCATTGATCCGGTGATCCGGTCGGCGTAGAGGATCACGCGGCCATCCACGTTGCGCGCGGCGCGGCCGATGGTCTGGATCAGCGACGTTTCGCTGCGCAGGAAGCCTTCCTTGTCCGCGTCCAGGATGCAGACCAGCCCGCATTCCGGAATGTCCAGCCCTTCGCGCAGCAGGTTGATCCCCACCAACACGTCATAGACTCCCAGCCGCAGGTCGCGGATCAGCTCGATGCGCTCCAGCGTTTCGACGTCGGAGTGCATGTAGCGCACGCGCAGGCCCGCCTCGTGCATGAATTCGGTCAGGTCCTCGGCCATGCGCTTGGTCAGCGTGGTGACCAGCGTGCGATAGCCCTTGGCCGCGGTCTGGCGGCATTCCTCGATGCAGTCCTGCACCTGGTCCTCGACCGGACGGATCAGCACCGGCGGATCGATCAGGCCGGTCGGGCGGATCACCTGTTCGGCAAAGACCCCGCCGGACTGCTCCATTTCCCACGATCCGGGCGTGGCTGAAACCGCCACGGTCTGCGGCCGCATCGCATCCCACTCGTTGAATCTCAATGGACGATTGTCGATGCAGCTGGGCAGGCGAAAGCCATATTCGGCCAGCGTGATCTTGCGGCGGTGGTCGCCCTTGGACATGGCCCCGATCTGCGGGATCGTCTGGTGGCTTTCGTCCACGAACAGCAGGGCATTGTCCGGCAGGTATTCGAACAGGGTCGGCGGTGGCTCGCCCGGCAGGCGTCCGGTCAGGAAGCGGGAGTAGTTCTCGATCCCCGCACAGCTGCCGGTGGCGGCGATCATTTCCAGGTCGAAATTGGTCCGCTGCTCCAGCCGCTGCGCTTCCAGCAGCTTGCCCTCGGCGTTCAGCTCCTTCAGCCGCTCGGCCAGTTCAAAGCGGATCGCCTCGGCGGCCTGCTTCATCGTCGGGCCGGGCGTGACATAGTGCGAATTGGCATAGACCCGCACCGAATTGAGGCTGGCCCCCTTCTTGCCCGTCAGCGGATCAAACTCGGCAATCTCCTCGATCTCGTCGCCAAAGAACGAGACGCGCCAGGCCATGTCCTCATAGTGGCTGGGGAAGATTTCCAGGTTGTCGCCCCGCACGCGGAAAGTGCCGCGCTGGAACGCGGCGTCGTTGCGCTTGTATTGCAGGGCCACCAGCTTGCGGATGATCTCGCGCTGGTCCTCGCTTGCGCCCTTTTTCAGGTCAAAGATCATCGCCGAATAGGTTTCGACCGAGCCGATGCCGTAAAGGCAGGATACCGAGGCGACGATGATCACGTCGTCGCGTTCCAGCAGCGAACGGGTGGCGGCATGGCGCATCCGGTCGATCGCCTCGTTCACCGAGCTTTCCTTCTCGATGTAGGTATCGCTGCGCGGCACATAGGCCTCGGGCTGGTAATAGTCGTAGTAGGAGACGAAGTATTCCACCGCGTTGTCGGGGAAAAAGCTCTTCATCTCGCCATAGAGCTGCGCGGCCA
Source organism: Novosphingobium sp. NPDC080210 (assembly GCF_050281025.1). NCBI lineage: Bacteria > Pseudomonadati > Pseudomonadota > Alphaproteobacteria > Sphingomonadales > Sphingomonadaceae > Novosphingobium > Novosphingobium sp. NPDC080210. Next base: position 36,240 of record NZ_JBNNWL010000005.1, read on the forward strand.
GGATCTTGTTCGGCGCCAGGATCAGCGCGGGCCGCTGCGTCGCCTCGATCACCTGGGCCATGGTGAAGGTCTTGCCGGAGCCAGTGACGCCGAGCAGCACCTGCGTCGCCTCGCCATTCCTGATGCCCTCCACCAGCTCCGCAATCGCGGTCGGCTGGTCCCCGGCGGGGGAATAGTCCGACACGATCTTGAACGGCCGCTGCTCCAGCGCCTTTTCCGGACGCGCGGGTTTGTGCGGAACAAAGGCGTCCGTGGTGTCGGGCTCTTCCAGCCCACGGCGGATTATGAGTTCGGCCATGGGCTGGGATATGGGGGGTTATGGGCGGGAGGGGAAGGGGGATCAGCGATGGGTTTTTATGATTGATGGCTGGATCACTAAATGCATGCGCTTGTCGCGGCACTGCTGCGCAATTTGCCACTCAAATTCAATGAATGATATGGCATCTTCTAATCTATTCTTCGATTTGACTTGCGGAATAGACAAATGAATTTTGCTAAGCTTTTTGAACCTTGTTTTATTTCCGGCAGGAATTCTTGGTGCAATTTTCTTAAAATCTCCATCATGGGTCAGCAAAATTGCATCGCTATCTTGCGCCACTTTTGCAACAATTGGATCCGGAGTATCAGTTGCAAGAACGTTGCGAAGCCGAATAACGGTATGGCCGCGTTGCTCTAACCATAAGCAAGCAGATTCTGGGACGCAGTGATCAGCAAAGAAGCGCAATGCAGTGGAAGTAATCAGGCGACATTCCTCAATTTCGTGCGAACAGTTTTAATATCACTTAGTGTCAGATTAGGGTACTCATCGATAATTTCCTGATCCGAGTATCCCTCTTTGATGAAGCCCTCTACGGCGGATACTGGTATTCGGGTTCCTGCAAAAACAGTTGAATTATGCGCGATAAATCGTTTCTTTTCTAGAGATCCAATTTTGTTGACTTCTCTTACTCGAAGAGTTTCTGACCGCCGGGTGACTTCCTCTGCAATGGTTGGCAGCTCGATATGCTTTCCAACATATTGACCATGCCGATCATGGGGAATTTTGTCCAAATTCCAAACGATCTTCTTTTTCCAAACAGCAAGCTGCGTTTCAGACCACGGATTCTTCACCCTCTTTGCAAGTTCCGGATAAGTCTTTCTGAGCTCAGAGAGAGATATTCGATACTTGTCAGTGAGAATGGCAAGTGTGCGAAGGCCAACCAAATCAGTAAACGAATATATCCTGCTGTATGGATTTCCCCGGTCTTCTTCGTCGGAATATTGAGGAGAGAAAAACCCTTCTCTATCCCAACGGGCCAGCCGTGACATAGACAAACCCGTAACGCGAGAAGCGTGTTCGACGCTGAACGCAGCTATGACGTTGCTTCCTTTCTGCGCCATGTCTCCACTTCCCTTCGGGATAAGTGGTTATATTCAGTTGCATATTTCAGCAACAAAAAATGCGTTTGGTCAGCCCATTTTTCTAAGCCTAGGTTACCGCTCACGCCGGGCGTAAGCGTCTGCTTTCGGTCCACGCCCCACACTTTAGAGGCATTTTCCTACTGCGTCTGAATCTGCGAAATGCTGATCATCCCTTTCTCAATGTTACCGTTTATGCCACCTAAAATGTCGCAGCCCGCTCGATCGCACAATCTTGCAGTTCAGTCCCCCGTTCCTCGTCAGAGGAGCCGCCTGTGAGCAATTCACACCTCACACCCCCTCCACCATGCTGCGCATGGTCCCCCTCCCCGGGACGGGGAGGATTGGGGTGGTTTTTTCCTGGTCCGGGGGCGGCGTGGAACCGGCAAGGGCTCGTGCGGCGCGGAGTTGTGCCGGTCCTGGGCTGTTGGAAGAAGTGGACAGGGTGTCAACTGTGTCAACCTCGACAAGGGGGGCGGGGGCGGGCAGGATGGCTTGGGACGGATAACAAGGAGAGCATGGGATGGGCGTGCAATTGAGCCGGTCGGTGGCCGGGCTGACAGTGCTGGTGACCGGCGCGGCGAGCGGGATGGGGCGGGCGACGGCGGAGGTCTTCGCCGGCGAGGGCGCGAATGTGGCGCTGACCGACCTGTCCGGCGGCGCAGTGGAGGCGATTGCGGCTGAGCTGCGGGCCGCGGGGCACTCGGCGCGGGGCTGGGCGCTCGACGTGGCGGACCACGGCGCGATCCGGCGGGTCGTGGATGAAGTGGCGGGTGCCTTCGGCGGGCTCGACGCGCTGGTCAACAATGCCGGGATCAGCGCCTTTTGCCCGATCGATGACGAGGACCATTACGACGCGGTGTGGGACCGCGCCTTTGCCGTGCTGCTGACCGCGCACCAGCGGCTGGTCCGCGCCGCGCTGCCGCATCTGCGCCGCTCGGCCAGCCCGCGCATCGTGAACATCGCCAGCACCGAGGCGCTGGGCGCTACCTCGCGCGACAGCCCCTATAGCGCGGCCAAGGCGGGCGTGACCGGCCTGACCCGCGCCCTGGCGGTGGAGCTGGGGAAAGAGGGGATCACGGTCAACTGCATCTGCCCCGGCCCGATCGATACCGGCATGACCGCCAATGTGCCGGACGGCGACAAGCAGACCTATGCCCACCGCCGCACCGCGCTGCGCCGCTATGGCCTGCCGGAGGAAGTGGCGCACATGACGCTCAGCCTGTGCCTGCCCGCGGCGAGCTATATCACCGGGGCGACGATCCCGGTCGACGGCGGGCTGATGGCGCGCAATGCGTGAGGGTTAGCACCTCGTTCAGTGGCAATGTCCGTTCGTGGTGAGGAGGGAACGGGACTGAGCGAAGCGAAGGTTCGTTCCCGTCTCGAACCACCGCGTGGCGGCGCCGGTCCTTCGTGACGGCGCTTCAGCCTGCGGCTTCAGCGCCTCCTCAGGACGAACGGGGTGGTGGCGCTCACTCCGGGTACACGCCCCGCAGGACGGTGTCGAAATGGGCGCGGATGGTCTGGTTGCAGGCGCAGGCCATCTCCGCCAGGCGGCGCTCGTCGGTGACGGCGATGGACTTGCGGCTGGTGCTGACGATGCCGGCCACGCGGAACCGGCCAAGCACGCGGGCGACGTAGCTGCGGCCCACGCCAAGCAGTTCGGCCAGCTGGTCCTGGGTCAGCTCGACCTGGCGGCTGTTGGAGCGCTGCTGCGCGGCGAGCAGCCAGCGGGCGGTGCGCTGTTCTATGTCGTGCGCGGCATTGCAGGCCGCGGTCTGGAAGATCTGGGCCAGGAAGCAGTCGGCGTAGCGGTCGAACAGGTGGGCGACGCTGGGGTGCGTGATCTTGACGCTCTCCAGGTCGGTCAGGGAAATGCGCAGGAAGGGGCCGCCTTGCAGCACGCTGGCGCGGGCAAAGGCGGGCAGGCGGCCGTGGCTGACCATGCCGCCCAGGGCGCCCTCGCGGCCGACCATCGCGGTTTCGAGGGCCTCGCCGTCCTCCATGACCACATAGAAGCCGGCCACGGCGCTGTGACAGGGGAAGTAGCAATGCTCGATCACGTCCCCCGGCTCGTACAGGGTCGAACCGCTCGCCAGTTCGCTGCGGGTGAGGAGGGGGGCAAGCGCGGCGCGGTCGTCAAGTGCCAGCGCGGCAAGCAGGTTGTTCGCGGCAAGGCGCGCGGTCATGGGGCTTAACGCATTCACGAAACGGGTGGTCCTTCCCAGCCCATGCCTAGGCAATGTACACTAGTGCACAGACGTCGGGCAGAACTTGGTGCAATAACGCCTCTCGGCTCCAATTGGTTCCGGTATGGGAAAGGTTGGTGACGAATGACGAAGCCGCGTACGGCTCTGGTAGTGGAAGAGAGTCCGCTGATTGCCATGAACGCCGAGCAGACCCTGCTGCGCTGCGGCTTCGATGCGGTGCACGTCGCCTGCTCGCCCGTGCAGGGCGCGGAACTGGCGGAAAGCGCGCAGCTGGACTTTGCATTGGTGGCAGTGGAACCGGGCGGTTCGCATGGCCTGGTCCTGGCGCCAATGCTGGCGCAGCGGAACGTGCCCTTTGCCTTTATCTGCGACCTGTCGGACGGAAGCGACGTGCCCTCCGCTTGGAAGGGCACGCCGTTCCTGGCAAAACCTTATACCGAGGCGGAGCTTGCCACGCTGCTCGCCCAGGTTGGGGCCTGAGCCGAAGCTCAGGCCGGAAGGGTCAGCGCCTCATAGCGCTCAAGATGCCAGTCGGGCGTGCCGAACTGGTTCTCGATCATGGTGCTGCGCTTGAAGTAGTGGCCGATGGCCAGTTCCATGGTGATGCCGATGCCGCCATGGGTCTGGATCGCGTTCTGGCCGACCGCCTTGATGCTGCGGGCAACCTTGGCCTTGACCTGGCTGACCGCGGCCTTGCGCTGATCAGCGGGCAAGCCCAGCTTGAGCGTACCCATCAGGCTCATCGAAGCGATCTGCTCGGCATCGACCAGCATGTCGGCCATGCGGTGCTGCAGGGCCTGGAACTTGCCGATGGGCTGGCCGAACTGCTTGCGCTGCTTGGTGTATTCCACCGTGCCTTCCAGCAGCTTGCGGGCAATGCCGGTGCCTTCGGCGCAGATCGCGACAGTGGCTTCGTCCACCACGCGCTCGATCAGGTCGATCCCGCCGGGCAGCAGAGCTTCGGCCGGAATGCTGACGTTCTCGAAATAGACCTCGGCCCCGCGGAAGCCGTCGACCATCGCGTATTCGCGCATGGTAATGCCGGCAGCCTTGGCGTCGACCAGGAACAGCTCAACCCCGGCGCGTTCGCGGCGGCTGCCGCCGGTGCGCGCGGTGACCAGCAGGTGCGTGGCCCAGGGGGCGGCATAGACGGCAGCCTTGTGGCCGTTCAGGACATAGCCCGAACCGTCCTGCTTGGCCGTGGTGCCGATGTCCGCCAGGTTGTAGCGGCCCTGCGGCTCGGCATAGGCAAAGGCCGTGATGCAATCGCCGCTGATGATCTGCGGGATCACCTCGGCGGCAACCGCGCCGCCCACTGCCTGGAGCGCACCGCCGCCGATCACGACGGTCTGCAGCCAGGGCTCGATCGCGATGACCTTGCCCAGTTCTTCCATCATGATCGCGTTTTCCAGGTAGCCGCCACCCATGCCGCCGTATTCCTCGGCAAAGGGAGCGCTGGTCAGGCCCAGTTCGCTGGAAAGCGCGCGCCAGATACCGGGATCGCGCCCTTCGGGGCTGGCCAGCATCTTCTTGCGGGTTTCAAAGTCGTAGGTATCGGCCAGGAACCGCGCGAGGGTGTCGCGCAGCATGTCCTGCGTTTCGGTATAGCTCAGGTCCATGTCTTCAATTCCTCAGAGGCCGAGAACCATCTTGGCGATGATGTTGCGCTGGATCTCGTTCGACCCGCCATAGATCGTGGTCTTGCGGGTGTTGTAGTACACCGGCGCGGCGCGGTTGGCCCATTCCGGACCCACGGCGTGCTGGTTGTCGCCCTCGCCAAAGCTGCGCGAATAGGGCGCGCCGTAATGGCCGGCCATTTCCAGGGTCAGCTCGGTCAGGCGCTGCTGGATTTCCGAACCCTTGATCTTCAGCACCGAGCTTTCCGGCCCCGGACCGTGGCCAGCGGCCATGCCCGACAGGGTGCGCAGTTCGGTGAATTCCAGAGCGGCCAGGTCCATTTCCAGTTCGGCCACCTTGCGGCGGAAGAACGGATTGGCGAGCAGCGGCTTTTCGCCGTCCAGTTCGGTGCTGGCGATCTCGCGGATGCGTTCAACACCGCGCTTGGAGCTGGCGACACCGGCAATGCCGACGCGTTCGTGGGCGAGCAGGAACTTGGCGCAGGTCCAGCCCTTGTTCTCTTCGTAAACGCGGTTTTCGACCGGCACCTTGACGTTGTCGAGGAACACTTCGTTGACTTCGTGTTCGCCGCCCAGGGTGATGATCGGGCGCACTTCGATGCCCGGCGACTTCATGTCGATCAGCAGGAACGAGATGCCTTCCTGCTGCTTGGCGTCAGGCTCGGTGCGGACCAGGAAGAAGCCCCAGTCAGCGTGCTGGGCCATGGTGGTCCAGGTCTTCTGCCCGTTGACGATGTAGTGATCCCCTTCGCGCACCGCGCGGGTGCGCAGCGAGGCAAGGTCCGAACCCGAACCCGGCTCGGAATAGCCCTGGCACCACCAGTCCTCGCCCGACAGGATGCGGGGCAGGAACTTGGCCTTCTGCTCTGGCGTGCCGAAGGTGTAGATCACCGGGCCGACCATGGTTAGGCCGAAGGGCATCAGGCGAATGCAGTCGGCGCGCGCGGTTTCTTCGGAGAAGATGTAGCGCTGCGTGATCGACCAGCCGGTGCCGCCGTATTCCACGGGCCAGGCCGGGGCGACCCAGCCCTTCTTGTAGAGAACGCGGTGCCAGGAGAGGAAGTCCTCCTTGGTCAGTTCGTCCCCTTCGTCCTGCTTGCCGCGCAGTTCCTGGGGGTAGTTTTCGGCGATGAAGGTGCGCACTTCCTCGCGGAAGGCGATCTCTTCGGGGCTGAATTCAAGGTCCATGGCCTCTCTCCGATGACGTTGTACGGAACGTGTTTGGCGCGGTTTTCCGCCCTTCGCAAGGGGCTGGGCAACCTGTCCGGAGAGGCATGCGCCGGCCAGCGCCCCCTGCCGTTACGGCAAGGCGGATGGAGGGGCGGCGATTGCAGGTGCGAAAGCCTTGCGGTGATTGGGAAACAGCCACGCATACGGTGCTTGAGGTGGGCATTTGGGGCGAATCGGGGATCAGGATTGCCCTCTGGTTTCCCGTTCGTCCTGAGGAAGTGCCGAAGCCGCAGGCAGAGGCGCTGTATCGAAGGACTGCCTCTGGCGCAGTGGTTCGAGACGGGTCCTCAATCTGCGATTTCGGACCCTCCTCACCACGAACGGTGTGTGGTGGCGTTAGAGCCTGCTATGTCGGAACTCACGTCCAGGAGAGTCGTTGCCATGGGTAAATTCAAGGATGTGGTTCCAGTCGGCCTTGTTGCCTTGGCCCTGTCGGCCTGCGGCCCATCCGCGCGAGAGGATCAGGCTGGAGACGCTGCCAACAAAGCTCACGATGCAGCAGCAGAGACCGCCTTTCAGATGCAGCCCGGGCGTTACCGCACTACGGTCACCGTTGAGTCCATCGAAATCCCCGGAATGCCCGCCGCCATGGCGGGGCAGATAAAGGCGATGATGGCCAAGGCCTCGGCCCAGGAAAGCTGCGTCACCCCGCAGCGTGCGGCGCGCGGGCTTGATGTGGTGAAAGAGCAGATGGCGCGGGGCCAGTGCAACTATGCGCGCTTTGATGCGGCAGAGGGCAATCTGGACGCTGCCTTCACCTGCCAGACCGGCGAGGGCATGGCGATGACCGCGACATCGCGCGGGACCTATTCCAGTACGGGCTCGACGGTCAAAGTGGATGCGGCCCTGTCCGGTCCGCAGGGCAAGACGATGCACGTCGTGCAAACCGTCACGACCGAGCGGATCGGGGATTGCGTCTGAGCGCCCTTGTGCAGCGTGGTTCGGGGCGGATAGGAACCTGCGCCTGAAACTTGAGCCAGCGGGGGAAACGCCATGCCATCGGTCTATGAATTCAACCGCGCAATCCTGCGCCGTCCGGGGGCAAGCGTGGTCAAGGGACTGCGCGCGGGTGGCGGACCCGATCCGGTGCTGGAGGACGTCCTGGCCGAGCATGCCGGATATGAGCGCGCCCTGGCCGATGCCGGACTGACGTTGACCGTGCTGGACCCGCTGGAGGAATTTCCGGACGCGATCTTCGTGGAAGACCCTGCGCTGGTTTTTCCTGAAGGCGCAATCCTGCTGAAACCCGGCGCGCCCAGCCGCGAGGCAGAGGGAGAGTACCTGCGCTCCACCCTGGACGCCCTGTTCGATCAGGTGCTGGACCTGCCCGCAGGCCACGCAGATGGCGGCGACGTGCTGGTCCTGCCGGACAAGGTGCTGATCGGCCTTTCCGCGCGGACCGACCGGGAAGGGGCCCAGGCCCTCGCTGCCCTGCTGGCCCGGCTGGGCTACAAGGCCGAGGTCGCCGCGACCCCTGCCGAAGTGCTGCACCTCAAGACGGCCAGTTCCTTGCTGGACGAAGAAACCGTGCTGTCTACCCGTGCCCTGGCCGCTACCGGCATATTTGACGGTTACCGCGTAATCGAGGTTCCGGCCGAGGAAGAGGGCGGGGCCAACGTGCTGCGCGTCAACGACCGCGTGATTGCCGGGGCCGGGCACCCGCGCGTGCTCGATCTGCTGGACGGTCACGGTCTGAAACTGGTTGCCCTGCCGAACAGCGCGATCGCCGCGATTGACGCGGGCTTTACCTGCATGTCGCTGCGCTGGCGGGCTGGCTAGGCAGGGCTGAGCGGAGGGAACCAAACCGCGCCCGGCGCACTACTTCGATAGGGAACGTGAAAGAAGAGAAGGGAGCTTCTCGTGACCTATTGCGTCGGAATGCTGCTGGACCACGGCCTGGCCTTGATGAGCGACACCCGCACCAATTCGGGCGTCGACAACATCTCCACTTTTCGCAAGATGCATTGCTGGACCGTTCCGGGCGAGCGGATCGTGGCGATCATGACGGCGGGAAACCTGGCAACGACCCAGGGGGTAATCAGCCAGATCGAGCAGCGTGACCGGCCGCATGCCGAGCGCAGCAATGCCTTGCTGGGTGCCGACACCATGTTCCAGGTCGCCAACCTGGTGGGCAAGCTGCTGCGCGAAACCATTGCCACGATTGACGAGCGCAACGGCGAGGACGGATCGGGCACTTTCTCCGCCTCGATGATCGTCGCGGGGCAGATCAAGGGCGGGCAGCCGCGCCTGTTCCTGATCTATCCCGAAGGCAACTTCATCGAGGCGAGCTTCGACACGCCCTTCTTCCAGATCGGCGAGACGAAATATGGCCGCCCGATCATCATCCGTGGCTATGACCGCGACATGGGCTTTGAAAACGCGGTGAAGCTGCTGATGGTCAGCTTCGATTCCACGATCAAGGCCAACCTCTCGGTCGGCCTGCCATTGGACCTTTTGCTGATCGAGCGCGACCGGTTCGAGCCGCTCCACCAGCGGCGGATCGTATCGCAGGACCCCTATTACCAGGCGCTGTCCGAACACTGGAGCGAGGCGCTGCGCAAGGCGTTTTACTCGCTGCCGGACTACAGTCTCGATAGCTGATCACTTGCAAAAGGCGCTGCCGCTCATTTCCAGGTGCAGGTGATCGTAATGCGCGGCGTTATAGGCCGGGCCCAGGACCGTGCCGAACCGCTTGCAGGCGCTGGCCTGGATCGTGGCGAAGAACTGGCGCACCTTGGGCGAGGGATCGTTCCAGTTGCCGGAAACGGTGATCCGCCGCCCGTCGGCCAGGATGAAGCCCGATACGTCGATGGCGCTGGCCGTGGCATGGGCGCTGCGGCGCGGCGTTCCAGCGACGTTGCGACAGCTGAAGCTGCCCATGGTTTCGATCTTGACGATGGGGCTGCCCAGAATCTGCTGCGCCGCGCGGTCCGCGCCGAAGCGGGCCCAGGCGGCGAAAGTTTCGGCGAGAGGGCAAGTAACCGGCCCCAGGTTGCTCAGCGCCAGCTTTGCATCGTCGCTCTTAACGCTGGAAATCTGCACGGTCCCCAGCGTGGAACAGCCCGCGCCGTAATACTTGTCCGGCAGGGGAGAGAAGGCGGCCTTGCTGGCGCCCAGTTCGGCCAGGCAGGCGCGCGTGTCCGGGCGGGGCGTCAGGACAGCAGCGGATTTGCGCGGGGCCGGCTGGTCGCTTTGCGGCACTGCGCCGCAACCGCCCAGCAACAGGGCCAGAGACATTGCGGGCAGGACAATGCGCATGACCGGAAAATCCCATGCAACGGATTAATGGCAGGCTAACCCTCCGGGCAGACTTATCACAAATTCGTATGGAGCGAACCGGTTTCGCTTGACTCCCTGCCGGGCGCCACTAACTGCGGCTCCGGGCCACGCGGTCCCAACGCCGCGCGTGCTCTCTGTGAGGAGAGTCTATATGACTGATACTGTGAAGCCTGCGGCAAAGCCCGCGCGCCCGTTCTTTTCTTCCGGTCCCTGCGCCAAGCCGCCGGGCTATTCCCCCGAAAAACTCGCCACCGAATCGCTGGGCCGCTCGCACCGCGCCAAGATCGGCAAGACGCGCCTGCAATACTGCATCGACCTGATGCGCGAAGTGCTGGGCCTGCCCGATACGCACCGCATCGGCATCGTGCCCGGTTCGGATACCGGCGCGTTCGAAATGGCGATGTGGACCATGCTGGGTGCCCGCGGGGTAACCTGCCTCGCCTGGGAAAGCTTTGGCGAAGGCTGGGTCACGGATGCAGTCAAGCAGCTCAAGCTGGAACCCAAGATTCACCGCGCCGACTACGGCCAGCTGCCCGACCTGTCGAAGGTCGACTTTGCCGATGACGTGCTGTTCACCTGGAACGGCACCACGTCCGGCGTGCGCGTGCCCGATGGCGAATGGATCCCCGACGACCGCGAAGGCCTGACCTTTGCCGACGCGACCAGCGCCGTCTTTGCCTATGACATTCCGTGGGACAAGATCGACGTTGCCACCTTCTCGTGGCAGAAGGTGCTGGGCGGCGAAGGCGGTCACGGCGTCCTGATCCTGGGCCCCCGCGCGGTCCAGCGGCTGGAGGAATATACTCCCAACTGGCCGCTGCCCAAGGTGTTCCGCCTGGTTTCCAAGGGCAAGCTCAGCGAAGGCATCTTCAAGGGCGAAACCATCAACACGCCCTCGATGCTGGCCGTGGAAGACGCGATCTTCGCGCTGGAATGGTCGAAGTCGGTCGGCGGGCTGGAAGGCCTGAAGAAGCGCTGCACGGCCAATGCCGACGCGCTGAACAAGATCGTTGCGGAACGCGACTGGCTGGGCCACCTGGCGGTCGATCACGGCATTCGGTCCAAGACCTCGGTCTGCCTGACGGTCGAAGGCGCCGACGCCGATTTCATCAAGGCCATGGCGGGCTTGCTGGAAAAGGAAGGCGCGGCCTACGACATCGCCGGTTACCGCGATGCTCCGGCCGGCCTGCGCATCTGGTGCGGCGCGACGGTTGAAACCGCCGACATCGAAGCGCTTGGCCCGTGGCTCGACTGGGCCTACGCCAGCACCAAGGCTGCTGCTTAACGTCATCCCGGCGAAGGCCGGGACCCAGCGCGCATAAAAAGCCGCTCCGCGACATCATTTTTACGGTCTGGACCCCGGCCTGCGCCGGGGTGACGGGCCAAAGGGATCACAAACATGACCAAGCCCCGCGTACTCATTTCCGACAAGATGGACCCCAACGCCGCCCGCATTTTCGAAGAGCGTGGCTGCGACGTCGATGTCATCACCGGTGAAACCCCGGAACAGCTGATCGCCCGCATCGGTGACTACGATGGCCTCGCCATCCGTTCCTCGACCAAGGTGACCAAGGAAATCCTGGCTGCGGCCAAGAACCTCAAGGTCGTCGGCCGCGCTGGCATCGGTGTCGACAACGTCGATATTCCGGCTGCTTCGGCCCAGGGCGTGGTGGTGATGAACACCCCGTTCGGCAACTCGATCACGACTGCCGAACACGCCATCGCCCTGATGTTCGCGCTGGCTCGCCAGATCCCGGAAGCCAATGCCCAGACCCAGGCCGGCAAGTGGCCGAAGAACGACTTCATGGGCGTTGAAGTGACCGGCAAGACCCTGGGCCTGATCGGCGCGGGCAACATCGGCTCCATCGTCGCCAGCCGCGCGCTGGGTCTGAAGATGAAGGTCGTGGCCTTTGACCCGTTCCTGACCCCGGAACGCGCGGTGGAAATGGGCGTGGAAAAGGCCGATCTGGACACTCTGCTGGCCAAGGCGGACTTCATCACGCTGCACACCCCGCTGACCGACCAGACCCGCAACATCCTGTCGAAGGAAAACCTGGCCAAAACCAAGAAGGGCGTGCGGATCATCAACTGCGCGCGCGGCGGCCTGATCGACGAAGCGGCGCTGAAGGAAGCGCTGGATTCGAGCCAGGTTGCAGGCGCGGCGCTCGACGTGTTCCAGACCGAACCGGCCAAGGAATCGCCGCTGTTCGGCACCCCGAACTTCATCTGCACCCCGCACCTGGGCGCTTCGACCAACGAAGCCCAGGTCAATGTGGCGCTCCAGGTGGCCGAGCAGATGGCTGATTACCTGGTCAACGGCGGCGTCACCAATGCGCTCAACGTGCCCAGCCTCTCGGCGGAAGAAGCGCCGAAGCTGAAGCCCTACATGGCCCTGGCCGAACAGCTTGGCTCGATGGTTGGCCAGCTGACCACCGGCGCAATCCCGCGCATCTCGATCCATGCCGAAGGCGCAGCGGCAGAGCTGAACATCAAGCCGATCGTCGCTGCCGTTCTCGCCGGGTTCCTGCGCGTCCAGTCGGACACGGTGAACATGGTCAACGCCCCGTTCCTGGCCAAGGAGCGCGGCATGGAAGTGCGCGAGGTCAAGACCGAGAAGGCCGGTGACTATCACACCCTGATCCGCGTTTCGGTGAAGACCGATGCGGGTGAGCGTTCGGTGGCCGGAACCCTGTTCTCTAACAGCGAACCGCGCCTGGTCGAACTGTTCGGCATCAAGGTCGAAGCCGAACTGGCTGGCCACATGATGTATATCGTCAACGAGGACGCCCCCGGCTTCATCGGCCGCGTCGGCACCCTGCTGGGCGAAAACTCGATCAACATCGGCACGTTCAACCTGGGCCGCCGCGAGGCGGGCGGGGAAGCCGTGCTGCTGCTGAGCGTGGACAGCCCGGTCAATGGTGACCTGATCGAACAGGTCCGCAAGCTGCCGGGCGTCAAGCGCGCGATGGCTCTGGCGTTCTGATTGCGCCGCGCCGCGTAGCTGGCGCGCCCCTGATCCCCCTCCCGCTTGCGGGAGGGGCTAGGGGAGGGCCTGTTAAGCGCGAGGGCCTGTTTGGCGTTTCAGGCAAACTGGGATAACTGACCCTCCCCCGACCCCTCCCGCAGGCGGGAGGGGAGATTTCGTCAGCCACCTCCGGGGCCGAATTTATGCAAGATAACGACCGCGACCTGTTGCCCGAAGGCCTGCAAGACCGGCTGCCCGCTGCGGCGGCAGCCGCTGCACGCGTCACCCGCGCGGTGATCGACGTGCTGGATTCGCACGGATACGACCGCGTCCAGCCGCCCAGCATCGAATTCGAAAAGTCGATGGCCAGCCGCATGGCCGGGGTGCAGCCGCGCCGCATGTTCCGCTTTGTCGATCCGGCCTCGCTGCGTACCTTGGCGCTGCGCAGCGACATTACCGTGCAGGTCGGCCGCATTGCCGCCACGGCCCTGGCCGATCAGGCCCGTCCGCTGCGGCTTTGCTATGCCGGACAAGCCGTGACCATCAAGGGCGACGGCCTGGACCCGACGCGGGAACGGCTTCAGCTTGGCGCGGAATTGATCGGGACTGACAGCGTTGCCGCGGCGGGTGAAATCGTTGCCGCCGCGATCGAAGCGCTGACCGCTGCCGGAGCGACCGGCCTTTCGGTCGATTTCACCATGCCTGACCTGGTCGACACCCTGGCCGCGCAGGCCCTGCCGCTGCCAGCGGACAAGATCGAGGCCGTGCGGCGTGAACTCGATGCCAAGGACGCTGGCGGATTGGTTGAGGCGGGCGGCGAGGCCTATCTGCCACTGCTGACCGCCATCGGCCCGTTCGACACAGCTATTGAGCGCCTTGCCGCGATTGACGCGGGCGGCGCGCTGTCCTCCCGCATCGCAGCTTTGCGCGAAGTCGCCGCACGCGTCGCTGGCAAGGCGCGGCTCACGCTGGACCCCAGCGAGCGGCACGGCTTTGAATACCAGTCGTGGTTCGGCTTCACCATCTATGCCGACGGCGTTTCCGGTGCCCTTGGCCGGGGCGGTTCCTACCGCATTCTGGGCCTGGACGAACCAGCCATCGGCTTCTCGCTCTATCCCGACCGCCTGATCGACGTGCTGGCCGCGCGCGAAGAACGGCGCGACACGCTGTTCCTGCCGCTGGGTCACGATCCCGCGCAGGCAGAGCGGCTGCGCGCTATCGGCTGGCGCACGGTTGCCGCGTTGTCCGATGCCTGCGAGCCGGGCGCGCTGGGCTGCACGCACCGGCTGCAAGACGGGGAAGCGGTCAAGCTTCCGGGCTGAACCGGACCTATTGCCCGAAGGTGCTGTCGCCTACGCGGCCCAGCTGCTCGGCCAGCTGTTCGCCCTGGCGGATTTCGGTGAGGGCACGCTGGATGATTGCGCGGGTCTGCGAATCCAGGTCGGTTTCCTCCAGCGCGGTTTCGAATTTCCCAGCCAGGTAATCCTCGCCTTCCTGCACCCGGTCGATGGCGGCGCGGTCGCCCGACTGGAACAGTTCCGTCACTTTCAGCCAGACCTGGTGCAGCCCCCCCGCCATGGTGCCCTTGGTCACGAGTTCCCCGCCCTGGCGCACCAGTTCCTGGTTCAGCATGTCCAGCGTCGATTGCCGGCGCTCGATCTGGTTGGCGAATGCCGATTTGACCGCCTGCGAATCCGCCGCGTCGCTGGCGTTGCGATAGCCGTTCAGCGAATCGTAGACCGTGTCGATCAGGGTTTCGAGCATGGTGCGGCTGGGGTTGTCTGACATGGCGGCAATCTCCTTTGCGCGCGGCGCGGGTGCGCCGCTTCAATCAAGGAAAACCGCTGGTTCCGTCGCTTTGTTCCGCTCGCTGCGCCACTGCCGGTCGCGCGTTCGCACCGGTTGAGCCGCCGCGCCGCTGCGCACCCGGTTCAATCGATCGCGGATTGTCGCGCAGAGCCTTGACTCCTGGCCCCCGCAGCCCCTAGGGGCCGCACCGCACAGCGGGCCCGCGCGGCCCATCTAGTCCATCCCTTGCGCCGAGTCCTGTCGAAGGGCGCTTGCGGATAACCTGGCAGGGGTAGGACTGTATCCAATGGCCAACGTAACCGTAATCGGCGCCCAGTGGGGTGATGAGGGCAAGGGCAAGATCGTCGACTGGCTGGCAAGCCGCGCCGATGCCGTGGTGCGCTTTCAGGGCGGCCATAATGCCGGTCACACGCTGGTTGTGGGCGATCAGGTCTACAAGCTGTCGCTGCTCCCCTCGGGGATCGTCACCGGCACCCTTTCGGTGATCGGCAATGGCGTCGTGCTTGATCCCTGGCATTTCCGCGATGAAGTGGCCAAGCTGAAGGGGCAGGGGGTCGATGTGAACCCGCAGAACCTGCAGGTCGCTGAAAATGCCCCGCTGATCCTGCCCTTCCACCGCGATCTCGACGCCCTGCGCGAAGATGCCAGCGGCGCGGGCAAGATCGGCACCACGCGGCGCGGGATCGGTCCGGCCTATGAGGACAAGGTCGGTCGCCGCTCGATCCGGGTTTGCGATCTGGCGCACCTGGACGATCTCGGCCCGCAGCTTGACCGCATCTGCGCCCACCACGACGCCCTGCGCGCGGGCTTCGGCCAGCCGCCGATTGACCGCGAACGCCTGCTGGCCGACCTGTGGGACATCGCGGCCTTTATCCTGCCGTTCTCCAAGCCGGTCTGGCGCACGCTGAACGAGGCGAAGAAGGCGGGCAAGCGCATCCTGTTCGAAGGGGCGCAGGGCGTGCTGCTCGATGTCGACCACGGCACCTATCCCTTCGTCACCAGCTCCAACACGGTCAGCGGCACGGCCGCCAGCGGTTCCGGCCTGGGGCCAAGCGCGGCGGGTTTCGTGCTAGGGATCGTCAAGGCCTATACCACCCGCGTCGGCTCCGGCCCGTTCCCCACCGAGCTGGAGGATGAAACTGGCCAGCGCCTGGGCGAGCGTGGTCACGAATTCGGCACTGTCACCGGGCGCAAGCGCCGCTGCGGCTGGTTTGACGCCGTGCTGACCCGCCAAAGCTGCGCGATCAGCGGCGTCACCGGCATTGCCCTGACCAAGCTGGACGTGCTCGACGATTTCGAAACGGTGAAGATCTGCGTCGGCTACAAGCTGCGCGGCGCCGACATGGACTATTTCCCTGCCCACGCCGCCGATCAGGCCGCGGTCGAGCCGGTCTATGAAGAAATGGAAGGCTGGAAGGGCCAGACCACGGCCGGCGCGCGCAGCTGGGCCGATCTGCCCGCCCAGGCGATCAAGTATATCCAGCGCGTGCAGGAACTGATCGAAACGCCGGTCGCCCTGGTCAGCACTTCGCCCGAGCGCGAGGACACGATCCTGGTCCGCGATCCTTTCGTGGATTGATCTGGCCTTTCGTGGATTGATCCGGCCCTGGGCTCGGCTCCGCCCAGGCACTGCAACGAAACTGCCACATGGGGCGTTCACAGAGGCATTGTCTCTGCGAAAGGCCCCATGTGACGACCCGCGAAACGACCCCGCTCCTCGCCCAGCCTGAAGAACTTGCCCTCAGCCTGAAAGGGCGCGCCGTGGTTGCGGGGTGGGGCGCGATCCAATGGCCGTGGTTGCTGCGCAGCCTCTATGGCGGACCGGAGGCCGACAAGCAGGCGCTGCTGCGGCGGCTGGGCCTGCCCGCCGATGCCTTGCCCAACCTGGGCAGCTGGAAAGCGGATACGGCTTTCCTCACCCACATCGCCAATGCGGTCGAGGAACTGCAACCCTTCGACGTGGTGGAACTGGGCTGCGGTGCTTCGTCACTCGTCGCGGCCAAGGCGCTGGAACTTCACGGGGGCGGGCGGCTGACCTCGTTCGATCAGCACGCGGCCTATCTCGATGCCACGCGCGACTGGCTGCGCGACCACGGCCTGCGCGCGCGGATGCGCCATGCGCCGATCGTGCCGCAGCCGTCGCGCTGGTCCGAATCCTGGTACGATCTCGACAGCCTGCCCACGGCCATCGACCTGCTGGTGATCGACGGTCCGCCCTGGGCGCTGGGGCCATTCGGCCGGGGCCGGGCGGAAGTACTGTTCAACCGCATTTCGGCGGGCGGCATGATCCTGCTCGACGATGCGGCGCGGCCTGGAGAGCGGGTGATCGCGAACCAGTGGCGCAAGCGCTGGCCGGAGTTTGAATTCAGGCTGGACCGGTCCGGTTCGAAGGGAACGCTGATCGGGCGAAGGTTGCGCTAAAGCTTTATAAATCCTTGACAAGACTGTTATTTGTTCTACCTATGTTCGCGAAACATGGAGTGCGGATAATGGCGCAATCGGATTTCATCTACGCATCGCGGGACAGTGCTGCCGGGGTGAAGATGTCCGTTTCCGTCTATGCGGACCGGGTCCATGTCAGGGCCATGCTGGCCGATGATGCTGCCGCGATTGGCCTGCCAGTGCTGCACTCTGGCGGACTGGATGGGTTGTTCGGCGCGGACTCTCCGCCGCTGCCGCAGATCGTCATGGTCGACTGTCCGGATGCCAGCGCGGACAGGCTCGCCCAGCTGGCGGAACTGGACGTGCGGGTGGCCCAGGCGGGCACGAACCTGATCGTTTCAACCTCGGTCGCATCGCTTGACGGGGTGTTTGGCTGCCTGGACCAGTCGGGCGCGCAGATCCTCGTCGATCCCAGCCGGGCCGAGCGCACGCTGGCCATTGGCCGGATCATGGCGCGCGATCCGCACTTGCGGGTTGCGGAATTGTCGGAAGAAGACCGCCTGACCCTGCTGCGCCTGACCGAACAGGTGAGCGAGATGGCCGCACGGCTTGACCGGATCGTCCCGCCTGCTGCGATGGATGAAGAGGGCGGCAGTGCGTTCCGCCTCGAAAGCCCCCGGCCTGCCTTTGCGCAGGCTTCCGATGCGGACGGGAGCGAGCGTCTGATCCGTGCAGCGCGGCCACCGCTGCCCGATCCGCGCCTTATCCGCCGGATCATCCGCCAGCGTCAGCTGCGCAGACGGTTCTTCGAGGGCGACCTGTTCGCCGATCCCGCCTGGGACATGTTGCTGGACCTCACGGCGGCCCGGGCGGAACATATCCGCGTTTCGGTGACCAGCCTGTGCATCGCCTCGGCTGTCCCGCCCACCACCGCGCTGCGCTGGATCGGGCAGTTGACCGATGCGGGCCTGTTCCAGCGGGTCGAGGACGAGGCCGACCGCCGCCGCGTGTTCATCGCCCTGACCGATCAAGCCGCCGACGCCATGGCCCGCTATTTCGCGGAACTGGGCAGCAACGCGGTGCGCCTGGTTTAAAGGGCGGCGCTCACCACAGCCGCCCTTTGAACCACAGCGCAAGGTTCACCAGTCCGATCAGGACCGGCACTTCGACCAGCGGACCGATCACAGCTGCAAAGGCCACGGGAGAGGCCAGGCCGAACGCGGCGATGGCAACCGCAATGGCAAGTTCGAAGTTGTTGGATGCCGCAGTGAACGACAGCGCCGTCGTGCGCTCGTAATCCGCCCCCAGCGCCTTGCCGCTCAGGAAAGCCAGCACGAACATCGCCAGGAAGAAGATCACCAGCGGAATGGCGATCCGCACCGCATCCATCGGCAGCGCCAGGATCTCTCCGCCCTTGAGGCTGAACATGGCGACAATGGTGAACAGCAGGGCCACCAGGGTGATCGGGCTGATGTGCGGCAGGAACGTGTTTTCGTACCATTCCGCGCCCTTGGAGCGGACCAGGCTGCGGCGCACCAGGAACCCGGCCAGGAACGGTACGCCAAGATAGGTGAGAACCGCCTTGGCAATGGTCGCGAACTCGATGTTCACCACGTGGGCTTCCAGTCCGAACACGGGCGGCAGCACGGTGAGATAGAACCAGGCGTAGGGGACGTAGAACACGATCTGGAACAGCGAATTGAACGCCACCAGACCGGCCACATATTCCGAACTGCCGCGGGCAAGCTGGTTCCAGACCAGCACCATCGCGATGCAGGGGGCAATGCCGATCAGCACCAGGCCGGTCAGGTATTCGGGCCTGTCGCCCAGCAGGAGCGAGGCGAGCGCGAACATGAAGGCCGGGGCGACGATCCAGCACAAGGTGAAGGACAGGGCCAGGATCTTGCCGTCGCGGAAAACCTTGCCCAGTTCCTCGTAACGGACCTTGGCCAAGGGCGGGAACATCATCAGGATCAGACCCAGGGCAATCGGGATGCTGGTCGAGCCAACCGACATCGCATCAAGCGCCTTTGGCACTGCGGGCGCGGTCGATCCGATCGCGATTCCCAATGCCATGGCGGCAAAGATCCAGATCGTCAGATAGCGGTCGAGAAACGCCAGACGCGGGCGCTCTGCTTCAAGTGCGAGACTGGCCATCAGGCGGCTCCTTCCATCTGTCCGATTTGCGCGAGCGCGCCGCTTAACGCAGCGCGGTCCATGGTTTCGAACGGCAGGGCCAGGAATGCGCGCACCCGCATTTCCAGCAGGCGCCAGGTCTCTTCAAAGGCTGCGTCCACTTCATCGTCACTGCCCGTCATGTCAGCCGGATCGGGCAGGCCCCAGTGCGCTTTGAGCGGCGCGCCGAAAAACACCGGACACGCTTCACCCGCCGCGTTTCCGCAAACCGTGATCGCCAGGTCGATCGGCGGCGCATCGCCCCCCGTGAATTCGTTCCAGCTTTTCGAGCGGAAGGGCGAGGTGTCGATCCCCCGCCGCGCCAGCAGCCGCAGGGCACCCGGATGCGGCTGCCCCTTGGGCTTGCTGCCCGCGCTGTGGGCGGCAACCCGCCCGGCGCCCAGCTGGTTCAGGATTGCCTCGCCCAGGATCGAGCGGGCGGAATTGCCGGTGCACAGCACCAGCACGGAAAAAGGACTGGTCATGGATTCTCTCAGCAGCAGCCGGACTTGGCAGGGGCAACTTGCGGCGCGCAGCACGCAGAGGATGCCGCGTTCCCGGACGAAAGCTCCCCGAAATCGGGGCTATCGCCATAGACGGTGCTGTCTCCCGTGGTCAGAAAGGCTTCCCAGACCACGCCATCGGGGTCGGCAATCCAGCTTTTTTCAGACCTGGCGTAGCAGCAGGTCGTCGCGCCTTCTTCCAGCACCGGGCCCTTGGCGGTCTTGAGCCGGCCATAGACCTCGGCCAGTTCGGCCTGATCCTCGACCTGCAAGCCCAGGTGCTCCACGCCCTTGGCCGCGCCATCCTTTTGCGAGATGGCAAAGTTGATCCGTGGATCGTCCAGCATCCACTTGGCATAGTCGTCTTTCACGACAGTCGGGGCAGAGCCGAACAGGCCGGAATAGAAAGCGACCGATGCATCGAGGTCGGCCACGCCGACGTGGACATGAAAACGCTTCATGCGACATCCTTCTCAGGCTTGGAGGTTGGGCTGCATCCTGCATCGGCAGTGCAGGGCACTCCGAGGCAGCAGTTTTCGGTCATGTAGGACATGAGCGCGTTCATCGCCGGATAGTCGGCGGAATAGATGATCGAGCGGCTTTGCCGGCGCTGGATGACCAGCCCCGCATTCGTCAGCTGCGCCAGATGGAAACTCATCGAAGAAGCCGGAACCGCCAGCGCCTCTGCCAGGGCGCCAGCAGCCATGCCTTCCGGCCCGGCCTGAACCAGCAGGCGATAGGCCGCCAGCCGGTGTTCCTGGGCAAGGGCGCCCAATGCCCTGATAACCGCCTGTGCTTCCATTTCGATATTCCCATTATTCGAGAATCATCGAAATAAAGAGACTGCTCACGCTGGTCAAGAGCGCTCCTTGACGCGGCGGCAAAACGCGCATAATCGCGCCATTCCCTGAACAGGGGCGCTTAGCTCAGTTGGTAGAGCATCTCGTTTACACCGAGAGGGTCAGCGGTTCGAGCCCGTTAGCGCCCACCAGGTTCCCTGATTCCCTGACGAGTGAACTCACTTCGCTTCCGCGATCAGGGCGAGGGTTTCCGCATCGCCCCATTCCTTCGGCCCGGCCACGCGCCACACTTCGCGTCCTTGCGAATCGTACATGACCGTAATCGGCAGAGTCTCCGCGCCGAACTGGAATGCCAGGTCGTTCTTGGGGTCCAGCCAGGGTTCAAGCCGCGTCACGCCGCGCTGCTTGAGGAATTCGCCGGCCTTTTCCGGCTGGCCTGAATCCTGGTTGACTGCCAGCACCTTCACCTTGCCGTCCAGCGTCGCGGCCAGCTTGTCCAGCGCGGGCAGTTCCGCCACGCAGGGCGCGCACCAGGTGGCCCAGAGGTTTACCAGCACCGGCTTGCCCTTCAGGCTTTGCATGTTGAGCTGCTTGCTCGCTGGATCGGACAGCACGAAATCGGGTAGTTCATTGCCCTTGCGGCTGCGGTCGACCACGCCGGTTGCGGCGGGGGCTGCATTACCTGGCGCGGCAGTCGATGCTTGCGGTTGCGCCTGCTGCCCGCTTTCCCTATCGCACCCGGCAACCAGCAGGGCAGATCCAAGGATAGCGGCGTTGAGCAAGCGGGAAGACAGCACGGGCGGCTCCAATTCGATGTGGGGCGGGCGGTTCGCCGAAGGACCCGCCGCAATCATGCGCGAGATAAATGCCTCTATCCCCTTCGACAAGGCACTGTGGCGGCAGGACATCGCCGCGTCAAAAGCCCATGTGGACATGTTGGCAGCCCAGGGAATCGTCTCGGCGGATGATGCCGCGCTGATCGCGGGCGGGCTGGATCAGGTTGCCGCCGAGTACGAGGCTAACGGCGTTCCGGAAAACTGGGACCTGGAAGACATCCACATGACCACCGAAAGCCGGCTCGCCGAGCTGATCGGTCCAGCGGCAGGCCGCCTCCACACGGCGCGGAGCCGCAATGACCAGGTAGCGACCGATTTCCGCCTGTGGGTGCGCGATGCGATGGACGCTGCCGATGCCGGGCTGAAGGCACTGCAAGTCGCGCTGGTGACCCGCGCGGGCGAGCACGCCGCCTCGATCATGCCGGGCTTCACCCATTTGCAGACCGCGCAGCCGGTGACTCTGGGCCACCACCTGATGGCCTATTACGAAATGGCGGCGCGGGATCGCTCGCGCTTTGCCGATGCGCGCGCGCGGCTGAACCAGTCGCCGTTGGGGGCTGCGGCTCTGGCCGGAACGGGCTTTCCCATCGACCGCCACCGCACTGCCACAGCGCTTGGCTTTGCCGAGCCGACCCGCAACAGTCTGGATTCCGTTTCGGACCGCGATTTTGCGCTCGATTACCTGATGGCAGCGGCGCAGACCGCGCTGCACCTGTCGCGCCTGGCCGAGGAGTTCATCATCTGGGCCAGCCAGCCGTTCGGCTTCGTCGTCCTGCCCGATAGCCTGTCGACCGGCAGCTCGATCATGCCGCAGAAGAAGAACCCCGACGCGGCAGAGCTGGTGCGCGGCCATTCCGGGCGGATCGTGGGCTGCCTGACCAGCCTGATGATCACGATGAAGGGCCTGCCGCTGGCCTATTCCAAAGACATGCAGGACGACAAGCCTCCGGTGTTCGAAGCGGCCAGCCTCCTGACCCTGTGCCTTGCTGCCATGACGGGCATGGTCGAAGGCGCCAGGTTCCGGACCGAGCGGATGCGCGCGGCGGCGGAACTGGGCTATGCCACGGCGACCGACCTGGCCGACTGGCTGGTCCGTCAGGCCAACATTCCCTTCCGCGAAGCCCACCACATTACCGGCGCGGCGGTCAAGCTGGCCGAAAGCAAGGGCTTGGCGCTGGACCAGCTGGGCCTTGACGATCTTCAGGCCATCGATGCGCGGATCGACGAGCGGGTCTATGCCGCCCTCTCGGTCGAAGCCTCGGTCGCAGCGCGGGCCAGCTATGGCGGAACCGCGCCGGATCAGGTAAGGGCGCGGGTGGCCGAAGCGCGCGTGGCGCTGGGCCTGGAGTAAGCCCTGATGCGCCGCCTTGCCGTTTCAGCCCTGATCCTGCTGCTTGCCGGTTGCGGTGCCTCGGCCCCGCTCAAGCCTGCTGCAGGCAAGGAACTGCCGGTTGCGCCTTATGGCCGCGAAGGGCGGCAGACTGCCGAAACCCTGCTTGAACCCACCCCACAGGCCGCGCCGGAACGCAGCGTCGAACTGCGAAAACGTTCCGAGAAACGTTTGCAAGACCCGTTCGACCTGCCTCCTTCCGACGAAGAGTAAATTCCATGGACCATTTTGAATATCGTGACGGCGTGCTTCATGCCGAAGACCTGCCGCTGACCGCCATTGCCGAAGCCGTTGGCACCCCGGTTTACGTCTATTCGCGCGCCACGCTGGAACGCCATGCCCGCGTGTTCCGCGAAGCCCTGTCGATCCTGCCGCGCGTCCACATCGCCTTTGCGATCAAGGCCAATCCCAACCTGGCCGTGCTGCGCGTGATGAAGCGCGAAGGGCT
Source organism: Novosphingobium sp. NPDC080210 (assembly GCF_050281025.1). NCBI lineage: Bacteria > Pseudomonadati > Pseudomonadota > Alphaproteobacteria > Sphingomonadales > Sphingomonadaceae > Novosphingobium > Novosphingobium sp. NPDC080210. The sequence continues at coordinate 59,302 of NZ_JBNNWL010000005.1, forward strand.
GGGCGCGGACGTCGTCTCCGGCGGCGAAATGGCGCGCGCCCTGGCGGCGGGCATGCCGGCGCAGGACATCGTCTTTTCCGGCGTGGGCAAGCAGCACCATGAAATGATCGCCGGGCTTGAAGCCGGGATCGGCCAGTTCAACCTGGAGAGCGAGGAAGAAGGCATCGAGCTGGCGGCCCTGGCGGCACAGCGCGGCCTGACCGCGCACTGCGCGCTGCGCGTCAATCCGGACGTCGATGCGCGGACCCACGCCAAGATCTCGACCGGCAAGGCCGAAAACAAGTTCGGCGTGCCGATTGACCGCGCCTGCGAAATCTACAGCCGCCTTGCCGCGCTGCCCGGCATGGATATGCGCGGCGTGGCGGTCCACATCGGCAGCCAGCTGAGCGAGCTGGAGCCGTTCGAGGAAGCCTTTGGCAAGGTCGGCGCGCTCGTCGCCGAACTGCGCGCCAATGGCCAGACGGTCACCCACGTCGACCTCGGCGGCGGGCTGGGCGTGCCTTACAAGGCGGGCGAAGTGTTCCCGACGCCGCAGGCCTATGCCGAAATGGTCGCCCGCGTGACCAAGGACTGGGACGTCACCCTGATGTTCGAACCGGGCCGGGTGATCTGCGGCAATGCCGGGGTGCTGCTGACCAAGGTGGTCCGCGTCAAGCGCAGTTCCAACCAGGTGCCGTTCGTGATCGTCGATGCGGCAATGAACGATCTGGCCCGTCCGGCAATGTACGGCGCATGGCACGATTTCGACGCGGTGAAGCCCACGGGCGAAAAGATGACCGCGCATATCGTCGGCCCGATCTGCGAAACCGGCGATACCTTCGCCATGGACCGCCAAATCGACGCGATCCAGACCGGCGACCTGGCCGTGTTCCGCACGGCGGGTGCCTATGGCGCGACCATGGCCAGTTCGTACAACAGCCGTGGTTTCGTGGCCGAAGTGATGGTCGATGGGGACAAGTGGGCCGTCGTGGCCGACCGTATCCTGCCCGAAGCCATCACGGCGGCGGAACGCGTGCCGGACTTCCTGGACTGAACCGATGCATTCGCTGCCGCTTCTCCATCGCCTGACCGGGACCGCTGTGATCCTGCTGGGCGAAGGAGACGCGGGCGATGCCAAGCGGCGGCTGCTGGATCGCGCCGGGGCGAAGATTGTCGGCGAGGACGATGCTGCCGCGCGGCTCGCCTTCATTGCACTGGACGAGCCGGAAGAGGCGGCGGCGCGGCTGAAAGCGCGCGGGTTGCTGCTCAACGTCACCGACCGGCCCGAACTGTGCGACTTTACCGTGCCGAGCATTCTGGAGCGCGGTCCGGTGCTGATCGCGGTCGGGACCGGCGGCGCTTCTGCTGGCCTGGCCAAGGCGCTGCGGCTGCGGCTGGAGGCTTTGCTGCCCGCCTCGCTGGGAGCCTTGGCGGAGGGGCTTCAGTCAGCGCGGACCGCGATGCGCCAGCGCTTTCCCCAAGGCGCGGATCGGCGCCGGGCGCTGGACCTTGCCCTGGCAGAAGGCGGCGCGCTCGATCCGCTGCGGGCCGAGAGTGCGGGGCGGCTGTCTGCCTGGCTGGAAGGCGCTGCGGCGGGGCAGGAAGGCTTGTTCGAATTTACCGTCCACGGCGACGATCCGGACGACCTGACCCTGCGCCAGGCGCGCTGGCTGGGCGCGGCCGATCTGGTCGCCTATGAAGCGGGCGTTGCTTCCGCAATCCTCTCCCGCGCGCGGGCCGATGCGAGCCGTCTGGAACTGGCGCGTGGGGCTCCGGCTCCGCTCGCGACTGGGCTGACCGTGGTTATTCGGCGGGGCTGAGCAGGATCTTCATCTGGGCCAGCGCAATCGGCTTGGCCCGGTCATCCTGCCAGCATTCGGCATTGACCAGCGCGACGCGGCGTCCGGCGCGGGTCACGCTGCCCATCGCGAAGGTGCGTTGTTCGGTGCCGCCGCGCATGAATTCCACCGCCACGTTGACCGGCTTCAGCTTCATCGTCTCGCCGCGCCGCTCCATTTCGGCGCGCAGCGCTGCCATGCAGGCCATTTCCATCAGCCCGCTCATCGCGCCGCCGTGGAGGAAGCCGGGGCGTCCGGCGACGCGGTCAGAATAGTCGAAGTAGAGGACCGGGTTGCCGTCCTCGTCATGGTCGATGTCGATGCCCAGGGCGTCGGCGTAGGGGGGAAGGCCGTTTCCGATCACAGGTAGGTTCCGTGCGTTGCCATGAAGGTGCCGGTGACGTGGGCGATCGGGTCGTCCTGGTCGCCATCGTAGGCGATGCCGCGAATGAAGCTGATCGTGCGGGTCAGCTTGTAGCATTCGCCGCGCCCGATCACGGTGCGCCCCGGCACGGCGGCGCGCATGTAATCGACCCGCAGGTCCAGCGTGGCATGGGGGACGAACCGCTTGCTCAGCGTCCAGACCGCCATCGAGGTGGCATTGTCCATCAGGCTGATGATCGGGCCAGAGGCCAGCACGCCGGTTTCGGCCACGCCGACCAGCTCCTCGCGCCAGGGCAGGCTGAGTTCGACCCAGTCCGGGCCATGCGCGTGATAGGCGATTCCCAGCCAGCCGCCATGGCCGTGGCGCGTCGTCAGCTTGGAAGCGCGGGCCGGATCGAAGACAAAGTCCGGCGGCAGATCGTGCAGGTTTTTCGGCTTGTCCATGGCGGTTTCTCTGCTGCTGCCGGGGGGCGATTACAATCTTAAAATTCAGAGCGCCTGTTTTCAATCACTTAGCCCATATCAGCGGGAAACATGAATCGAAAGATCGCAATGGTTTGCCGTTTGCCGGGAAACACACCCCAGGAGGCCCGAACAATGACTGAAACCGCAATCCGCGAACTGAATGCAATTCGCCTGCCTGTGAACAACGAACTTGGCGACCAGATCGTAACGGCATGGCTCAAGCAACATCTTGAGTGGGCGCAGGACAGCTTCGACAAGGCGACCACCCGCGAGGACAAGGACGATGCGGAACTGGACCTGATCGCCATGCGCCGGGTGCTGAAATACGCCGGGGGCGGTGATGACTAAGCGTAAGCCATACCCCGCATGGATATGCTCCGACTGCGGCGACAAGTGGGGTCGCAGGGAATGCCACTTCGCAACGTGGCACACCGACCCTTGCGACATATGCGGCAAGACAACGTGGGTCACGGAGCCACGCGACTACGGCCACCTCAAGGAAGGATGGGAGAAGGCATGACTGATCCTAGCAAATTGGGAGCGGCGCTCCTGATATTTGGGAGTGAAGGCGATGACTGACATTCGCATCGAATGGCTAACTGCCAGCACAGACTGCGACCAAGCCGGTTGCAGCGGCGGCTACTCCGAAGGCGCGCGGGTCTGGTTCGACGGTGAACTGGCGCTCGACCTTCCGCCAGAACCATCCTGCTACGGCTCGACATTCTACGATCAAGAGCAAGTGTTCGGCCTGATCCTAGCCAAGCTGGGACATAACCTTGTGGAGACTAGCTATGACTGACGAAGCAAAGGCGCTGGTGGAGCAGCTTCGGCGGTGGGAAGTGACAAGTCAATTGTTCGGCAAAGCCGCCGACCTAATCGAAACCCAAGCCCGCGAGATCGAGCGGTTGCATGGGGCGTTGAAGCAGATCGCCGCTCCCTGCATCGTCCGTGTCGGCACCGACAAGCAGAATTATCAGCGGTGGCGTGACCTTGCCACAGAGCGAGTGGACTTCGCCCGCGCAGCACTAGGAGAGAGCAGTGACCATTGAAATACCCGCTTGGCTGCTCTGGACGCTTGGCCTGTTGGTCGGCGTTCCGGCACTTGTCGCGCTGATCGCTCTGGCATGGTTCGGCTACGTGGCATTGACTGCGGTAGGTAAGGGGATTTGGAGATGACCAGTGAACTACGCCCTGCGGTGGAAGTGGCGACCGAGATTTGCGGATGTGCTTACGCCGATCAACGCAAGCGCGACATTGCCGTGATCGAAGCCGACCGTGAAGCAGTCCGCGCCCCGTTGCTGGCCGAAATTGAGCGGCTGACAATTCAACTTGAGGTGGAAAGCGAACCCTCGCCATATTGCCCAATTTGTGGATCGTGCGGGGAAGATGGCTGCTGCGGACCACAACGCTGCCTGTATCCCACTGCCGAGCAAGCAGCCGAACTCGCCAAGTTCAAGGCGCTGGCCGAGACGCTGGCGGGGGCTTTGGAAGAGATACAAAATCTTCACTACGGCACCGAGGCGTATAGCCGGGTGGTCGCTCGCATAGCCCTGCGCCAAGTTCGCAACCGCTTCGGCCCTTCGTGGCTGGCTGATCAGCACACTTCGGAGTTCCAATCATGACCACCATCAAAGACACCCACCTGTTCACCGCTGCTTGCCTCTGGGAGGCGGCGCTGGATGCCCTCAACGTGGCCCGCCCGGTTGCCAAGGGCGGCTTCGAGGATCGCCTTCGCCAGTACCAAGGGAACTACGGGACCGCCCAGCTACGCGACGATGTGGCCCGCTTGGCTGTCGCTTGCGATGACGCATGGGATGCCCTCGATCCTGATGAGCAGGACGATGCTGGCTCCTTCGACTGGGAATTCTGCCCCAGCTGGCTCGAAGAGAACTTCTTCAAGATGACCGGAGTGTACTGACATGACCCAGTACAACCCAGAGGCAGTCCAGCAGCAGATCGAGCGGGACCGCCGCCGCAAACCTAGCAGATGCAAAGGAACCCACCCCATGACCAACGAAGCGATAGAGGCCGCTGCTTTGCTGCCTTGTCCGTTTTGTGGAGGCGATGCAACGCCTGACTACAGCAATATTGAGGGTGAAGCTGCATACCACTTTCATTGCCAGAATGGCGACTGCCCTGCATGGCCTAATGTTCAAGGCTATACCGAAGCCGAAGCCATCGCCGCATGGAACACCCGCGCCGCAGCCCCGGCGCTCATGGCGGAAGGCGCGAGGTTGGAGCGTGAGCGGATCGTGGATTGGCTGAAAAGCTGTCCGCATCCAGTCGCAATCACCATACGCGCCGCCATCGAAGCAGGCGAACACCTCCCCGCAACCATCGTGAAGGAACACAGGAGCGCAGACGATGCAGGGCATTTGCCGCGAGCGGATTGAATACGGCGACTATGTTCTCTGCCGTAACGGTGAAGTGGTGAAAGCCTCGCCGGACGTTGCGAACGGAATCGCGCCACCCGTCCCAAAGTGGAAGCACCGGACGACACATTACTCGGAAGGCGACCTAATGCGACCGAAGCCGATTGAGGGATTGGGCCTGCGCAACCTACACGCCATCGCTTCTGGACCAATCATGGACGCCTGCCGCATCTATCTGCCTGCGGGCAGGCTTTCCGAAGCTGAGTATCAAGAGCGCCTGAAACTTGATTTCGCGCGGGCTGGCATAGGGAGCGCAGACGATGACCGTGACTGACGAGGATCGTAAGGCGGCAATCCGCTTTCTTGAAAGTGCCTGTCGTAACTGGCGCAACCTTGGGCCGCTTAGCAATGATGACATTGCGGACGTTGCCGGTGCTTTGGCTCGATACACCAAGCCTATGGAGCAAGCCGCCTACGCCGCAGGGCTGGAACGTGCGGCGGTGATTGCGGAAAAGATGCGAGATCGGTGCGACCCAAAAATGAGCCAGCCAGAGGCCATTAGGTATGACGAAGCAAACGTCATCGCCACCGCAATCCGCGCAGAGAAGGAGAAGACTAATGACCTGTAACTGCATCGCAGACTTCAACGAAAAGCTGGGGCCTGAACAAGAGTTAGATGTTTCCCTCGCGTATAGCCGCATCACAAACACGATGACGCTTCAAACCTACACCGGGTTGCTCCGCAAAAGCACGGGAAAGCTAGAAACACGCTCAAAGTTCCCGCGCTTGGCCGCGCACACTTTCTGCCCGTTCTGTGGAACGGCGTATGAAGGAGAGAAGGATAAGACATGACCGAGGATAAGGCGCTGGTGAAGCGGCTGCGGGCTTGGGAGCCACTGGTGTCCACAGGCTATGAAGTTCCCGCCGCTGGTCAAGCTATATACGAAGCCAGCGACCGCATCGAAGCCCTGACTGCCGAGAACGAGCGGCTGCGGGAGGCGTTGAAGGGCGTTCTTGATCTGCAATTCGGTGCAGAGGGTTACGCTAAAGTCATCGCCCGCGCCGCACTGGAGGGGAAGCAATGACCGACCTGTTCGCAATGGCCGTGTGCCTGCTCTACATGGCGATTGGCTATATCTACGGCAGGGGTTGAGCCAGCCCTTCCTTGATAAGCCTATCCCCCCACTCATTCACCGCCTTGAGCCGCAGCGTATTGGCGTTCAAGGTTTCGAAGTCTGACCTTGATACCACGATGGCATCGGCACCGGGTCCGTTACGGCTTTCGGCAACTGCACCTTCGGTGGCGGAACCGGCTTGTCGGGCGATACCTTCACAGACCGAGCGCACCCGGTTGCGGTCAGCATAAGCATTGGCAAGGCGCAGAGCGTCATTAAGCGCGAGAGAGTATTCACGGTCGGTCCTTTCCGCTTCGGCCTTGTATGCGGCCTCTGTGGCTTGATTTAGGGCAATCTGCGCAGCCTTCGCCGCCTTTGACGCGGTTTCCATGTTAGAAATTATGGCCTGTTTTTCTAACAGATCGGCCTTTGCAGAATTGAGCCTATAGGTTTGAATAGCAACGGCAATCAGCAGCGGCAGAGCAAGCATGAGCCAGCGCCATTTTTTGACTAGGGCAATGGCCGCGTCTAGCCCGATGAATAGCGCGCTCATTCTGCGACCCCTTTGACCTTACCCCACTCTCGCACCGCAAAAGCCGCCGTTGCCGCTGTCACGTAAGCCGCCGCTTCCGCCATATTCGGCACCTCCCAGTTAACCAGCGGGATCACGACAAGGTTGACGATAGCGCCGCCCGCAATGCCGATGCACGTGATGGGCCTCCACCACTTCCTAACTGCGCACAATAGCACTTCCTGCCAGCGCAGGATCGTCGCCTTAACGCCCATAGAGTTCAGCCTCCGCAGCACGGCGGCGCGTAAGGCCAGCCAGAACCTTGCCAGCCGCTTTGTTCCAACGCCCGTATTCCGCCTGCGCCCCGGCATAATCCCCGGCGCGGTGCTTGCGCAGCAACGTGGAACGCGCGATTGCCCCGGTGTTGTAGTGGAACGAAACCATCGCATCGAACTGGTTTTGCGTGGTCGGAGCGCCTGCAACCGCTTGTGCCACCTCGCGTTCAAACCGCGCTAAATCGCGCACTAGCTGGGCATCGCATTGCGCCTGCGTCCAGACTGTGCCGGGAACGATTGGCTTGCCTTCTGCATCGGTGGTGCTGCCCCATCCGATAGTCCAAGGCTTGCCGCCTGTGCCGGGGTCGGGATAGGCTTGGAACCGGCCCTGCCCGATTGGCTTGTGACAGCCTTCGAATTGCTTGATGAGCGCAACGCCCGCCGCGCCGGTTTTGGTCGGCGCTTTGACCGGATCAGGCGATTCCGGCACGATCCGCGCTTGCTGGGCCGGTTCGCACTTGGTTTCCGGTTTGCCGCCGAATAGCTTTTTAAGCAGCCCCATTACGTCCTCCGTTGCATCATTACGCCGATCAATTCGACCTCGCGGCCCAAGTCCTCCGGCGCGACCCCGGCAAGCAGCGCGTTGACGATCCGTTCGAGCAGTTCCGCGTTGGCCTGCGCGTGGTCGGTGATCGTTTGCATTTCGTCGGCGGTCATGCTGCTGCCTCCTTTCGCGCTTGATCGAGCATCGACAGGCCGCAGCGAATGCGACTGATCTCGCCATGATCGCGGTGGTAGATGATCGCTTTCATATCGCGGCCCGAGCGATAGCCCTGATGCCGGTGCCAAGCGTCGTTAGCGGCCAGCGTACGGTGCGTTTCGACCGTGCAGCCGGGGTGATCCTTTAGCTGGTCGTGGTGGAAGTGGCCGCAATGCCAAACGCGCCAGGTTGCCGCTGCCCAATCCTCCGGCGCGTCCGCTGCCATGATAAGCGGGAGATCGGCCAGCTTTGCCCCGTCGCCATGCGTCGAGGCAATCAGGGTCTTGCCGAAGCGGTAATAGTAGAAGCTGGCCGGGGTCATTTCGACAAGGACGCGCGGCTCGTTCGAGAACATGGCATCGAGCGCGAGGGACAGCATAAAGGCTTGGTGCGGGTCGTGGTTGCCCCGGTTATTGCGCACGATCACGCGGCCATGCTTTTCGAGCAGGCGGCGAATGCACCGCACCATTGCCCGCAGGCCCACTTGAGCGATCAGTTGAAACCGCCCGTCAACGTCTAGGCTGTTGCCCGATTGCGGGGTGCGGTTGCTGCTGTTGTCCGCATGGTAGAAGTCCCCAAGATTGAGCAGCATAGCCGTCTCACTTGAGGGAGTGAGTGAACAAAGCCGGTCAACTGCCGCGAATGTCAGTTCTTCGGCAATCTTGAGGTCGAAATCCTCGCCGACTTCCTTCGCCCATGTCAGCAAGCCGAAGTGCGGATCGCCCATGGGGATCAGCGTCAACAGGTCCGCGTCGTAAACGGCGGGCGGCGTGGTCGGGATCAGCGCGCCTTTAATGTCCTCGATTGCGTCGGCCATCGCCCCGCGCACGATTTCGAGCGCATCCTCGTTTCCGGGGCTTTGCCGTTCCCATGTCCGCTCAACTTCGCCGGTCGGGCCGCGCTGGACCGTAACCTTGCCCATGCGATAGCCGGGAGCCGTGCCGCTCTCGAAATGGCCTGGCGCGACACCGCGCCGCGCAGCCTCGCGCAAACGGTGTTGAATGGTCGAGCGCGACATTCCGAGCAGCTTTGCCGCCCCTAGTTCCGATCCCGCCTCGCGCTTGGCCTCAACGGCCTGGCGGAGAACGTCGTCGCTTAGTGGCGGCGAGGCCATAGGTTTACCCCTTGCGTCTCGAAAGCCACCCCTGGACGGTCGCGCTTTCGTAAATGCGGATTGCCGTCCAGAGGATCGTAAGCAGCGCTGCAACGTGAGGTAGCATTTCGGCCAGCGTCCCTAACAAGGTGGTGACAGAAAGAGCGTCGGCCAAATGCTTCGCGCCGTTCGGGATTTCGTCCCAAAGTTGCTTGATGGTCATTGCGCTAGACTTGATCGTTATTGTCGCGCTCGATCCGAATACCGGGCCCGCCGCCCTGGCCTTCGGAGTTCTTGCGGATTGAACGAACGACGAAATAGACGAGAACCGCGAGGGCGATCAGGGTAACAAAGAATTCCATTGCACTTCCTCCTTTACGTGTAAGCAAAGATCACGCGGCCAGACCCGCCAGCCGTGCCGCCAAGCCCTCCCGAACCGGGCGAAACGTCGCCGCTACCGCCCGCCGCTGGTGATTGGCCGCTGAAACTGCCGGAGCCTGTCGCACTGTTTGTGCCGCCCTCGGCCAGCACGCCGCTGCCGCCTGTGATATTGAGAACGCCGCCCGACGCTGTACCGCCAGCGCCGACCGTTGAGGTGGCCGACGCCCCGCCCCCCCCGTTCGCGGTCATGGAAACCGAGCCGCCCGAAACGGTGCCAGAGACGCTAGAGTTGCCGCCCGTTCCACCAGCCGAAGGGCTTGTAGTCGCCGGAGCAGCGCCAGCAGCGCCGACCGAATAGGTAAAGGTGTTCCCGCCTACGACCGCGATGGTGCGTTCGGAATAACCCCCGGCACCGCCACCGCGCGGCGTGCTGTTCTGCGTGTTACCGCCGCCGCCGCCGCCCCAAACCTTGATCGTGACTTGGCTGGCCCCGCTTGGCACGGTTTCAGTCGCGGAGGTTCCGCTATTGTAGGTTCGCGTTAGCGGCGCAAACCCCCCTGCGGTTAGAATGGCAAGGACGCCGCCCATTAGGTCAACCCCGACCCGGCGATCCACCAGCGGGTTGCCGTTTTCTTCGACAGGGTAGCGCTACCGCCAGCCGCAAGCGTTCGCGTCCCGGTTGCTAAGGTTGGCGACCATGCAAGGGTGTCGGTCGTGATAGCAATCGACCAGTTTTGATTGCTGTCGTTCGTAATGACAATGACCGTGCCGATCGGGAACGCGACGGAACCGTTCGCGGGGATCGTGACAGTCTGCGCAGCGGTGGTGCCGGAAATATAGATTTCCTTGGCGATATCAGACAGCGCCAGAGTGCGCGATGCGGTGATCGCCACTTGCGGCAAGCCGATATAGCCGGGGTTGGCGGCTGCAGGTGCGGCAGGCGGCGTAACGGTTCCGCCATTGATTACCGGCGCAGTCAGCGTCTTGTTAGCCAGCGTGTCGGTCGTATTGCGCCCGACCAGCGTATCGTTTGCATTCGGTATCGTGATCGTTGCAGTGCCGGCGGCGGCGTCCAGCGTGTTGCCATTGATCTTGAAAACGTTACCGCCCGCCGTGTCGAGCGTCTTATTGGTAAAGGTCTGCGATCCGTCCAGCGTGGCGACTGTGCGCTGTGCCGTGCCATCGCCAAAGGTAAGCGCGCCCGACGAATAGCCAATGCGGCCCGAAACCGTGCCGGATGCCGTTCCAGAAATAACCGGCGTGGTTAGCGTTTTATTGGTCAACGTTTCCGAGCCGGTCAGCGAAACACCGCCGCCAGATACGGCCAGCGAAATTGTCCAAGCCGCCAGCGTGCCGGTCCCGCCGATCGCGGAAACGCTGACGGTCAGCGCGCCGGTTGAATTGTTATGCGCCGTGACCTGGCCATCCATATAGTTCGCCGGGGTCGCGGTCGAGGCGATGCGGACGGATTGGCCGATCTGGAAATTCTTGCCCGTCTCGATCGTAAGCGATTTCGAGCCGGTGCCGATTGCCAACGAAGTCGTCGAGGTGGCCGAATAGTCGGTGCCGGTAATCGTTCCCGGCAGCGCGGCACGGTATGCGTTGAGTTCCTGCTGGAACGTTGGCAGCGCGAACAGGAAGGCATCGGCATTCGCGTTGAACGTTGCCGGAGTGTCATTACGCGACGGCGGGGTCGGCAATGCAGTGATTACGGGAAGCGTCATGTCAGACCCTCGATTTCAATGGTGAGGAAACTTTTTGTCGGATAGGAAATTTCGACAGCCCAATCGCGCGCCCAACCATAGGTCCAGGTCATCGCGTAATCGTCCGAACCGAGCCAAACGACAGGCGTGGCGCGAACTTCTGCAAGCAGGTTAAAAAGCGCATCGACAACGTTGTTTTCGCAAACGATCCGGTAGGTGTTCCGCTTGGCGAATGCGCGTTCGACCAGCGTATAATTGCCGAAATCGTCGGTTTCCTTGCGGCTGTAATCTTGAATGCCGCCCTTCGCGCCGTATGTCGTATCGCCAAGGTCGCGGGTCTGGCCGAGAACAAACGTGCCGCAAGATGTCGCGCCGCTGTCGTTGCTGATCTGCACCGTGACGTTCGGGTTTCCGTAAAGCGGGAGGTCAGTCAGGACCAGTTCGCTATCGAAAACGATTTCCTCGGTAAAATAGGCGTACCAGCTAGTAACGCCGCTATCCGACCGCAGGCTATAGGTCTTGTCATAGACTGTGCCATAAGCACCGGCAGTCATGATAACGCGCACAGAGGTTGCAGTCAGGCCGAACAGCGCCAGGCCATCGACGCGTGAATTGACGCTTACGGTCGTATTGATGCCGCCAGCATTGACCGTCGCTGTGCCATTCTTTGTATCGAACATGGCCCAGCGATTGACCGGGCCAAGATCGAGCCACTTAGATGCATCGTCGAGCGCATTGCCAACGTTGCTTGCAGCTAAACTTTCATATCTGCGATAGGTAGGCGCGACGCCAGCCGTAGACATGACGGTATCGCCAACACCATAGGACGCGCTTGCGCTGTATTCCGGCGCATCGTCTAGCGCGACATTGCTGGTCAGGTTGCCAGGCGTGATTGTGAATGGGCGAAGGAGTTTCATTGCGCGACCACCTGCACCTGGATCGGCTCTGCCGGGTTGGTAATGACGGGCAAGCCATTGACCTCAAACCGCTGCCACATTCGCGCGACAGTCCCGGTATTCTCGACGATCTGCGTTTGCAGGGTCGCCAGTTCTTCCTTGAGGCTTGCAAGAATGTTCGCGCTATTGTTGATCGCGTCGATCTGCGCCTGCGCGTAATCAACCTGCGTTTCAGCGGCGAAGATTCCCTTATCGACCGATGCCAGCACGGTCCCAAGCGCGCGGCGGTATTCGAGATCAGAACCGGCATTAAGGCGCACGGTGTCCATATAGTTCGACGCAGCGCCGCGCAGTTGACCGAGCGCGGTTGCATCGCCGTTTGCTGCTGCCTGCGCGATGGTGCGGAACTGCGAGGCGATATAGCCGAACGATTGTTCACCCTGCCCGCCGAGCAGTTCCTTGCGAAATGCCTTCAAGTCCTCGGCCAGCGGTTCGAACGTAGCGATTACCTTTTGCGCGTCCTCTAGCTGGTAGATCATGGTTTGCAGCGGTTGCAGCGTTCCCTTGAGGCCAGCCAGTTCGAGCAGGCGCGATGCGGCCAGCGCGTCCTCTTCCTTGCCGAGCAGTTCAAGGATGCGGATTTGCATTTCGATGGGATCGCGGACCTTATCGACCAGTGCGGCCTTTGCATCGTCCTGCGCTTCCTTGCGCTTGATCGCCAAAAGCTGCTCAAGCTGCGCGTAATCCTCGGCGCTTGCTCCGGCTTCGGCAAAGATCGTGCGCAGATCGGCAAATTGCTTGTTCAGCTTGTCCAGCGCAGCACCGAGCGGGTCGGTGTTTGCTTTGAGTTCGTTGAATACGTTTTCGAACTTGAGCGCCTTGGCAACTGCGGCTTCAAGTTCACCGCCAGTCCTAAGCAACCGCTGCGTCCCCTCGCGCACGCCTTGGATCGCCCCGTCGGCGATTGCATTGGCGATGGCCCAGCGGATCGCGCCTTCCTGGTCCTTCTTGAAGTCGATCGTGTCTTTCTGCCAATCAGTACCGATCCGGCCTTTGACCGTGCCCGGGTTGACGTTCCAGTTGCCATTGGTGAGGCCGATCGAGACGGCATAGTTGCCGACCGATCCGCCAAGCTGCGAGGCAATGTTTTCCAGCGTTCCGGCTATACCGTTCGCCGCAGTATTGGATGCAGCCCCGTATTCGCTGCTATTTTTTGCCGAGACGATCTTGCCGTTTTGGATTGAGGCCGCGCCATATTTAGTGCCATTGAATAGCGAACCAATGGTCGAACCGATCAAAGAGCCGATAAATTTGCCGATTTCACCGCCAGCGGGTCCAGCGAAAGCATAGCCGATGGCATAACCGCCAGCGCCGCCAATTGCGCCGCCGATCTGCGATCCTTTTTTGTCTTTCCCATATAGGATTTGACCGATCGCGAGGCCCGTTCCGGCACCTTCAAGCAGTTTTATGAATGACCCATCGCGTCCGAACACTTTATCAAGCGCGTTTGAGAACGTTTCGCCAAGCGTGCGGCTTATCCGGTCGCCGTTCTTGTCGGTTCCTGTCCATGAAATCCGGCTCAACTGCGAGAGGATCATCCCGGTCGGGCCGCGCACGCCCGAATAATCGCCGGTCTTTATCGCATCATAGACCGAACCAATATCACCAAGCACTGACCCCATGCCGCCAAGGCGATCAAGTCCGTCGATGACGCCGCGCAATTCATCGCTTAGGCGCTTGTTTGCCTCGGCCTCGTCGATGGCCGCTTGCGTGCGCTCGCGCTGGTTCTTGATTAGTTCATCCTGCACCCCGCGCAGGGCTTCGGCATCATTCGAGGCCCATGTCTTTTGGGCCTCTTCCATGGTCTTGAATAGACCATTCATCGCAGCCGTAGAGAACTTTTCGTATTCCTTGGCGAACTCTTCGGCAGCGTCCTTGCCCGCCTTGCCAGCAGCTTTTTTCGTGCGTTCGCCGATGATCTCGCCAGCTTTCTTGCCGAGGCGATCCTTGGCTGCGTCGATGGTGTTCTTTTCCCAGGTCTGGATAAATTTGTCGGCGGCACCTAATGCGTCGTTAAAACCCTCTTTGAAGCCGCCCGCGAATGCCTTGCCTGCGTCCGCGCCTGATCCGGCATATGGATTGTTGAGACGAGCGAGCGAGACCTTCCCGATCGCGCCGACGTTTATGCCCGCCATTTTAGCCGCAGCCATAAGCGGATTGGCAAAACTGATTAGGGAATTAAGCGCGTCAATCGAGCGGTTGATAAGACCTTCAACCGCCGAGATCGCTAGGTTCGCAGCGCCGATTGCAGCCTCGCCGAGAACGCTAGGCAGCTTATCCCAAACAGCAGTTATCCCGCGATAAGCCCCAAAGAACGATCCATATATCGTTGCCGCAGCGAGTTTGCCGAAATTGAGAATATTCTTGAACGCTTTGCTTGCGAATTCGGCGATCGACGAAAACACTTTGTCGAGGCCGAGGCCGTCGCTGATCGTTTTCCAAAGCCCCTTGATCGCATCGCCTGCCGTGATCCCGACCGGGCCGAGTTCCTTCATCTCCTTTTGGGTCAGCCCTAGCCCCTTCACGAATTCGTCCAGCTTGGCAGTCTTTTCGATCTCGTTTGTGAATAGCGCCAGACCGCCCGCCGCAGCGCCGACAGCGGCAGTGACAGCCAAAAGGATCGGGTGCGCGCGGGCGAATGAAGTTGCGCCCGATGCCATGTTCTTCGCCAGATCACCCGCCGACATTCCGGCTTCTTTCATAATCGAGGTTATCTGCGGTCCCTGCATAGCCAGCGCCATGAGGGTCATTTTCAGCGGTGAGCCAGACTGCGCAGCCATCGCCATTTGCACGCCGAGGTCTTGGAACTGGAATGCCATGTTCCGCGCCTGGAACGCAGTCATTTTGCCGGTCTGGCCGATCGAGCGAAGGTTATCATTCGCCGCCTTGGCGCTAATCGCAATATCGCCCGACGCGGCCTTGACCGCGCGCTTTGCCTTGTCCAGATCGGCCTGCAGACGCGCAATCTCCGCGACAATCTCGATTTCCAGCCGCCCAGCTTGAACCCCTGCCATTGGCGCTATCCTTTCAATCAAGATTTTGCGTGTTGCGCGCCGCAATCATGGCCGCGAACTGCGAAGTCACGCGGTCACGAACAACCGCGACGGTTTCGGTATTGTATGGCGCGGGCCGATCCGGTGCCTTGGCTTGGTGGCGTTCCGAAACGAACGCGACCGACATGGCGCGAATGGCCCGCGCCTCCCAAGGCTCTAGATCAACCCCGACCATTGCCTGCCAAGCGGCAATTTCCTGCCAACTTAGCCCGACCTCGCCCATTCCGCCCGCTTGCGTCGGGCCGATCTCAAGCCACCATTCGACTAGATGGATTGCGAGGCAGTCAGGCATTCGCACAACCTCGCCGCGTGCCAGCATGGCTTCGCGGCGGGTTGGCGTTTCTGGACGCTTCCCTTGGCCCTTGTGTTCGACTTCCGGGGTAGCGTTAAGCCAAGCTAGTTGGCGTGCGTAAAGGCAGCACTCGGCTTCGAGGCTTGCGTAAAATTTTCCCAATTGTCCGCAGCATCGGAAAGCTGATCGCGGATATAGCCAAGCTGGTCGTGGCTGTAGATCGCGCGGACCTGATCGGCCTCTCCGGGAATTTCCAGCCCGTTAAAGCGCTTGGTGATCGCGCAGAGGAATTCAATCACATCATCGCTATCGTCGGCAACCGCTTCCAGTTTGCCGCCGTTCTCGCGCACCTTGCGCATCGCCTTGCGCTTCCGGGCCTGCCGCGCGACCTGATAGATTTTCGAGGCCGGGCTGAACATGGTTGCGGTTACTGGCTCGTTGTTTTCGTCCAGCATGGGCGAGCCGTCCATTTCCTTAAGCGGAATGTCGGACAGTTCGGCGGCGAGTTTAGTAAGGGCGTTGACTGCCATTGATTTAGCCTTTCACGGTAAGGTGTCCCTGCCCGCTCCGTGACGCGGACAGGGACATAAAAAACCCCGCAAAAAGCGAGGTTAAATCAACTCACGGGTTGAAGCCGAATTAGGCCGGATCGACGAACACAATGCCGTCGGAAGTCTGGCTAACGATCGTGTATTCCAGCGTAATCTGGCGGGTCGCAATGGTGTTTACGTCGCCGTAAGACTTCGGCCCGCCCATGATCAGGGCGCGGGCATAGATCGTGCCAAGATTGGTATTGGCGATCTTGACCGAATAAACGGTGTCGGAACTGGTGGCGGTGTCGAGCAAGGTCTGGCCTGCATCGTCCGGGTCAATGCCGATCGTAATGGTCTGCGAGCCGATCTGATAACCGCCCTTGGCCTTGCGCATCCCGCGCTCGTTGATCGGCTGCCAGGTAACGAGTTCGTAAATCCGCGAAGGAATTTCGCCAAGGTCGCTGATCTCGCCAACCGTGGTGAAGGTCAGGGCGGCATAACCCGTCGAGTCATAGGTCGCCGGGGCGGAAGCCGAGATGCCGAAGGTGGTCCCGGCGCTGGTGAAAACTGCCATTTACTTTGCCTTTCGATTATGCCCGGAAGGGCGGTTATTGCCGGGATCGGCAATGTCTTTCGCCTTGAGGGCGATTGCCACAAGGCCCGCGCCCTCCAAGTCTGCGAACTGGTTGTCGGAAAGGGCGAGCGCGTCACCCTGCGCATATGCAGCGCCGTCCAGCGTAAACCGCCGCGCCGCGATGGCTTCGATCATTAGCGTTGCTCCAAGTAAGTTATGCGAAAGTCGATGCTGCCAAGGTAAATGCTGGCATCCTCGTTCATAAAATCAGGGCCATCGGACAGCGCGTGGATCGTCACCGCAGACAGGCCCGCGACGGTTGGGAACTTGTCTGCCGCCGCCTTGGTCACTGCCGCCATGATCGCCTTTTGCGCCGGGTAATTGGCTGCAAGAACGGTTGCCTGCACCCGCTCCGAAACGTGCCGGTTTGCGCCGGGATCGGCCAGGTTGCGATTGTTCGCGCCAACGCTGGTGATCGACACTGCCGGAAGCGCCGTGCCTTGCGGCATAACGCCCGCGACAATCCGCGGTGCAGGGACAAGCGCGGTCAAGGCCGCGTCAGCCGCCAAAACCTGCCGAAGCGCCGCAACCCCGTTCATGCCGCGTCTGCCATCGCCGCACCCGCATCAAAGCCGGTCTTTTTCTCGATATAGGCCCGGATGCGCTCGGCAAATGCCTGCACCGCCTCGCCTGCCTTGGCTTCAAGCGCTGGCCGGAAAAATGGCCGCGCCGGAATGCCAGGATGGAACACCGAACCGCTTATGAACTTGTCGCCAATTTTCATGGCCCCGGTTACAATATCGCCGGTCACATCGCCGCGCTTTGACGCTTTGGTCAGCACCCGCGCCGATTTGCCACTATCGCCCGCCTTGATGAAGTGCGGGGCAACGCCGTATTCGATGAACAGGCCGAGAAAGGCGTGGTTATTGCCGCCGCGATCGGTCTTGCCGTTGAAGCGCACCTTGACCGAAAACGAACCGTCCGAATTTTGCCGCGCGCTGCCGGTCTGGATCGACCGCGCCATAAGCCCGGTTTGCTTTGGTGCGCGCATCCGGGCCTCGTCACGAATGACCGAAGCCGCTGCAGTCAGGGCCGCGCGATACGCGCCCTTTTGCAGATTGGCGGGCAGATGGGTCAGAACCGCGTCGAGTTCTTTCAGCCCCTTGACCGGAAATGCCGCGCTCATGGCTCTTGCCCTTCCGTTGTCAGATGTTCCGCCACGATTTCGATGCCTTCGCGGTTGCCGAGTTCGACAGGCCCGGCGATAATCCGCATCATTTGCCCGCGCGCCTCGATCCGCATGGTCATGTCAATGTCACTGCGCCAGCGCATCCGAATGCGTGCCGGTCGCCGTGCAATGTCGATCCCGTTTGCCGCGTTTTCCGCGCGGCTCGGCAATATGTCCTGCACCTCGGCCCAAACCGTCGCCAGCGCCGACCATGCGACAGTTTTGGTGCCGTAAGTCGCCTCTTGCGTTTCGCTGCGCTGGTAGATCGTCACGCGATCCCGAAGCCGTCCCGCGTCCATGATCAGAATCCAAACGCGCGGTAATTGGCGAGCAATGCCGTTACCGCGTGCGGCATTTCGCTCGGTTGATTACTGCCAAGCGCGGTGTTTTCACGGCTGCGGAACCAATCCCCTACCAGCAGCAAGATCGCTTGCTTGATAGCGGCGGGAGTTTGTGAATAGCCTGCGACATAGGTAATCGAAACAGCATTGATCGCATCAAGCGTTTCGGGCCATGCACTACCGGAATTGCGCACAATCCAAGCCGGATCGCTTGCGTCCAGCGTGTAGAATTCCGGCAACAGGGTTGTTTCCACCCCTTCCGCGTTGAAGTATTGGACCGCGCTAATCGACTGCACCGGCCCCTTGGGTAGCAGGATGCTGTCGCTGAAAGCGTCTAGGGTCAGCTTCCAGGTTTGCGCCATGATCGCGCGGCCCGTGTATTGTTCGACGTAATCCGTTGCCGCCGCGATATAGCCATTAAGGGCGGTATCGTCGGCAGTTCCGTCAACGCGGCATTGCGCCTTTACCTCGTCCAGCGTGACGGGGTATGCGGTCGGCGCTGTGATCAATGAAATGCCCACTTAACTTCTCCGCATCTGACTGACCGCACGCGGGCGGATTGCATTCGAAAGCGCCGCATCCCGCGAAGGGGAGAAAATAAACAGCGGCCTGCGCGTTGAGCGGAACCGCCGCCCAGCGAGGTCGCCAACGCCGGTCCCGCTGGCGTTCGCCGCCGACAAGCCCGCCGCATCGATGATGGCCGAAGCCCCGCCGACCACAACGCCAAAGCCCGCCGACAAGCCGGTTGCGCCCGCCGTAGCTGCTCCCATTGCCTGTCCCTGCGCGCCTGCCGTTGCCGTTCCGGTCGCTTGCCGCGCTGCCGTGCCGTTGCCGGTTCCCACCGCACTTGCCGTGGCTGAACCCGCCCCGATTGATAGCGCCGCGCCAATCGCCGTGACGTTTGCGCCTGCCGCTGCCGAGCCTGCCCCCGCCGCGACCGACCGCCCAACGCCGCCGACCGAAGCCGATGCCGCCGAACTACCGCTTGCCGCCGCGTTTGCCTGCCCGATCCCGCCTGCCGCGCTGGTTGCGCTTGCGGTGCCGGTTGCGCTTGCGATGGAACCCGCCGCGCTAAGGCCGCTTGCCGTAGCGTTGGCCGAAGCCGTGCCGGTTGCCGCCGCGATGCTTGCGCCAGTTGCGTTTGCGGTCGAGGTCGCAGCCGAATTGCCCGCGCCGCTGCCGATCCCTTGGCCGGTTGCCGAGGTCGCCGCCGCTGCCGACGAATTGCCCGCACCGGTTGCGATTGCCGCGCCCGTTGCCGAGGCGCTTGAGGTCGCGCTCGACGATCCCGCCCCTTGCGCAACCGATGAACTGCCAGAAAATGCCGTAGCGCTGGCCGTAGAAAGCGAGGAACCCGCCGCCGCACGGATAGACCCGCCAACGCCGTTCGTGGTCGCTACGGCGCTCGCTGCGCCGATTGCGGCATAATTCGCATTGCCCGCGCCTAGCGTGGTTGCCGTAGCGCTGGCCGTGCCTTGTGCCGCCGCGATCCGCGCGCCCGTTGCCGCAGCCGTTGCCGAAGCGCTGGATGTGCCGGTGCCAGGGAATGCCGCTGCACCAACCCCGCTTGCCGTTGTCGCTGCCGTGGCGGTGCCGGTTCCCGCAAAGTTCGCGTTGCCGATTGCCGTTGCGGTGGCGGTTGCACTTGCCGAACCTGCGCCCGCGTCAATCGCCGCGCCAACCCCGTTGACCGTAGCCGCTGCACTTGCCGCGCCTTGTCCTGCGATCAGGACGCTGGACGTTGCACTAGCCGCGCTGGTCGCATTGGCCGAACCTTGCGCCGCGATAGCCGCAACGCCAATCCCGCTTGCCGCGCCTGTTGCGCTTGCGGTGCCGTCCGTTTGGATCGCTGCCGAGCCTAGCGCGGTTGCCGTGGCGCTGGCCGTGGCGCTGCCTTGCGTGGCTGCGGTTGACGCGCCCGTTCCGCTTGCGCTTGCGGTGGCGCTTGCTACGCCCGCGCGCGGTGCATCGCCGCTGGCTGCGACTTCGTAAACGGAGAGGAAAATTGCTGCACTGTCATTGCCTGAAGAGTTGCGGCTCAAGCCTAGATTGCTGCCGCCCGCGTCCGTAATGATGCCATAAGCACCACTGACCGACATATTTGATGCCGAGCCGCCGCCTGTGGTGTTTGTCCCGCTTAGAACTGCCGCTGGAGCAGTTGCAGCTGTTATACCTGTTACCGATCCTTCATCGCCATTGATGTAAAGGTAAAGGTGTTCGCGGTTCGTCAGGGTTGGGGCGGTTGAACTGATCCCAGCCGGAGCAGTAACAAATTCGGTACTGCTAAGGGTACCCGAACCCATCGTAAAGCGATGCGCAGCGATTGCCTTTGCTGCGGTGCTTGCATTGAAATTGATAGTAATCGTACTACCGCTTGAAAGCGAGTTAGTCAGCTTGCAGGCGTAGATGCCAACTGTAACCCCCGCGCCAGAGCTTGTTGATGCTGCGTTCGTATATTCAGCAAGTTTGATGTAAATATTGCTCGCGCTATCGCCAACGCCAGGTATTTCGTCGTTTGAACCAGTGAGAGAGGCGCTATCCTTCGCAATCAGGATAATCACAAGATCGCCCGCGTTCGCTGCCGCCGAAGTGGTCAGCGTTGCGGTGGTTGCGCCAGTCTTGTTCTGGACGGTCCCGAGAGAGTCGACATAGCCAAACGCCATGACTATCTCGCCCGAATAACGAGCGCGGTTTCTCCATCGCGCAAGGTGGGCGAAATCGTCTTATGGGTCGGCGCGTCTCCGCTATCGACCAGCCGCTCACCATTCGGCCCGACCGCGTAAACGTCATAGCCAGCGGGTGTGTTGCAAAAGACCTCCCATTCGCCGGGTTGGCCGGGGCGAACCCATTGCACGACAGGAACTTCGCCGCCGATGCCGAGCGTGTAGGAAGTCATAGCCGCGCCCCCATGAGTTGCCGCCAGGTGCGGTCTTTGACTTCGGCCATGCGCGCCTTGATGAAGCCTGCATCGGTGCGCCCGTCCGCGTATGCCTCTTCAACCGCATCGGCCATTGCCCGCTCGACTTCGCGCGCGAGGGGCTTGAGCATTTCGGAACGCGCGTTGACGCTGATCCCGACCGCCTCAACAACGCGCGGATAAATCCGTTCGGCGCGCGGCTTGAGATTGTCCGGCAAGCCCGAAGGCAAGCCACGGTCGCAAAGCCAGCGATGCGAGTAGGCCCGCTTGTCGATTGGCAGGCTTTCCGCCTCGGTGCGCGCGCGGTGCATCACGATTTCCGCCTGTTCGCGGCTTTCGGGCTGCGGCAAGTGCGGGGATGCGTTGCGCCAGAACGCGCGCAAGCCTTCCACATCGCCTGCGGAGAGGAGATTGCGGAAGGACATTGCGCTCATTCTTATTTCCTAACTTATTGTAAAGTAACGGAAATCAATCGAGGCTGATGGTCGTGGCTGTGGTCAACTGGGGCGTAACTCCCGAGCCGGTCACAATCGACGGCGAAACGGTGCCGCGATTGAGAACGTCCGTCGCGCCGCCGCCCGTCTTGCCGGTCGAGAAGTACGAAGCCGTGCCAGATCCGCCGGTGCCAGCCGGGAACGAAATCGTTGCAGCCGGTGAAACCACGCCCGCCGATACCGACCAGCCGCCAGAGTTGCGGTTGACGTTGACGCGCGCGTAGCTGGTGTACGCGATTTCGCTGGTGGTCTGCGTGCCTGCTTCGCCGGGGTCAGCCGTATGCAAAGCAACCGCGACTTGCGTCTGCGGCGAGGTTGCGGCGTTGTCGGCGTAGTTGGCCCAAGCCGTCGCGTTGTAGATCAGCGCCATGATGGCCTGTTCTGCGGTGTTGGAGAATGACATTAGTTAGCCTTTCTTTTCTCGCGCGCAGGCGATTTGACAGCGCGCTCGATGACAGGCCCAGCAGCCGGAACGGCATAACCCGCATTCACAAGCCGCAATGCTTCCGCATCGCCAAAGCGTTCTGTTTCCTGCCCCGCGTCTAGTGCGAAGTCTGCGCCAGCCATGCTGACAAGCATTTTGATTTTCATGGGTCGCCCCTAGTTGAAGGGGCGGGAGCCGAAGCCCCCGCCCGCATCAATTAAACGCCGTCGTTGCAGAGCAGGTGCTTGACTGCACCGGTCTGGATCAGGTCGCCGTCGAGGCGAACGATCCCGGCGAGGCCAATGTCCGGCCAGTAGTATTCGCGGCGAACGCCGACGACCGGAGCGCCGACCTTGCGGACGTAATACTTCGAAAAGTCACCGAACAGGACGACCTTCTTGCCAACGCCGATCGAGTCCATCGCCTGATTGACGCTGTAAGCCTGGCCGAGCAGCGTGCCGGGTGCGCCCGTGCGAACGTCACCCATCTGCCACAGGTAGTTATTCTGGCCGTCTTTCAGCTTGCGGATCGCGGCAAGGGTGCTGTCATTGAACATGAAGCGAGCCTTGGGCGACATACGATAAGCCGGATCAACCGAGTGCAGCAGGTCGATCAGTTCGTCGGCGGTGATCGCCGTGCCGCTGGCGGACTCCTTGCCCTGCGTCGAGGCGGTGACAATGCCGTTCGGATCGCCGTTGCCGTCGCCCGTGGTCAGTTCGGTATTGACGCGGCGGGCAAGACGTTCGCCCAGCAGTTCGCCAATAAACGCTTCGATATTGACCGCGCTATCCTGCAGCAGTTCCATCGAAACTTGGACCCATTCGGTGTCAAACGCATAAGCGTTAAGGGTCATCTTGCCGAAGGTTGCATCAACACCGCCGTCGTCGGTCATGGCCGCGCCTTCGGTGTGTTTGGCAACCGCAACCGCAGTGTCATCGACGGTCGGGAAATCAATTGCGTTGCCCGATGCGGTGGTCAGGACGGTGCAAATGTCCTCGTCATACATCGGACCCCACATCTTGAGGGTCTTGTCGATGGCGGTGGCAAGATCGGTCGGGACCGTATAGCCGCCAGCGGTTGCCGAAGTCGACTGGCTGCGGAATTCCGCAACGCCTGCCTTGATCACGGCACGCGCCTCTGCCGAAATGGCTTGAACGTCAAAACCGTTGCGGGCCAGTTCAATGAAGGCTTCGCGGTATTCCGGCTTGGCCGGTTCTTCGCTGCCGCGTGCTTCGCCTTCCATATTCGGGCGATTAGCGGCGCGGATTTCTTCGGCGCGGGCTTCGGCGGCAGCAAGGCGCTGTTCGCGCGCAATGTTGGCTTCCACCTTGTCGAATTCGGCCATGATCGCGTCGTGACGGGTTTCCAGTTCAGCGGCACGGCTTTCGTCGGTGTTCGCCTTGATTTCGTCGAGCGCTTCGCGGGCCTGGGTAACGAGGCGACCGCGCTGCTCCTGTAGGGCAGTCAGAGACATAATCTCACCTTTCGGATATGAAAAAACCCGCCGAAATGGCGGGTCTGCAATGCGAGGAAAAAGCCCCCCGCTGGCCTCCGGTGGTCGCCGGGAAACTGGTCAGATGCGGCGGAAACGCTGCTCTTGTTCAGCCTTGCGCTTCAAATAGCCTTCCTGATTATGCTGCTTGCGTTCCTCGCTCTTTTCCCGCTCTTTGCGGGCCTCGTCGCGCGAACGCAGGGCAATCGACGTATCGCCATAAGCCGGGAACGCCACCGCCGAGACTTCGAACAGTTCGACCGCGTGGATCGTGCGCAGCGGAATATCGCCGGTTTCGTCCCATTCGTCATGCGTCACCGCAAAGCCGAACGACATTCCCGAAATATCGCCGCGCTCAAGCTGAACCGCCAGATCGCGCCCGTCGGTCGTGTCGGGCAGGTCGATTTCGACGAACAGACCCTTTTCGTCCTCGCTCAAGCGCAATGTGCCGGATGCCGAGCGGCCAATCACGCGGCCAGTGTCGTGGTCGATCAGTGCGCGAATATCGCCGCCGATTGCATCCTTGAACGCGCCGGGTGCGATCTTTTCGCGGAAATAGCCGCCAATATCGGTTTCGGAATTGAACAGCGCGGCATAACCTCGCGCGACCTTTGCGCCGCCGTCCGCACGCAATTCCGGCGCGGCTGTCAGGGCGCGACGTTCCATTGTCATGCGCTTTCGTCCTCATTGTCAGGCGTCACGGCATCCCCGGTTGAATTGTCGTCCTCGGTGGTATCTTCCGGCGAATTATCATCTTGCGAGCCGAGCCGAACCGTTGCCCCCTGGATCATCAGATCGTCGCCATTCGCCATCGCCGGCCGGTTTTCGAGCGCGCGGGCTTCATTCGGGGTCAGGATCGCCGTTTGCACCGCCTGCGCAAGCCCGTTCATTCGCGTGACGAAATCGCCGCGCATGAGGCCGTCGAGGTTGTGATCGACAAACCGCCCACCATTGCGCTGTCCGAATAGCTTGAGATTGAACTCCTGCTCCAACGCCCGCGCCCATTGGGCAATCAGGTGCTTGACCAGGTGCAAGTCCTGCTGCTCTGAATTACTATAAGTTCCGTGCGTCAAGTCCTGCAGGAACACAGGCGGGATTTGATAGACCCGCGCGATTTCCTCGACCGCGAACCGCCGCGCTTCGGTCATTTGTCCCTTGTCGGGATCAAAGCCGACTTGCGTTAGCTTATGGCCAGGCGGCATCGGAAAAATAGGCTTTTCCTGCGCCTTTGCGCTTTCGATCGCGCGGTTAATATCGGCCATCGCGCGTTTCATCGCTTCCGGCCCCTGCGGCAATGGCCCTTCCAGCGCCAAGGGCGGAACCCCGCCGCCAGCAAAGAACCGGCTACCGTAGTTGTTCATCGCAAGGGCAAGCTGGATTGCGGGCGCACCCATGACGACCGGGCCGTAATGCGCAACGCCATCGGCTTTGAGCATAAAGGGAACGTCGATAATATCCGCAGCCGGATAAACCTTGCCGCCGATCTCATAGAACGACCGGCCCATGCTATCGCGCGAAATTTTCGCCTTGGTCGGGTTGACCGGATAAAGCCCCGTAATGTTGCTGCCGCTGCGCTCGATCCAGAGCAGCCCGCGCCCGGTCGTGAATACCTGTTGCCAGAAATGTTGCCGCAGCTTGAAGCTGGTCCATTCCCGGTTCGGCGCTTCGTGGATCAGCGTTTGCAGCCCGCCGCTAATCCGTTCCGCACCGCGCGCCGTATTGCGGTAAACGTGCAAGGGCAGCGCGGCCAGCGAACGCGACAGGAAAGAAACCGCCGCCAGCACTGCCGGAACCGTCAAGGCGCTATCAACCGTCACGCTTGGCAATTCGACATTGCCGAGGCCATAGACCTGCAGCAAGTTCGCGCCAGGCCGTTCGATTCCCGGTATTTCGGTAATCATTCGCTTTTCAGCCACCGGGTCGCGGGGCCAGCCGATCATGTCGAGAAAGCCCATTATGCCCCCACCAAGCTAAAGCAGAAAAAGCCGCTTGTCCGACTTTCTGATATTGTCATCTGCCCAGAGAGGCCGGAGATTTGTAAGCGCCCAACAGGCCTTAAAATCTGGATCATCTGGACTGTCAAAATTAAACGAAGCCACTGGCAAGATGTGGTCAACGTGCCACTCGCCGTAGTTTTCCCAAGTCATGCCGCGCGTGAACTGGCGCTCTATGTGGGCGCGAAGTTCGCTAATTGAGTAACCTAAAAGTTGCTCAACCTTCTTTCCGCCCTTTTCCTTGCGCAGACAAAAATAGACATATGACGAAACAGACGCCCGCAACCGATAAACTGGATCATCGCGCCTTTTCTGGTTGTGCCATGCAAGCCAAGCTGCGCGCCTAATGTCCCTGTTTTCTCTAGCGTATTCTCGCGCCCGCTTCCGCCTTGCATCTGCATTGCGATAATAAGATTGAGCGTCTAATTCAGCTTTTCGCTCTGGGTTAGCCTTATTCCAAGCGTATTGACGTTTAGCCAATCGATCTGCGTTGGCCGCGTAATACTCTCGGTCTTTCCGTCTAGTTTCATCATCGCGCGACAAGCGGCGCTTTTCATTTATTGAGGCTGCATTCGCTGCCCAAGCGGCCCTTTTGCTTGCCCGTAAGCATGGCTTGCATTGAGCAGTCAACTTGCCCAGTTTGCGCACAAAATTATCATTATTGGCAGGCTTTTCCCCGCGACACTTGGTGCAAACCTTGGTTTGCGTTATACCGGCATCAGCCATGCGAACTCACCCTTCGCTTTGGTTAGGGCCGCGTGGTGTTGGTAGCACCGCTGCGGCCCGTTTTTATTAGCAAATCACGCAACTAGAGTAAAGTTCGGATCGTCCCAAGGTGAATAAACGGGCGCTTCTTTACTTGTTGCCTCTACGCCACAAGCCATGGCGAGGGCGACCATCCCGTCTATTCGTCCAGTTGCTTTATCTTTCGCCAACTTCCTATTATTTGCAGGATCAGGCACCGCCACCGCATTAGCCGCGCACATGGCAAGCACCGGATGCCCGCCGTGGCGCACAACGCCATTCAATAGGTCCGCTTCCAGCGCATCGAGCGCCGGGGACATTGAGACATAACCCTGCCCGAACGGCTCAAGCGGCAATTCAACCCCCTGCCGCTCAAGCGCCCCCTTCATTCGGTCCATGCGCCAGCGGTCAAAGCCGATCTTTCCAATCGTTAGCCCCGCCGTGATTGCCCCAATGTCCCGCGCGACGAAATCGTAATCAATAACCTTGCCCGGTGTGGTCCGCATGAAGCCTTCGCGGACCCAAACGTCATAGGGCGCGCGGTCGCGGCGCGATGCCTCTGCGACCATATCCTGCGGCATCCAGAAGTGAGGCTGCACCATGAGCAGCCCATCCTTGCGGCAAGTCAGGACAAGCGCGGTCAAGTCAGTTGTTGCCGACAGGTCAAGCCCGCCATTTACCAGCCCGTCCAGTTCCGAAGGCGCCGCATTGCCTTGTTTCCACACGGTCGGCGAAACGAACGCCGCAACCATGTTGACCCGCTGGTTCAGCGTAAGCACGCGAAATGTGTTCTCTTGCGCTGGCATCCGTTTGGCCTGCGCGGCCTGTTCTTCAACGTCGCGGATCGAACGAAACAAGCCCAAGGCTGGGTTTGCCGCTTGCCATGCCGCCGGATCGTCGACCGCGCAACCTTCCGGTGCGCTATAAACGTGGCTGACAATCGAAGGATCTTGCGACCGTTCCGCATCGTCCAGCCACCGGCTGAACAAATCCGAATCGGTCGGAGCCTGCGTCGAGATTGCCACCAGCAAAGGCTCGTCATGCGCGCCCTGCGAGGTGGTTATCGCGTCAATGAAATCGTCTTGCGGCCCTTTGACCTGCCCAACTTCGTCCAAAATGGCGAAAACTGGCGAAAGCCCGTGCGCCGTGGTTCCGTCTGCGGCCAGCGCCTTGAACTCGGTGTTCATCGGCAGGCCGATCAGCTTCTTGCCAGAAGGCACGATCCTGACCACCTTCGACAGTTCAGGCGATAACTGCACCATTTTACTCGCCAGCGCGAATACGAGCGATGCCTGATCGCGCGACCGAGCGCCGCTGACCAATTGGCTATTCAACTTTGCCTCCGGCCCAACTAGGTGAGCCAAAAGCAGGCAGGCAATAATTGCCGATTTTCCGTTCTTTCGCGCAATCGCCAAATAAGCCCGGCGCGTTCCGTGCGGATTGTCGTAAACAGCGAGGATAAACCGGCGCTGGAAATCGGCAAGCTGGATCGGCTCGCCAACCTTCGCCCCTTCCGGGACGCGACAAAACCGCTCGATAAAGGCAATAACCTTCTCGCCGCGCGTCACTGTAGCGACGGCCTCGCCAAAAGATCATCGTCCAGCGGGTTGTTAGCCGCAATACCCGCCGCCACTTCCCGCCGCTTGGTTACGTCCCGCGCCTCGCCTTGCGCTGCACGCCCATGCTGTTGCAGAACCCGCAGATAACCCATTTCAAGCCGCTGCAAGTCCGAAACCCGCTGCACCGCCTTGGCATCCGGCAAAGGATCGTTCTCAATCTCACCGCGCAGCTTCGAAACCTGCCACTGCGTCCAGGCAAGGCTTGCCGCCGTGGCCATGAGCGCCGGAGTGCCTTCCCATTCTTCGCGCGCGCGCCCGCGAATAATCGCCCGCCAGAATGGCATTGCTGCTTCGTTCAAATTTGAGTGTTCCGGCGGCATCAATTCATTTGCCACCGCGCCTTGCATGACCGCTACCGCAGCGGTCGCACTGTCAATGCGCTGCCTGCGACCTGCCATGAGAAAAATTCCTGTAATAGCGTTGAAAGAATGGGCGATAGGCGGTCCGACGCCCACAGGGCTGTAAGAAATTACCCGCCCCCGCAATAATATTACGCGACCGGCCAGCCATCAACCCCGATCACCAGCCTGACCATGCCGCCATTCTCGCGCGTAGTCTTGGCTTCGTGGCATTCGGCGCAGAGGCATTGCAGGTTGTCGAGGTCGTCCGTTCCGCCTTTGGCCTTCGGGTTGATGTGATCGACGTGATTACCTTGAGTAACGCGGCCATTCTTTAGGCAGGCTTGGCAAAGGAACTTGTCCCGCGCCAATACGACCTTGCGCAGCTTGTCCCATGCGGTGCCGTAGCCGCGCTCATGCCTGGACTGCTTTGACCAAGCCATAACCGCGCCCGATGTAACCGGCACTCTCGCGCAACCTTCATGCCCCCAAGTGATCGGGCTGGACGTTAGTTGAAGGTGGGGAGTGCCGGGGCCTTGCGGCCAACTGATACAGAAAAGCCCGCAAACCTTCACAGGCTGCGGGTTCAATCGATTCCTAGCCTCTGACGCAAAGCAATCCTGCGTTCGCTATCATAAGGCTCATGCCGCTTGGCCCTGTTGTAATTATCCGGCGTGACGACAAGCCCACGCATTGCATCGGCTAACGGCTTCGGATCAAGACCCTTCAAGGCCATTGCCGTCACAACAAACTCAACAGCCTTTAGCGGCTCAAGATCAAACCATTCACCGCGTATCCTGTGACGATCCGCAAGCGCGTGGGCAACCTTTTCAATTACCACTCGCGGCCCACAAGGGACGACTGCCCTCAAATACAGTTGCTGCCAGTTGGAGGTTTGTAACTCTTGAAGGCGCTCACTAGGCTTTTGGGCTGAACCAATCTTGACCGGGCCATCCTTACCCGCCTGAATCACATAGACGTAGGAGGGAAATTCGCTCTCTAGAACGAAATATTGCCACGGTTCTTCTTCAATGAAGAAAGCGCGGCAATCACAATCAACGTCAAATGGACGGAAATTCCGCATCGTGGTCATAAATACACCCGAAATGTTCCGCCGTCAACGCCGTTTTGTTCCCAAGTGAGCACACAGGCAATCCAAGGCTGATCTGACGCGATCAAGAGTTCTGAACCTTTCGCGGTGGTGTAGCCTGGGCCATCGGTTGTGGAGTAGTAACCCATCCATAAAACCGACCATATCACGCGGGAAAGCCATTCTCGCATTGCGCCACCTATCGCGCGCATCTTGGGTCAAATCGCTTGTGCTTACCACAACCCCGCCCTGGACCCGGTAGAGGTTGCTCATTTTCGGCTGATCAAAGCGCCCGCGCTCATGCTGATCCCGATACCATACGCCAGCTTCATATTGTTCATCGGTAAACTGCCCAGCCTTGTGCAGCCGGTCAAAGTGGCGAGACTTGAATAAGCGGCCATTCTGCTCAAAGCCGCGATTGATATGGACTTGCGCCTGCCGATTGCCGCCATCGGGGTTCGGCATGGTCAAGCGGGCATAGCCGCCCTTAGCCATCTGCTCCGGGGTCGGGCCGTCGAGTTCTTCAATGATCTGGACATTCTTGCGCTTTGCCTTAGCCATTTCTAACCCCTAACTGTTCAAACTTGGGTTGCACTGCCCAGTCAGGCAGCCCATCCCTTTGCCGCGCAAAGCTGGTCAAACTGCGACTTGATGGATTCAACCTTGGCAGCAGCATCGGCCAACTGCTTGCGCATCGCGGTCAATTCGTCCGGTTCTTTCAGCGGCCCGAACTCATCCTCCCGGCGATGCTTGACCCAATCCACTCCAATGCCGGTTTCCTTGGCAATACGTTCGTCGGAATAGCCATCGTTGTATTGCCCGGTCGGAATGTTGAACGTCATGGCGATCAGGTCGTGCGCTTCACGGCGCGCTGCCTTTGCGTCGAAGGTCGGTGCCGGTTCAGGCTTGGGCTTAATCATGATTGGCTTTTCCTTTTTCTTAGCTTGGCAGGAAGGGCACACCGGGCGGCGATGCAGATTCCACCCTTTATTTGCGAAATGGCGCGGGATGATTTCTGCAGGCGGTTTGTTGCCATTGATCCGCCATTCATCGTTCGCCCCGCAAGAAGCGCATGCCATGCGCGAGATGATCGCTCCGCAATGGATAGATAGGCTCGCAGGGGATGCGCGTCGGATATAGTCATCAGCAAATATCGCCATGAAGCCCTCCTCGGTAATGTTCCCGCCGATGCGCCTTCGCAGTCTTGCCAAAGCGCGCCAGCCCGGTTCGCAGCACCTGCTTGCGGAAATGGTCAGGCGGCAGGATCGTGGTTATGGTGTAATCGGCCAGGGCGATGCGATGCCCCGACGCGATCCGAACAAAGCGCGCCCCGATTGCCGCAGCGGTCATGACAGCCGGGGTAATCAGGGCCGCGCGGATTTCATCGTCGCTTAGGTTGGCGATGCGTTCGCGGTAACGGTCGAGCGCGTGCTGGCTGACGTGGATCATAAGCCGCCCTTTTCCCAAAGCGGCTTGCGAGTGGTCTGGATCGTTCCGCCGTATCTGACATAGGCGCGAGGGATATTGTGCCACTCATAGCGGTGATGGGTTTCACACCAGACTAGGGCAAGCTGGCCGTCGCCATCGATCTCGTCGAGGTCGTCGATCTCATAGCAGTTGAGCAGGTGCGTCATGCCAAAGCCCCCGCAATTCTAGTTGCTGCTAGATGCTGCTTGCGTGCGCGAGGCGTAAAAACGTGCTGCCAATAGGAGAAAGAGAGAAAATGCATTTTATGTCTCACGCACGCAAGCAGCAACTGACAGCAACTGGCGCCAATCCTAAGCAGCAACTGCCAGCAACTAGACGCGTCATTCAGGAAAGTGCGCGTTTTTATGAACGGCGAAAAACGCATTAAGCTTGCTCCCGAACCATGTTTTCGAGACGCGAATACTCACCGCCGTATCTATTGATGTTTCTGGCTTGGCTCATATCGAGCGGCTTTTTTCGCCACAGCTTAGACAGGGCGACCGCAATGGACTTTTGAAGAGCGGATTGTTCGCTATCGCCTTTCGACAAAGCGAGGCTATAAAGGCGAGACGCCTCTCGGACGATGCGCGGTTCGGTAAGGCTGGAATATGCCACTACTGATCTCCCATCAAAGCGTTGCGCAGAGCGTTGCGGGCGGCTTCTCGGCGGCTCATTTCCTGCGCAGCCCGTTCCGCAAACAGGTCATGCACCTTCGGATTGACCAGCCAGCGCGGGGTGTTCGACTTCGGTTTAGGTTCGCCGCGTTCCAGCCATCCGAACGCTTCCATCTTCTCGGCAAGCTGCCGGAACTGGTCGGCGGTGATGTGGCGCAGGGTCTGACCGGCGCTTTGGGCATCCCGTGCGCCGACCTCGGTTAGTCCCTTGGCAATGACGATCGAGGCCAGCGCGACAAGTTCCTCATGGCCTGCAGACATACCCAGGATGCCCGCGTAGAAAGCGATGGCGCTTGGCCGAATGAACTCATGCATAAAGGCAGCAACACGGCGCGCGGTGTCCTCGCTGATCTCGCTCGGCAAGTCACGATAGGCGCATTCGATGCAGTGCCAGATCAGGCACAGGCGGGCGAAAATGCCGTCGTATTTACCATAGTGCGCGGCCAGCTTTGGTGAGACAGTTTCAAGCGCCATCGACAGTTCGAGGTGTTCGCGCTCTAGCTGGTCACGAACCGCCCGCGCGCCATCGCTGAAATGGATCAGCTTGTGACCCTGCTTGCGCAGCCCGTAGAGGTCGGAGACGAGGTGTTCGTATTCAGTCGCGGACTGATCCTGCGCAATGTCCTGGCCGACCGTTGACGGACGCAGAATGACCGGGATCATGCGCTGCAACAGGCCATCATCGACGCTTTCCGAGGCGAACTTGCGCATCGGTTCAGGCTGAATGCCGCCAAGCAGCGAAATCGACAGGTTGCTGATCTGCTTTGCGCCGCGTCCGATGCGGTTGAGGTTGTAGGTTCCGCCGTTGAACGCCTTGAGCCAGAATGCCCGGTCGCCGCCGCCCTTGGTGTTGTAGCGGTCCATCGATCCGAACCAGCCCGAAAGTTCGTCCTGCTCCGACAGGATGCCATCGGGGCTGTCCATCATGACTTCCTGCGCGGCCTCGATCGTCGTGTCGGAAATGATCAAGCGGCGCTGTTTGGGCTTCGGCGTGGCTTTCTTCTCGTCCTTGTCGAGCGCTTCCCACTCCTCGCAGGCTTGCAGGTAAGCGCGCATCAACTGGTTATCAATCGCGCGCAGCGGTCCCATTGCGGCCTTAAAGACCGGGGTTTTCTTGCGGGATGGCGGGCCGACAAGAGCAGTCCAGAGCCGCGCGTGTTCGCGCCAGGTCGGATCGTTGCGTTTGACTTGCAGTTCGACGCTATCAGGGATCGCAGTCGCGCAAACAGTCATGACGGCCATTGCCATGCCAGCAGCGTCCGCGCCCATAATCGCGGCTTGCTTGCGCGCGAAAACCTCGACGGTCAGCGGCAGCAAGCCTTGCGGGAGTTCCGGCTCCTCGAACCGCTGCCAAAGGTTGACGGGTTCCGGCCAGCGGTCGCCGTAATCAACGCCAGCGGCTGCGGCGAACGCTTCCTCGTCGATCTCGCGGTGTTCTTCGCATTCCGCCCATTCCGGCGCTTCATCGGGCAGCGGTGCGGCGGAAAGCCATTCGGGCGGCTCGGCATGGAACTGCGGCGGGTAGGTCACATTCCCCTGTGCCGCGCGCTTCTCGGCCCCGATCTGGCGATATGCCGCCTTGTGGTCGCCGCCGTGCTTGTAATGGACGAACAGGTCGTAAGCATCGCCATAGCAGCCCGCAGAGCATTTTTGCCCCAACCCGCTTTCGGCATCGCTGGCCGACAGGCTAACCCATTTGCTGCCGATTACGCGGGTCGCATAGGTTTCGCCGGTCTGGTGCGGTGAGCGCCAATCCTCGGCATTGCGCGGGGATTGCTCATAGCCGCAGATTTCCAGCATGGTCGCAACGCTGTTCTCGGCATTGAAATCCTCGATCAGCGAGGCGTTGTCACCGCGCGGGGCATTGGCGCGGCGCTGTTCGGCCTCGCGCCGGATGCGTTCGCGGGTTTGCTCGTCCTCGATCCGCTGCCGACGCAATGCGGCAATGCCTTGCGCGATCAGGCCGGTTTCAAGGTCCAGCCCCGGCGCGGTCAGGTCCGAGCCTTCGCGTTCGAAATAGAGCGGTTCGCCCTTTTCATCGCGCAGCGGGGTTTCGGACTTGGCATGAACGGCGGGAACGTTCGGCAGATAGACCGGCTGTGCAGCGCGGGCCAAAGCATGATCGCAGGCAATCCCGCGCGCCTCAAGAAAGGCATAAAGCGCAAGCTGCGCATCGTGCCATGCCTCGAACGGCTGCTCGGTTTCCAGTGGCAGGATAATGCGCCACCGCTGATCGTCGGGCCGGGAATGCGGGCTGGAATATATCAGCCAGGCCGCGCCATCGGTTACTTGCTCGATCGCCGCGCGGACGGTTGCCAGCGGGTGATTGCCCTTGTCAATGTCGGCGGTCAGCGCAATGAACTTGCCGCGCTCGCGCTGTGCCGCGTGTTCCCGCGCGTCGAAGTCGCAATAGGTCGAAGGGATGCAAGCCAGACCCGCGCCCTTCGGTTTGCTGCCGGGCTTCATCGTCCAGATTTTCGCAAGGGCTTGGCTTGGGTAGTCCTCGCCGGTTGCGATATGGGAGTCGAATTGCCCCTTAAAATAGACAAAGCGGCGCGCGGTCCAAGGCGCGGAGGTGGGAACGGGTGCGAGGCTCATGCGCTTTGCACTCCCCAAACATTAATCAGAAAAGCCGTTTCCTCGTCGTCGAGATGGCCGTGTTCGCGGGCTGTCATGATGCAATCTTTCAGCAGCGCATCGTCGCCTTGCTGCGCGATCGTGCGGAGGATTTGGCGGATCGCGCGCTTGGTGAAGTCGCGCAGGTCCAGCGGGTCGGAAATGGGCGAGAAGTGCCTCATGCGGCGATCCTTCCACGGATAGGCGCGCCAAGTTCGGCCAGCCATTCAATCACGGACTTCGCGGAGAAAAAGCAGGCAACCTTGTGGCCGCGCTGGTGCATGGCATTGCCCCAATCAATCTGCGCCGGGGTTAGCGAACCGGCGCGACCGCTGGCATCGTAACCCTTCATTTCCGCCCAACAGACGGTAACGTCGGCATCACTGTGCTTAATGTCCCACGCGAATGTCAGGTCGAATACGCCAGCAAGCAGCCCTTCCTTTTTCGCCTGGCGCTGCGCAGAGAAACCGCGCTTGGCCGCGTTCGGGGTCGCGTAAACAATGATGTTCGGCTGCGACTTGCGAATGTAGTTGACGACCCATGATTGCCGGTCGAGTTCGGTCAAATCCTTGCGGCCATCGGGTGCCTGCACCGGGAACAGCGGCACCGGCCTAAGCGAACTTTCAAGGTCCGCAAACGTGACGTAATCTTTGCTCATGCAGCCAGCGCCTTTCGGTTAGCAACGACCTCGCGGAGATCGGCGTGCAGCTTGTCGAAAGCGGGAGTGCCGCGCCGGGCATGGCTGGCAGCAATGCTTTCGATCATCGCGTCGGTGAGGGTTTCCAGCGGCGCAGTCCCGACCTTCGAAAAGGCGGCGACGTGGTTGAACTGCCGCGTCATGGTCTGCTTTTTCTGGATCGGGCGTCGGCGCATCGGTCAGCCCCTCAAAACGGAATGTCGTCGTCGAGATCGTCGCGGAACGATCCGGCGTTGTTTGCAGGCTGTTGCGCTGGCTGGCTGGATTGTTCGCGGCGCTCGCCTGAACCGCCCTGCGCGCCGTCAAGCATGGTCAGGATGCCGCCGAAGCCGCCGACAACTATCTCGGTCGAATAGCGGTCTGCGCCTGATTGATCCTGCCATTTGCGGGTGCGGAACTGGCCTTGAACAAAGACCCGAGAGCCTTTCTTGAGGTAGCGCTCTGCAACCCCGACCAAGCCATCGCTTTGCAGGGTAACGCCAATCCATTCGGTGCGCTCTTTGCGCTCGCCGGTCTGCTTGTCTTTCCAGCTTTCGGAACAGGCAAGGCGCAGGTTGGCAATGCGCCCACCGTTCGAGAAAGACTTAATTTCAGGATCGGCACCGAGCCGTCCGATGAATTGGCACTGGTTTAGATCAGCCATTATCCCTGCTCCACAAGATCACGGAGGCCAAGGCGCACCGCTTGGTTTTCAAGTTGGCGCACCCGGTTGCGGGCGCGTTCGAGTTGTTCGGGAAGGCGCTTGACCAGACGATAAAGCGCGTCGTCTTTGTCCTTGGCGCGGGTCATGCGTAAACCCTCGCAATCGCCTCAAGCAAAGCCTGCGATCCCTTGCGCATCATCTTGCAGTGCTGGTCGAATTCGCGGTTGCCGATCGGCGGACCCAAACGGCGGCGGCTAAAGAGCGAATGGTCGGAGAGCATTTTCTTTTCCGACTTCATGCGACCGCCCTCACGCTTGCCAGACGGGTGCAAAGTTCCTCGTCCTCGCCTTCGGAAATCTCGCGGCCATCGGGGCTGTCGGGATGGTGTGCGTGCTGCTTGGCGGTCAGATATTCCGCCATCGCCTCGGCAAGCTGGTCGTGGTCAACGTCCTCTGGCGCCCGAACGACTTGGAAC
This sequence comes from Novosphingobium sp. NPDC080210, assembly GCF_050281025.1. NCBI lineage: Bacteria > Pseudomonadati > Pseudomonadota > Alphaproteobacteria > Sphingomonadales > Sphingomonadaceae > Novosphingobium > Novosphingobium sp. NPDC080210. Next base: position 94,839 of record NZ_JBNNWL010000005.1, read on the forward strand.
CCATCCGGCAGAAGCAGGCTCAACAGGTCGGCAGGCAGAACACCGCAGAGCGAATAGAGCGCCGCGCCGGAAATGGTCGCCGGTTCGCCCTCGCCGGGAAAGTAGGAGAGCAACGTCGGGTAAGGAATGCCAGCGTCATAGGCGATAACCTTTAGGCTGATCCCGCGACGGTCGAGTTCCCGCCTGATCGTAAGCTGCCGACCGCGCACGATCGTATAATTATTAGCCATGATCCTGTTGATCTCCTGCGCTAGAAGGGTTGACATGGACGTTTTGAGAAAAATCCCCGGCCCGAACGAACTGGTCAGTCAGGCCGGGGAAGTGTTCGCGGGCGAGCAGGGAAGCCAGGGAGTTGGCCCGCGAGTTCTGGTGAGCCGCCATCGGTCAGATGCCGAAGTTGTCGGGGTTGCTGTGTTCGTCGTCGCCCGCGTCGATCGGCAGGGAGACGAACGCCCAAAGCATCGCGCCAAGGGCAGCGAATACGGCGGTAAAGATGATTGCCCCCACCAGCATGGCTATGCGGCCTGTGGTTCGGACGAGGGCAAAAACTGCGAGAGGTTCAATTCCGTCCCGCGCGCAGCAGCCGCGTCGATAATCCTCGGCCAGTATTTAGCCGGGATGTTTCCGCGATTGCGCCATTGTCGGACGGTCACGCCGAGTTCGCCAATGTCCGAAGCCATCGCTTCGGCGTTGTCGTTCCAGACAGCGTAAATGGGGATTAGGTGTGACATGCCCGCCTCAATACGCTCTGTATCGATGCAGGTCAATACCCTGCGTATTGATCGGCTATGTAAAAGACCAGTGATGGGCAATAATAGATCAGAGCGCCTTCGGGAGGCGCGGCAGCGGGCGGGGTATGCTTCGGCAACGGAAGCCGCAGAGGCTTTTGGCTGGGGTGTAGCTGGCTATCGGCACCACGAAAACGGCACGCGGTCATTCGGCCTCGATGCCGCGAAAAAATATGCGCGCGCATTTCGTGTCAAACCGGGATGGCTTTTAGGGATGGATGGGGTTGACGGAGCGGCCCCTTCTCAAAATACTGCCAATTCGGTTCTAATTGTTGGGGGCAGTGTGGCAGCAGGTGTATGGCGAGAGGCCAGGGAAGTATTTGACCCATTCGAGATAGACGCACCCCCTCCGGTGCCAGATTGTGAGCGTTTTGGGCTAGTTGTCGAAGGCTATTCGATGGACCTGTGCTATGAGCCGGGGACAGTGCTTGACTGTATTTCTATCTATACGAACGGCGTCGAACCGGAGCCGGGCGATCATGTCATTGTGGAACGAATCAAGCCCGATGGCCTGCGCGAACGCACGGTGAAAGAATTAACCATCCGCGACGGGCGCTATTTTCTTGTCCCGCGTTCGACCAGGCCGGAATTTTCAGCCGAAATCGAAATCGGCTCGCCTAGCCATGACATGCTCGAAAGCGACGGCGAAATCCGCGTGATTGGTTTTGTGGTCAGCGCAATTCCGCCGCGCGCCTTGAAATTGCTGGATCGCTTGGGCAAAGTCCGCAGAAATCACTAGGGGATAACAAATGGCGCTTTCTACGGCACAATTGCAGCTAATCGAGCAGCGCGTCGCCAATGACACGCAAAGCATTGGCGCTGCTTATTTCCTCTGGTTCTTTCTCGGCCTGATCGGCGCGCATCGGTTCTATCTGCGCCGCCCTGGCAGCGGGATCGCCATGCTTTTGACGATCGGCGGGTTTGGCATTTGGTGGCTGATCGACATTTTCCTGATCCCCGGCATGGTCCGCCAGAGCCGCGAAACGCTGCGGCAAAGGTTAACGACCGACATGCTGGCAACCGGCGCGGTTGAACCTCTAGCGGCATAAAAAGCGCCAAACCGATACAAGCTGTATTGACATATACAATACGAGGCGTATTGAAGGCTCCAAGGCACAAGCCGAGGAGACGACGATGCGCAAACATTGGAACGACCGCAGCGCAGTAGCAGCTTGCGGGACTTGCGACGGGGAAGGCCGCGTTCATTCGCACCGCCTGCCGTCCACATGGGATCCTTACCCGACGAATGTTTGCCCTGACTGCGACGGGCCGCACTTGGCAGAATGCCCGGTTTGCGGTTTCGGCCAGTCGATCAAGGGCGCTGACTGCCTCGCCTGCGAAACCGTGGCGCTGCTGTTCGACGACGAACTGGCCGCGTTTAATCCGGCCAAGTTTGCCGAGGCGATCAAGGCTGCGCACGCCGCAGCCCTTTCCGATCAGCGGAGGGCCGCAGCATGAGCCGCCGCCCGTATATGCCGAGCGAAAGCGAAATCCTCGCCAACGACTTTGCCGAGCGCGAGTTCGACGAGGGGTTCTTTGCCGCCGACGATGATGGCTGGCAGCGCGAAAGCGACATAGCCGTCGATCAAGTCGATGCCCTGCGCTTGATGCGGAGGGACGCGGAATGAGCCAGAGCCGCACCCGCACTGAATATGCCTGCCTGAAATCAGCGCTGGCATGGCGACCAGACCCGACCGCTGGAACCGTCGCGGGCAGCTTTACCCTCGACCGCAAGATCGAACAGGCCCGCAAGGAAATGGGCGAGGATCGGTGGGCGCAATTGCAGGCCGAATGGAGCGCGAAATGACCCTGCGCCTGCGGAACCTTGCATGGGCTGTTCTGGCGCTCGCCGCAGTCCTGACCTTCGACAGCGCGATGCGGGCCGACAAGGCGCGGCTCTGCTCGAACGATGCAACTGCCTACAAGGAGTGCAGCAAATGATTAAAATTCACGACGATGTAATCCAAGGGTCGGACGAGTGGCTTCAAATGCGCTGCGGACTGATTACCGCGTCGGAGGTCAAGCTTCTTCTGACCCCGACCCTAAAGCGCGCGGACAACGACAAGAGCCGCGCCCACATTTGGGAACTCGCGGCGCAGCGGATCAGCAATTATGTCGAGCCGACCTTTGTAACCGACGATATGCTGCGCGGGCATGAAGAGGAATTCTACGCCCGCCAGCTTTACAGCGAGAAATACGCGCCCGTCGAGGAAGTCGGGTTCGTAACCAACGACGGTTTTGGCTTCACGATTGGCTGCTCACCGGACGGGCTGGTCGGCGCAGACGGCATGGTCGAAATCAAGAGCCGCCGCCAGAAATACCAAATCCAGACGATCGTGGAACACTGGCGCGATGGCACCCCGCCGAGCGATTACTTGTTGCAGGTGCAAACCGCCATGCTCGTTACTGATCGTGCCTGGTGCGACCTGATTAGCTATTCGGGCGGCTTGCCGATGATCCCCATGCGGATCGAGCGCGACCACAAGATCGGCGCAGCAATCCTTGAAGCCTGCGAAGCCGCCGAGGCCAAGATTTCCGAAATCATCGAGGACTTTTTCGCCGCCGTCGAGGCGAGGAAGCTGCACCCGACCGAGCGACGGATTGAACAGGAGATGTTCGCGTGACCGAAGGACATAACAGCAAAGCCAGCGATGACCGCCTGCGCCTGCTAATCGAGCGCATCGAGCGCCTTGAGGAAGAAAAGAAGGGCATCGCGGACGATATTAAGGACGTTTACGCCGAGGCCAAGGCGGTCGGTTACGACGCAAAGATCATGCGCCAGATCGTGCGCCTGCGCAAAATGAGGCCCGACGACCGCGCTGAAATGGAGGCGCTTCTCGACACCTACAAGGCGGCGCTTGGCCTGCTTGTCGGAACTCCGCTTGGCGACGCCGCACTTGCCAGAATTGGAGCCTAAACCATGAACGATATGACCGCAGTTATTCAGCCTCGCAGCGACCAAGTGAACGCCGACGACTTCATCGGCGGTCCGAAGTCCTACACGATCGAGGCCGTTCACATTAACCCCGGCTCCGAACAGCCGGTGCAAATCCAGCTTATTGGCGAGCCGCGCGTCTGGCGTCCCTGCAAGTCGATGAGCCGCGTTCTTGTCGCCGCATGGGGACCGGATGCAAAGGTTTACGCTGGCCGCTCCGTCACGCTTTACCGCGACCCGAAGGTCAAGTGGGGCGGCATGGAAGTCGGCGGCATTCGGATCAGCCACATGAGCCACATCGAGCGCGATCTCATGATCCAGCTTACCGCGACCAAGGGCAAGCGCGCGCCTCATGTTGTGAAGCCGCTTGCTGCCGAGGTTAAGCCCCTTGCCGCCAAGTCACGCCAGACCGCCGAGGAATGGGCGGCGGAACATATCGCGGCGGTTCAGATCGCCGCCGATCCCGATGCGCTGGCCGAAGTTATGGCGAAAGGTTCGCGCCCGATGGCGAAGCTGCAGGCCGAAAAGCCGGAACTGTGGGCCGAGGTTAACGCCGCTTATGCCGCACGCCGCGCCGATCTGGAACGCGAAGGCAAGCCCGAAACCGAAATGGACGAAGGCTTTGCCGACGACGACGGGTTCGAGGACTGATCGCAAATGCACTGGCGCGAGTTCCTAAAGCCGCATGAGGCCGAACTGATCGAAGCGGCGGAACATCATTTGAAATGCGCGCGCGAAACGGCGGAGGCGACCCGAAGGCTTATTCGGGATCGCTGCCGCAAGCGCCGGGACAAGATGAAGGAGGCAGCATGACCGACCAAGCCGAAATTATGGCCCGCGCCCGCGAACTGGCGATCGCCCATTTCAAGCCGTCGCTGGTCCGCGAACGGGCCTTTCGCAACGGCGCTTATGACCAAGGCACCGATGTAACCCGCTTTATCCCCCAAGCCGAGGCGGAACTGATCCGCGACCGGCAAGAGAATACGGAGGTGGAGTGATGCACACTAAAGTCACAATCGAAAACAACGGCCTAAAGTCAGTCTTTGAATGGAATGGTTTGATTGGCTTGGATATGGCCGACGCGCTTAATGCAGCCATTGTGACTGCAATGGGCGAAAAGCACGAACTCGACCTTCTTTGGACTATTGCAAAAATACGGCAGGCAACTGGTCTTAATGAAAAGCCGATGCTTTCGGAATTGCCAGAAGCAATCGCGGGCGTGATGCAAAAAGCAGATGCCAAGATTGTTTTATTGGAAACCGCCCTGCGGCAAATCGAGGTGGATGCGACCGAACAACACGCCGACTGGTGCAACTTTGAGCCAGAAGTTGCGGAGGCCCGCAGGTTTGCTTTTGATGTAGCCGAATACTGCCGCGCCGCTTTGAAGGGTGAAGCATGATGCAAAAAGACCTTCGCGTAATCCGCAGCAACGGACAGCCCGCCAATGCCATCCGCCGCAGCGGCTTTGTCACTGGAGCGATGATTAGGCAGCACGGCAGCTTCGCCAAGGCGCTTGAGGCGCTGAACGGGAGGGAGGCATAATGGAACGGTGGCCCAGGATGCTAAAGCGCCAGACCGCCGCGCAATACTGCGATATGTCGGTGGGCGCATTCGAGCGCGAGATTGTCGCAGGCCGCTTGCCATCGCCGGTAATGCTTGGCGGGCGCGAACACTGGTGCAAGAACGCGCTGGACAAGGCTCTAGACCGGATTGCGGGCAATATCGCCACGGATGGACCGGAGCCGACCTATCGCCAGCAATTGAGGCAACGCTATGAAAAAGCCGCCTAGCCTTCCTAACGTCAAATACGTCAAGCGCGGGCTGCGCTGGTATGCCTATTTTAACACCGGGCAGAAGCGCGATGGCAAGCCGATCTATGCGCCGATGCCGCAGCCGGGGACGATTGGCTTTCACGATAGCTATGCCTCGTTTATGGCTGGCCGAACCAAGCGCAAGCCGCAACAGCAAGCCACCGTTGCCGGGCTAGTGCAGGAATACCGGCAATCGGATGCCTTCACCAAGCGGGCCGAGAACACCCGCAAGCTATACAACGCGCAGCTTAAAAAGGTGGTCGAGTTTTGGGGCGATTACCCGATTGACGATTTGCAGCCCGCCGATGTGCGCATGGTGCTGGATAACGAAGGCTGGAACGCCGGAACCCGCAACATGGTGGTTGCGGTGTTGGCCGTGCTTTACAAGTGGGGCAGGCAGCGCAGCAAGGCGACGATCGAGCCGACGAAAGACATTGAACGCGAGAAGGGCGGGGAGCATGAGCCTTGGCCGGAACATATCCTGCGCGCCGCGCTGGAATGCGATGATCCGACGATCCGCCTTGCCGTTCATGTTCTCTATTTCACCGGCTTGCGGATCAGCGACGCAATGCGCCTGACCTGGAATGACGTGAGGGGCGGTTCGATCCTTATCACGCCGCAAAAGACGCGCCGGTTCAAAAAGACGCTTGATATTCCAATTCACCGCGATCTGCGCGCCGAACTGGACCGCACGCCAAAAGCCGGGATTGCGATTTTTCACGGCATTAAACAGCGCTGGCTGCGGACCAAGCTGCAAGCCTTCACGCGGGCGCTTGGCGCAGAAACCGTGCCGCATGGCCTGCGCAAGAATGCGGTTATCGCGCTGCTAGAGGAAGGCTGCACCGTGGCGGAAGTCGCGTCGATCACCGGGCAGACTTTCCAGGTCGTCGAACACTACGCCGCACAGGTCAACAAGCGCCGTTTGAGCAAGGCCGCGATGCTGAAATTCGAGGCGCGGGGCAGGGCGGAATGAAAGCGGAACAGGAAACAAAGTGGAAAACTTCCCCGCAAGTCATTGGAATCGCTAGGGTGAAAATTACAATCTTTTAATTTCAAATCCGGCCGCCGATGGTCCCGATAGGGCAGGTCCGAAGGGCATGGTGCCCTTACGGCATAATGGGAAAATGCCATGAACCTGCCGACCATTGATATTTCCGCTCTGCCCGATCTCGACACCCTGACCGGCCTGTTCGGAAGCGTCGCCAACCCCGCCCAGGCGATGAGCTCTGACGATACGATCTTCTTCCTGATGGTCTTCCTCGCCGAAGTCCTCGGTTACTGAGCGGAGAGTTCCGGATGCTGATCCGCCCGGAACTGCAAGCGCTGCGGAGCAATGACGCTCCGCAGCGCGATGCGCAGCGCGCCATGAGCCGCATTCACCAGCATTGGCGTGAAGCGCATTGCGGCGCAATCGAGCCGCAATTGGCCAGGCTCGCAGCGGGCGAGGCGCTCGACCAACTGCCCGCTCTCGCTGCCCTGTTCGATCCTGCCAGTGACGCGCTCCAGCGCCTGCTCGGCCCGATCCTTCAGTCCGTGCTGGCGCAGATGGCGGCGGAGCCGATCAGCCTGTCCCCGCTGCGATCCTCTGTCAGCGAGGTTCAGGCCGCGATCGTTCTGGCCCGCTCCGGCACCACGGCCCTGATCCTTCAGCACTTTGACGGCGCGGCGCTGGCCCGCAAGGCCAGGCCGGCTTCTACCAGCTTTCTGGCGACGGAAACGTGGGAGCGGGTCCTGGCCGGGTCCGGCACGGCGCTCCGCGTGCGCATGCTGGGCGAGGGGCACAACCGCGCCGAGCTTGAATGCAGCCAGATCGGCCTGACGCCTGGCCAGGTGCTGCACCGCTTGGGCCGCAGCGAAAGTGTGATCCTCACCGCCGTTCCGGGCAGCCTGGTCCAGCTGAAACTCCAGCGCCGGATCGACTGCATCGAGCCGGTGCGCGAATACCGGCTGGTGGATGGCGCCTTGCTCCACCAATCGGCGGCCAACCTGCGCGACAGCCGCCTGGAAATGACCGCCACCCTGCTGGGCCGGATGAAGCGGCGCGATGCCGCGCCCTTGCTGGCGGCCATGGCGGAAGAGCGCGGCGCCGCCTCGCTGCGCTGGCAGGCCCTGCGCGAATGCCTGGGGCTGGACACGGCAATCGGGTTCCGCACGCTCTGCGACATTGCCGCGCGGGCGGGCGATCCGCTGCAAGCACCCGCCGCAGCCCTGCCTGCAATTGACGAAGATGCACCCCGAACTGAACGGACTTGCCCCATGCCCCGCGTGATTGAACTGGAAGACAGCCGCACCGCCAGCCTGGCCGAATGCGTCGATGCCTTGTCAGCAAAGGGCTTCGATCCGGGTGAGGAGGACAGCCTGCTCCACGCGGCGGGCTGGCTGCGCCGCCTGGGCAACGATGATGCGTTCCTCGGCGATATCCTGATCGAGGAACTGGCCCACCGGCACCGCGAGGACGTGCTGGACAATGTCTATGGCCCGCAGGTCGTCATGCTGGCACTGCGGGGTGGCGAGTTCTTTGTCCGCGCCAATATCTGGCCAGCGGCGGAGGATCATCTGGTCCGCGCGAGCGGCGGGCCTTCCTTCGTGCTGGGAACGCCGCACGACCACAATTTCAGCTTCCTGACGCTCGGCTATTTCGGACCGGGATACTGGAGCGACTATTACGAGTTCGACTATGGCGATGTCGCGGGGTACCGGGGAGAGCCCGTGCCCTCGCTGCGGTTCGTCGAGCGTTCGCGGCTGGAGCCGGGCAAGCTGATGCTCTACCGCGCTCATGTCGACGTCCACTCGCAATTGCCCGCCGATGCGCTTTCGGTTTCGCTGAACATCGTGCAGTCGACCGCCGCGCAGCATTGGCTGGACCAGTACCGCTTTGACCTCGACCAGCGCTCTATCGCCGCGATCCTCTCTCCGGGGCCGAGCGAGGCCTTCCTGAAAGTCGCGGTCGGGCTGGGCAGCGACGAGGCGCTTGATCTGGCCCACCGCTTTGCCCGCCGCCATCCCAGTGACCGGATGCGGCTGGCGGCCTGGGACGCGCTGGCCGCGCAGGCCGGGGACGTAGCGGACCGCGATGCGCTGTGGCGCGATGCCGAGCAATCGGGCAGCCGCCTGGTCGCCATGGAGGCAAAGGCGCGCCGCGCCGAACTGGCGGTTAATAGGTCCTGACCCTAAGCGAAGCCGCCAGCCAAGGCGTCGATGGCCGCTTGCAGGATCACGGCGGCAGCGGCTGAATCGATCCGCTCGGCGCGCTTGGCGCGGCTCATGTCCTGGCCGATCAGGTCGCGCTCGGCACTGGTGGTGGACCAGCGTTCGTCCCACAGCAGGACCGGCAGGCCCAGCGCGGCGGAGAGGTTGCGGGCATAGGCGCGGCTGGACTGGCTGCGCGGCCCCTCGCTGCCGTCCATGTTGAGCGGCAGGCCGATGACCGCGCCCTTGATGGAACGTTCGCGCACCAGCGCGGCCAGCGCCTCGCGGTCTGCGCCGAACTTGCCGCGCTTCAAGGTCTTGCCCGGCGAGGCGAAGCGCCATCCGGCATCGCAAAAGGCGGTACCGATGGTCTGGGTGCCCAGGTCCAGCCCCAGCAGCGCTCCGCCCTGGGGCAGGGCGTCGCGGTATTCCAGCGCGGAGGTGGTAATCAGCGCCGCGTCTGCCATGCCGCCACGCGCCTTGCAAAGTCCTGCCGCAGTGCCTGCCAGTACAGGGCATAGTCATAGACGTGGTAATTGCCGCCCGGCAGCACGAAGGGCCCCATGTCCGGGCCGGAACCGATCCGCAGCGTGCCATCGGCAGCGCAGGAGGCGCCGACCAGGGCCGCGGTCAACCGGGCCTGCTCGAACTTGGCATCGGGCACGATCCCGCCGGGATTGCGCGCTGCCGGGGCGTTGCCGCCGATCCCGCCGGTAAGCGGGTTGGAGCAGAGATAGCTGGCCGCGCCTGCCGCATCGGACTTGCCCGCGAACCGCTCATAGGCGTCGCGCATCATGGCCGTATCGGCATTGTCGGTGAAAGAGAGATAGCTGATCACGCAGCCGCTCTGCTCTGGCCGGTCGCAGGCGGGCAGGCCCATGCTGGGCAAGTCGCGGCGGGTATCGACCAGCCAGCCGATGATATAGGCGGCCGCAATCCGCTGTGCCAGCGGGGTTCCGGCCACTTTCTCGGCCACCAGACGCTTCAGGATGAAGGAGCCCTGGCTATGTCCCGCTAGGACGATCGGGCGGTCGGCAGGCTGGGCCGCGACGAAAGCGTCAAAGGCCAGGGCAACGTCGCGATAGGCCAGGTCCTGCGCCTGCCGCGCTTCGGGAGCATCGGTCACGAAAGCGCCGAAGGTCGCCTGCCGGTAACGCGGTGCCCAGACTTCGCGGGCGGCGCCGAACACGCTGGCATTGGCGCGCACCATGACCTGGCCAATGCGCCGCGCGTCGGGATCGTCGAGCGGTCCGTTCCAGTGCGCCTTTTTCAGATAGGTGGTCGGGTGGACGAAGAACACCGCCGCATCAACCGGGACCGGATCGGGCCTGAACCCTTCGGGCTGCCATTGCACCGGGTTGCTGCCGCTCATGCCGGGACGGGCAAACCACAGGTCGGGATTGGCATAGGCATTGGCGGCGAGGTCCGGCTGGGCTTCGAACTGGCCGCCCGGAGTGAAGCTGAGGCGGGTCAATTGTTCGGGGTAAAAGGCCAGGGCCAGTCGCCCGCCGATGAAAACGACGGTGCAGAAAGCGACGAAATACAGAAACTTGCGGGCCATTGTTCAGGCGTTCTCGTTACGGACGGACTGGCGTTCCAGCGCGACCTTGATCATGGCCACCAGCGGATCGGCGAGGATCAGGCCGAGCAGGCCGAACAGCGCGCCCATGATCAGTTGCGCACCCAGGACCAGCGCCGGGGCCAGGTCGGCGGTCTTCTTGGCGACCATCGGCACGATGATGTTCCCGTCCACCACTTGCACGACGATATAGACGATGATGCAGTAGATCCCCATGTCGACCCCGCCGGAGAACCCGACCAGCACCATCAGCGCGCCGGAAATGGGGGCGCCGATGTTGGGCAGGAAGGCCAGCAGGCCGGTCAGGAGGCCCAGCAGGCCCGCCATGGGGACGCCATAGACGGCCAGCAGCAGCCAGGTCGCCACGCCTTCGACGACCATGCCCAGCAACCTGCCCGCCAGCAGGCGGCGCAGCGTGCGGCCCATGATCATGGCCGTCGTTTCGAAGTGGTCGCGCTGGCCTTGCGGCAGCAGCCAGCCGAAGCCGCGGCGATAGAGCTGCGGTTCGGCGGCGAAATAGATCGCCATGACCGTAATGAGGAAAGCCGTGGTAAACCCGCCGATCACGCCGCCCACCGCGCTGGTGATCTGGCTGACTCCGCCAACCAGCTTGTCGACCAGGTTTTCGAAACTCGCCGCCTTGAAGCCCATGCCGTGCGATTCCAGCCATTCCAGCAGGCGCATCGCCTGCGCCTCGACCGTTCCCGGCAACTGCGCGGCCTGCGATGCGATCTGGCTGCCCGCGAACATCGCGGTCCAGGTCAGGAAGGCGAGGGCGAGGAGCAGGACCAGCGTGACCCGCCAGGCGCGGCCAATCGGCAGGACCCGGCCCAGCAAACGCGCGCCGCCGTCGATCATCGCGGCAAAGACCATGCCGCCGAAGATCACCAGCAGCGGCTGGGCCAGGTAGACGGTCAGCGCCAGCAGCGCGGCCATGCCGATCCACACCGCAGCGCGCTTGGCCTCGGTCAGGATCAGCGTGTCGGAAATGTCGGTCGGGCCCACGCGCGCCGGTTCGTTCACCGGCGGGGGAGCGGCACGCGCGGTCCGGGACGGAGCTTTCGCCATTACTGGTCCTTGGTCAGTTTCACCGGACGCAGGCTGGTCCAGGATCGATCCGAACGCAAGGCGTTGAACCAACTAAGGGGATTCCACGTCTGGCTGCCATCGAGCGAGAAGGTCACGAACTCTGCCCGCCCGCCAATGTCGGAGAGCGGAACCGGGCCGCCCAGGCCATCTTGCAGGATCGGCACGCGGCTATCGGCCGAATGGTTGCGGTTGTCGCCCATCAGGAACACATGGCCTGCCGGGACCGTGATTTCCGGATAATTGTCCACCGTGAAATCGCTGCGGTCCTTGATGATCAGATAGGTCGCGCCGTTGGGCAGCGTCTCACGCAGGGTGGGCATTTCATAGACCTCGCGCCCGGAGGGCAGGCGCGTGCGGAAGGCGGCGAAATCGGCATAGCAGTGATAGGCCACGCTCCGGTCGTTGCAGGTCAATTGCGGATCGCCCGGAATTTGCAGCGGCGGCTCTACCGCCTGGGGTACGGCTTTGCCGTTCAGCACGATCTGGCCGTTGACCACGGCAATCCGGTCCCCCGGCAGGGCGACGACGCGCTTGATAAGGTCATCGGTGCGGTTGCGCGGCACGGCGATGACGATGTCGCCATATTCCGGCGTACCCGGCAGGAACCGCCAGGTCCCGCGCGGCAGGATGTGAAAGCTGACCGAGGCCCAGTTCCAGCCATAGGGGAACTTCGACACGATCAGCCGGTCCCCGACCAGCAGGTTCGGCATCATCGAGATCGAGGGGATGTAGAACGGCTTGGCCAGCATGCTGTGGAAGGCCAGCACCGCCAGCAGCATGACCACCAGCCCGCGAATTTCGCCCAGCCAGTCGATCCGCTCCGCTTGCTTGCTTTCCATGGCTTCAGCCGGCTGGGGGGACAGGTTGGAATTCGGTTCAGTTGCAGCTTCGGTCACAGTTTGCGCGCCTCGATAATCACGAAGGCCTGCGCCCATGGGTGATCATCCGTTAATGTCAGATGCACGACCGCCTCATGCCCCGGCGGGGTGATGGCAGCCAGGCGGGCTGCCGCTCCGCCGGTCAGGCGCAGGGTGGGTGCGCCGGAACGGGCGTTGACCACGCCGATGTCCTTCATGAACACCCCGGCCTTGAACCCGGTGCCTATGGCTTTTGAAAACGCCTCCTTGGCGGCAAAGCGCTTGGCCAGGGTGCCCGCCTTGGTGAAGGGGCGCGAATTGCCCTTGGCCCGCTCCACCTCGGTAAAGACGCGCTGTTCAAAGCGCTCGCCCCAGCGGTTCAGGGAATTCTGGATCCGCTCGATATTGCAGAGGTCGGACCCGATGGCGATGATCATCCAGACCTCCCCGCTTTTGCGTAGCAAAAATGGGGAGGGGGACCGTCGCGAAGCGATGGTGGAGGGGCAATGGCGCTGCCCGAGCCGCTTCGCGGCGCCCCTCCGTCAGCCGCCTTCGGCGCCTGCCACCTCCCCATTTGCACTGACGCGCAAACAGGGAGGATAAATACGTTGCGTTTGCTCACCGCGCCGCGTCCATCAGTTCGCGCATTCGCAGGACCGCGCCTTCCAGCCCGCAGAATATGGCCTCCCCGATCAGGTAATGCCCGATGTTCAGCTCGGCCAGTTGCGGGATCGCCGAGACGGGCTGGACATTATCATAGGTAAGGCCGTGTCCGGCGTGGGGCTCGATCCCGTTCTTGGCGGCCAGCGCAGCCATGTCGGCCAGACGCTTCAGTTCCGCCGCGCGGGCTTCGCCCTCGGCATGGGCATATTCGCCGGTGTGCAATTCGACTACGGGCGCGTGGAGCCGCATGGCCGCTTCGATCTGGCGTTCGTCCGGGGCAATGAACAGGCTCACCCGGATGCCCGCATCGTTTAGCCGCTGGACCATCGGATAGAGCCGGTTGTGCTGTCCCGCTGCGTCCAGACCGCCCTCGGTCGTCCGCTCCTCGCGCCGTTCGGGCACGATGCAGGCGGCGTGCGGCTTGTGGCGCAGCGCGATGGCGAGCATCTCTTCCGTCGCGGCCATTTCCAGGTTGAGCGGCAGGCTGGTCGCCGCCTGGATTCGCGCCAGATCCTCGTCGCGGATGTGGCGGCGGTCTTCGCGCAGGTGCGCCGTTATGCCGTCGCCGCCGCAAGCCGCGACGATCTGCGCCGCGCGGACCGGATCTGGATGGTCGCCGCCCCGCGCATTGCGGATCGTGGCAACGTGGTCGATGTTGACGCCCAGGCGCAGCTTGCTGGTCATTACGGCTTCGCCCGGCTCCCCGGCTTGACCGCTTCAGTCGCGGCCAGTTCTGGCGGCAGCTCGTCCGGCGCATAGGTGGGGAAGTTGATCGCGATCAGCGGATAGAACGGCACGCCCATGTCAACCGTGCCGCCGGAACGATCGACCAGGGCAGCAGCGGCGATCACTTCGCCGCCTGCATCGGCAATCGCCTTCATCGCTTCCTTGCCGGACAGGCCGGTGGTCACGACGTCCTCGACCATCAGCACCTTTTCACCCGGTTCGATGGCAAAGCCCCGGCGCAGTTCGAAGGTGCCCGTGGGGCGTTCGACGAACATCGCCTCGACTCCAAGCGCGCGGCCCATTTCGTGGCCAATAATGACGCCGCCCATCGCCGGAGAGACGACCTTGGCAATATCCTTGCGCAGGTCGCGGGGGATTCGCGCGGCCAGGGCTGCGGCCAGCCGGCTGGCGCGCATCGGGTCCATCAGCACGCGCGCGCATTGTAGGTAATGTGCGCTATGCCGCCCGGAAGAGAGCAGGAAATGCCCTTCCAACAAGGCTTTGCTGGCCCGGAATTCGGCCAGGACCTCTTCGTCCTGCATTGCTTTACATGCCTTTCATTCTGATTCGAGCTGCGCCCGCAATGGGGCACAATGCGCTTTGTCAAAATTTCCCCTAGAGGCGCTTGAGGTGCCTCGCAAGCGCGCGTATAGGCCCGGTGAATCCGAAACTCCCATGGGGGCGGGAAGGGGCGTTTTTAAGGCTTCAACCGGCCGGGAAAGCAAGAGCAAGAGGAACGATGACAATCGGCAAGACTGCCCGCAAAGCGGGACGCGCGATCCAGGCAATCGGAATGTCGCTGGCACTGCTGGCGACGCCCGCACTGCACGCGGCTGCTCCGGCAGCTCCCGCCTCGGAAGCGGCTGACGCAGCGGCGGCTACCGCCACTGATGCTGCTGCTGCGACGGCTCCGGTAACCACCACGGCGGCTCCGGCTGCTCCGGCGGTCGATCTCAACGATCCCAAGTTCAAGGTCGCTCCGGGCAAGTACGTCCCGATGAAGCCGACCGAAGGCAAGGGCATGCCCGTTCCTGGCGGGATCATGTTCCAGGATCAGTATTCCGACTCCGGCAAGCAGGCGCTGCACATGCACCAGGCTTTCCTGCTGCCGGTGATCGTGGGCATCACCCTGCTGGTCCTGCTGCTTCTCCTGATCGTCGTGGCGCGCTTTAACCGCCGCGCCAATCCGGTGCCGTCCAAGACCGCGCACAACACCGCGCTGGAAGTGGCCTGGACCGGTATTCCGATCCTCATCCTGGTCGGCATCGCCGTTCCCTCGGTGGCGCTGATCAACAAGCAGTACACCCCGGCTCCGGAAAAGGCCCTGACCATCAAGGCCACCGGCAACCAGTGGTACTGGACCTACAAGTATCCCGACAACGGCGACATCGAAGTCATTTCGAACATGCTGCCGCACGACAAGGCCATCGCGAACGGTGAACCGTCGCAGCTGGCGGTGGACAACCGCATGGTCGTTCCGGTGGGCGAACCGATCCGTTTCCAGACCACTGGCGCCGACGTGATCCACTCGTTCGCCATTCCATCGCTGTGGTTCAAGATCGACGCTGTTCCGGGCAAGCTGAACGAGCGTCAGCTGATCATCAACGAGCCGGGCGTCTATTACGGCCAGTGCTCGGAACTGTGCGGTGCGCGTCATGGTTACATGCCCATCGCCATCGAAGCGCTGCCGCGTGACGAATTCAACCGCTGGGTCCTGGAGCAGGGCGGCAAGATTGACGGCATGCCCGATGCCCCGGCTGCGGCCGAGGCTCCGGCTCCTGCCGCCAAGCCCGCCGCCTGAGCGCCCTAGAGATTATCGAACAGAAGGTTCGCAGATATGGCAACTACAGCTGACCAGTTCCAGGCTCACGCAGATCATGCGGAGCACGGTCACGATCACAAGCCGGGCTTTTTCGCCCGGTGGTTCATGTCCACCAACCACAAGGACATTGGCACCCTTTACCTGATCTTCGCGATCTTCGCCGGTGTTATCGGCGGCGGTATCTCGGGCATCATGCGCCTTGAACTGGCCCATCCGGGCATCCAGTACCTCGGCACTGTCGCTTCGATCCTGGGCGAGCCTTCGGCCAGCTTCGATGCGCAGCTCCACCTGTGGAACGTGCTGATCACCGCCCACGGCCTGATCATGGTGTTCTTCCTGGTCATGCCGGCGATCATCGGCGGCTTCGGCAACTGGTTCGTGCCGATCATGATCGGCGCACCGGACATGGCCTTCCCGCGCATGAACAACATCTCGTTCTGGCTGACGGTCTCGGGCTTCATCTCGCTGATGCTTTCGGCAGTTGTCCCCGGTGACGCAACCGGCAACGGCGCGGGCATCGGCTGGACCGCCTATGCTCCGCTGTCGACCTCGGGTTCGAAGGGCCCGGCGACCGACTTCGCGATCTTCGCGCTGCACCTTGCCGGTGCCGCCTCGATCATGGGCGCGATCAACTTCATCACCACGATCTTCAACATGCGCGCGCCGGGCATGACTCTGCACCGCATGCCGCTGTTCGTGTGGTCGGTGCTGGTCACCGCCTTCCTGCTGCTGCTGGCCCTGCCGGTCCTGGCGGCCGCCATCACCATGCTGATCACCGACCGTAACTTCGGCACCACGTTCTACGATGCCAAGGGCGGCGGCGATCCGGTGCTCTACCAGCACCTGTTCTGGTTCTTCGGCCACCCCGAAGTGTACATCATGATCCTGCCGGCCTTCGGCATCATCAGCCAGATCGTCTCGACCTTCTCCAAGAAGCCGGTGTTCGGCTACCTCGGCATGGCCTACGCCATGGTTGCCATCGGCGTGGTCGGGTTCGTCGTCTGGGCGCACCACATGTACACCACCGGCATGAGCGTGAACACTAAGCTCTACTTCACCCTGGCAACCATGGTGATCGCGGTGCCGACCGGCATCAAGATCTTCAGCTGGATCGCCACGATGTGGGGCGGCAGCCTTGAATTCCGCAGCCCGCTGGTCTGGGCGCTGGGCTTCATCTTCCTGTTCACCGTCGGCGGCGTGACCGGCGTCGTGCTGGCCAACGGCGGCATCGACGACAACCTGCACGACACCTACTACGTGGTGGCGCACTTCCACTACGTGCTCAGCCTGGGTGCCGTTACCGCCCTCTTCGCCGGGTTCTATTACTGGTTCCCCAAGATGAGCGGCCGCTGGCACTCGGAAGCCCTGTCGTACCTGCACTTCGCCGTGTTCTTCGTCGGCGTGAACATGATCTTCTTCCCGCAGCACTTCCTGGGGATGCAGGGCATGCCGCGCCGTTACCCGGACTATGCCGCGGCTTACGAGCACTGGAACACGATCTCGTCGTGGGGCTATGCCGTGACCCTGGCTTCGGTCGGCATCTGGTTCCTGAACATCATCTACGCCTTCACCATGGGCAAGAAGGCCGAAGGCAATTACTGGGGCGAAGGTGCAACGACGCTGGAATGGACCCTGTCCAGCCCGCCGCCGTTCCACCAGTTCGAAACCCTGCCGGTGATCGACGACAAGGATCATCACTGATCCCCTAGTCATCCGGACTGGACAGAGAGCGCCCCGACCACCAAGGTCGGGGCGTTTTCGTTTGTGGGGAGAGGCTGATGGAATTCCAGAACATCGACACGGGGGAAGTGACCCTGCGCTGCGCTATCGAGGGCAGCGGCCCGCTGGCCATCATGGTCCATGGCTTCCCGGAAAGCTGGTATTCCTGGCGGCACCAGATCCGCCCGATTGCCGAAGCGGGATTTACCGCCTGCGCGATTGACGTGCGCGGCTATGGCGGGTCGGACAAGCCGCACGCGGTAGAGGCCTATACCCTCGAAAAGATCGCGGGCGACCTGATCGGCCTGGCCGATGTCCTTTCGCCGGATCAGCCGGTGGTGCTCATCGGGCACGACTGGGGCGCCCCTATCGTCTGGAACACCGCCTTCACCAATACGCAGCGCGTGCGCGCCGTCGCGGGGCTGTCGGTGCCCTTTGCCGGGGCTCCGCTGCGCCCCTTTACCGAAGTGTTCCGCGAACATTTCACCAGCCAGGGCCGGTTCTTCTATCAGGAGTATTTCCAGGAGCCCGGCGTTGCCGAGGCGGAGGCAGAGGCCGATCCGCGCTATTTCGTCGAGAAGATGATGTATTCGATTTCGGGCGACGTGCCGCCGGGAAACTACTGGGACAAGCCTGCTGGCGCGACCTTCCTGCAAGACCTGCCCGAACCGCAGCCCGTGCCATGGCTGACCGAAGCGGACCTCGACTACTACGAAGGCGAGTTCAAGGCCTCGGGCTTTCGTGGCCCACTGAACCGCTATCGCAACCACGAGCGCGATTACGAATGGCTGAAGCCGATGCAGGGCAAGCAGCTTGAGCAGCCCTGCCTTTTCATCGGCGGCAGCCACGACCCGGCAACCACCCTGTTCGGAGCCGTGGCCGATCCAGTGGCGATGATGCGGATGTTCGCGCCCAGGGTCGAAGGGCACGTGCTGGAAGGCGTCGGCCACTGGACCCAGCAGGAGCGGCCCGAGGAAGTGAACGCGCTGCTGATCGATTGGCTGAAGCGGCTTTAATTTTCGCGCAGAGGGCGCCGACGAGGTGCATCCCTGCGTCCCAGCGCCTTCTGCGCGGCCTTGTACCCGTCACCCCGGCGCAGGCCGGGGGGCAGTGGTCTTGCGCAAGTGCTCAGATGGTAAAGCTTTCGCGCAGATTTCGCAGCGAGCTTGCGATGCAGGTCGCGCCACTTCCGTCTCAACCGGACCAGGTCCCAAGGCTGGACCCCGGCCTGCGCCGGGGTGACGTGTAGGGGGGCAGATTTTAGGCCGCGCATATCCGACGAACCAAGCGAGAGTTTTGCGCGGAGAACGCAGAGGACGCAGGGATGCACCTCCTCGGCGTCCTCTGCGATCTCTGCGCGAACCCATTTTCACGACGGGCCTTCGGCAACCCGCGGTTGAGCGAAACCAGCGCCTCCACCACCCGCTCAGGCTGAGCCTGTCGAAGCCGGGCCGCACGGCGCCACGTCGCATGACTGCGCCCGCAATCAGCGCAAGGCCTTTTCACCCGGTCAGCACCCGCCTATAGCGCGCACAGCCATGACGACTGCCTCTGCCCAGCCGATTCCCTTGCCCGCCGACTGGCGCGATTTCCTGTCGCTGACCAAGCCGCGGGTCATGAGCCTGGTGATCTTCACCGGCCTGTGCGGAATGCTTGCCGCGCCGGTGGCGGTCGATCCGATCATCGGCTTTGTCGCGATCCTTTGCATTGCTGTCGGTGCGGGCGGTTCGGCCGCGCTCAACCAGTGGTGGGAAGCCGATCTCGACGCTCGGATGAAGCGCACTGCCGCGCGCCCGCTGCCCGCCGGACGGATGGAGCGGACTTCGGCGCGCGATTTCGGCGTGGCGCTGTCGGTCGGCTCCGTGCTGGTCATGGGGCTGGCCGTGGGCTGGCTCGCCGCGCTGATCCTGGCCTTTTCGATCTTCTACTATGCGGTGATCTATACGATCTGGCTCAAGCCGCGCACGCCGCAGAACATCGTTATCGGGGGCGGGGCAGGGGCCTTTCCGCCCATGATCGGCTGGATCGCCGCGACGGGCGAGATCACGCTGATGCCGATCCTGCTGTTCGCGATCATCTTCTTCTGGACGCCGCCGCACTTTTGGGCACTCGCCCTGTTCGTCGAAACCGACTATGCCAAGGCCGGTATTCCGATGATGCCGGTCGTGGCCGGACACCAGTCCACGCGGCGGCAGATTCTGGTTTACGCGGTGCTGATGCTGCCGATCAGCATGGCACCGTTCTGGCTGGAAGTGGCCGGGTGGCTGTATGGGGCCAGCGCGCTGCTGCTTTCCGCCGTGTTCCTGCTCTTGTCGTTGCGCGTCGCGGTGTTCCGCGGCGGGGCGGGGGATAACGACATGCGGCCCGAAAAACGCCTGTTCGGCTATTCGGTGCTTTATCTCTTCGCCCTGTTCGCCATGCTTGTGGCGGACCGTTACCTGGTTGGATGACACGCATGGACCCGAATTCTCCCGAACAGCTGGAACAGCGCAAGCGCATCATTGCCGGGCGCAATCGCGCGCTTGCCCTGGTCCTGCTGGGACTGGTCGTGCTGTTTTTCGCCATCACCATAGCAAAGATGGGTTGAGCCATGGCCAGCGCACCTTCTGTTGAAAACCGCAACCGCCGGACCGGCCTGATTGCCGCTGCCGGAGCCCTTGCCATGCTGGGCATGGGCTATGCCGCCGTTCCGCTGTACCGGCTGTTCTGCCAGGTCACCGGCTTTGGCGGGACCACCCAGCGCGTCAGCGAGGCGGATGCCGCCCGCGTCCAGGTCGGGACAACGCCGATCTCGGTCCGTTTTGACAGCAACACCGATCCGGACCTGCCGTGGAAGTTCGAACCCTCGCAGGTCACGCAGGAAATGGCCATCGGCACCCGCAAGATGGCTTTCTACACGGCGGAAAACCTGTCGAACAAGCCGATCACGGGCGTCGCATCATTCAATGTCCAGCCGGAACTGGCGGGCAAGTACTTCCACAAGGTCCACTGCTTCTGCTTCAACCAGCAGACGCTGAAGCCCGGTGAGAAGGTGGAAATGCCGGTCCAGTACTACGTCGATCCGGCAATCCTGAAGGACCCGGAAGCCTCCGGGATCAAGCAGATCACGCTCAGCTACACGTTCCACACGTCCGCCGATCAGAGCGCGGCTGTTAAAGTCGCCGCAAATGGGCTGGACCGCTTGCTTGCAGCGCGATAAGGGCGATCAGAATCCAGGGGGGCGGCGTGCCGCCCGGCACAAGGCGTTATAGGGAAACAAAGCACCATGGCCGGTAGCAAGAACCACGATTTTCATATCCTTGATCCGGATTACCTGCCGTTCATGGCATCGATGTCCGCCGTGCTGATGACCAGCGGCGGCGTGATGTTCATGCACCCGGACTGGGCCGGAGCCAATGGCAAGTTCGTCCTGCTGCTGGGCTTCATGGGCGTCATCGCCTCGATGTTCCTGTGGTGGACCAAGGTTGTCCGCGAATCCAAGCAGGGCCACCACACCCCGGTGGTGCAGCTGCACCTGCGTTACGGCATGATCACGTTCATCGCTTCGGAAGTGATGTTCTTCGTTGGCTGGTTCTGGGCCTTCTTCGACTTCTCGTTGTTCCCCAACGCCTTGTCGGAAGTGACCGGCGGGCAGTTCCCGTCCAAGGCGATCGAAGCGGTGATGAACCCGTTCGACCTGCCGCTGCTCAACACGCTGATCCTGCTCTGCTCGGGCACCACGGTTACCTGGGCGCACCACAGCCTGATCCATGGTGACCGCGATGGCCTGAAGAAGGGCCTGTGGGCCACGATCCTGCTGGGCGTGCTGTTCAGCTCGATCCAGGCGTACGAATATGCCCACGCGCCGTTCGATTTCGGTGGCAACACCTACAGCTCGGCCTTCTACATGGCGACCGGCTTCCACGGTTTCCACGTTCTGGTCGGCACGATCTTCCTCGCCGTCTGCCTGAAGCGCGCCTACAACGGTGATTTCACGCCCAAGCAGCACTTCGGTTTCGAAGCGGCCGCCTGGTACTGGCACTTCGTCGACGTGGTGTGGCTGTTCCTGTTCGTAGCCGTCTACGTCTGGGGCGGCTGGGGCTATGCGGTCCATTAAGCCATGACGGGCGACAAGCCTGACACGAAAGGGCAGCCCGGCATTGCCGCGGCTGCCCTTTTCGGTCTGTGCCCGCGCTGCGGGGAAAAGACCCTGTTCACCGGACCGGCGAAGTTCGCCCCGCGCTGCGAAAGCTGCGACCTGGACTATGGCCAGTTCAACGTGGGCGACGGTCCGGCCGCGTTCCTGACCATGGTGATCGGCGCGCTGGTCGTGGGCCTGGCCTTCTGGGTCGAGGTGCGCTTTCACCCGCCGCTGTGGCTGCACGCGGTGCTGTGGATTCCCTTCGTCGCGCTCAGCACCCTGTGGGGACTGCGGGTGTCCAAGGCAGCGCTGCTGTTCACCGAATACCAGCGCAAGGCCCGCGAAGTGACGAACCAGGATCTGCGGCGCGACTGATGCCGATTCAACAAGCGGGATGATTGGTGTGAAGCGTGTTCCGGTAATTCCGACGATCCTGGTCCTGCTTGCCGTTGCCGTGATGGTCCGCCTGGGTTTCTGGCAGCTTGACCGGATGCACCAGAAGGACGCGCAGATCGCCAGCTATACGGCGGCTGTCCGGCAAGCGGCTGTGATCGATTCGCCGGCCTTTGCGGGCCTTGACGAGGCGCTGCTCTATCGCCGCGTCAGCTTTGCCTGCCCCAAGGTTGCGTCGTGGCGTACGACTGCCGGACGCAGCGCCGATAACCGCGACGGCATCACCCAGGTCGCCCGCTGCGAATGGAGCGATGGTTCACCGGCAAAGCCCCACGCGGTCGAGGTAGAGGCAGGGTGGAGCAACAACCCCGCATCGCCCGCCTGGAACGGCGGTGCTGTAACCGGGGTCTACGTGCCCGGCGGCCTGCTGGGATACAAGGTCGTGGCCGATCCGCCGCTGGCTGGCCTCATCGCCAATGCCCGCCCCGATCCGAACGACTTGCCCAACAACCATTGGTCCTATGCGGTGCAATGGTTCCTCTTCGCCCTGACCGCGCTGGTCATCTACGGTCTGGCCCTGCGGAAGCGGTTGAAAGCCTAGCGCTGGTCGCAGGCGTTGGTTCTGGGCGCTGCGGCGCCCTGGATTGCTTCGGGGAGGGAGTGCAATCTACAAAAGCCGTTCGTGGTGAGGAGGAGCCGAAATCGCAGATTGAGGGTCCGTCTCGAACCACAGCGTGTCCGGCAGTCCTTCGAGACGGCGCTTCAGCCTGCGGCTTCAGCGCCTCCTCAGGGCGAACGGCTGAACAACTTTAAGGGCAACCTCTTCGCGCCTCTGCGTCCTTTGCGTTCTCTGCGCGAAGCCTTGAAACCTCGCAGCCTTGTGCAAGGCCCGCTGGGCCCCGGCCTGCGCCGGGGTGACGGTTTTGAGGTAACCCCGCTCAGGCTGAGCCTGTCGAAGCCGGGCTTGGCAAAACACCCTTCGACAAGCTCAGGGTGAGCGAGGAGGTGAGTGCGGTGCCGAACCTCTCCATTGGCTGAACCTGTCGAAGCCGTGGATTGGTTCACGCAAAGGCGCAGAGAAGAAAAGGAAGGCGCGGAGGGGCTTTGGTGCCGCAGGCTGGTCCTTTTACAGCTAGCGTTTGACGGGAGACAGACGCGAACGAGGCGCAACCTCTTCGCGCCTCTGCGTCCTTTGCGTTCTCTGCGCGAAATCTTGAAACTTCGCAGCCTTGTGCAAGGTCCACTGGGCCCCGGCCTGCGCCGGGGTGACGGCTGGGGGCAAACATACCGCTCAGGCAGCGCTTGTCAAAGCCGGGCCGCGTCACCCAAGCCCCACCCTTCGACAGGCTCAGCCTGAGCGGGGGTGTGGGTGCGGTGCCGAACCCCGCTCAGGCTGAGCCTGTCGAAGCCGGGGCGCCCCACGCGACCTTCTCCGCACCGCCGAACCAGCGGCAGTTCTTGCCAGTTGCGGCCTTGGGGGCTAACGGCGCGACGATGGAATATGTCTCGACCCGTGGCAGCGCTCCGGCGCTCGATTTCGAAGGCGCGACGCTGGCCGGGCTGGCCAGCGACGGTGGGCTCTATGTACCGCGTGAATGGCCGCGCTTCAGCAAGGACGAAATCGCGGCCATGGCGGGCCTGCCTTATGCCGAACTCGCGGCGCGGATCATGCACCCGTTCGTCGGCACTTCGCTGACCTATGAACGCCTGCTCGAACTGACGACCCAGGCTTATGGCCGCTTTGCGCACAAGGCCGTGACGCCGCTGAAGCAGCTGGACGAGCAGCAGTGGCTGCTGGAACTGTTCCACGGTCCGACCCTGGCATTCAAGGACGTGGCGCTGCAATTGCTGGGCCTGCTGTTCGAGGAATTCCTGGGCCGTGGCGGCGATCCGCTGACCATCGTTGGGGCCACCTCCGGCGATACCGGTTCCGCCGCGATCGACGCGGTGGCAGGCCGGTCGCGCGTCGATATCTTCATGCTGCATCCCAAGGGCCGGGTCAGCGACGTGCAGCGCCGCCAGATGACCACGGTGCTGGCGCCCAACGTCCACAACATCGCCATCGAGGGCACGTTCGACGATGCCCAGGCGATGGTGAAGCGCATGTTCAACGACGCGGCGATGACCTCGCGCTTCAGCATCGGCGCGGTCAATTCGATCAACTGGGCGCGGCTGATGGCCCAGGTGGTCTATTACTTCGCTGCCGGACTGCAGCTGGGCGCGCCGCACCGCGAAGTCGCTTTCGCCGTCCCGACCGGCAATTTCGGTGACGTGTTCGCGGGCTATGTCGCGGCGCAGATGGGCCTGCCGGTCGCGCGGCTGATCGTGGCGACCAATGTGAACGACATCCTGCACCGCGCGCTGAGCAGCGGAGACTATTCCGCCGGAACGGTCACGCCCACGGCCGCGCCGTCGATGGACATCCAGGTCTCGTCCAATTTCGAACGCTTGCTGTTCGACCTGAACGGGCGCGACGGCAAGGCGCTGGCCGAGCAGATGGCCGGGTTCGAATCGACCCGCGCGATGCAGCTGACCAATGCCCAGCGCGAAGGGGCGGCCCGGCTGTTCACTTCGGCCCGCGCCAATGCGGACGAAATGGCCCAGGCGATCCGCTGGGCGCATGAGAATTGCGGCGAGCTGCTCGATCCCCATACCGCGATCGGCCTTCACGCCGCGCGCACCGCGGGCCTTCCGGCAGATGTTCCCGTCGTCACCCTGGCGACCGCGCACCCGGCCAAGTTCCGCGATGCGGTAGAGCGCGCCACGGGCCAGCGCCCGGAACTTCCCGCCCGGATCGGCGACCTGTTCGAGCGCGAGGAGCGCATGGTCGAACTGCCCGGCGATTACGACGCGATTGCCGACTATGTCGCCAGCCACGCGGTGGCGCGGGGGTAGATGGCACAGCTTCAGACTCAGCCGCTCGTCCTCGCCGGGACCGGCTGGGATGACTATGGGCTTGTCGATTCGGGCCACGGCCGCAAGCTCGAACGGTATGGCGACTATCGCTTCATCCGTCCGGAGCCGCAGGCGATGTGGACGCCGCGCCTGACGGACTGGGCCGCGAACGGCGAATTCGTCCCCGGCTCGGACGAGGATGGCGGCGGGCGCTGGCAATATGCCGGGGCCGTCCCGCGCGATGGCTGGCCGCTGGGCTGGAACCAGGTCCGCTTTACTGCGCAATGCACGCCGTTCCGCCACCTGGGCTTTTTCCCGGACATGGCCCCGGTGTGGGACTGGATGGGCGAGCAGCTGCGCGGACGCAGCGATGCCCAGACGATGAACCTGTTCGGCTATACCGGCGTCGGCACGCTGGCGCTGTCCGAATATGGCCCGGTCACCCATGTCGACGCCAGCAAGAAGTCGGTCGCCCAGGCCCGCGCCAATGCGGCGCTTTCGGGCATGGAGCAGCGCCCGGTGCGCTGGATCATCGACGATGCAGCCAAGTTCGCCGCGCGCGAAGTGCGGCGCGGGCGGCGCTATGACGGGATCATCCTCGATCCGCCCAAGTTCGGACGGGGGCCGGAAGGCGAAGTCTGGCGGCTGGAGGAACATCTGCCGGGACTCGTCGCCGATTGCCGCCAGTTGCTCGATGCTGACAGCCGCTTCCTGTTCCTCACCGTCTATGCCGTGCGGATGAGCTCGCTGGCTATTGCCGGGCTGCTGGACGAGGTTTTCGCCGATCTGCCCGGACGGATCGAACACGGCGACCTGGCCGTGCGCGAGGATGGCGAGGGCGGGCGCCTGCTGCCAACCGCGATCTTTGCGCGCTGGACCAACGATTGAAGGGGTTGAGGGCATGGAGATTACCGACAGCCTGATTCTGGAAGTCGCCGAGTTCGAGCATGACGTGCTCACCGGCATCTATTCTGAAGAAACGGGCCGCCCGCAGCCCCTGCGCTTCACGGTCACCGCGCATCTCAAGCCTGCGCCGCGCTATGAGCCGGATACGCCGCTGGAGGCCAGCAAGAACTACATGGACCTGAAGTTCGCGGCGTCCGAAGCCCTGCCGCAGGGGGTTCATTTCAAGCTGATCGAGGCCGTGGCCGACCATATCTGCGACACCCTGTTCGTCCAGGACGAGCGGGTGCTGGCGGTGACGGTCAAGATCGTGAAGCTGGCGATCAGCGAAAACGGCGAGCAGATCGGCATGACCCTGACGCGGGTCCGCCGCTGATGCAGCGCCTGGACATCACCGGCCTGCCGCCAGTGCCCAGCGCGGCGGCGGCTGCGTTCTATGCCGCATGGCTGGAACCGGCGGCGAGGTTGCTGGCCTCGGGCGAGGGGCTGACGCTGGTATTCCCGCCCGCGGGGCACGAGCATAGCGCCTGGCGCCTCAGCGCTGTTCAATCCCTTGCCCGCGAACACGCACCCGTGCGGATCAATGCGGTGGCCAGCGACGACGAGGCGGGAATCGCGGCGGCTCTGGCCTATCTGGCGGCAGCGGATGGCGTGACGGGGCAATACCTGCCGCTGGACAGCGTCGGGGCGGGGGTGAACCCGCAAGTGCGCTGAGTCCGCGTGATGGCGCGGCACCCTTCGACAGGCTCACGGTGAGCGGAAACGCGACGTCTTTTCGAAAAAACCCGCTCAGGCTGAGCTTGTCGAAGCCGGGTTTCCCAAAAACGGGCCTCTAGCGCTCCAGCAAACCCTTCAGCGAATCGAGCACCCGGTCCTGCCCGGCGATGATCGCCAGCGCCTTGCCCCGGGTGGCTTCGATTTCGCCCACATCGCGGCCCTCGGTGCGGGCGTCGGCGTAGATCGAATCGAGCTGCGCCATGGCCACCATGGCTTCGGCCCGGGCCGATTCCAGTTCGGCGACGGCGACCGAGGCGACGGACCAGGCTTCGCTCCCCATGGCGGCACCGCGCGCTGCGGCGACGGTCGAGCGGACGCGTGCCTGCTTGCCCTGGAACCTGCTATCTGCCGCCGTGACCTGCGCCAGAAGCCCGTCCAGGCGGCTGACAGTCGCCGCATCGAGCGGCGGCGGCGCGGGTGGGGGCGGAGGCGGGGCGGGCGGCCAGGTGGCGGTAATCCGCTCGGCAGGACGCTTGGTCAGCGAGGGGTAAGCGCCTTCGTTGGTGGAGCAGGCGCCCAGGGCAAGACTTGCCGAGGCAATCAGAAGCGGGGTAATCCGGCAAAGCATGGTCCGCGATCCTTAGCACGGTTGGAAAAGCACGCCAGACAGACTCTTCTTGCGTTGACAGTGGGGGGACCTTTGGCTAGGGGCAGCCCTTCTTTGGAACCCCCGACGTCAGTCAGGGGCCAATGCGCTGCCCGAATCTCCGGGTGGTTTGTTGAAATGAACGGATAAGGGCACCATGTTCGCAGTTGTGCGCACGGGCGGCAAACAATACCGGGTTGCCGCCGGAGACAAGATCGCGGTTGAAAAGCTGGCTGGTGAAGCCGGTGAAACCATCACCCTGGGTGACGTACTGCTGGCTGGTGACGGCGGCGAAGTGAAGGATGCCAAGGGCGTCGTCGTTTCGGCCGAAATCATCGCGCAGGCGAAGTCGGAAAAGGTGATCGTTTTCAAGAAGCGTCGCCGCCACAACTATCGTCGCAAGAACGGCCACCGCCAGCAGATGACCCTGCTGCGCATCGTCGCCGTTGGTGCCGAAGGCAAGAAGGCCGCTCCCAAGAAGGAAGCTGCGCCCAAGGCTGAAGAAGCCGCCGCCGCGGAACCCGCAAAGAAGGCCCCGGCCAAGAAGGCCAAGGCCGCTGACGCCGAATAAGATTCTGGAGTAGTTCGACATGGCACACAAGAAAGCAGGCGGCTCCTCGCGTAACGGTCGCGATTCGGTCGGTCGTCGCCTTGGCGTGAAGAAGTTCGGCGGCCAGGAAGTCGTCGGCGGCAACATCATCATCCGTCAGCGCGGGACCAAGGTGTACCCGGGCGCCAACGTCGGCCTGGGCAAGGATCACACCCTGTTCGCGCTGACCGCTGGCCGCGTGCGATTCCACGATGGCAAGCTTGGCCGTAAGTACGTGTCCGTAGACATGGCACAAGCCGCCGAATAATCGGATGGTCGTATCAGGGCCATCCTCGATGGATGGCCCCGCCGGCGTCACGAAACCGGCAGAACGAGGGAGAGGGGCCAGCCCATCTCCCTTTTTTCGTGTCTCCCTCAGTCACTTCGCGCACCAGTCGGCCCATTCATCGGGCGATTGGACGCGGGACGTAATGGCAATGTCACACGGCTCGGCTAGGCAGCGGGCGTGGGGCGAATGACGGAGTACGAGATATGTTCATTCGCAGCGAAAGGCTGTTCTTGCGGCCCGGCTGGCCAGAAGACTGGCAGGAATTGCTGGGCCGGATCGATGACGAATTGGTTGCGCGCAACCTGGCGCAGGTGCCGTGGCCCTATACGGCGGAGGACGCCCGCCAGTTCGCCAGCCAGCCGCAGGATCCGCGCTGTCCGCATTTCCTGATCACCCTGCCGACCAGCGCCAAGCCGGCCGAAATCCTGGGTTGCATCGGTCTGGCGCGGATCGAGGGGCAGGTGGAGCTGGGCTATTGGATCACGCGCGAGCATTGGGGGCAGGGCTATGCCACCGAAGCGGCGCGCGCCGTGCTGCGCCTGGCCAGGGTGCTGGGCCACCGCGAGATCCTGGCCGGTCACTTCATCGATAACCTCGCGTCAGCTTCGGTCCTGCGAAAGGTGGGCTTCACCCCGACCGGACGGCTGCGCCAGCGCTTCAGCCTGGCGCGCGGTTACGAGGCGCAGTCGGTTGAGCACCGCATCGACCTGGGCTGCCCCAGCGATTGCGACTGCGACGACGATGTAGCCGCCATGCGCGCGGCGTAACGGAATTTCCTCAATTTCAAGCACGGCAAAGCAATCCAGGGTGGCTTACTCCCCTGGATTGCTCGCTGCACCGGCACTGACGTTGAACTGCCTCAGGCAGTAGCGCTTGCCAGCCGCGCGTCGGGAAACTCGCTTTCCGCCTTGCCGATCAGGGCGCGGTCGTCGTGGTTCCACGGGTGGAACCCCGGCATGAAATAGGCGAACCAGGTCGGCACGATCTTGCGCAGCACGCCCGGCGTGCCGAACAGGTACCAGGCCAGCTTTGCCTTGATCTTCCAGCCCTTGAGGCCATCCTGCGCCAGCAGGTCGAGCGTGTCGTTCCAGCGGTTGCGGATGAAGTTGACCGTGATGATCAGCATCATCAGGCTTTTCAGCTTCCACCGCCGCCACTTGCTCCAATCGCGCGTGGCGTGAAGGTAGGTGTCGAACGCGACGCCCTTGTGCTCGATTTCCTCCATCGCGTGCCAGCGCCACATCGCGGCGGTCTCCGGCTCGGCGTTCTTGAAGTGGCGCGGATTGGCCAGGAATTCGTGGGCCATGATCGCCGTGTAGTGTTCCAGCGCGATGGTCGCCGCCAGGTTCACGATCGGCGGGCGCTCCTTGATCATCGACATGATCTCTTCCAGCCGCCGGTCGATCCGGTCCAGGTCATAGCCCGCTTCGACGGCGGCCTTGTTGAAGACCACGTGTTCGCGGGTGTGGTTGATTTCCTGCTTCACGAAGGCGCGGATTTCCGCCTCCAGCTTGGGCGGAGCGCCATCGCGGAAGGCCTTGACCGCTTCAATGAACATCGCCTCGCCGCGCGGGAAGGTGGCGGACAGGGCATTGTGCCAGGCCGTGCCGATGGGATCGCCGCCCAGCCACCAGCGGCCCGGTTTCTGCGTCCGGCCAAAGCGCTGGTCACGCACGGTGATTTCCAGGTCGGCGGGGGTTGGGCCAGAACAGGCAAGGTCCAGCTTGCCGATGGGCGCGGCCGGTTCTACGTCGAGGGGGAACTTGGTGGGAGCGTTCATGCTCCCTTAGATAAGGCAACTGACATTGATGTCAATAAGGAAGCGCCTGACTCAGGAAGAGAGCCGCACTGTCGCGCTTGAAGCTGCGCGCGCATTGTTGATCGAACTGGGGCCGCAGGCCGTAACGCTGAAGGCCGTGGCGGCGCGAATCGGGCGCACCCATGCCAATCTGCTGCATCACTTCGGCTCGGCCGCGGGCTTGCAGAAAGCCCTGGCCGAACATCTGGCCATCACCATCTGCGCGACGATCGAGGATGCGGTCCTGGCCAGCCGGGCGGGCGAAGGCACGGCGCGCGACGTGGTCGACCTGACCTTCGATGCCTTTGACAAGGAAGGCGGCGGCGCGCTGGCCACCTGGATGCTGATGAACGGCAACGAGGACGCGCTCGACCCGCTGCTTGAGGCGATCCACGGCCTGGTCGACGATCTGGGCGAGCATGAGGGCGACAAGATGCATGGCGTCACCCACGCGCTGTGCCTGATGGCCCTGGGCGACGCACTGATGGGCGGGCCCCTGGCGCAGTCCCTCGGCCTGCCGCGCACCTCTGCCCGCGACACGGCGGAACGGCTGCTGGTCGATGGCGCGATGCAGGCGGGGATGGTGATCCCGGGGAAGAGGTAAGGCTGGTTCGGTTTTGGCCAATCCGGCTTCGACAGGCTCAGCCTGAGCGGGGTTATGCTGCGATCTAGACCCGCCCAACTCCAAACCCGCTTACCCTGAGCTTGTCGAAGGGTGTTTTTGGCCAATCCGGCTTCGACAGGCTCAGCCTGAGCGGGGGTTTTTAGGGGCGGGGATCAGAATCTCGCGCAAAGGCGCAAAGGGCTTGCGTTGTAACCAAAGCCTTTGCGTCTTTGCGTGAAATCCTGCGGGACTCCGACCTTGCGCAGGGCCAACTGGACCCCGGCCTGCGACGGGGTGACGGATGCGCTTGGGGCGCGCTTTCATAATCCGTTCGTGGTGAGGAGGGCCTGAAATCGCAGATTGAAGGCCCGTCTCGAACCACGGCTTGCGGGGCTGTCCTTCGAGACGGCCTTTCAGCCTGCGGCTTCAACGCCTCCTCAGGACGAACGGAAGAAGGAGTTTCGCAGAGGACGCAGCGAAACTATCCTCCGCGCTCTCTGCGCGAAACCTTAGGACTGCGCGCTACCCATCCAGACCGGCTGCCAGTCCGGCTTGATGTCCTCCACCCGGCGGTGATCGACCGCCAGGCCTAGCTGCGGATAGGCGGCGCGCTGGCGGGCGGGGTCGCTCTGGTCCAGCGGCACGACCACCAGGCGGCGGTTGACCTTTTGCCGCCAGTTCATCCGTGCGGTGTTTTCCTGGCCGACATAGCAGCCCTTGGTGAACGATACGCCGTTCAGTTCCGCTGCATTGCATTCCAGCCAGAGCAGGTCGGCCAGTTCCGCCTGCCCTTCACAGACGCCGAGGCGGAGGCGGTGCGCGAGCCACTGTTCGTCTGCCGCATCGCCCGCGGGCTCCGCCAGCCAGCGCTGGCCAAGTGCGCCCAGGCGCGGATCGGGGGAGGGGCCTTCGCCCGGCTGCCAGTGCACCGCCACGGCCCGCTCCGGCGCGATGGCGATTCTGCGGCGCAGGCGATAGAGCAAGAGCCGCTTGGCCAGGGCCTCGGCCTGATCCGCCTCGCAATCGAGCAGCAGGTCGGCTCCGTCAGCCCAGACGATGAAGTCGAACAGTACCTTGCCTTGCGGGCTGAGCAGCGCGGCCCAGCAGGGGAGCGGGCCGGTCACGTCATTGGTGACCAGGCCTTGCAGGAAAGCGCGGGTGTCCTCGCTTTCGTCCTGGGCGGAAAGGCGGATCACGGCGCGATTGGTCAGGCGGGTGGCAGTCATGGGTGACAGATAGGGTGCCTGCCGCTTAAGGGGAAGCCATGACCAGCACCGCGAATCGCCTGACCATCCGCCGCCCCGACGATTGGCACGTTCACTTGCGCGATGGCGCGGTTCTGGCGGGCGTGCTGCCCTATACCGCGCGCCAGTTCGCCCGCGCGATCGTGATGCCCAATCTCTCCCCGCCAGTAACCACGGTTGCGGCAGGGGCGGCCTATCGTGAGCGGATCATGGCTGCGTTGCCTGCGGGCATGGACTTCACCCCGCTGATGGTCGCCTATCTGACCGACGGGACCGACCCGGAAGAGATGGCGCGCGGCAAGGAAACCGGCGTGTTCACCGGGGCAAAGCTCTATCCCGCCCATGCCACGACCGGATCGGCCCACGGCGTCACCGACGTTGCCAATATCCGCAAGGTGCTGGAACGGATGGAGCAGGTCGGCCTGCCGCTGCTGGTCCACGGCGAAGTGACCGACGCCCACGTCGACATCTTCGACCGCGAGGCCGTATTCATCGACCGCGTGCTCGCCCCGCTGGTGCGCGACCTGCCGGGGCTGCGGGTGGTGTTCGAACATATCACCACGGCGGAAGCCGCGCAGTTCGTGGCCGAATCCGGCCCCAACGTGGCCGCGACGATCACGCCGCAGCACCTGCACATCAACCGCAACGCGATCTTCGCGGGCGGCATCCGGCCGCACATGTACTGCCTGCCCATCGCCAAGCGCGAACATCACCGCCTGGCGCTGCGCAAGGCGGCGACTTCGGGTTCGCCCAAGTTCTTCCTCGGCACCGATACCGCGCCCCATGCGGTCGGCGCGAAGGAAGCGGCCTGCGGCTGCGCGGGCATTTTCAACGCGCCCTATGCGCTGGAAAGCTATGCTGCGGTGTTCGAGGAGGAAGGCGCGCTGGACAAGTTCGAGGGCTTTGCCTCGCTCCACGGCCCGGCCTTTTATGGCCTGCCGGTCAACGAAGGTACGGTGACGCTGGAAAAGGCGCCCTGCGCGGTGCCTGAGGTGATCGACGCCAATGGCACGCCGATCGTACCGTTCCACGCGGGCGAGGAACTAGGCTGGCGCTTCCTGGGATAGGCGCTTGCGGCGTTGGAGCCACAAGTCCCACATGAACACGGCGATGGCTGACCAGATCAGCATGAAGCAGGCCAGCTGGCTGGTGTTGAGCGGTTCCTTGAACACGAACAGGCCCAGGAAAAAGGCAATCGTGGGCGAAAAGAACTGCACCATGCCCAGCGTGGAATAGTCCATCCGCCGCGCGGCATAGGCGAACAGCAGCAGCGGCACGGCGGTAATCACCCCGGAAAACGCGATCAGCAGGCTGGAGGTGCTGTCCACGCCCATGCTCGATCCGGCCGGAGCGGCGGCGTACCAGGCGACGATGCCCAGCGCGATGGGCAGCAGGACCAGCGTTTCCACCGACAGGCCGGCCAGCGATTCGACCGGGGCCAGCTTGCGCACCAGGCCATAGGCGCAGAACGACAAGGCCAGGGTCAGGCTGATCCACAGGGTATCAAGCGCGCCCCAGGCAAGGAACGATACGCCCAGCGCGGCCAGACCCACGGCCAGCCACTGCCGCCGCGACAGCCGCTCGCCCAGGAACAGCGTTCCGGCCAGGACATTGGCCAGCGGGTTCATGTAGTAACCGATGCTGGTGGCCAGGACGTGCCCGGTCTGCACCGCCAGGATATAGATCATCCAGTTGATCCCGACCAGGATCGCGCTGAGCATCAGCAGGCGCAGCACCGGCCAGGCCAGCGCCGCCTTCAGCGCTTGCCACTGGCCCAGGGCCAGCACCAGAACCAGGCAGACCGGCACGGTGAAGACCACGCGCCAGCCGACGAATTCGAACGGCGGCACATGGTGGACCAGGCGCAGGTAAAGCGGCAGCAGACCCCAGATCAGATAGGTCATGAAGGCCATGGGCAGGCCGTTCTGCTGCGCGGAGGTGCCGGATTGTTGCATGGCTGGAGCCGCTACCCGCGCGCGGGCCGGGTGGCAAGCGCGGCGGGCTGTGCCGCCTATTCAGCGCGCAGGCCGACCCCGATCATCGCGCGCGGTTGCTCCATCTCGTTCGATGCGACCGGATAGGCGCAATAGTCCGCCGCGTAATAGGCGCTGGGCCGGTGGTTGCCGGACAGGCCGACCCCGCCGAACGGCGCGGACGAGCTGGCTCCGTTGGTTGGCCGGTTCCAGTTGATCACCCCGGCGCGGACATTGGCCCAGAAGCGGTTGTAATCCGCCGGACTGCCGCCGACCAGCGAGGCGGACAGGCCAAAGCGGGTGTTGTTCGCCTCGGCAATGGCCTCGTCGAAATCGCTGACCCGGACGATCTGGAGCAAGGGGCCGAACAGTTCGATGTCGGGACGTTCGGCCACGTCGGTCACGTCGATGATCGCTGGCGAGAGGAACGGCAGCTCCTCGTTCGGGCGGATCAGGTGCTTGATCACGCGGCCACCGTGGCTGAGCAGGTAAAGGAAGCTTTCGGTCAGGCTGTCGGCGGCCAGATTATCGATCACCGGGCCCATGAACGGGGCCGGATCGTCAAACGGAGCGCCATAGATGATCCGGTCGGCCAGCCGTTTGACCTCGGCAATGATCGGCTCAGCCATGGTGTCGCGCACGATCAGGCGGCGCGCGGCGGTGCAGCGCTGTCCGGCGCTGGTAAAGGCGGACTGGACGATCAGCGCCGCGGCATCGGCAATCAGCGGCGTGTCCCACACGACCAGCGGATTGTTGCCGCCCATTTCCAGCGCGACGATCTTGTCGGGCCGCGCGGCCAGGGTGCGGTTGATGGCAATGCCGGTATGGGCCGAACCGGTGAACAGCACCCCGTCGATACCGTCATGCGATACGAGCGCGCGGCCTTCGTCCGGCCCGCCGATCAGCAATTGCACCACCGGGGCGGGAATGCCCGCCTGGTGAAAGCAGCGGACCAGCAGTTCCGCCGTGGCCGGGGTCTTTTCCGAAGGTTTGAAGACAATCGCGTTGCCCGCGATCAGCGCCGGAACGATGTGCCCGTTGGGCAGGTGCGCGGGGAAATTGTAGGGCCCCAGCACCGCCATCACGCCATGCGGCTTGTGGCGCAGCGCGGCGGTTCCCTGCAAGGCATTGTCCAGCCGCCGCTGCGAAGTCCGCTCGGCATAGGCGCGGATCGAGATTTCGACCTTGTTGACGACGCTTTCCACCTCGGTCCGCGCTTCCCACAGCGGCTTGCCGGTTTCGCGCGCGATCAGGGTAGCCAGGTTCTCGCTTTCCTTGCGCACTTCGTTGGCAAAGCGGCGGACCAGTTCCATGCGGTTGGCGAGCGGCTGGGCGGCCCAGGCTGGCCAGGCCCGGCGGGCGCGGTCGACAATGTCGTCCACGTCGCCATGCCGCCCGCGCCACAGTTCCGCGCCGGTCGCCGGCTCCCAGGAAATCAGTTCAGCCTTGCTCAACTTGGATCGATCCCTTTTTCATGGCTGAAAACCATGGAAATAACGGTTGGCTTTAGCTGGTGCGGCGCGACATGGAAAGCATCTGCTTTGGAACGGCCAGCAACGGCGGATTTTAATGGGCAGGACGATTTGCTTGCGCCTTGCGCTGCGCCGGGCGGCGGGCGATAAGCCGCGGGCAATGACCGTGCCGAACGCCACTATGCCCGCCGCTCCCGCCAATTCCGCCGAAGCAGGCTATGCTGACCGCTTCTGGACCAGCCGGGATGGTTTGAAGCTTCACTTCCGGGATTACGCGGGCCGCAGCGACCGGCCCCCTGTGCTGTGCCTGCCCGGCCTGACCCGCAATGGCCGCGATTTCAGCCATGTGGCAGAGCGGCTGGCGGGCGAGTGGCGGGTGATCTGCCCCGATCTGCGCGGGCGCGGGGATAGCGCCTATGCCAAGGATTCGGCCACTTACAACCCGCTGCAATATGCCGATGACATCGCCCTGCTGCTGGAGCAGGAAGGGATCACGCGCTGCGTTTCGTTCGGCACCTCGCTGGGCGGGCTGATCACCATGATCATGGCCCTGGGCAATCCCGGCCTGTTCGCCGGGGTGCTGCTGAACGACGTCGGCCCGGAACTGTCGAGCGAGGGGCTGGAGCGGATTCGCGGCTATGTCGGGCAGGGGCGCAGTTTCCCCACCTGGATGCACGCCGCGCGCTCGCTGGAAGAAGCGCAGGGCGCGGTGTTCCCGGACTATGACCTGAAAGACTGGCTCGCCATGGCCAAGCGCTGCATGACCGTGGGCGGCAACGGGCGCATCGTGTTCGACTATGACATGAAGATCGGCGAGCCGCTATCCCAGCCCGTACCGCAGGGGCAGGCGGTGGACCTGTGGCCCGCGTTCCAGGCGCTGGATGGCCGCCCGGTCCTGCTGCTGCGCGGCGCCCTGTCCGACATCCTGACCGCGCCGTCGCTCAAGAAAATGGCCGCTAAGCTGTCCGATTGCCAGTCGGTTACCGTGCCGCGCGTCGGCCATGCGCCGATGCTGGACGAACCTAAGGCAGTCGCGGCGATCGACCGGCTGCTGGAGCGGGTGGCCGGGGGCTCAACGGGCTCAGCCTGAGTGGGGCGATTCAGACCCGCCCGAATCCAACCCCGCTCACCCTGAGCTTGTCGAAGGGTGTCTTTGGCCAACCCGGCTTCGACAGGCTCAGCCTGAGCGGGGTTTTGGAACGGCAGGCGTTCAAAGGGTTCGCGCAAAGGCGCAAAGGGCGCGAAGGGGTTGCGTTGTAACCAAGGTCTTTGCGTCCCTTGCGCCTTTGCGCGAGATCATGGGATGATTACCACTGCCGTTGGTAGTGAGGAGGGCCTGAGACGACCTGCCCAAATCCAAACCCGCTCACCCTGAGCTTGTCGAAGGGTGTCTTTGGCCAACCCGGCTTCGACAGGCTCAGCCTGAGCGGGGTTTTGGAACGGCAGGCGTTCAAAGG
>NZ_JBNNWL010000005.1:131213-145258 GCF_050281025.1 Novosphingobium sp. NPDC080210
TGCGTTGTAACCAAGGTCTTTGCGTCCCTTGCGCCTTTGCGCGAGATCATGGGATGATTACCACTGCCGTTGGTAGTGAGGAGGGCCTGAGACGACCCGCCCAAATCCAAACCCGCTCACCCTGAGCTTGTCGAAGGGTGTCTTTGGCCAACCCGGCTTCGACAGGCTCAGCCTGAGCGGAGTTTTGGAACGGCAGGCGTTCAAAGGGTTCGCGCAAAGGCGCAAAGGGCGCGAAGGGGTTGCGTCGTAACCAAGGTCTTTGCGCCTTTGCGTCCCTTGCGCCTTTGCGCGAAATGATAGTTTTATGACCGGCGCGGGGTTTGCCTGGCCTCGACAGGTTGTGCCGTAGCCGGGTGATCCGCGGTCTTGATCGGCCCCGATCCAAACCCGCTCACCCTGAGCTTCTCGAAGGGTGTCTTTGGCCAACCCGGCTTCGACAGGCTCAGCCTGAGCGGGGTTTTGGAACGGCAGGCGTTCAAAGGGTTCACGCAAAGGCGCAAAGGGCGCGAAGGGGTTGCGTCATACCCAAGGTCTTCGCGCCTTTGCGTCCCTTGCGCCTTTGCGTGAAATCATGGGATGATTCTCTCTGCCGTTCGTGGTGAGGAGGGCCTGAAATCGCAGATTGAAGACCGGTCTCGAACCACAGCGTGCGGGGCTGTCCTTCGAGACGACCTTTCAGCCTGCGGCTTCAAGGCCTCCTCAGGACGAACGGGCGACTCGTTCAGCGCAGCTTCACCCGGGGATTCGCATGGGAATGACGTTGAAAAGGCCGGTCCATCCGCTAAACAGCCGCCAATAGTTTTTTAGTGAAGGCATCACAACTTGGCCCTGAGTCCCCCGAATAGCGGTTCGCAACCCCCCAAGCCCGGCAGCCGGGAAGACGCGGCGCAAGACGGTTTCCTGCGCGAAGTGGACGAGGCTCTGCGCGAAGAGCAGATGGTCAACGCGCTCAAGCGCTACGCCCGCCCGGTGGGCCTTGCCATTACCGTGGGCCTGGTGGCGCTGGGCGGCTATCTCTACTGGGATCACACGCAAAAGGCGGAGGCCGCGCAGTGGTCTGACCGCACGATCATCGCGATGGACCGGCTTGAAGCGGGCCAGTTCGATCCCGCGATCAAGGATCTGGAGCTGATCGCGCGCGAGGGTAGCGATGGCAACCGCGCCGTGGCCCTGATGCAGCTGGCCGCTATCGCCGCCCAGCAGGGCAAGAGCGACGAAGCAGCCAAGAAGTTCGCAGCCGTGGCTGCCGACGAAAAACTGCCGCAGCCGTTCCGCGATCTCGCGCTGGTCCGCCAGGTTTCGATCCAGTTCGACAGCATGAAGCCCGAAGAGGTGATTGCCAAGCTGAAGCCGCTGGCAGTTCCGGGCAATGCCTATTTCGGCAGCGCGGGCGAACTGGTCGGCATGGCCTATCTGGAACAGGGCAAGCCCGACCAGGCAGGAGAGCTCTTTGCCAAGATCGGCAAGGATCAGGCCGTCCCCGCCACGCTGCGTTCGCGAATGCGCCAGCTGGCCAGCGGGCTTGGCTATGATGCCGGTATCGACAATCCCGAACTTGAAACCGGCGGCGAAGCGGCTCCAGCCGCAGCGCCTTCGGCCGCCGCCCCGAAATAAGCCCGGCCAGCCTTAAGGAACCGCCGATGACCTCGAAGACCATTTCCCGCCGCATTTCCGCCCCGATTGCGATTGCCCTTGCGCTCGGCCTGGCCGGTTGCGGCGTATTCGGCGGCAAGGACAAGCCTTCCACCCCGACCGTGGGCAAGCGCATTCCGATCCTCAGCAAGGTCGACACCAGCGCCAAGGTCGATCCGGCCCTGGCCACAGTCGTCGTCGGCGTGCCGCTGGCCGAGGTGAACCAGGAATGGCCCCAGGCCGGCGCGACTGCCAGCAAGAGCTATGGCAACCTGGCCCTGTCGGCCACCCCTTCGCAGGTCTGGACGCAGAAGATCGCCGGTTCCAGCTCCAAGCAGCGCCTGGCGGCAGCGCCGGTGATCGGCGGCGGCAGGCTGTTCGTGATGGACACCGAAGGCACCGTCCACGCCTTTGACGCGGCTTCGGGCGCTGCGGCGTGGAGCCAGAGCTTCCAGATCAAGGGCGACAACCAGTCTTCGGTCTATGGCGGCGGGGTCAGCTTCAACGACGGGCGCCTTTACGTCACCACCGGCATGGGCGAAGTCGCCGCGCTGGATGCCAATGACGGCAAGGTGCTGTGGAAGGTCAAGCCGGCGGGTCCGCTGCGCGGTTCGCCGACCATCGCGTTCAATTCCGTGTTCGTGATGACCCAGGCCAATCAGCTGCTCTCGCTCAGCACGGCGGACGGTGCCCAGCAATGGAACCGCGCCGCTTCAGTGGGGCAGACCGGCGTGTTCGGCGTGGCCGCTCCCGCCGCCGGGCAGGGCACGGTGATCGCCGGCTTCTCGACCGGGGAACTGATCGCCTACCGCTATGAAAACGGGCGCGAGCTGTGGTCCGATGCCCTGGCGCGTACCTCGCTGTCGACAACGGTGGGCGTGCTGACCGACATCGACGCCGATCCGATCATCGACCGGGGCCGCGTCTATGCCCTGGGCCAGGGCGGGCGCATGGCCGCCTATGAACTGGTCACCGGCCAGCGCATCTGGGAACTCAACCTCGCGGGGATCTCGACCCCGGCGGTTGCTGGCGACTGGATCTTCACTCTGACCGACGATGGCCGCCTGCTGTGCATCGCGCGTTCCACCGGCAAGGTCCGCTGGCTGACCCAGCTCGACACGTTCAAGAACCAGGAAAAGAAGAAGGACCCGATCTTCTGGTCCGGCCCGGTGCTGGCGGGCGACCGCCTGTGGTTCGTCAATTCCGAAGGGCAGTACTATTCCGCTTCGGTGACCGACGGCGTGCCCAGCTATGTCGGCACGGTCGATGCGCCGGTGACCCTGGCCCCGGTCGTGGCGAACAACACGCTGTACCTGCTGGACGACAGCGGGAAGATCACCGCGCTGCGTTAAGAGGTTCCCGCTCGGGCTGTCGAAGGGGGTGTGCAAACCACCCTTCGACCAGCTCAGGTGGCGGCATAACACCCCGCTCAGGCTGAGCCTGTCGAAGCCGGGTTGGCTGCGCGCCCCTGTGCTTAAAACGATTCCCCGTAGACGCGGCTGATATCTCCGCCCCATTCGCCGTGGAACTTGTCGAGCAGGACTTGCGCCGGAACCTTGCCGCTGCTCACGATCTCGTCCAGCGGGTTCAGGAAGCCGCTCTCGTTGTCGCCGGCCTTGTTCAGCTTGCCCCGCGCGTTGAGGCCGGAGCGGGCGATGGCCAGCACTTCGGCGGCAATGTCCTTCAGCGTGCCGCCGCCCGGGATCGGCGCATCGAGGCCCAGCTTGGGCACGGCGGCGCGCAGCGCTTCGCGGCCGTCCATGTCCCAGCCCTTGACCAGGTTCCACGCCGCATCCAGCGCGCCCTGGTCATAGAGCAGGCCCACCCACAGCGCCGGGAGCGCGCAGATTCGGTTCCACGGCCCGCCATCGGCCCCGCGCATTTCCAGGAAGCTTTTCAGCCGCACTTCGGGGAAGGCGGTGGAGAGGTGGTCGATCCAGTCGCTTTCCGTGGGAAGCTCGCCGGGCAGGGCGGGCAGCTTGCCGGCCAGGAAGTCGCGGAAGCTTTGCCCGGCGGCGTCGATATATTTGCCGTCGCGGAACACGAAGTACATCGGCACGTCGAGCATGTATTCGACATAGCGGTCATAGCCGAAGCCGTCCTCGAACACGAAACCCAGCATTCCGGTGCGGTGCGGGTCGGTGTCGGTCCAGATGTGGCTGCGGTAGGAGAGGTAGCCATTCGGCTTGCCCTCGGTGAAGGGAGAATTGGCGAAGAGCGCGGTGGCCAGCGGCTGGAGGGCCAGGCTGGTGCGGAACTTCTGCACCATGTCGGCCTCGCTGGAATAGTCGAGGTTGACCTGAATCGTGCAGGTCCGCAGCATCATGTCGAGGCCAAGGTTGCCCACGCGCGGCATGTGCCGCAGCATGATTTCGTAGCGGCCCTTGGGCATGATCGGCAGCTGAGCGCGGGTCTTGTCGGGCCACATGCCCAGGCCCAGGAAGCCGGTGCCGGTGCGCGATCCGATGGCCTTGACCTGATCGAGGTGGCGGCCGGTTTCGGCGCAGGTCTGGTGCAGGCTTTCCAGCGGCGCGCCGGACAGTTCCAGCTGGCCCGCCGGTTCCAGGCTGACCGTGCCGTCGCTGCCGGACATGGCGATCACCTTGCCGCCTTCCAGGATCGGCTCCCACCCGAAGTCGGTCAGGGCCATCAGCAGGTCGCGGATCCCGCCGGGTTCGTCATAGGACGGGGCGTGGTGATCGGTGGTGGAGAAGACCAGCTTTTCGTGCTCGGTCCCGATGCGCCAGGCTTCGCGCGGCTTTTCGCCTTTGATCATCGGCGCAACCAGCTGGTCGCGGCTTTCGATGACGGGATCGTTGCGATCTGAAACCTGACGTGTGCTCATGGCCGGGGGAGTTAGTGCCTTGCAGGCCCCGGCGCCAGAAAAATCCTCCCCGGCGGACCGGGGAGTATAATCCTTTTTACTTCAATCCGCGTGCCTTCAGCATAGGTTCGACGCTGGGTTCGCGGCCCGCGAAGTTGCGATACATCACCGAATAGTCCTGGCTGTGGCCCTTGGACAGGATGGTATCGCGGATGTGCTGGCCGTTCGCGCGGGTCATCCCGCCGTTTTCCTTGAACCAGGCGTAGGCATCGTGATCGAGCATTTCGGTCCAGCTATAGGCGTAGTAGCCAGCCGCATAGCCGCCGCCCCAGATGTGGCGGAAATAGCTGGTGCGGTAACGCGGCGGGACCAGTTCGGTGTGCAGGCCCTTGGCATCCAGCGCGGCCAGCGCCGCCTTTTCATAGGCATTGACGTCGCTCGGCGTCGAACCGGCGGGCAGGGTGTGCCACTTCATGTCGAGCAGCGCGGCGGTCATCACTTCGCCCAGGGCATAACCCTGGTTGAACGTGCTGGCCTTCTCGATCTTGGCGACCAGAGCGGCGGGCATCGGTTCGCCAGTCTTGTAGTGCTTGGCAAAGTTCGCCAGCACCTTGGGTTCGGTCATGAAGTTTTCATTGAACTGGCTGGGGAATTCCACGAAGTCGCGCGCCGTGTTGGTCCCGGCGATCGAGGGGTAGCGCTGGTTCGACAGCATGCCGTGCAGGGCATGGCCGAATTCGTGGAACATGGTGTTGGCATCGTCCCAGGTGACCAGGGCCGGCTGGCCCGGCGCAGGCTTGGTATAGTTCGACACGTTGAACACCACCGGCTTGGTCCCGGTCAGGCCGTTCTGGTCGACGAAGTTCGACATCCATGCGCCGCCCGACTTGTTGTCGCGCTTCCACGGGTCGAAATAGAACAGCGCCAGTTCGCTGCCGTCGGCATCGTAGACGGTGTAAACGGTCACGTCCGGGTGATAGACCGGGATGTCGGTGCGCTTCTTGAAGGTCAGCCCGTAAAGCTGGTTCGCGGCGAAGAACACGCCGTTTTCCAGGACATTGGTGATTTCCAGATAGGGCTTCACTTCATTCTGGTCGAGCGCATAGCGCTGCTTGCGCAGCTGCTCGGCATAGTAGTCCCAGTCTGCCGGAGTGACCGTGAACTTGCCGCCCTGCTTCTTGATCAGGGCGTTCAGGTCATCCGCGTCCTTCTTTTGCGCCGCGCCCAGGGCCGGGGCAAAGCTTTCCAGGAAGGTCAGCGCCTTTTCCGGGGTCTTGGCCATCTGGTCCGACAGCGAATAGGCGGCATAGGTGTCAAAGCCGAGCAGCTTGGCCTTCTTGGCGCGCAGCTCCGCCAGCTTGACGATCAGCGCGCGGGTGTCGTTGGCATCCCCGCGTTCCGAGCGGTTCCAGGCCTTTTCAAACAGGGCCTGCCGGGTGGCGCGGTTGGTCAGCGAAGGCAGCAGCGGCTGCTGCGTCGTGTTCTGCATCGACAGAACATAGCTGCCCTTGGGCAAGCCGCGATCCGCTGCGGCCTTCTCCGCCGCCGCAATGTCCGCTGCCGAAAGCCCGGCGAGCGCCTTGCGGTCATTGACCACCAGCGCACCGTCCTTGGTGCCCTTGGTCAGCTTCTGGCCGAATTCGGTTTGCAGGCTGGACAGCTGGCTGTTGATTTCGGTGAGCGCCGCCTTGTCCGCATCGGACAGGTTCGCGCCGTTGCGGACCATGTTCTCGTAAGTCAGGGTCAGGACCTGCAGCTGGTCCGGCGCGAGGTTCAGGGTATCGCGCGCATCATAGAGCGTCTTGATCCGGGCAAAGAGCTTGGGGTTGAGCGTGATGGAATCGCGCGCCGCGGTCAGCTTGGGCGAGGTGCGGCTGTCGATCGCATCCAGGTTGTCGTTGGTGTTGGCCGAGGTGAGGGCGCTGAACACTGCATAGACGCGGCTCAGCATGGAGCCGGAACGCTCCAGCGCCTCCAGCGTGTTTTCAAAGGTCGGCGCGGCGGGGTTGTTCGCAATCGCGTCCACTTCCGCCAGCCAGATGGCAATGCCCTGCTCAATGGCTGGTTCGTAGTCGCTTTCCTGGATCTTCGAGAAGTCCGGGGCCTGGAAGGGCAGGGTCGACGGCTCGGCAAAGATGCCGGTGCCCTTGGGGATCACCGGGGCATAGGCAGCGGGTGCTTCCGCAGCGGCGACGGTGGAGGCGGGCTGGGCGTTGGACGCGGCGCAGCCGGCCAGGGCCAGGGCGGACAGGGAAACGAGAGAGAGATTACGCATGGATCAGGTCCTCACGGGGAGAAAAGCATTGGGGGCAGCGTAAACGCCGCCCCCTGTGACTGGCAACTGAACGCGTGCCCGGATTACCAAAGGCGCGCGCGCTTTTCCGGTGCGATGTAAAGCTTCTCGCCCGGCTGCACGTTGAAGGCGGCGTACCAGCCATCGACATTGCGCAGCGGCGCGAAGGCGCGGTACTTGGCCGGGCTGTGCGGATCGGTGGCGACCTGGTTGCGCAGCGAAGCTTCGCGCGCCTTGGCCCGCCAGACCTGCGCCCAGGCCAGGAACAGGCGCTGATCGCCGGTCAGGCCATCGATCACCGGCGCGGAATTGCCGCCCAGCGAGGCGTGATAGGCTTCCTGTGCCACCGAAATGCCGCCCAGGTCGGCGATGTTCTCACCCATGGTCAGGTCCGGGTTGATGAACGCGCCGGGGACCACTTCGAACGCGGCATATTGCGCGCCGAAGATCTTGGCCTGTTCTTCAAAGCGCTTCGCGTCCTCGGCCGTCCACCAGTCGCGCACCGCGCCGGTGGCGTCGATCTTGCGGCCCTGATCGTCAAAGCCGTGGATGATCTCGTGACCGATCACGCCGCCGATCGCGCCATAGTTGACCGCATCGTCGGCATTGGGATCAAAGAACGGCGCTTGCAGGATGCCCGCCGGGAACACGATCTTGTTTTCCAGCCCGCCGTTATAGGCGTTCACGGTCTGCGGGTTCATCGCCCACTTCTTGCGGTCCACCGGCTTGCCCAGGTCGGCCATGTTGTAGGCCGCGTTGAACTTGCCCGCGCGCTGGACGTTGCCATAAAGGTCGCCCGGAACGATGTTCAGCCCGTCATAGGACCGCCACTTGTCGGGATAGCCGACCATGACGTCCATCTTCTGAAGCTTTTCCAGGGCAGCGGCCTTGGTCGGCTCGCTCATCCAGGTGTTGTTCTTGATCCGGTCGGCCATCGAGATCTTCAGGTTGGCGACCAGCTTTTCCATCTTCGCCTTGGACGAAGGCGGGAAGTACTTCGCGACGTAATCCTGCCCGACCAGTTCGCCCAGCGAACCGCCGACCAGATCGACCCCGCGCTTCCAGCGGGGGCGGTTCTCGCTCACGCCGGAAATGGTCTTGGTATATTCGAACCGGCTGTCGACCATTGCCTTGTTCAGGTAGGGCGCGGCCTGGTCGGCCATGTGGAAGGCCTGCCACAGCTTCAGCGTGGCCAGCGGGGTTTCGGCAAAGACCTTGGCATGGGCCTTGATCGCGGTGTTTTCGCCCACGATCATCCGCTTTTGCGCGGGCACCTTGGCCCCGGCGAAGAAGGCGTTCCAGTCCAGCCCCGGAGCATAGGCGGCCAGTTCGGCGCTGCTCATCGGGTTGTTGACCTTTTCGATCATGCGGCGGTCGGCGATCTTCCAGCTCTTGTAGGCCAGTTCGGTTTCAAAGCCCATGATCGTGTCGGCCGCCTTGGCCGGGTCGGGATAGCCCAGCGTGGTCATGGTGCGCACGATATAGGCGCGATAGGCGTCGCGCTGCGGCTTGAACTGGTCCGACAGGTAGTATTCGCGTTCCGGCATGCCGATGCCGCCCTGGCCGAGGTACAGGACGTTGAGTTCCGGGTTGGCCGTGTCCGAGCTGACGCCGTAATCGACCAGCGAGATGCCGAACTTGCCATTGGATTCGCCCATGAAGCGGGCGAACTGGCTCTTGCTGGTGATCGCGTTCATCGCCGCGATGTCGCGCTTCAGCGGGGCCACGCCGATCTTTTCCAGCGCGGCTTCATCCATGAAGCTGGCGTAGAAAGCGCCGACCTTGCTGTT
Organism: Novosphingobium sp. NPDC080210; assembly: GCF_050281025.1. NCBI lineage: Bacteria > Pseudomonadati > Pseudomonadota > Alphaproteobacteria > Sphingomonadales > Sphingomonadaceae > Novosphingobium > Novosphingobium sp. NPDC080210. Next base: position 139,753 of record NZ_JBNNWL010000005.1, read on the forward strand.
TGCCGGTGCGGCTGTGATCAGCTGCTTGACCTGTTCCTGCGTCGTTTCGCGCAGGTCGTTGAACGATCCGACTGCCGGGCGGTCCGACGGGATCTCGGTCTTGTCCTCCCACTTGCCCGAGGCAAAGCGGAAGAAGTCGTCGCCGGCCTTCACGGCGGTGTCCTGCCCCGAAAGGTCGATGCCCCAGGTGCCGATCACGGCCTTGCCCGCAGTGGTCTGCGCCGCCTGGGCAATCACCTGGCTGGTAGCAAAGGGAACGGCCAGGGCGGCAAGCGCAGCGCCGGCGATGAGGAAACGTGATTTCATGGTACGACTCTCCGATAGCGTGATCTGGCCGATAGCGTGGTCCGCCCAGCCGCTCCGCAAAACTGCGCCCTGCCTCGCGCGCAGGGGCGGGTGAGTCAATGTCGTCTGCCGAGTGGAAACGGGCGTTGGTGGAAGGGGGCGGGCCAGCGTGCCCGAAGGTGCAGTCAGCTTGCCCGAATCGAACAAATCTGGAACAGCCAGGGCATGAGCCTTACCCACATCACCGTCCGCGGCGCGCGCGAGCATAACCTCAAGGGCTTCGACGTTTCGCTGCCGCGCGACAAGCTGATTGTTATCACTGGCCTTTCCGGCAGCGGCAAGTCCAGCCTGGCTTTCGACACGATCTATGCCGAAGGGCAGCGCCGCTATGTCGAAAGCCTCTCAGCCTATGCGCGCCAGTTCCTGGAAATGATGCAGAAGCCGGATGTCGAGCATATCGACGGCCTCTCCCCGGCCATTTCCATCGAGCAGAAGACCACCAGCCGCAACCCGCGCTCGACCGTGGCGACGGTGACCGAGATCTATGACTACATGCGCCTGCTCTGGGCCCGCGTCGGCGTGCCCTACAGCCCGGCCACGGGCGAGCCGATCAGCGCCCAGACCGTCAGCCAGATGGTCGACCGCGTCATGGCCCTGCCGGAAGGAACGCGCGCCTACCTGCTCGCCCCGGTGGTGCGTGGGCGCAAGGGCGAATACCGCAAGGAACTCGCCGAATGGCAGAAGGCCGGCTACACCCGCGTGCGGATCGACGGCGAATTCTACGCGATCGAGGAAGCCCCCGCGCTCGACAAGAAGTACAAGCACGACATTGAGGTCGTGGTGGACCGCATCGCCGTGCGCGAAGGGATCGAGACGCGCCTGGCCGACAGCTTCGAACAGGCGCTGAAGCTGGCCGAGGGGCTGGCCTACCTGGACCTGGCGGATACGACCGTGGCGGAGCTGGCCAACCAGTCCCCCTCCCGCTTGCGGGAGGGGCTAGGGGTGGGCCAGTCCGAGGACCAGCAAGGGCCCACCCCCGACCCCTCCCGCAAGCGGGAGGGGGGGATGCAGGGCGCAGGCCTGCCCGCCAACCGCATCGTCTTCAGCGAAAAGTTCGCCTGCCCGGTCTCCGGCTTCACCATCGAAAGCCTTGAGCCGCGCCTGTTCAGCTTCAACGCGCCGATGGGCGCCTGCCCGGCCTGCGACGGCCTGGGCGAAAAGCTGCTGTTCGATCCGCAGCTGGTGGTCCCGAACGAGCATCTCAGCCTGAAGCAGGGGGCCATCGTCCCCTGGGCCAAGAGCAACCCGCCGTCGCCCTATTACATGCAGGTCCTCTCCAGCCTGGCCGCCGAATTCGGCTTCAGCCTGGAAACCCCGTGGGACGCGCTGCCGGGCGAGGTGAAGGTGGTGATCCTCCACGGCACGGCGGGCATGCCGGTCCCGCTGACCTTCACCGACGGCAAGAAGAGCTACACCGTGCGCAAGGCGTTCGAAGGCGTGATCGGCAACCTCAACCGCCGCATGCTGCAAACCGAAAGCGCCTGGATGCGCGAGGAGCTGGCCAAGTTCCAGACCGCGCAGCCCTGCGAAACCTGCCACGGCAAGCGGCTCAAGCCCGAGGCGCTGGCGGTCAAGGTCGCGGGCGAGGACATTTCCACCGTCACCCGCTTCTCGGTCGCCGCCGCAGTCGGCTGGTTCGAGGACCTGCACGACCGGCTGACCCCCACCCAGCAGCAGATTGCCAAGGCGATCCTCAAAGAGATCAACGAGCGGCTGGGCTTCCTCAACAATGTCGGGCTCGATTACCTCAACCTTGACCGTACCAGCGGCACCCTGTCCGGCGGAGAGAGCCAGCGCATCCGCCTTGCCAGCCAGATCGGCTCCGGCCTGTCCGGCGTGCTCTACGTGCTCGACGAACCCTCCATCGGCCTGCACCAGCGCGACAACGACCGCCTGCTCGAAACGCTGAAACGCCTGCGCGACCTGGGCAATACGGTGATCGTGGTCGAGCATGACGAGGACGCGATCCGCCACGCCGACCACATCGTCGATCTTGGCCCAGGCGCGGGCGTCCATGGGGGAGAGATCGTCGCCCAGGGCACCCTGAAGGACATCCTGAAAAGCAAGGCCAGCCTGACCGGACAATATCTGTCCGGCGCGCGGAAAATCGAGGTTCCGCAGACGCGCCGCAAGGGCAATGGCAAGCAGATCACCGTCCACGGCGCGCGGGCCAACAACCTGAAGGACGTGACGGTCAGCATTCCGCTCGGCACTTTCACTTGCATCACCGGCCTGTCCGGCAGCGGCAAGTCCAGCCTGACGCTCGACACGCTCTATGCCGGCGCCGCCCGCGCACTCAACGGCGCGCGCGTCATCGCCGGTCCGCATGACAGGATCACTGGCCTGGAACATTGCGACAAGGTGATCGAGATCGACCAGTCGCCCATCGGCCGCACCCCGCGCTCCAACCCGGCCACCTATACCGGCGCCTTCACCCAGATCCGCGACTGGTTCGCCGGGCTGCCGGAAAGCGCCGCGCGCGGGTACAAGGCCGGACGGTTCAGCTTCAACGTCAAGGGCGGACGGTGCGAGGCGTGCCAGGGCGACGGCCTGATCAAGATCGAAATGCACTTCCTGCCCGACGTTTACGTGACGTGCGAGGAATGCGGCGGCAAGCGCTACAACCGCGAAACGCTGGAAGTGAAGTTCAAGGGCCACTCCATCGCCGACGTGCTCGACATGACGATCGAGGACGCGGAAGAGTTCTTCAAGGCCGTGCCCCCGATCCGCGACAAGATGCACATGCTGAACGAAGTCGGCCTGGGCTATGTCAAGGTCGGCCAGCAGGCCACCACCCTGTCCGGGGGCGAGGCGCAGCGGGTGAAACTGGCCAAGGAACTCAGCCGCCGCTCCACCGGACAGACGCTCTACATCCTGGACGAGCCCACCACCGGCCTCCACTTCGAAGACGTGCGCAAGCTGCTCGAAGTGCTGCAACGGCTGGTCGACCAGGGCAATTCGGTCGTGGTGATCGAACACAACCTGGATGTGATCAAGGTCGCCGACTGGATCATCGACCTCGGCCCCGAAGGCGGGGTGCGCGGCGGCGAAATCGTCGCGGAAGGCACGCCGGAGCAGGTGGTGCAGGTGGAGCGCAGCTTCACCGGGCGGTATCTGGCGCCGCTGCTCCCCCGCTAAACACCTCCCCGAACCGGGGAGGGGGACCAGCGTAGCTGGTGGAGGGGGCCTGCGCGCTATCCCGCCGGTGCAGTGAAGATTGGGTTCACGCAAAGGCGCAAAGACGCGAAGAGGGTGGGGGGCGTATTGGGGGCCTTGTTACAGGCGTAATAGGGACGCACGCTGCCGAGTATTTGATCTGGGACTAGACCACTATAGCTGATTGTAGTAGGTGCTTTATCCTGATTTTTCAGTGGGTTGGGTGCGCGTTGGCAAGTCTAAGTCTTCATGAAAGAAGATAGACTTGCGGAGTTTTCTAAGTCCGTTTTGTAAGCGCGAAGTAGGTTCAAGACTTCTCGGGAAATATTTTTCCATTGTTTCTTATCTACGTCTAAATACTCGCCATGCGCGACCTTATTGCGCCTCTTTAAAAGAGATTCATCGATGAAGTTAAATTTTGGTTCGTAGAAATCAGGCTTTAAGTCGAGATACCCGACTATATTTTTAAAAACAGAAGAACTGAGATTCGATTGTGTGTCTATTGATGATGATAATGTGAAATTAAATCTCTCTCTCATTTGATTCCTGAGAATATCGACTACTTTGATATTTTGATCAAATCTTTGAGATTCGACTGCTTTTTCAATTTGTGCTCTTATTGAGATTGCGACAAAAGAGTCTTTCAGATCTTCCAGGGGAACGCGTTTGCCGCTAATAAATGCTAGATAGTGCTCTGAGCTATTTTTGATAAATCCTTCCCAGTGCGCGTAGGTAAGTGCGATACCAGCTCTGATCATTGTGTTCTGAGTTGCAGATGGCGCAGTGGTGACGGCAGAATTAAGATCTGCTATCTCTTTGACGCGCCAAGCCATTTCTTTGTCTAGCGCATCCTGAAATTCACTTAAAGTACGGATTTTCATTCTGGCTTCATGAAGTCTTCGCTCATGGGGAGCAGGTTTACCAAGCGTGTTGTCCCGCGGGTCCCTCCTCCCGAGCTCTTTTGGAACGTCTCATTAGCCCATAGAGCACTGGCTTTCTTACGAACAAACTCCTTGCTTGCTTCGTCACCAAGAGCTTCGATTGCATCAATATTCTTGGCTACACCGGGGGCGAGAACTTCATAAACGGAGATTAGGAATTTTCCTTGGAATTTTTCTCCATCCCACCGTTTAAAGGCGTCTTGTCCAAGCGCGGCATGCAAGAGGGTGAATGTGCGCTTGAATCGTTCTTCCTCCGCTATGCGATCGAAATTTTGATTGCTAGCTAACGAAATAAGAGCGGAGTCTAGATATTCGTGAACATCCAAACCGCGTTCGTAAGATACGTTCAGGTACGCCAGATAACGCAGAACCAGTTCGACACCCGCTTGGCCCTCTAAGGCAGAACTGGTCTGCTGTGTTGTTTTGACAAATGGTTCAAGTTCTGAAAGCGTCATCAGCCAAGCGTGAAAATCCGGATTGATCATAACTGCTACGCAATTACGAACTTCCTGCTCAGTCAATCGAGCGCCCCCCGTGTTTAGGCGCTGGAAGAGTTCGTATTTAGCCTTTGGGTCGCTCTCTCTTTTTAAAATCTCAACCCGAATGCGAGCGCGTTTAATTTGTAGCTGCTGAGCTTGGCCTATGCCATCTCCTGCTCCATCACCGGACTGCTCCCAGCGTTTATTTGCCAAACTTGGTAGGTAGTTGGTCCCTTCAAGTACTAATGGTCCAAGTTGCTGCGCTTTTTCGCCTTCCAGTACGCCTACGAACTGAAAAACGGTTGAAAGTCGCTGCAAGCCATCAATGAGTTCCCATACTCCATTTTCGTCTTGAAAAACAAAAATCGGTGGAATTGGGATGCCTAAAAGCAAAGATTCGATAAAGCGAGTCTTTGCGGTTTGATCCCAACGAAACAAACGCTGGTACTCCGGATTGATTATGAGTTCGTCCTCACGATACAGATTTAGCGTACGCCTCCGCTGAGCGGCGCCTTGCTGTTGGGATTATGTGACGGTCTTAAGGTCGCAGTTATTTGCGTACTTAGGAGCGGTTTGTGGGGCGGA
>NZ_JBNNWL010000006.1:0-138229 GCF_050281025.1 Novosphingobium sp. NPDC080210
GCGTTGGAAGAGTAGGGCGTCGCCAGGCATTAAAGCCGGCGGGCACAGGAAAAAAACCCATTCACATGTTCTTGAAAAAGCCGCTGCCGGTCCGATCGCGCGGCGGCTTTTTCAGCTTCGGCCAAGGCTGCAATCGCCCCCTTGGCTCTGGTGACGCGGGGTGGAGCAGCCCGGTAGCTCGTCAGGCTCATAACCTGAAGGTCGTAGGTTCAAATCCTACCCCCGCAACCAACATCATTCTGAAATATAAAGAAAAAGACGGCCTCCTTCGGGAGGCTTTTTGCGTTTTGGGGCCACCGTAAGCACTGTGGAAGCAAGAAGGCTCAAAGGCCCACGTTATTGAGCGTGGTTCGTGGCCCGCAGGACTTCGCCTGGCTGTCGACCTTCAGGGTGTTTTGCCGCCTTTGGCAATCTTGACGAACTTGGCGTGGCCTTGCGTAGACCTGCATGGCGGAACATAATGGCAACTTCATCGAATCGCCGGGGGATCCATGCGCCTGCTGACCAAGGAGTTCTATACTCTCGCTGAGCTCCAGGCGGCCTGGGAGATGGCGGATCATGACGTACAGTATCTGATCGCCACCGGCAGACTGAAGCTGTCGATCGTTGTCTATTCCCAGACACTGGTGACCATGCCCTCAGGACCGCATCTTCCGACAGATGCCAAGCGCCGGGTCTATAGTGGCATGCTTGACCTCAACGCTTCCGATGCTGTCGCCATCCTGCGCAAAGGTGAGACCCAGATCGCCTGCTTCAGCATGCCTGATGGGGCGGCGGGACATTTCCCATATTACTTCCGCGACCAGACAGTGATCAAAGTCGATGAGCTTATGGTTCGCCATGCCGAGCGCGAGCGGGTTGAACGGCAATGGCTCGCATCTCGCGCGTCAGATGCCACAGGACCTTTTGGCCATTCTGCTGATTATCGTGCAGTGCATATGCACGATCGCAAGTTCACGCTGGGGCCCAAACAGGCCGGCGTCATCAAATACCTGCACCGTGCCCATATGCTTGGGCAGCCCTGGTGCTCCGGGCGTGATTTGCTCGAGCATGTCGGGTCGGAAGGCGATCGTTTGCGGGACCTGTTCGGCACCGGCGACAAATGGAACACGTTGATCCTGTCAGATGGACGCGGGCTATACCGGCTCGCCATCCCCACCCAGCAGTAACCCACCCGATCTCACGGGTTTGCGCGCAACGAATCGCGGCAATCCTGCGTGATGATGAGTGTCGGTACCCCACTCCATCCCACGCCGATCCCCCGCTATCCCCCACTCAACCCCGGGTGGTCCTCCAGCAGAATCTGCATTTGATCCCCAGCCCAGGGCCACGACATCCCCCAGTCTGAACCTGCACCTCCAGCCCGGGCCCACAGTGCGGCCCGCAGGAGATATGCATGACCATCAGACATCTTAGCCAAAGTGATCTTTCCGATCGCTGGACCATCAGCCCGCGTACGCTGGAGCGTTGGCGCTGGGCCGGCTGCGGCCCGCGCTACCTCAAGATTGGCGGCCGGGTCGTCTATCGCCTCGAAGACATCGAGGCCTACGAGAACACCCAGGTATTCAACAATACGGCCGAGTTCGCCGCAACGCGGGGAGGCTTCCATGGCCGTTGAAGTCCCGCTTCTGAAAGTGCCCGATCATGTGCTGGCAGCCTGCCAGCAGGGTGGGCGGCATCTGACCCCGGTGATGCAGGCCGTGCGCTATTATGGTGTGAGCCTGGTTTTCGTGCCGCAGGGCGTCAAAGAGCTCGGTGAGGCTTTGCCGAGTGTTCTGGTAAAACCGTTTATCGCCCTCATCGGCGATGACATGCATCAGGCGCTGGGGCCTAAGGCCTTCGGCAGGAAGATGCTGGCCCGTCTCATTCGTGAGGCTGATGTCGCCGCCATTATCGCCTGCGAGGCGCTCCATGAGGTCTATGACCAGATGAGCCAGCAAGCAGCTATCGGCCGCCGCAATGTTCTGATCATCGAGACCCTGCCAGAACGTGAACTGGAGTGGCTCTCGTGCCTGCGCCGCGCCGCCCCCAAACTCCCGATCACCCTGTGCACGGTGAAGCCGGAGGTCCAATGCTGAACCAAGGCAACAGCACCAGGCCGCGCCGCCCGGCCATCCATGGCGGCATCACCACCACTGCCCGCCTGCTGGGCGAGCGGATGGAGGAACTGGCATTGCATCTTCTGGGCACGCCCAACCGTAAACTGTCGACCCGTGATGAACTGCGTTTTGGCAACAAGGGCAGCACGAGCGTCAATATTGGTGGAGCCGAGCCCGGCGTCTGGTTCGATCACGAGGCGGGCAAGGGCGGCGGTGGGCTCGAATTGATCCAGCATATTCAGCACTGCGATCTCAAAGAAGCCTGCGCATGGGCTGATGACTGGCTGGGGGTTTCAACCCTGCCGGCAGCTCCAGCCAAGCCCATGAAGCCGAAAGCAGAACCCGTGCTGTCATCGGCAGCGGGGGTGGCAGCTCCTCCACCAGCCGCACCGCCTTCTGCGCCAACCGAATTCGCGGCCAAGGTCGCCAATATCGTCGTGCAGTCCGGCCCGGCGCAGGGCACCTCCGCGGAGGTCTATCTGCGTAGCCGCGGGATCACCATGCCGTTGCCGCAATCCATCCGCTACCGCGAGGGCGCCATGCGCCAATACGGGGCGCTGGTAGGCCTTGCGACGGGCGATGCCGGTGAGGTGCTTGCAGTGCAGCAGGTCTATTTGACCAGCAGCGGTGAGAAGGCTCCGGTGCACCCTGCCAAGCGCACCAACAAGGCGGTGGAGGGCTGGGCCGAGCGCTCGGCCGTCAGGCTGCCGGGCAGAGCGCCAGTCATCCTGTGCGAAGGGATCGAGACGGCCCTGTCGCTGTGTCAGGCTACGGGTCAGGAAACATGGGCGTGCCTTGGCATCAGCAATATCGCGAAGGCTCCTCTGCCAGAGGGCGCCGAAGTGATTGTGGCGCGCGACGGGGACATTCCGGGCAGTCCAGCGGACGGGCAGATGGAACGCACCCTTGCCACCCTTAAGGCGCGGGGCTTCATTACCCTGTTGGCCTCTCCGCCGGAGAGCCAGGACTTCAACGATGTCCTGCGCAATGCCGGCGAAGAAGCTGTGCGGATGGCTATCGCGGCAGCGGTTCTGCCAGATGCTTTTGGAAGGACCAGCGCAAAACAGGTCTACATCGGTTCGGATGTGGAACTTGCGCAGCGCGTGCGGGAGGATCTGACCGAGCGGCTCGGGCGGGTCGTCCATGCCGAAGGGGCGTTCTGGCATTACGAGCGCACCCACTGGCAGCCGGTTCCCGACCGCCTGCTGCGCATGGCCGTGCACCGGTATGATGGCGCCGAATACGAGACGCCCAGCGGAGAGCCCTCGCGGGTCAAACTCGGCAAAGGGCGGATCGATTCCATCATCAATGAATGTGCCACGCTGTGCTTCGAGCCCGAGTTCTTCGCTGGCCGGCCGATCGGGATCAACTGCGCTTCGGGGTTCATCCGGTTCGACGAGCAGGGCGTGCCCACTCTCACACCGCATGATCCGTCCATGCGCTGCCGTCATACCTTGCCGGGGCAGTGGCAAGGCGGTAATGCTTCCCAGCCACCTGAAGGGAGCCTGCTCGCAAAGCTGCTGGGCGGGGCTTTCCTCGGAGATCCTGAAGCGGACGAGAAGGTCACCTTGCTCGCCGAGATCTGCGGCGCAGCTGCTCTGGGCTATGCGACCCACCTTATCCAGCCCAAGGCTGTCATCCTCTATGGGCAAACCGCCGAAAACGGCAAAAGTCAGATCCTGGATCTCGCGAGGGGACTGCTACCAGCCAATGCCATCTGCTCGGTGCCAGCCGCACGCATGGGTGATGAGCGGCATGTTATTGGCCTGGTCGGCAAGCTCCTCAATGCCACCGACGAACTCTCCTCGGCGGCAGTGGCTTCCGACACGTTCAAGTCGATCGTGACCGGCGAACCCATCGAAGGGCGCGACGTCTACAAGAGCCGGATCGAGTTCCGCTCGATCGCCCAGAACCTGTTCGCCACGAATAACCTTCCGGCCTTCCAGGGTGGGATCGATCGCGGCGTGCAAAGGCGATTGCTGGTGATCCCGTTCAACCGCACGATCCCCAAGGAGGAGCGCATTGAGAACATTGGCCAGCGCATTGCCCGGGATGAGGCCGATCTCCTGCTCGCCTGGGTAGTGGCCGGCGCGTCGCGGCTCGTTGCGCTCCGGAACTTCACCATTCCGATCTCATGCAGCCCGGCACTGACCGAATGGATATACGGCGCAGATCCGGTGCTCGCCTGGCTCGACGAATGCACCGAGGTGTTCCCGTTCGTGCCCGGTAGTCCCTACCTCACCACAAGGTCCGCCTATTCCTCGTTCCAGAACTGGGCGACCACCGAAGGGTTCAAGGGTGACAAGCTGCCAGCGATCAACGGGTTCGTACAGCGCATCCAGGCCAATGTATCAGGGATCAGCTACAAGCGGACCAGCGTCGGCCGGGTGTTCATGGGGCTAAGGATCAAGACCGCTCACGGAGCGTAAGCCATGTCGCACCTGTGTCGCGATAATGACGGGTTTTGACGCCTAAGTGCATGATAATGAACGGATGACGCACTTACCCCTCAACCATTTTATATACAGGGGAAATAAACATGAATTTATCCATCCCTCGCCCGCACATGTAATGGTTAGGGGGTGGGTGCATCATCTGTTCATTTACAAAGGCTTACGTGCCAAAACCCGTCATTCTAGCGGCACAAGTGCGTCATGAAGTCCTGCGTCCGCCCGCGCGCCGACGCGCGAGATGGAGGGGGGGAGGGTAAAAGCGTAGGGGTTTGGAACCGGAAACCGCCCCCGATCCAAAGTTTTCACGCCCGCGAGTTAGCGACCGGGGGTCGGATTTATAGAATATCCGAATATCAGCTATTTGAGCAATGACCAGATGCGCGTCTTGATGCGTGAAATCGTGGACCGGCTCTACACGTTTCACATATCCATCGATGATCTCGATTTTCGGGCGAGGGTTGATCGCTGGGCCAAGATCGCGGATCGGTGGGATGAGCCGGACGGCGACATCGAATTCTTTCGGAATCTGGCCGAAGACGAACACCAATGATGCCCGTCAGGAAGCGGAACAGGATCTTTAGCGAAGGATTTCTATTCCTTGAACGCCTCCACATCACCCGGCCTGCGCAACATCTTGTTGACCTCGTCGAGGTGTAGTTCCTCCAGCATGATCATCTCGCGGGCATACTCTTCGAGCAGAACGGACCGGTTAGCGGCAACCTCGAGTAACTCGTAGTAGAGCCCAAGCGTGGATTTCTCATGCTCAAGGCTTTCACGCAGGATATCGCCGATGTCGTGCCTTGCGGTCTCCAGCAGTGGGCCGATCTGCAGCGAGGGATGGCCACCCAACAGTGTGACAAGTTCGCCCGCCTTGCGCGCGTGAGCCAATCCTTCCGAAGCGTTGCCTTCCAGCCACGACACTATCGGAATTCGGTTATAGCCGTAGACCATCAGCGAATAGTGCGTGTAGCGGACGACTCCCGCCAGTTCCGCCTCCATGATCCGGTTCAGAACCGCGATAGCGGATTTCTTTTCGTCGTCGGTCATGTGAGCCTCCTGTGTCTGCCGAGGCAATGCCAAGCCTTCATCGCCACCTTGGCGTCGAAGGTTATAGCCGAAATACCTGCCGAAAGCCATTGCATTGCAGGAGTGCGTTTGTGCGTGTCGCCAAATGATGGAGCCCAACGTCAATCAACTGGATTGATAATGGCGTCGCTGGCCTTCAATGCGCCGATGATTGCATCCATGACGGCGCGCATCCGGGGCATGTGGCGCATGTCGCTGTGAACCCCCAGCCAGATATCGCGCACCAGCGGGGGCCGGCCATGACACAGACGCACCAGTCCGGGCTCCGCATCCGCGCGGTAGCGCGCGAGTGCGGCGACCCCGCCGCCGGCCAGCGCCGTCTGGAGCTGCACCTCCCGGCTGTTCGACCGGAAGCCGACGACAGCATCGGGGAATATCTCGAGCAGCCATTTGGCCTCAGGCAGGTGGGCCTGGTCGTCGAGCACGGAAATCAGTCTGACCTGCTCCGTGCCGATGCGATCACGCCATTCGGGCGTTGCGTATATGCCCATGGCGAGGCGGCCCGCGCGCCGTGCGACAACTTCATGACCTTCAAACCGCGACATGCGCAGCGCAATGTCCGCCTCGCGTCGTGACAGGCTGAGCGACCGGGTATCGGGCACCAGTTCGATGACAATGCCCGGATGCCGGCATTGCAGAGCGGCCAGCGCCGGGGCCACAATCCGGGCCGCCAGCGTGTCCACTGTGGTCAGCCGCACGACGCCTTCGAGCGCGGCATCGCGGCCCGTGATCGCGCGTTCGGCGGCAAGAACTTCGGCTTCGATCCGCTCGGCATTGCCGAGGACTGTTTCTCCCAGCGGGGTGAGCGCGAACCGACCGGGGTGGCGCTGGAGCAGGCGCGCGCCCGTGCGCTCTTCCATCGCCGCCAGCCGACGGCCCATGGTTGGCTGGGCCACACCGAGGGCGCGAGCGGCGGCCGAAAGGGTGCCGTAGCGGGCAATCGCCAGAAAGGTGCGCAGATCGTCCCAGTCCATACTTTAGATATGCATAAACGCATGACCATTCGTCAAGTTTGGTGAATTCCATACATCCGTGCGCTGGCTTAAGATGTGGTCATCGAACAAAGGAGCCAGCCATGAACACCATCGATCGAACTGCCGCTGCCACGACACTGCTGCGCGTCACCAGCGGCGCCTTGCTTCTCACTCACGGGCTCATCAAGCTCATCGTCTTCACCCCCGCCGGCACCGCCGGTTTCTTTGAAAGCATCGGCTTCCCCGGCATTGCTGCCTATCCGGTGATGGCTGGCGAGATTGGCCTTGGCCTGGCGATGATCCTGGGAATCCACTCGCGCCTTGCCGCACTTGCCGCGCTGCCGATTCTGCTTGGATCGATCATCCCGCACGCCGGTAACGGTTTCACCTTCTCGAACGCAGGTGGTGGCTGGGAATTCCCGGTCTTCTGGTCGATTGTGCTGGTGGTGCAAGCGTTACTCGGTGATGGCGCTTATGCCCTGCGCGGTCGTCAGCAACCGGCGCAGAGCTGATCGCCATGCTGCGCCCGCTCTTCCTGTCACACGGGGCGCCGAGCCTGCCCTTCGAGGATGTGCCAGCCCGGCACTTCCTCGAGGGGCTGGCGGCCACGATCGAACGTCCGCGCGCAATCCTTGCGGTTTCCGCGCATTGGGAAACGCGTCTGCCCACCGTCAACGCCGTGGAAGTGAATCGCACAATCCATGACTTCGGCGGGTTCGCGCCCGAACTCTACCGGCTTGGCTACCCCGCGCCGGGCGATCCGGAACTGGCCGCGCGCGTGGTGGAACTGCTTGGTGACGCCGGTCTCGTGGCTGCGACCGATACCACTCGCGGCCTCGATCATGGGGCATGGGTTCCGTTGATGATCGCCTGGCCCGATGCCAAAATCCCGGTGGTCCAGCTGTCGGTGCAGGGGCACCTTGGCCCTGGACACCATCTTGAGGTCGGACGTGCGATCGCCCCGCTCACCTGCGAGGGTGTGTTGGTGGTTGGCAGCGGGAGCTTCACGCATGATCTGTCTAGCTGGCGCGGCCAGCAAGGCATGGCCGAGCCGGAGTGGGTGAGCGACTTTGCCGAGTGGTTTGACCGGGCGCTGACCGAACAGCGTAGCTGTGACCTTCTGGCTTATCTCAACCTTGCCCCCAATGCTGCGCGCAATCATCCGACTGAAGAACACCTGCTGCCGCTGTTCGTGGCGCTCGGCGCAGCAGGAAATGATACGAAGGCGACCCGGTTGCACAGCAGCACCACTTACGGCGTCCTGCGTATGGATGCCTACGCCTTCGGTGCCTGAATCCAGATCCCTCAAAGACGCCGCCGCCTGTCGCTGAGATCGTCGTGGGAAACGGTACGCACTTTGGGCGGATCATTTAATGCGGATATTCAATCCGGCGGCGATGAACTGGACTTCGCTGGCGGCGGCGGCAACCCTCTGGTTGACCTTGCCGGCCTCGTCGCGGAACCGGCGGGCAAGGGCGTTTTCGGGGACGATACCAAGCCCCACTTCGTTGCTAACAAGGATCACATGGCCTCTGGCGCTGGCGACCGCGTTCGTCAGGCTGGCGGTGGCTGCCTCGATATCGTGATCTGACAGCAGCAGGTTGGTGACCCACAATGTGAGGCAATCGACCAGAAGCGCAACATCGGGCGTATCGTGCCTCCGGATCGCTTCGGCAAGCGCTAGAGGAACCTCAATGGTGGACCAGGCATGGCCGCGCTCATCTTGGTGCAGGCGGATGCGATCACGCATTTCATCGTCCCAAGCTTGCGCCGTGGCGATGTAGAGGGGGGACAGGCCGGTCGCTTCGGCGCGTTGCTGCGCATAACGGCTCTTGCCGGAACGGGCCCCGCCCAGCACGAAAAGACTAGGCATGCGCACCTCCCTGGGCAAGCTCTAGCAGCCCTTCAATATCGAGACGGGATTCCAGTTCGGCGGCTATTCCGTCAAGGGCGGCATCAATGGCAGTGGCATGATCATGCCCGTCCGATGCGCTTCCAAGTCGCTGCAAGATGGCGGCGCGAAGGTCGGTGCTGGCAAGGGCGCCGTGAACGTAACTGCCCATGACCCGGCCATCGGCACTGATCGCGCCATCCGGGCGATTGCCTTCAAGGGTTGCAAAAGGACGCGCACAGGCGGGACCACCTGTTTCGCCCATGTGCATTTCAAAGCCTTCGAACGCGTGCCCCAACGCTACGCCTTGTACGTGGCGCAGCGCCTTTTGAGTGGTCAGCGTGGTTTCAATGTCCAGCAGGCCAAGCCCGTCGCTTTCGCCTGCCGAGCCTTCTATCCCGTGCGGATCGCGGATGCGCTTGCCCAGCATCTGATAGCCGCCGCAAATGCCCAGGATAGCGCCCCCCCGCCGGTGATGGGCAAGGATATCGATATCCCATCCCTGTTCCCGAATGGCGGCCATGTCAGCGATTGTGGCCTTGGAGCCGGGCAGGATGATGAGGACGCAGTCTGGCGGGATGACCTGCCCCGGCGGCACCATCACAAGTTCGACCGCGCTTTCCGCCCTCAGGGGATCAAGATCATCGAAATTGGCAATTCGGGGGAGGATCGGACAGGCTATCCGGATCGTACCACTGGTCTGTTGCCGGGAGCGTTCCAGCACGACCGCGTCTTCGCTGGGCAGCTGCGCGGTGGCCCGTAGCCACGGTACCACCCCATAGCCGCGCCAGCCCGAGAGGGCTTCGATTTGCCGGTATCCATCTTCGAACAGGGCCGGATCGCCGCGAAACTTGTTGATGATGAAGCCCCGGATCATGGCTGCATCGGCAGGGTCGAGCACGGCCTTTGTGCCGACCAGCGCTGCGATCACGCCGCCCCGGTCGATATCGCCCACCAGCACGACGGGCAGATCGGCGGCGCGGGCAAAGCCCATATTGGCGATGTCCCCTTCGCGCAGGTTGATTTCGGCTGCGGAACCGGCGCCTTCGACGACCACGACATCGCATTGTTCGCGCAGGCGATGCCAGCTTTCCAGCACATCGGGCATCAGCACGCGGCGCGCGGCGCGGAAATTGCCGCCGCCCAGCGTGCCACGGACTTTGCCATGCACAACCAGTTGCGATGTATGGTCCGCCTGTGGCTTGAGCAGGACGGGGTTCATGTCAGTATGAGGTTCGGTGCGGCAGGCCATGGCCTGCAAGGCCTGCGCACGCCCTATTTCGCCGCCATCGGCGGTGACGGCGGCGTTGTTGGACATGTTTTGCGGCTTGAAGGGGCGGATCGTCAGCCCGCGATTGGCAAAGGCCCGGCACAAGCCGGCCACCAGAACCGATTTGCCAACATCCGAGCCTGTGCCTTGCAGCATCAGCGCGCCCATCACCAATCTCCCAAGGCAATGGCCGTGGCGATCCCCGCCAGAACCAGACATGATCGCACATAGACCCGGATCGCGCGCCGGACATCGGCGGCGTCGGTATCGGTTTTGCCCTGGCCGATCCACGGCTTTTCGTGAACCACGCCATCATAGGATATCGGGCCGGCCAGCCGCAGCCCGAGCGCACCGGCCATGGCCGCTTCGGTCCAGCCCGCATTGGGTGAGGCATGGCGGGCGTGATCGCGCCACATCGTTGTCCAGCCGCCGCCACCGGCCATGCAGATTACTGCCCCGCCGATCCGGGCAGGAACGAGGTTCAAAAGGTCATCGGTACGCGCCGCCGCCCATCCGAAGGCACGCCAGCGTTCTTCGCGGTGGCCGATCAGGCTGTCTGCCGTGTTGATGGCCTTGTATGCCCAGACGCCCGGCAATCCTCCCACGATCAGCCAGAACAGGGGTGCTGCTATGCCGTCGCAGAAGCTTTCGGCGAGGCTTTCGATGGCCGCGCGGGCAATGCCGGATTGATCGAGTTCGCGCGTATCGCGCCCCACGATCATTCCCACCGCTTCGCGGGCGGCGGGCAGATCGTTCCGAGCCAGCGCAAGGGCAATCGGGCGGACATGATCGTAAAGGCTGCGCTGGGCAAGCGCGGGCCATGCCAGAACGGCGACGGCAAGCCATGCAAGAGGGCCAAGGAAGCTGCGGAACAGATGTTCAAGGACAAGCCCTGCGCCTATCGTCCCGGCCAGAAGGATCAGGACGCAGGCCACGCCCAGTATACGCCGGCGGCTGTTGCTGAAATCCGGCTTGTTCCAACGGCTTTCGCACCCCGTAATGATCCGGGCGAAGAGGCCCACGGGGTGGCCGAGCCGGCGATAGAGGGCATGGGGCCAGCCTATCGCCGCATCAAGGGCAAGAGCCGTGATCGCAATCGGTTCAGGCATGGTCCGGCATCGCCGTGATGAAGCGGAACAAGGCCTCGTGGCTGCCCGGCAGGCCAATGCGTAGCCAACCGGGGTGCTGGTCGAACGGACGGGTGAGAATGGCATGCCGCGCCAGATGTTCGAACAGGGGCTGCGCCCTGTCGCAGGCGATCAGCCGGAACAGCGGGCATTGCCCGAGGACCGTGTAACCGCGCTCTTTCAGCAGAACGTCCAGCTCGCCGGCTTCGGCATCAAGCTGGCGGCGCATCGCGGCAATCCAAGCGGCATCGCGATAAGCGGCGGTGCCGATGGCAAGGGCGGCAGCCGATACGGGCCAGGCGCCGAGCTTGCCGCGCAAGCGCGCGATGATCGGGCGCGGGGCGATCACGAAACCGAGGCGCAGGCCGGCCAGCCCGAAGAACTTGCCGAACGAACGGAAGATGACGAGCTTGCGTTCGTCCGCAACAGCTGCCGCAAAACCATGTTCGGGATGGCAATCGGCAAAGGCTTCATCAAGGATAAGCCAGCCTTCCTGCCCGCGATGATCGAGCATGTCCATCAGCGCGCGGCGCTCCAGCAAGCGCCCGTCCGGGTTGTTCGGATTGGCTAGGATCAGCGTGGTTCCATGCGCATGGTCAAGATCCTCGACAGGCACAGCTTCGCTGCCCGGCATCATCTCACCATGAGTGCGATAGGTGGGGGCAATGTGATGGGCCGGGCCGGCGAACAGATCGCCGCAAAGGCGCAGGCCCACCTCGGTTCCCGGGACCGCGCAGACATGGTCCGCATCGCAGCCAAAATGCGCTGCCGCAGCTTCTTCCAGCGCCCGCAATGCGCCTTCCTCGGGCAAGGCGCGCCAGTCTATCGCTATCGTGTCGGCACCGGACCAAGCGTGGGGGTTGATCCCGGTGGACAGGTCGAGCCAGTCTTCCTCCCCCGTGCCGAAATGCGTGCGCGCAGCGGCAAGCCCGCCGCCATGCCATGTCCAGCGGTTCGTTGTCACAGCGCAGCCTCCACGCTCAGGGCAAGCAGCAGCACCGTCTCGACCAGTTCGATGCCCGCGCCATGTCCGTCGCCTGAAATCCCACCGATCTTGCGCGCGATCCAGACGGCCCACAGCGCCATGGCCGGGATGGCGGCCAGCAAGGCCGGGGCGAACCATGAGAGGCTGAGCAAGGCGATGGTCCATAAGGCAAGATCGGCGGTCCGCACCGCGCCTCTAAAACGCGCGCCTAGGCCATCGTGCAGCGGGGCGATCCAGCGTGTCCAGGCCAGCGGCGCGATGCGGGCGGCGAGGGGCACCAGCGCGAGGGCCGGGAACAGGCCTCGATCGATAAGCGCATGGAGCAGCACCAGCTTGGCAATCAGTTGGAGAGTGATGGCCGTGACACCGAAACTGCCGACATGCGGATCGGCCAGAACCGCGTCCAGACGGGCCCGGTCCTTATGCGCCGCGCCACTGGCATCGGCGATGTCGCCCAGCCCATCAAGATGGAGCGCGCCCGTGACCAGTATCCATGCAACCAGTGCGGTGAGCGCACCTGTCCAGCTGTCGATCCAGGCTCCGGCCCATCCCGCCGCCGCCACGATGGCGCCGATCAGCCCGCCTACCGCCGGGAACCATCGGATCGAGGCGGCAAAGGCTTCGGCAGAGACAGAAACGCGCGGCGCCGGCAACCGCGTCAGGAATTGGACGGCAATGCACAAGCCCTTCATGCTTGCAGTCCTGCAATCTGCGCGGTGCGCCCGGCGCCGGGCCAGATGCGCAGGCTGACGACGGCGGCATAGGGCAGTTCGAAGGCCCACAGATGGCGCTGTTCAAAGCCGAACAGGCAGGCCAGCGCTGCCCGGATGGCACCGCCATGGGTAACCACAAGGGTGTTGCGTTCCGGTATGGCGGCAAGGGCGCCATCAACGCGGGCAGTGAGGGCGGACCAGCGTTCTCCCCCCGGCGGCGGATTGGCGTCCGGATCGTCCCAGAAGGCGGCCATCGCGGGCCTTTCGACATGTTCGGGGGCAAGCCCGTCCCAATCGCCGAAATCCAGTTCGCGCCAACGCGGATCCAGCGCCACCGGCAAGCCGCGCGGTTCGCCTATCGCCTCGGCCGCCCTTGCTGCACGGCAAAGGTCGGAGGCGATCAGCGCGTCGAACGGCAAGGCGCGGGCCCGTTCCAGGCAGGCGGCAATTCCGCCCGGCGTGGATGGCGCGTCAGTCCGGCCGAGCAGCAGGCCGGGCGTTTGCGGCGCGCCGTGGCGCATGAGATGGACAAGAAACGCGCTCACAGTTCGCCTGCGACCCCGGCTTCGGCGAAAGTCGCCATCTGTGCGTGGGCGGCAAGCGCAGAACGGATGACCGATACGGCAACCGCCGCCCCGCTGCCTTCGCCAAGCCGCATGTCCAGCGCAAGGATCGGGGAAAGCCCCAGCCGTTCCAGCACGCGGCGATGGCCGGGTTCGGCCGAGCAGTGCCCCGCGATGCAATGGTCGGTGATGCCGGGGGCCGCCGCCGCCAGGGGCGCGATGGCCGCGCAGGTGATGAAGCCATCGAGAACGACGGGTATACGCAGCTGACGCGCCCGCAGGATGGCCCCAGCAATCGCCGCGATTTCCCGCCCGCCAAGACGGCGCAGGGTTTCGAACGGGGTCTCGCATGCCGTACCATGATGCGCCAGCGCGCGTTCGACGACCGCCACCTTGCGGGCGATGCCGGAGGAATCGACGCCCGTACCCGGTCCCACCCATTCGGCTGCCGAGCCGCCAAAGCTACGGGCGCACAGGGCGGCGGCGGCGGTGGTGTTGCCGATGCCCATTTCGCCCACGGTCAGGATATGGAGGTCCGGCGTCACGATTTCAGCGCCTGCCGAAAGGGCGGCAAGGCATTCCGCCTCGTCCATCGCGGGGGCGATGGTGAAATCCGCCGTCGGCCGCTCAAGGTCGAGCGCGACAACCTTGAGATCGAGCCCCGCCATTCCCGCCAGCGCGTTGATCGCCGCGCCGCCTGCGGCAAAATTGCCGACCATGGCCGCCGTTACGCTCGCGGGAAAGGCGCTGACACCGTGGACGACGAAGCCATGGTTTCCGGCAAAGATCGCCGTCCGCCCGCGTTCGATGACGGGGCGGTCATGGCCCTGCCAGCTGGCCATGAAAATGGCGATGTCTTCCAGCCGGCCGAGCGATCCGGGCGGCTTGGTGAGCTCTGCCTGCCGCGCGCGGGCAGCGGCGATGGCTGCATCATCGGCAGCGGGCAGATTGGCGAGGGCCGTCTCAAAGGCCGCGCGGGACGCAAAGTGGCTCATTCGGCGACAAAGCCCGGCGGGGGGGTGCGGGTGATAAAGTGGCCCTTCACGCCTTGCGGCCATTGCTTGAACGGCACCCGGCCATGTTCGCTTTGCGCGTAAAGCGCGGCGTATTCGAGAATGGCGGTGGCTGCGTCTTCATCCGGGGAGAAACGGCCCAGCACATATCCGACCTTGCCCGGAGCGCGCAGGTGGACCGTGCAAAAATCCGTGCAGGCAAACAGGCAAGGCATTTCCTGCACCGCGACACCGGCAAAGCGCTCATCGCTCTCGCGCACGGCGCGCAGGGCTGCGACCAGTTTCGCACCGCCGCGCTGGCCTGCGGCATCTTCGCGTTTGTCCTTGCTGTGGCGACAGGTGTTGCAGGCAACGATGGCCGGGCCATCGTCAACAGGGGTTAGCATCGTCTTGCGCTCCTTTGGCAAAGGGTCATCTTTCGAACAGGCGCTCGGCCAGCGGTTCGCGGGCTTGCCAGCCGCGCCGTTCAAGTTCGGGGGTGTAGGAATCTGCGTCGGGATAGCCGATGCACAGCAGCGCGATCAGCGACCAATGCGCCGGCACATCGAGCATGGCGGTGACCGCTTCGGGATCGAGGATCGAAACCCAGCCGATCCCGATGCCCCTGATGCGGGCCGCCAGCCACAGCGTATGGATCGCCGTGACGCAGGAATAGCGGAGCATTTCGGGCATGGTGGCAATGCCGAGGCCGTGGCCCGTTGGGGTCTGTTCGTCGCAGAATACAGCGAGAATTTCGGGCGCTTCGGCGATGCCATGCAGCTTGAGCGTGAGGTATTCGCCCTCGCGCTCCTGCCCGGCATAGCGCTGTGCCGCGCGGGCGTTCTGTTCGTCCACATGGCGGGCCAGTGCCTCGCGGATACCGGGCGAACGCAGCCGCACGAAACGCCAGGGCTGGGAATTGCCGACAGAGGGGGAAAGCGCGGCCTGCGCCAGAATATGGGCCATGTCCTGTTCGGCAATCGGGCGCGGCGCGAAATGGCGCACATCGCGCCGCCAGCGCAGTAGCGTTTCGAAGCGCTGCTCGAAATCCGCGTCGAACAGGGGTTGGCCCTCGTTCAAAACTCGATCCCCGCCTGGGCCTTCACGCCGGAACGGAATGGGTGCTTGATCATGGTCATCTCGGTGACAAGATCCGCCGCCTCCATCAGCGCATCGGGGGCGTTGCGGCCGGTGACGATGACATGCTTCATTTCCGGCTTGGCGGCGAGCACTTCAAGCACTTCGTCCAGCGGCAGGTAATCATAGCGCAGCACGATGTTCAGCTCGTCGGCCAGCACCATGTGATAGGCCGGGTCCGCGATCATGCGCTTGACTTCTTCCCATGCCACGCGCGCGGTGGCGATGTCGCGGCTGCGGTCCTGCGTGTTCCAGGTGAACCCTTCGCCCATCGGCTTGAATTCGACATTGTCGGGAAAGGCATCGAACACGGCCTTTTCGCCCGTGGCCATGGCCCCTTTCACGAACTGGACCACGCCCACTTTCATGCCGTGGCCAATGGCCCGCACCACCATGCCCAGCGCGGCGCTGGTCTTGCCCTTGCCCTTGCCGGTGTGGACGATCAACAGGCCTTTTTCGCGGGTCTTGCTGGCCATGATGCTGTCGCGCGCGGCCTGCTTCTTGCGCATCTTTTCCGCATGGCGGGCATCGTTGGCCGTATCGGGCGTATCAGCGGTTTCCATCGGCCTGTTCCTTTCGCATCAGATAAACGTCCATGATCCAGCCGTGGCGCGCGCGCAGTTCGGCGCGGCGCGCGGCAATGCGGGGCGCGGCCTCTGCCAGCGGCCCATGCTCCAGCGCCTGGTGCGGCATGCCCAGATAAGCGCCCCACCAGATCGTGATGCCTTCCGGCTCCAGCACCTCGAAGGCGCAACCGGCATCCAGCATGACCACGATCGTATCGGCGCCCTGTGGCCAGCTCTGTGTCCGCAAGGCCCGCC
Source organism: Novosphingobium sp. NPDC080210 (assembly GCF_050281025.1). Classification (NCBI taxonomy): domain Bacteria; kingdom Pseudomonadati; phylum Pseudomonadota; class Alphaproteobacteria; order Sphingomonadales; family Sphingomonadaceae; genus Novosphingobium; species Novosphingobium sp. NPDC080210. The sequence continues at coordinate 16,112 of NZ_JBNNWL010000006.1, forward strand.
CGGTGGTGATCGTGACGGGACCGGCCAGTGGGTTGAGCGGTATGGCATGCGCAGCCGTCAGCGCCTGTATGCTGGTGATGCCGGCCACGACATTTACGGTCATGTCCATTCCGGCGGTCCGCAGCCGTTCGGCAATGCGCAAGGTGCTGTCGTAAAGCGAAGGGTCGCCCCAGACTAGCAAGGCCAACCGACCACCGTCCGGCAGGTGGTGTTCGATCTGTTCCTGCCAGATGGCGGCAATGGCGTCGTGCCAATCATGCACGGCAGAGGTATAGTCGCCTTGCGCATCGCGGACAGGCATGTCGAATTCGACGATCCTGACCGGGCGCGTCAGCACGTGCGCGCAAATCGTGCGGCGCAAGTCGACAAGGTCGGACTTGGCGCTGCCCTTGCGTGGCAGCAGGATAAGGTCCGCCGCATTCATGGTGTGTGCGGCCTGGGCGGTCAGGTGATCGGGATTGCCCGTGCCGATGCCGATGAGGTCAAGCTGGATCATGCGCCCTCCAGCAATGCGCCATAAAGGATGATGGCAGGCGCAGACGAAGCCCCGTTCGCCAGGCTTGTGGCAAGCTCTGCGAGGCTGGAGCGGGTGATGCGCTGATCGGCATGGCTGACATTTTCGGCAAGGATTGCGGGCGTATCGGCGGACATCCCTGCGGCCACCAACTGTTCGGCAAGAACGGGAAAGGTCCGCTTGGCCATATAGACGACCGTTGTGGCCCCTGGATCGGCAAGAGCGGCCATGTTGAGGTCTTCGGGCAATTGCCCCGTCTTTCCGTGGCCGGTCACGAACTGCAATCGCCGGGCCTGTTCGCGCCGGGTCAGGGGTATTCCGGCCGCCGCTGCCGCCGCGCTGGCCGCGCTGACGCCGGGTATGATCTCGAACCCGATGCCTGCTTTCTGCAAGGCTTCGATTTCTTCCTCAAGCCGGCCGAATATGCCCGCATCGCCGGATTTGAGGCGGACGACGCGCATCCCGGCCAGGGCATGTTCCACCAGAACCCGGTTGACTTCCGCCTGGCTGGGCGAAGGGCGGCCTGCGCGCTTGCCGACAGGCACCAGCTTCACGCCTTCGCGCGCGCTGTCTGTTGCCACCCGGCTTGCCAGGTCGTCGAACAGGATGGCATCGGCCTGTTCGATCCGCCGGATGGCCTTCACCGTGAGCAGTTCCGGGTCACCGGGGCCAGCGCCGACAAAGGAGACAAAGCCTGTCATGCCGCACCTGCGGGATGGAAGGGGGCGATCATGTGAAAGAAGGTTCCCGTGACATGGCCGCGCCGCGATCCGGTCTCGGCCACGGCATCGCCATTGGCATCCGTGACATGGGCGAGGGGATCGTCGCGCTGCTCCACGATGGTTGAATAGTGGAATTCATGGCCGCGCAGGCGGGCTCCGGCCGGGATGCCTGCAAGCGGCGCCAGCAACTCTGCGAGCCGATAGCCGAGATGCATCTTGCGCTGGGCATGGCTGGTGACGAGCCCCAGAAGGCCCGCCATGCGGTGGTGTTCTCCTGCCTTGTCGACCAGCGCTTCGCCCAGCACCATGTACCCGCCGCATTCGCCGTGGATGGGCCGCGTTTCCGCATGGCGTTGCAGGCCTGCAAGGAATGTATGTGCTGCTGCAATCGTGCCGGCGTGCAGTTCGGGATAGCCGCCGGGCAGCCAGACAAGATCGGCATCCGGCGCGGGCGCTTCGTTGGCCAGCGGCGAAAACGGCAGGATCTGCGCGCCTGCCTGCTGCCAGCCTTCCAGAAGATGCGGATAAAGGAAGGAAAACGCGGCATCGCGTGCAATGGCTATGCGTTGCGCGGGCGGGGCGGGCAGGGGGGCGATGCGTGTGCCGTTCGGTATGGGCTTGCTTTGTGCACAGGCGCGGATGGCATCGAGATCGGCGTGGGCGCGCAGGAACGTTGCGTAATCCGTCACCGCGCGTTCGAGATCGGGATGCTCCATCGCTTGTACGAGGCCGAGATGGCGTTCGGGCAGGACCAGATCTCCACGGCGGGGCAAGGCGCCCAGCACGGGGATGTCGACCGCTTCCAGCCCTTTGCGCAGGAGAGCCTCGTGGCGAGGGCTGGCCACGCGGTTCAGGATGACGCCGGCAAAGGGCAGGGCAGGGTCCAAGGTCTTGAAGCCCAGCGCGGTGGCGGCGGCGGATTGCGCCTGGCCGGATGCATCCAGCACAAGCACGACCGGCCAGCCCATGCGCCGTGCCAGATCGGCGCTGGCGCCATTGCCCAGCGCGCCCCGTCCGGCCACGCCATCGAACAGGCCCATGGACCCTTCGGCAAGGATCAGGTCCGCGCCGCCGGCCTGCATGGCGATGGCGTCGATCAGCGCTTCGTCCATTGCCCAGCTATCGAGGTTGAACGAGGCGCGCCCGCACGCGGCGCGGTGAAAGGCCGGATCGATATAGTCCGGACCGCTCTTGAACGGCTGCACTTTCAGCCCATCCTGCGCGAAGGCCCGCAACAAGCCCAGCATCATTGTGGTCTTGCCTGTCCCCGATGCGGGGGCGGCAATCATCAGGCCGGGAATGCTCACTCCGTCACCCCGCTGAAGCGGGATGTGGCATCTTGCGGGCGGAATCGGCGATCATAACCCTGCGCGTAAAGGCTGCTTTCGGCAAAGCCTTCGGCGGCGAGCACGCGCCCGACAAGGATCAGGGCGGTGCGTTCCATGGTGCCGGCCACGGCCTGTTCCACGCTAGCCAGCGTGGCGCGCACAACGCGCTGGTCCGGCCAACTTGCCCGCCAGACCACGGCCACGGGGCAATCTTCGCCATAGGCAGGAACAAGGTCTGCCACAACGCGCGCGAGATTGTGGATCGAAAGGTGAATGGCCAGCGTTGCCCCGGTAACGGCGAAATTCGTCAGGCTTTCGGAAGGCGGCATGGTGCTGGCCCGGCCCGGCGTGCGGGTCAGCACAAGCGACTGGCCAAGTTCGGGCAGGGTGAGTTCCGCTTCGAGTGCCGCTGCCGCTGCTGCAAAGGCCGGAACGCCGGGGGTGACGGTGAAGGGGATGTCCATCGCCCGCAAGCGGCGAAGCTGCTCGCCCATGGCCGACCAGACCGAAAGATCGCCGGAATGCAGCCGCGCCACATCCTGCCCGGCGGCATGAGCGGCGGCGATTTCGGCCATGATGTCATCCAGCGCCATGGGCGCTGTGTTGACGATGCGCGCGCCTTGCGGACAGTGTTCCAGCACCGCCGCCGGGATCAGCGATCCGGCATACAGGCAGACCGGGCTTGCGGCGATCAGGTCTCTGCCACGCAAGGTCAGGAGGTCGGGTGCGCCGGGGCCGGCGCCGATGAAATGCACGGTCATGGGTTTGATCCTTGGGCAATGGCGCATGTGGCCATGCGATCGGGGGAAATCTGGCGGCTGCGCAACAGGTGCGCGCCCGGCCCGGCGGCGGCAAGGGCTGTGGCTTCAGCGACGCTGCCGGTGCCGCGTGCCGTGTGGCTGGCGGCGGAGCGGGTGGGCGTGGGGGTGGCGGCCATGGTGTCGGCGTCAACTCCGGTGATCGCAAGGCGCAGGGCTTCTGCAAGCGGAAGGAGGGCGGTGGTCTTGTCATGCGCGGTGGCAAGATGGGTGACGGGCGGCAGGCCTTCCTGCGCCAGCATCAGCGCCGCGCGCAGCGAGCCCAGGCTGGTCCCTGTACGAAATCCGAAACCGGCGACGATCATAGAGCCACGCTCCATTGCACGACAGGATAGCGTGATTTCCATCCATGGCGGCTGGCGAGCGGCGCGGCATCGGCCAGTTCGATGCGCAGGAGGCTGCCGCCTTTTACGCCATGCCAGCGGGCCAGCAGGGCTTCCGATTCCAGCGTTACGGCATTGGCGACCAGCCTTGTTCCGCCAGGCAGGCGGCGCCAGAGCGCATCCAGCAAACCTTCCGACAGGCCTCCGCCGATGAACACCGCATCGGGAACGGGGCCATTCGGCAGGCTTTCGGGCGCGCGCCCTTGCTGCACGTCGAGCCGCTCTACGCCCAGGGCGAGCGCGTTGTCCCGTGCGCGCGCCGCCCTTACGGGATCGGCCTCCAGCGCAACGGCCCTGTTGGCGGGATGGGCCAGCAGCCATTCAATGCCGATAGAGCCAGAACCGGCGCCGATGTCCCACAGCAATTCGCCGGCGCGCGGCGCCAATGCGGACAGGCTCAGCGCCCGGATCGGCCGCTTGGTGATCTGCCCATCGGAGGCGAAAAGATCATCGGGAAGGCCCGATGCTGCGGGTATGGCCTCACCTGCACCTGCAACGGTAATCCCGACGGCAACGGGATGCGCGATATCGTCAAAGGCCAGATCGCTGGCCGAGGCATGGCGCAACCGTTCGCGCGGCCCGCCAAGGGCTTCCAGAACGTGGAGGGCCGATGCCCCGAAACCACGCTCGGCCAGATAATGCGCCAGGGCCTGTACGGCGCCCCCATCGCGCAGCAGCACGATCAGCCGGCGCCTCGGCACGAGGTGCGGGCGCAGCCGCTGGAGGGGCGCAGCGTGCAAGCCAAGGCAGTTCGTGTCCTGAAGCGCCCAGCCCAGCCGGGCAGCGGCAAGGGCGAAAGTGGAGGGCGCGGGATGGACGATCCATTCGCCCGGTTCGAGATGGGGGATCACGCTGCTCGCCGCGCCAAACCAGAAAGGATCACCCGATGCGAGCATCACCACGCGCTGGCCGCGATGCTCCAGCAGGCGGGGAATGCCATCGGCGAAAGGCACTGGCCATTCGACCGTCCGGCACGTAAGCGGGGGCAGCAGCGCAAGATGGCGGGGCGCTCCCATGACCAGATCGGCCTGCGCCAACGCCGCCCGGCTCACAGATGGCAGGCCGTCCATGCCATCTTCGCCGATGCCGATGATCGTCAACCACGCCATGGAAACAGGATTAGCCATGCGACATGTCCTTTTGCTGGGTGGCACCACCGAAGCGAGCGCGTTGGCCAGTTTGCTGGCCCAAGGCGGCATTGCGGCCACGCTCAGCTATGCCGGGCGTACCGAAAATCCGCGCGCCCAGCCGGTGCCCGTCCAAATTGGCGGTTTTGGCGGCGTGGCGGGGCTTGTGGATTATCTGCGCGAACATCGCGTGACGCATCTGGTGGATGCCACGCATCCCTTTGCCGCTAAGATGAGCGCTCATGCCGCTGCCGCCGCGCATCAGGCGGGCGTTCCACTCCTCGCGCTGACCCGTCCGGCATGGCAGCCGACCGCCGATGACCGCTGGACCCATGCCAGCAGCATCGAGGCCAGCGCCGCCGCGCTTGCAGGTGCGCCGCGCCGCATCCTGCTGGCGCTGGGCCGGATGCATGTCGATGCCTTTGCCGCGCAGCCGCAACACCACTACCTGCTGCGCTTCGTGGATGCGCCGCATACGCCGCCGCGCTTGCCGCATTACAGCCTGGTCGTGGATCGCGGACCGTTTTCTGTCGAAGGGGACCGTGCCCTGATGCAGGAGCACGGCATCGATCTGGTGGTGAGCAAGAACGCGGGCGGCAAGGGCGCCGAAGCCAAGCTGATCGCGGCCCGGCAGCTTGGCCTGCCGGTCCTGATGATCGACCGGCCCGCGATGCCCGCACGGCTTGAGGTCCACCGGCCGGAAGATGTGTTGGCCTGGCTGGATCACGGCAGCGTTCCGGGGGCGGAGCGCGGGGTGTAAAGCAGAGGGCCGTTTTGCCGTTCGATGATCCGGGTCCGGCTTGATCCGACAATCACCATCGTGCGCATATCGGCCATCTCCGGTTCGGCCTTGTCCAGCGGGACGATGCGCAGCTCTTCCTCCGGGGTGGAAACGGCCCGGGCGAACAGCACGGGGCGAGCGTCACCACAGGCTTCCTTCAGCACGGCCAGCGCGCGGGCAAAGCCTTCGGGGCGGGATTTCGAACGCGGATTGTAGAAGGCCATCGCGAAATCCGCTTCGGCCGCCAGCCGCAAGCGCTTTTCGATCAAGGGCCACGGCTTCAGATTGTCGGACAGGTTGATCGCGCAGAAATCATGGCCAAGCGGAGCACCGGCCCGCGCGCTGGCCGCCAGCATGGCGGTAATGCCCGGCAAGACCCGGATGTCGAGATCACGCCATGCGGGATTTCCTGCCTCCAGCGCTTCGAAGACGGCGGCGGCCATGGCAAAGACGCCTGGATCGCCGGAAGAGACGACCACGACCTTGTGGCCCCTGGCGGCCAGATCCAGCGCCAGCGTCGCCCGGTCCAGCTCCACCCGATTGTCCGAAGGGTGCAGCACCAGCCCTTCACGCGGGGCAATGCGCGCGACATAGGGTATATAGCCGATGACATCGCTCGCCTCGGCCAGCGCGGCGCTGACTTCTGGGGTAATGAGCGCCTCATTGCCCGGTCCAAGCCCGGCAATGGCCAGCCAGCCTGTCGCGTTCATGGCCGCCGTCCCTGTCCGTGGATCAGGAGGATCGAGAAATAGGGCGTAACGCTCTCGGCCTCGGTCAGCGGGGTGACCTTCTGGTTCGGCATGGCGGCATGTTCGACCAGCCATGCGGCCTCTTCGCGCCCGGCGGCGGCCACGGCGCGGCGCAGCTTGGGCAAGTTGCGCCCGATCTTCATCACCACCAGCGCATCGGTATCGCGGATGCGGCGCACCAGTTCCTCTTCGGGCAGGGTGGCCATGGCAACGGTCAGCACGTCATCGCCCCAAGTGATGGGCATGCCGGTTGCGTTCCATGCGCCCGCCATGCCGGTGATGCCGGGTACGACATGCACCGGTACGACGCCTGAAAGGCGTGAGTGAAGATGCATGAAGGAGCCGTAAAAGAAGGGATCGCCCTCGCACAGGACAATAACATCCTCGCCGCTGCGGGCAAGGGCGGCCAGTTTTTCGGTGCATTGCGCATAGAAGGCGGAAAGGCAGGCGTTGTAGCGTGGATCGGAGACCGGAATCTCGGTCGTTACCGGGTATTCCATGGGAAACTCGATCGCATCGGCCCGCAACATACCTTCCGCGATGCGGCGGGCTTGGCCGGGGCGACCGGCCTTACGGAAATAGGCGATATGGCGCGTGGTGCGCACCAGCCGGTCAGCGCGCACGCTGAGCAGGTCGGGCGCGCCGGGGCCAAGCCCGACGCCGTGGATCGTCCCGGTTATCACAGGCCCGCTCATTCCGGGCGGCTCGCCAGCGCGTTGACGGCCGCCACGGTAATGGCGCTGCCGCCAAGGCGGCCCGAAACGATGCAGCAAGGCGCCGCCTGCGCCGCCCAAAGGGCCTGCTTGGATTCAACGGCTCCTACAAATCCCACCGGGCATCCGATGATGGCGGCCGGGCGGGGGCAATCGGGGTCTTCCAACATGTTGAGCAGGTGGAACAGCGCCGTCGGCGCATTGCCGATGGCCACCACCGAGCCTGCAAGATGGGGCCGCCACAATTCCAAGGCGGCGGCAGAGCGGGTGTTGCTCATGGCCTTCGCCATTTCGGGGACCTTGGGATCGTGCAAGGTGCACAGCACCGCGTTGTCCGCCGGCAGGCGCGCGCGGGTGATCCCTTCGGATACCATGCGCGCATCGCACAGGATGGGCGCACCTGCGGCCAGCGCGGCCCGCGCCGTTGCGGCAAAGGCAGGCGAGAAACGGATATGCGGGGCCAGATCGACCATGCCGGCGGCATGGATCATGCGAACCGCGACGGGCTCCTCTTCGGCGGAAAACCGCGCAAGATCCGCTTCGGCGCGGATCATGGCGAAGGATTGGCGGTAAATCGCCGCACCATCGGTTTCATAGAGGTGGGGCATCAGGCGACTCCAAAATGAGCAAGAACGGCGCCGGGTTCGAGACCGGCCAGATCGGCAGGGGCGCCGGGGTGAGCATGGCGTGAAAGATCGAACCGACCGGCGCGGCCCGTCAGGGTGACATCGGCGGCTTGCGAAGCGGCGCATCCCTTGGCGCAGCCCGAAACATGCAGGCGCCCGGTTATGGCAGGGGCGAGACGCTGCGCCAGATCGCGGGTGGCAACGCTTGCTTGCGGGCAGAACGGCGCGCCGGGGCAGGCTTCGGCGCGCAGCAGCGGATCGACAGGATCGCAAATGAGGCCGGGCAGGGCAGAGGGCGGCGCGCCATCCATCACCAGCACGCGCCACGGCGTGATTCTCAGGCTTTCGGCTCCGCAGGCGCACACCGCAGCCGAAAGCAGCCGTGCCTCGATCTGCCCGAACGCAACGCCATAAGCCATGCCACGCGGCACCGGGCCGGGCGCAATGGGGGCAGAGGCCGCCGCCGGGGGCGTCGATCCGCAGGCCCAATCGGGCAAATCCGCGCCATGGCGGGCCATGCGGCCGGCTGCCGCGCCGCCGCTTTCCATGAACCAATGGGCAAGGGCGACAAGCCTGTCCGCCTCCTCGCCAAGTGCCACGCCGATGCCGCTGGCATGGCCCGCTGCGCGCAGGATCAATCCGTTGTCCGCGCACCGCTCGATCCGGAAATCGCCAGCCTCTCCCAGCAGGCATGGAGCCTTGCCGGCATCGATCACGAAACCGATCTTGCCCGGCAGTTCGGGCAGGCGATCAAGGCGGGCGAAAAGGTCTATCGCGATGCGGTGCGTGTCATCGCCTTCGGCCCAATCCGGCGCCATCAGCACATTGCGCCTTTTTTCAAGCGTCGCGTTGCTGTCCACCAGCCCGTGCTCAACCAGTTCGCTGACAAGGCTGGACCAGCCCTGTTCGGTCACGCCGCGGATCTGGAAATTGGCGCGGCGCGATACGTCGATGATCCCATTGCCATACGTTTCGGCAAGATCGCACAGCGCCAGAACCTGCTGGCGACCGAGATGCGCAAGGCGGGGCTTGATGCGGACCAGCAGCCCGTCGCCCGTGGCCATCGGACGCCATGCATCGGGGCACCAGCCCTTGACGAGGAACGCGCTCATAAGCCGTTCTCCGGGCTGTGCGCGGCTTCGGGCGCAAGAGGCAGGCTGGCGAGGATCGAATTGCGTCGCGTTTGCCAAAGGCCGGCGGCTAAGAGCGCGGCAAAGCGCGCTTCCATCGCGGCGAGCGCGGCGGGATTTTCGCGTTCCAGAAAGGCGCGGACGTCGCTCTGGCCCAGTGTTGCGTCGTGATAGAGATCGAACAATTGCGGCGGAACGCTGCCTGAAAGATGCGCGAAGGCGCCAAGATGATCGAGGGTTGCCGCCAGTTCTGCCCCCCCGCGAAATCCATGGCGCATCATGCCGGCAATCCAGCCCGGATGCGCGGCGCGGGCGCGGACCACGCGGGCGATCTCTTCGGTCAGCGGGCGGGCCACAGGATTTTGGGGATTGCGGCTGTCGAGGTGATACAGCGCGGCCTTGCCCCCGGTGACGGCTTGCGCTGCGGCAAAACCGGCCTCGTGCGCGGCATAATCGGCGGCCAGCAACAGATCGGTTTCAGCCAGATCCTGAAGATGGACAAAGGCATCGGCGCTCGCCACCCGCTGGCGCAAGCCGTCCGGGTCAGCCCGCCCGCCTGTTCCCTGTTCGCCTGCCCCGTCAAAGGCATGATCGGATGCGGCCAGCCATGCCTCGCCGCCTGCGAGCCGGCTCTCTTTGTCATAGACATCGGCGGCCGCGCCCAACCCCAAGCCATAGCGGCCCGGTTGCGGGCCATAAACGCGCGGTCCGGCGTCTTGCCCGGCAAACGGGTTCCATTCCGCAGGCTCGTCCCTGTCGCATAGGGCGCGCACGGCTTGCCCGAAAAGGACGGGCAGGGTGGGGAAGGCGTCGCGGAACAGGCCGGAGACGCGCAGGGTCACGTCGATACGCGGTCGGTCCAGCAGGGCGATGGGCAGGATTTCGACCCCAGTCACCCGATCGGACGCCATGTCCCATACCGGTTTTGAGCCCAGCAGATGCAAGGCCATGGCAAATTCTTCGCCCGCCGTGCGCATCGTGGCCGAACCCCAAAGGTCCACCATCAAGCCGCGCGGGTAATCGCCATGGTCCTGCAAATGGCGCCGGATCAGCTCTTCGGCCAGCACCACGCCTTGCGCATGGGCCGAACGGGAGGGCACCGCGCGCGGATCGATCGTGAAGAGATTGCGGCCGGTCGGCAGGACATCTGTGCGTCCGCGATAGGGGGAACCGGACGGGCCGGGCGGAACGCGCCGCCCGTCAAGCGCGGCGAGCAGGCCACGGCGCTCAGCCTCTCCATGCTCGCCCCGGCCGAAGACGTGCAGGCCATCGCCGAACTGGCTTTCCTTTACATCGCACACGAACCGGTCGATCCGGGTGATCGCCTCAACCAAGGTGGTGGCTGCATCAAGGCCCAGTTCCGCTTCAAGGCCCATCGCTTGCGCTTCCTCGCGGATTTCGGCCTGCAAGCGGTCCCGGCGGGCCGGATCAAGACCGCCCGCGTTGGAAAATTCGTCTAGCAGTGCCTCGATCCGGGCAAGGCCGGCCCCCTCGGCGGATGGCGAGAGGGGCGGCGGGGCATGGCCGATGGTCACAGCGCCAATCCGGCGCTTGGCTTGCGCGGCTTCGCCGGGGTCGTTGACGATAAAGGGATAAATGATCGGAAGGCCCGCGCTCAGCGCCTCCGGCCAGCAGGCGTCAGACAAGGCCACAGCCTTGCCCGGCAGCCATTCCAGCGTGCCATGTGCGCCCACATGGATCAGGGCATCGATGCCCTGCGCCTGCAACCATAGATAAAACGCAACGTAAGCGTGACGCGGGCAGCGGGAGAGATCGTGATAGTCGCCATCCCGCATGGCCGCTTCGCCGCGTTCGGGCTGAAGCGCCACAAGCGCACGGCCGATGGCAAGGGCGGCAAAGTGGAACGCCCCGTCCGCCACTGCGGGATCCTGCTCCGGCTCGCCCCAATTTTCGGCCAGCGCATCGCGCAAGGCAGCAGGCAGGCCTCGTAACGCTTCCCGATAGGCGGCAACCGGCCATTGCAGATGATCGTGTTGAAGGGCGGCGGCCAGATCAGGAACCGTGCCGGTGGCATGGCCTTCCTGGGCCAGATCGGCAAGGATCGCGTCTGCCGAAGCCAGCGCATCCAGCCCTACCGCATGGGCCAGCTGATGGGCCTTCCCGGGATAGGTGGAAAGGATGAGGGCCACACGCCGTTGTTCTGGCGGTGTGTGGCCCAGCGCAATCCACCCAGCCACCCGTGCGACAATGGCCCTGATCCGGTCGGCGTCGGCGCGGTGCGTGTTTCGGGCAAGGCCCAGCGCGGGATCGTACGCGGCAGCTTCCTTGAAGCTGGCGACGCCGGCAAAGACGCGGCCATCGATTTCGGGAAGCACCACGTGCATGGCAAGGTCTGCGGGCGACAATCCCCGTGACGCGGCGCACCACGCATCGCGCGATGCGGTGGCCAGCGCCAGCTGGAACACCGGCACGCCGGCTCCATCGAGCGGCGTCGCGCCCTGTTCGTCACGGGCCGAGAAGGCAGTGGCGTTGATGATCGCGGCGGGCGCGAGGTCTCTTACCCAGCCATCCACCCTGGCGCGCGCCTGAGGTTCCTTCAACGAGGTGACGAACAGCGACAGGCTGTCGAAGCCTTGCGCTTCCAGCGCGGCGTGCAGCGCGATGAACGGGGCCAGATCGTGCGCGGCAAGATAGGACCGGTAGAAGACGATCAGCACCAGAGGCCTTGCCTTGTCGCGTGCCATTGCCAGCGGATCGCATACGCCTCTGTCCGGGTGCCAGCACCCGGCCATGGGCAAGGGGGTGCTATCCTGTGCGGGGATGGTGGCAAGCCCGGCTGCCTGTGCGAGAATGGCCAGCGCCGAACGGGCCGCTTCCATCCCGCCGGAATCGCAAAGCCGGCCAAGCCTGCGCCGGACAGGGTCCGGCACCGTCGATACGGCATCCAGCCTTTCGTCCGGGCGGCCATCGCCGGGCAGAACGGCAAGGGCGATGCCGCGCCTGCGGGCCAGCGCCTCCACCTGCTGCAGCCCGTAGCTCCAGTACGGCGTGCCGCCGATCAGGCGGATGAGAATGGCCCTGGCGCCTTCCAGCGTGCGTTCGACATAGGTGTCGACAGACAAGGGGTGCATCAGGGCCGCGAGATTGGCCAGCCGCAGCGAAGGGAAATCCGGATTGGCCTTCGTGGCATCATGCCATGCCGCCGCGAACGCGCCAAGGTCGCTGTCCGAAAAGGACAGGACGACAAGATCCGCAGGCTCCTGCCCCAGATCCTGCGGGATGGCGGTTTCTTCCATCCCGTGCGTTTCGCGGAAGATGACGTGCATCGTCCGGTTCAGCCTGCAAGCACAGCCCGGATGACCCCGTCATCCACATGCTCGCGCTCGGCGATGGCGACCAGCGTGGTCTGGCGCGGCTCGTCGCTTCGCCAGGGCCGGTCGTATTGGTGTCGTACCCGTCCGCCGACCGCCTGGACCAGCAAGCGCATCGGCTTTCCGGCAACAGCGGCATAGCCCTTGACCCGCAGGATCTGGTGATCGCGGGCCAGCGTTTCGATTCTGCCCACCAGTTCGGCGGGATCGGCGATTTCGCCCAGCGTCACGACGGTGCTGTCGAAATCGTCGTGCTCATGCTCGTCCTCGTCATCATGGTGGGACGGACGCGCATGGATATCGTCCTCCGCCGCGGCGCCAAGGCCAAGGATCACGCGCGGATCGATCGCGCCTTCTGCAATTTCGATCACCGGGACGGGACGGGGGGCCTCGGCGGCAATCACCGCGCGGGCGGCGGCCACCCCTTCGGGGCCGGCAAGGTCGGTCTTGGTCAGCAGGACCATGTCGGCACAGGCCAGCTGGTCCTCGAACACTTCGGACAAGGGCGTTTCGTGATCGATGCCGGGATCGGCGGCGCGCTGGGCATCCAGCGCGGCGACATCGGGCGCAAATCGCCCGGCGGCCACCGCTTCCGCATCGGCCAGCGCCAGCACGCCATCGACCGTGATCCGGCTGCGGATGGCGGGCCAGTCAAAAGCCTTGAGCAGCGGCTTGGGCAGGGCAAGGCCCGATGTTTCGATCAGGATATGATCGGGGCGCGGATCAAGCGTCAGCAGCTTTTCGACCGTGGGAATGAAATCGTCCGCCACGGTGCAGCAGATGCAGCCATTGGCCAGTTCGACGATGTTTTCCGCCGGGCAATCTGGAATGGCGCAGGACTGGAGAATGTCGCCATCGATGCCCAGAGTGCCGAATTCATTGACCACCACGGCCAGCCTGCGCCCTGCCGTGTTGCGGATCAGATGGCTGATGAGCGTCGTCTTTCCGGCGCCCAGAAAGCCGGTCACGATGGTAACGGGAACCTTGGACAGGTCGGTCATGCACTTCTTCCCGCGCGCCGGGGCGACACAGGGCGGGGCTTGCCGGAAAGGTCCGGTCGGCGCGTGATGACGGGCGGGCGCAGCAAACGCCCGAAACCACGCGACCGTGCAGCCCCAGCCACACAGCTTCGCCGCTCAGACGGAAGAGTTACCGTGCCAAGACCAATCCCTGGGCCTGGGCAAGAGCGACCGGTACGCCGGCAGGTCTCCTGGCTCGCGGGTCAAAGCTTGATGCAAGGCCTTCCCAGATTTCGCATGTCCTGCGTATCCAGTGGCTGCCCCTTTGTCGGGGGCGTTCGCATCGCGCTATCCGCTTACAGTTGCAGGGACAGCCGCGGATTTGGGAGACAAGCTCCCGCACCGCATTCCCGATTAAGTCCGTTTCCGGACACCGGCGTGATCATTGAAGACGGGCAGGCCCTATCTTCGGCAGCGGCCTTAGATCGGAATGGCAGCCGAGCCAATCCCTTTCCATCAGCCCGCGGGCGTGACCTCGATTTCATCGAGCCGCTGCCAGCGATAGATCGCGAGGCTAGCGACCCAGCACACGATGAACAGGGCGATGATGCCGAAGCCGAGATTGTTGAAATTGTCCCCCAGTTCAGCGGCCACGCTCCACGGCCAGCCCGTCAGGCCCAGCTTGTCGCCAATCAGGGCCAGGGTCTCGATCCCGCCGATGATGATCGCCACCAGCGCCGAAATCAGGGTGATGGTGATGTTGTAATAGAGTTTGCGGATCGGCTTCACGAAAGCCCATTCGTAAGCCCCGAGCATGATGACGCCGTCTGCCGTATCGACAAGGGCCATGCCTGCTGCAAACAGGGCTGGGAGGACCAGGATCGTGCCGATCGAAAGCCCGTTGGCGGCCTGGCTGGCGGACATGCCCAGAATGGCCACTTCGGTTGCCGTATCGAAGCCCAGCCCGAACAGAAACCCCAGCGGAGCCATGTGCCAGCTCTTGCCGACCAGCCGGAACATCGGCCCGAACAGCCGCGACAGCGGGCCGCGCGATCCCGACAGCAGGTTCAAGTCGTCTTCCACATAACGCCCGCCCGCGCGCACATGGACGAAAGTTTTCCAGACCGAACGCAGAACGACAAGGTTCATGCCCGCGATGGTGAACAGGAACAGGGCGGAAACCGTGGTGGCGATCATGCCGCCCACGTCCTTGAACGCATCGAATTTGGACAGGGCGTTGGTCGTCAGCGCGATGGCAATGGAGGCGATGGCGATGATCCCGGAATGGCCGATTGCAAACCAGAAGCCGACGCCGATGGGGCGCTGGCCCTCCTGCATAAGCTTGCGGGTCACATTGTCTATGGCCGCGATATGATCGGCATCGACCGCGTGGCGAAGCCCAAGGCCCCAGGCGAGCACGGCGGTGCCCAGCATCAGGGGTTGTGCGTGGAACAGGCTGAACGCCCAGATCCAGACGGCGATGTTCGCCGCGATCAGGGCCGTGAAGAGCAGGCCGATCCGACGGCGCAGCGACAAGGATGAAATGCGTGCGAGAAGAGGCATGATTTTCTCTGTAACGAAAGGGACGGCAGGAGAGCGGGGGCGACAAATCCGGTGTCGCGCGGTGCGGGCGGCTTGCGGCTAGAAGGTCACCTTGGCCCCTATTCGCGTGGTGCGGGGTTCCACCACGCGGCTCAGCCGTCCTTCGACAGGGCCGGCCAGGTCGTGGGCCGGGATGTAGGATTCGTAGAAATAGGCGATGTCCTTGTCCCGGCTGTCGAAGAGGTTGAGCACTTCTGCGTAGATCTCGATCCGCTGGCCTTTCCATGCGGCCCTGCCATTGGCGATCGTGCTGCCCCGGTCCCTGACGCTGTTGTCCTCGACCAGGGGCGATGGCCCGAGATGGCGCAGCCGAAGGCTGGTCGACCAGGGCCCGCTAACCAGCGATGCGCCCGCAGAAGCCGCGCTTTCAAAGGCATTGGGGATGCGATCGCCATTGTCATAGCGCGCATGGCTGGCGGTGTAGCTCCCATCCAGAACGAGCCATGGGAGCGGTTGCCACGAGACGACCACTTCATAACCGTGGCGCTTGCTGGCCCCTGATGGCTCGACCGCGTTGGAATCCCCGATGAAGCGCAGTTCGCTGTCGACATCCAGCCACCAATAGGTGGCCGTCAGGGTCGCGCCGGCCCTTTGCATGCGCGCGCCCAGTTCCTTGCCGGTGCCGCGCACGAGCACGGGGACCGGCGTATCGACATTGACCGCGCCCCGGACATCGTTCGAATGAAAGCCGCGCCCCAAATTGGCGTAGACTTCCAGGTGCGGCCTGATTTCATAGGAAATCGATGCCTTGGGCGAAAGAAGGGTGGCTGACCCCTTGCCCTGGCCTAGCGCGCCCGCGACGGCATCGCGCGCGCGCACGAAATAGGCGTAATAATCGCCCCGCAGGCCGGCCGTCATGCGCAGGCCGGGCACAGGCTTCCAGATAGCCTCGCCGTAAAGCGCAAGGGACAGTTCCTTGACGCGGTAATGCCCCAGCGAGGCGAGAAAGGCCCGGTTGCTCGTGTGATCGACGCCCACATTGCCGATGGCGTCATAGCGGTGCTCCATCCCGACCGATCCGGTCAGGGCGGGCCCCATGTCCCATTGCTTCTTCGCGGTCAGCCCGGTCACCCAGCGACGGTCGAATTGCCGGATCTGCGCGCTGGTGCCATCCGGATTGGCGTAGGTCGGATTGGAGAACATGCTCCAGTCGTAGAACTGGGCATAGGCATTGGCGTGCCATGTCGGCTGCTTGACCAGGATATTGCCGATCAGGCGCAAGGTTTCGCCCCGCGCCGAAGGTTCGGGAGAACAGAACGCATCGGCGCACAGGGCCGTGCCGACGATGCGCTCGGGAATTTGCTCGGTCGGATGCCAGGTCGCGCGGTAGGCGTGGAGCGATGCTTCGATGGCGCCTGCCGCTGCCGGCGCGCGGTATTTGGCAAAGCCGGCGTAATGGCGCAGCCGTTCAGGCTCCTGCCAGGGGCCGTCATAGGTGCGGATCTGGCCGGCAAGCGTCAAGTCGCCGCCGCCGGGCGCGCTGTGCGTTCCACCGGCGGCCAGTCGTCTCCAGCCAAAGCTTCCGCCCTCAAGCAAGGCCCAGGGCCGGTCGTAACGGTCCACAGTGCCCATATAGGCAGCGCCAGCCAGGGCGAGATCGCCGCCATCCGCGCGATAGGGGCCTTTGCGGAAATCCTCCCGCGCCACGATCTCCGGAATCAGCCCGTTAAGATCCAGATAGCCCTGCCCGTGGCCGTGCGTGCGAAAGTTCATCTGCACGCCATCGATATAAGTGGTGAAATCGGACCCGTGATCGAGATTGAAACCGCGCAGGAAATACTGGTTTGCCTTGCCGCTGCCCGAATGCTGGGCTGCGACCATGCCCGGAACCGCTTCGAGGAATTCGGCCACACGCAAGCGGGGCCGCGCCAGCAGGTCGGCACCGGTCACGCTGCCTTCGCTGGCTGCATGGGCCGTGCCGATCGTCACTTCGCTATGACCGAAAACGACAATATCGCTGGCGGAGCGTTCCTCGCGCGCATCGGTATTCGCCGTTGCATCGGCGGTTTCGGCATGGGCAAGGGTGGCTACGAGAAGCGCGGCGAACGCGCATTTGGAAAGAACGGTTCTGATCACAACAAAGTCTCCGGCGTCTTGCGACGGGCGGGGGCTTGCCGTTCACGAACGGTCGGGACGCGCGCCGGCCCAACGCCAATGGCGCAGCATGCGTTCCAATACGGCCCCAGCCGCTCGTTCGTCGCTCAGACGGAGTTCACCGTGCCTTAGCCATCCCCTGGACCAGGCAAGAGCGACCGAGCGCCGGCAGGTCTCCTGGCTTGCGGGTCATTGTTTGATACACGCCTTCCCAGACCTCGCAGGATTTAGCGTCCGGCCCAGTGGCTGCCTCTTCAAGGAGGCGAAGTGTATCGCACTATCCGCTTACAGTTGCAGGGACAGCCGCAGATTTGGGAGACAACCTCCCGCACTGCATTCCCGATTAAGCCCCTTTCGAGGCACCGGCGCGATCATTGCCCATGAATTGCTCCATTGGGCAGTCGCGAACTTATCGGGTTCACGATAAAAAGCAACTGACGCTGGCCGCACTTTTTCTGTTGTAGCTAGGACGGGTAAATCCTCAAAAGCGGTGCATGTGGCACCACCCTATCACAGCGCTTGCGCTAAATCGCGACGCGGATTGGCGAATGATTGCGCCCCTTTTGCCTTTCTCGCGCGGCGGAGTTGAGCCTTAATGAGCTGCCTCTGTTGCGGGCAATTTGTCCAGCGTCCCGGCATCCGAGCGGGACATGTGCCGCTGACGCCAGCATATGAGTGACATCGGCGGTTTGTTCCCGATGGCGCTATGCGATCGTGCTTCGTTGTAGTGTATGCGCTGAGGTGACAGCCTCTGCCAACTTGATCAAGTCGGGGGTCGCTATTGCCAGTCAATATTTTTGCTGACGCTCTTATAGTTCGCGGTAGTATTGCAGCCTCGTGATGCGAAGTCCGGGCATGCCCGAGCGGTCGACGGCGCGCTGCCAAGCGGCAAACTCTTCAAGGGTGAGATTATAATGTTCGCAGGCCTCATCGACGGTTAGCAAGCCGCCGTTGACGGCCGCGACCACTTCGGCCTTGCGCCGGACGACCCAGCGCCGTGTATCGGCCGGCGGCAGGGAATCCAGCGTCAGTGGCTCTCCAAGCGGCCCGATGGCCACTGCAGGACGAAAATTCTGATTTTCAATCATTACAATGTCGACCGTCAGGCTTAGTAGGCTGGCGACGCCTTCTCGTATAACAAGCTTTTACCTGAGCACTGTGACACGGTGGGGTTAATGTCGGGTTTAGGGCATTTTGGGATCATTCTGGATTGGAAAATGCGACCAAGTCCACGCGGCGTTTGATCGTCGCTTGCCATTCGCGTCAGCTCGAACGGAAAACGCCCTAGCCGCTGACGCCACCTGACGACAGAAGGATTACGGGGCTACAGCTCCAATTGAAGCCATAGGGCTGCAGACGTCATGTCGCCGCGACCATGTTATCTGGTCGGGCGCCATCCATCATTGCGGGCCGCCCGCTCGGCCTCGTCATCAAGCGCAGAGCCCACCGCGAGGTTCTGTGCAGCCTGCATGATCTCGGCTTCGCTGCCGGCCTGACGATATTCGCTCTCGCTTCGCGGCGCGCCTACAGCGCCAGCGCGCAATTTCCAGCCGGTTTTGTCGCGGCAGGCAATTCCGGTGCCCGAATGGCTGGCAAAAGCGCGGCAGTATGACCCCGCTGCATCGCGGAAGCTCAGCAGGACCCTTGTCGGAGCGTCCGCTGGTCGCTCGGCCACGAGCTGGCTGTCGAGCGCGCTTGCCAGTTGCTCGTCCGCATAGCCCGGCAGTGGGTCATTGTGCGTCGTCAAGGTGACGACGAGAGCCAGCGATGCCGCAAGGGCCGGTCCAGCAAACCAGGTCCAGCGCGGAAGGGTGCGGCGTTGCGCCCGCTTGGCATCGAGATCGATCACTGCTGCCGGCTGGGGCCTGAACAGTGCCGCGAGATGGTCCGGCACGGGGGCCTGTCCGATCGGCGCGAAATGCGCGTCGAGCTTCTGGCGCAAGGCGCGATGCGCGGCCACTTGGCGGGCCAGCGCGGGGTCGGCGGCAATCGCTGCTTCGACGTCCGCCCGCTCGACATCGTCAAGCTGGCCATCGGCATAGGCGGCGATCTGTTCCGGTGTCGGGATCATGCCGTTTCTCCCAGCAGGACCAGAAGCGCATCGCGCCCACGAACTAGCCGCGAATTGAGCGTGCCGACCGGACAGCCAGCGATTTCGGCCGCTTCCTTGTAGGACCAGCCCTCGACCATCACGAGTAGCACCGCCTCGCGCTGTTCATCGGGCAAAAGCGCCAGCGCGCGGTCCACATCGCCCAGCGCCGCGCGTTCCTCCTGCCCGCCCGAGGCGCCGACGGTCAGGCCGGCTTCCTCGTCCACGAAGGTTTCGCTCCGGCGGTTGCCGGCGCGAACCTCATCAATCCAGATATTGCGCATCATCCGGTACATCCAGCTGTCGAGCCGTGTTCCTGCCTGCCACTTGTCGCGGTTGCGCAGGGCGCGCTCGATTGTAATCTGGCACAGGTCGTCAGCTTCGCCGGACCCGCGCGCCAACCCGGCGGCGAACCGGCGCAGTCGCGGCAAGAGTGCAAGGATACCGTCTGCGAAGGGGTCTGCCAGGGTCTGTGCCTTTCCTATGGATGGAACGGACGAGTTCATCCGTTTAATCCCTGCCGATGCAATTATTGCACAAAGGAGTGAAATTGAAACGGTCCGCTCTTTTCGCCCTGATCCTGGCTGTAGGCGCTGTCCCGGCGCCGGCGCAGCTTGGCCTGCCGCCCGTGGTGGGAACAGTGGACGAGACCCTGCAGACTGTTGACCGGACGATTGGCGCGGTTGCCCCGACATTGCACAATATCAGCGCCTCGGCGCGGTCTTTGGCTGATGCTCGGGTTGAGCGTCTCGCCCGGTTGCTGCGCCGCAATCCCGATAGCATGGAACGCGACAGTGCTGGCGATCTCGCCCGGAAGGATGAGCTGCTGTTGCTCGATCCGGATGCCGATGCGCTCGAAAAGGCGCGTATAGCCGGGTTTACGGTGTTGTCGACCGAGGTGTTGGCCGAACTTGGCATGAGGGTCGTGCGCTTCCGGATCCCGTCCAGCATGAAGCTGGCACGCGCGCAGGACAGGCTCGCAGGACTGCTCCCCGGCGTGACCATTTCCGCAGACACGCTCAATTTCCAGGGCGGCGCGGTATCGCCTGCGGCCAGGCCCGGCAAGGCAAGCCCGGCTTCCATGCCTCCGATCGAGACCCCAGTGGGCATCATTGATGGCGGTGCAGGCCGCAGCGCCACAGTGGCCGAGACGCGCGGCTTTGCCCGGGGCGCTCCAATGGTGAGCGACCATGGCGCCGCCGTTGCATCGCTGCTGGCCCATGCGGGCGTGCGGCGGGTTCTGGTGGCCGATGTCTATGGCAACGATCCGGCAGGCGGCAATTCGCTGGCCATCGCCCGTGCGCTCGACTGGCTCATCGGACGCGATATCCGTGTCGTTTCGATGAGCCTGGTCGGCCCGGCCAATCCGGTCCTTGCGCGGGCTATAACCGCAGCCCAGCGGCGCGGTGCGGTGATCGTCGCGCCGGTAGGCAATGATGGGCCAGCGGCCCCCGCCGCCTATCCGGCGTCCTATCCCGGAGTTATCGCGGTCACCGGGGTTGATGGCCGCAACCGCGCGATGATCGAGGCCGGGTGTGCTCTGCATCTTGATTATGCCGCGCCGGGCGCGGATATGCTCGGGGCCAATGCTGCGGGGCGCTGGGTGAGGGTGCGCGGCACGTCGTTCGCGGTGCCTTTCGTTGCCTCGCGCGCGGCCCTGGTCCTTGGTGGCCCTGTTGCCGCGCGGCTGGACCGCGAGGCGATCGACCTCGGCAAGCGCGGACCCGATGAGATCTATGGCCGCGGACTGCTCTGCGTGATCTGCCGTAGGACCCGATGAACCTGCCCCTGAAGATTTTCCGTGCCGGGATGGATTAAACCCGAAACCGCATCCGTTGTCATTTTCAGGAAGCGCCACGGCGGCGTTTTCACGAAATCGACGAAAGGAAATTGTGATGCGTATCTTCCTGGCAGCTTCGACAGCCATGCTCGTTCTTGCCGCTCCGGCAGCCCAGGCCCAGATCCTTGGCGGGCTTGGCGGCGGCCTTGGGGGCAATGTCAGCGGAACCCTGGGTGGTACGATTGGCGGTATCGGCTCGGTAGACCCGATGGGGAGCGTCAATAGCGCGACCAGCGGGACCCTGCGCGGTTCCGGCAGCGCCACCGCCAACAAGTCGGTCGATCGCAAGAACGGTAAGGTTCATGCAGACGGCAATGCTGACGGCTCGCTCACGGGAAGCCTGGCGCAGACTGTCTCCACCCCGACGCGAATGATCGGCGCCGATGGTTCAGCCAATGGCTCCGGTTCGGCATCGGGCAATGCCGATGCGCAGTTGATCGGCACCGATGCGGTGCGTTCGACCGCTCAGAGTGCAGCCGGGTCCGCGAGCAGTGCAGCTGGCGGCGGTGCTTCCACTGCCGGGACGCTGATTGGCGGCACCGTCGGCCTTACTGGTTCAGCTGCCGGATCGGCGGCTGGCTCCGCAAACGGCGCGGGCAGTGCGGCAGGATCGCAGGGCGCAAATTCGCTGGCGCTCGCAGGCACCCTCGCCTCGTCGGCCAATGGCGCCTTTTCAGTCAGCAAGGGGATGCCCGTCCTGACGCCGGATGGCGAAAAGATCGGGAAGGTCCGCGAGGTGATTACCGATGGACGCGGGGAAGTGCGCTCGCTGCTGGTCAAGGTCGATGGCGAGAAGGCGATCCTTCCAGCCGCGAATTTCACCGGCAGCGGAAATGCCGTGGTCTCGGCCATGGGTGAAGGTCAGATCAAACAGGTCGCCCGACAGCAGGACGAGGCAGCTACGGAATAAACCGGTCTTAGTGAAGAGCAGCTTCAACGTGGGATAGTCATGCACGGCTCCCTTCGGGGGGCCGTGTTTGTCATGGCTGTCCGTACTGTCCAGAGTGCCCGCGGTGGGCCATCTACCCTGATGGTCAAACGGCAGATGTTCAGGATCGCCGCGGCATCCAGAAGCTCCAGACCGCCAGGGAGCCAAGCATGGCCATGGCAATCCCCGCGATGCACAACAGGAACCGGTAAGCAAAGCCGCCCACTTTGGCTGCGTGCAACGGATAGATCGCGTTAAAAGCCTGAGTGACCGGCGAAAGGGCCCCGGCGTCTCGGGATCCGAGGATGAGGCCGCTTCCGGCGTCGAACCACACCATTGTCCTGCCGTTGGGCAACCACTCCTCGCCCCGCTTCATCCGAACTGTGATCGGCTCACCGGCTTTTCGCGGCAGTGCGACGATACGGATGGCTGCGTCTGGGAATGTGCGATGAGCGCGCTCGACGATCGCGGGCCAGTCAGGATGGGATGCCAAGGGTGCGCTCTTGAAAACTGGGGATTGGAGTTCTTCATCCAGGGTTGCCGTCGATCCCATCGGTGCAAGAACGACGTGTGCAACAGGCCGAAAGATCAGCATGACCCCTGTGAGCGCGGCCAGAAACAGGATCGGAGCCGTCACGATGCCGAGATCGCGGTGATGCATGCGAACTGCAGGCTGGCTCAGGCGTTTCGGCCAAAGTCGCAGGCGGAAGGTCCGGCGGGTTCGCCACCACAGGATCACTCCCGTGACCACGAATACAATTGCCGCCAAACCAGCTATTCCGGCCAGAAATTTCCCGGTCTCGCCTGCCAAAAGATAATGGTGCAGATCGAACAGCCACAACTCCGGCCTTTCCCACTGACTGGACCAGCGCTCGACGATTTCACCGCTTTGCGCCGCGTAGAATCCGCCATTGCCCGAGCGAAACTGGACCAGGCCGAAACGATCGTTGGCATAGATCAGGCTCTCGCCGCCGCTTGCGTCTTTCAGCAGGCGTGCCGTGAGTTGCCCGAGGGCGGCAGGATCTACCACTCTCGCATCGTCGACGTGCGGCAGCGCAATCCAGGTCTCCTTATAGACAAGGATTGCCCCCGTCAGGCCGAGCACCGCCAGGATCAGCCCGAGCAGGCCTCCGCCCCAGCGGTGCAGCAATTCAATCGTGCGCATCTGTCAATCTGCGCCCGACGATCAGAACGAGGCCTGCCAGCGCAGGGTGAAGGCACGGCCGCGCCCTGAAACAAAGTCCTTGTTCGTAACGAAGGTCGCCGTCTGCGAGAAATACGTGATGTATTGCTCGTCAAACAGGTTGCTGACGGCCAACGTAAACCGTCCAGCCTGCTTGGCGTCGTAGCTCACCGACGCATCGACAAGTGTGTATCCGTCAAAATTGAACTGGGGCAGCCCGCCGTCGAACTCACGGTCGAACAGATGCGACACCTGGACCCGTCCGCTAAGCCGTTCGCTGATCGGGCCTTCGACAAAGGCGTTGAGGCGGTTCGGAGCGATATTGCGGCCATCGAGATCGCGGTCCACCTTGCCGTCCGCGTTGCTGTCATAGCGCCCTTCCAGCACCGCGAGCGCGACGCCGACGCGGTGTCGGGTTGGAAAGCGATAGTTTGCGGCGACCTCGAAGCCCTGGATCTCGGTCCGCTCACGCTGCACAACCCCGGCACCGCCGATCACCTGGATGCGCGAGCCAAGATCGGAGTTCGACCAGAAATAGCTTGCGGTGAGATCGAGACCGCCGCGCCGCCAGCCAGTTCCAAGTTCGAATTTGTTCGCGATCACCGGTTTGAGATCGACCAGTTCCTCAACGGTCCGGCCAGGCGTGTTGACTGCCCGCAGGATCAGCCCGGCGTCCGGCATGGTGAAGCCCTGAGCGTAGGAGCCGAAGACCGTGAATCCCTTCAGTGGCTCCACGACCGCGCCGCCATTCAGAAGTAGTTTGTCGAATTGCGGGCTCCCACCTTTAACGAAGGTTCGATTGGCACTGGCAATAGTCGTGAAGTCCGGAACGTCGAGCGTGGCATGCTCCCAGCGGGCACCACCGGACAATCGCACCACATCAGCTGCGAGCTTCTGCTCGATCTGCACAAACGGCGCCCAGCCCTTGTAGATGAGTTTCGGCACCCACAGGCGACCGGTCTGGGCCAGTTCCTGGAAGCTTTTGTCGCGTAGATAGTCTGCTCCGGCAACGATCTGGAGGCCTTTCCAGATGGCGTCCTGCTTCGCCCATGTCAGCTTTGCGCCGTATTTCTCCGAACTGAGCGCGGATTGATCAAACAATGTGCCAACGGGCGCAATGTTTGAATCCTGGAACGAGGGAAACCTGTCACCCCCGTAGAGCGCATAAAAATCGTAGTAGAAGCCCTGGAGCGTGAGTTTCCCACTGAGCAGCGAGTCGTTCGTGTAGGTGAGTGCCAGATTTACCGCCTCGTTGAAGGTCGGGTCGCCGTCAGGTGTGCCTTTTTCCGAAGTAGCCGGAATTCCGGCCGCAATGTTGCCCAGGACCGTGCGATAGTCACCGTCGCCTTCAGCCTTGAAGTAGTTTGCGCTGGCTTCTAGCCGCTGTCCCGGCGCCGGTTCAAAACCGAGCTTGCCGAACAGGCTCCAGCTTTTGCTGTCCATCAGCTCACCCTGGGTCGTGTCGATGCCGACCGCGCGGTCGCTCCCGTCGTAAAATAGATCGTGCTTCTCGTAGGCCGCGCCCGCGATGAAATCGAACGCACCGAAGCGCTGGCCCGTCAGCGCGGACGCACGATAATGAAACCCGTTGTCTTCGAAATCATCCGTGGACACTTCGGCAGTGATCCGATTGAGCCAATCGCCATTTTTTGGCGCCTCGACCGTAACGTAATTGATCACGCCGCCCGTCGCGCCGACGCCCTGAATGGCGTTGGCACCGTAGATGACCTCCACGCGATCAACAAAGGCCGGGTCGACCGTGAAGCCGCTTCGCTTGCCATCACGCAGCGGCGTGGACTGCGGAATACCATCGACCAGGTAAAGCGGGGTGCGACCGCGCAAGGATTCGCCCGTGCTCGTCATCTTCTGGCGAGCGGGGGCGAGGCTTGGAATGGAAAAGGCCAGACTGTCCAACAGGCTGGGGCTTACTGCGAGCTGGGTATCGAGACCGGCGCGATCAATCACACGTACGGTGTTCGGGATCGCGGTAATGGGCGTCGGCGTGCGGGTCGCGGAAACAATGATCTCTCGATCAGATCCACCGTTTTCGAGATCGCTGCTTTGGGCTTCCTTCGCTGCAGCTATCGTTGGGCAGGCCAGCAGTGCGGTGGAGATCAAAAGTGCGGATTTCATGATTATTCCCCTGTCAGCGATCTGGGTGATTGGACCGATTCGACGTTCGCTGCAGCGGGTATAGATCTAGAGACGCTAATGCAAGTCACTCGCAATAAGGAAATCCGTCGACCGGTCATGTCCGGCCGTGGGGCCGGCTTTGGCGCAGGAGAAGTCCGGCTCGATCGAAAAGGGAAAAATAGTCCGGGCGGCCAGCCCCGTGAGCGGTGGACACAAATTTGCGCGGGCATTGGCCCGTCGCGACATGAAGTGAAACGCATCGGCCCTCGCTATGTGACACCGTTCGTGAGGAGCCAGCAGAATGACGCCGCCGACGCTCAGGTCATTGTTGAGGTGACGTGACCTCCCACCGCCTCACGCCGCAAGCGCCCTATCCAGCACATCGGTAATCGAGTCCGCCGCAATCATGGCCGGCTGGGCGGCAAGGTGGGCGTAGCGCGCCGTGGTCTGCACTTGGGAATGTCCCAGCAGTTTGCCGATGATGGGCAGTGAGTGTCCGGCAGCAATTGCTGTTGATGCGAAGGTATGGCGCAGGTCATGAATCCGGACTTCGGAGAGGCCAGCGCGGGCACGTACCCGCTGCCAGAATGGTTGGAGGTCGGTCAGCCGCCGCCCCGGTAGAGTTCCAGTGATCACCCATGGGTTGCCGGGCAGGCGAGGGGCGTTCTCCAGCAGTTCGCAAGCGGGCCGTCCGAGGAACACCTTCTTTGCTCCCGTCTTGGAATCCGGAAGGTTCAACACCCGCTCTTCGAGATCAACATAGTCCCACTGCAAGGTCATGATCTCGCTGAGCCGGCATCCGGTATAAAGAAGAAGCCGGATCGCGAGGATGGCAGAAGGCATCTCACGGCCCTCCTGCTCGACCTCCCGCAATACGTCGCCCAGATGTTTGATCTCGTCGAGGCTAAGGAACCGCTCCCGCTTCACCTCGGGGTACTTCTGGATCAGGCGGCGGGGATTGCTTCCGTCAGGGCGCAGTCCCCACAGCTCGGCCAGGTTGAACATCTTGGAGATGATCTCGAGGCAGCGGTTCGCCTCATAGGGGATGTGCCGCAGGTCATGATGGAACTTGGCAACATCAGCGCGAGTGACATCGGTGATCACCATCTGTCCCAGCTTGGGCAGGATGAATTTGGCGAGCGATCGCCTGTAACCCTTGGCGGTGCTGGCCTTGATCCGCAGCGAGATGTGCTGCTGGTCGAACCGCTCGGCGAGATCCTTGACCAGCAACGCGTCTCGACGCGCCTCTCGGTCTGCAGCAGGGTCTTTGCCACTGCGGACATCAGCAAGGATGGAGAGAGCCCGGCTGCGTGCCTGTTCGGCGGTAAGGATGGTGCTGGGCCCCAGAGAGATCCGGCGTGATCGCCGTCCAGCGCGATACTGGACGATGTACTGCCGGCGCCCCGAGGGAAGAACCCGCAGGCCGAGGCCCGGTATGTCCTTGTCCCAGATGTAATACTCTTTGCCCCTGGGGCTGGCCGTCTCGACCGTGCGTTTGGTTATCTTGGGCATTTTCGTGTCACTTCTGTCGATCGGATTTTCGGCCCGAGGCAGGCAGGTTGCATCCCGGTGGTTGGCGGCCCACCTCGATGCGCTTGGTCTTGCCTCGGCCGACGCAATCGGTGCTGATCAGTGCCCTTGAAGTCAACGAACATATTGAAAAGAAGTAATAAAAGGAAAATAGACGTGATACGGCGTATGCGGTGAGTTGGCCAAAGGCCACCGCCAGGTATCCCCGCAGTCATCCCGCTCGAATCACGGCAGGTATTTGGGCCGCCGCGGCCGGACAGGCTGTAAGCACTGTGGAAGCAAGAGAGGGCAAAAGGCGGCAAATGCCGTCGTAAACCAGCGGGGCAGGGGCCCTGCCAAATGTCCGCGCATGTGTCGGTTATGTCGTGCTTATGTCGGTCATATCGCAGTATTTACAATGATTTAAGACTGCCACTCATAACCTGAAGGTCGTAGGTTCAAATCCTACCCCCGCAACCAATAAAACCCCGCCTCAAGGCGGGGTTTTGTCATTTTGGCGGGGCGGAATAGAATGCAGTTATGGACAAGCCGCTGAATCGACGCCTGACCGTCGCCTTGCTGGCGCTTCTGCCGTTGATCCTGCTGATCTGGGCGAGCTTCCGGATTGCCCCTTCCTCGGCTGCGGAACTTTCGCTTGAACGCAATCCGCTGCTCCTGTCGGAACTGGCGCGCCTGCCGGGTAGTCCTGATGCGACGCCCTCCGCGCAATTGGCGCTCCCGGCGGGATCGCTCGATCCGCGCGCGCTGAATGCGGCCATTCCGTTCATCGCTGGCAAGATCGACCCGGCGCCGCCCTATCGTTTCGCCGGAGGGCCGACGGATCGCACCAATGCGCGGGACTGCCTGGCCCTGGCAGCCATGGCTGAAGCCGGGCCGAGCGATCCGGGGCAGCGCGCCGTCATGCAAGTAGTGCTCAACCGCGCGCGCCATCCGGCCTTTGCCAATTCGGTCTGCGGCGTCGTGTTCGAAGGAGCCGAACGCGCGACCGGGTGCCAGTTCACTTTCACTTGCGACGGCTCCCTGTCGCGGCATTATGCGCCCGCCGGTTGGGAAGCCGCGCGCAAGCGGGCGGATCAGGCGCTGGCTGGCTATGTCTATCGCCCGGTCGGCAACGCGACCCATTACCATACCGACTGGGTGTTCCCCTGGTGGAGCCCCAAGTTGCAAAAGCTGGCCCAGGTGGAAACGCACCTGTTCCTGCGCTGGCCGGGTTACTGGGGTTCGGTCGCATCGTGGCGCAAGGGGCGGTCGGCGGCTGAGCCTTCCTTCGCTGACCTGCTGAGCCGCTTTGCCAGGGAGGCTCCGGCAGAAGCGGAACTGGCGGCCCAGTCACCGCTGGGTGAGGTGGTGATGCCGCCTCTGCCAGCCGATACGCCGAAGGTGAGCGGCGGGGCAGTCGTCATGCGCCTGCCTTCGGGCAAGGCCAACTTCGTGCTGGTGACGCCCGCTGCGGGAGCGGACAGCGCGCTGAACATGGCGCGCAGGCTTTGCCCGGAAGCGGGAACCTGTCGCGTCATGGGCTGGGCGGACCGGGGTCTGATCCCCGCCGCGCTGCCTCTGCCCGCGCCCTCGCGGTCCGCCCTGCAATTCAGCTATGCGCGCGATCCCGCCGGAGCGGAGATCGCGCTGTATAACTGTGAAACCTATCCTGGCCTGCCGCGCGAGAAATGCATCCCGCGCGCGCGTTAGACCCTCAAGTTTAGTTGAACTTCCCGCCTTCAGCCGCCAGCTTCTCCAGCAGCGGCGCAACGGGCAGGTTGTGGCGCTTCAGGCCCTCGACGATCTTGGGCAGGCCTTCGTGGTCCGCCCAGTACATGATGCCGCCGGTCCAGACCGGCCAGCCATAGCCGTTGAGCCAGACCAGATCGATGTCGCTGGCCCGCTGGGCGATGCCTTCTTCCAGGATCAGCGCGCCTTCAGATACCATCGGGTAGAGCAGACGTTCGAAGATTTCCTGCTTGGAAATTTCGCGCTGCGCCACGCCGGACTTGGCGGCGAAGTCGGCGATGATGCCCTTCACCTCGTCAGACGGGGTGCGCTGACGGTTCTCGTCGTAATCGTAGAAGCCCTTGCCCGTCTTCTGGCCCCAGCGGCCCGCCGCGCAGAGCGCTTCGCGGATGGTCGTGACCTTGCTGGGATCGCGGTGCCAGCCAATGTCTAGGCCAGCGAGGTCGCCCATCTGGAACGGCCCCATCGGGAAGCCGAAATCGAGCAGCACCTGGTCGATGTCGTAATAGGCTGCGCCTTCCATCAGCAAGGTGTTCGCCTGTTCCTGCCGCTTGGAGAGCATACGGTTGCCGATGAAGCCGTGGCACACGCCCGAGACGACCGGAACCTTGCGGATCTTGCCGGCCAGCTGCATCACCGTGGCAAGCTGGCTGTCGCCGGTCTTTGCGCCGCGCACCACTTCGAGCAGCTTCATGATGTTGGCAGGCGAGAAGAAGTGCATGCCCAGCACGGCTTCGGGCCGCTGGGTGGCCGTGGCGATCTCGTCAATGTCGAGATAGCTGGTGTTGGAGGCGAGGATCGCGCCCTGCTTCACGATCTTGTCGAGGCGGCCGAAGACGTCCTTCTTGACCTCCATCGATTCATAGACCGCTTCGATCACCAGGTCGCAATCGGCCAGGTCGTCAAAGCTGAGGCTTGGCGTCAGGCGCGCCATGGCGGCCTGGGCGTCCGCTGCCTCGATCCGCCCGCGCTTGACGCTGGCTTCATAGTTCTTGCCCATCACGCCGACGCCGCGATCCAGCGCGGCCTGTTCCTGCTCGACGATGGTCACCGGGATGCCAGCGGAAAGGAAGTTCATGGTGATGCCGCCGCCCATGGTGCCGGCGCCGATCACGCCGACCTTGGCAATCGGGATCAGCGGCGTGTCTGCCGCGATGTCATCGATCTTGGCGGCAAGCTTGAGTGCGGCTTCGATATGCGCCTGGGCGCCGGGAAGGGGTTCGGACATGATTTCGACTCCTTGTTGATGGGGCGCAGGTAGCGCAATTTTGGGCTCACACGAAGACACGAAGGCACGAAGATGTTGCTATGGACCGCAGGTCCCTTGCCGATCGACCATTGCGGCAAACGCAACGGTTGAAGGTTTAGGGCAACTTTGCCGCAATCACGACACCTTCGTGTCTTCGTGCCTTCGTGTGAGCAAATCCGCAATCAGTTGATCTGCCGGTCAAACCCCGCCCAATAGGGTTCGCGCAGTTGGCGGCGCAGGATCTTGCCGCTGGGGTTGCGGGGCAGCGCGTCGATCACGTCCACGCTCTTGGGCACCTTGAAGCCCGCCAGCCGTTCGCGGGCCCAGCTGATCACGCTGTCCGGATCGACGGTTGCGCCGGGCTTGGGCACGCAGACGGCCTTCACCGCCTCGCCCCATTTCTCGTCCGGCACGCCGATCACGGCGACCTCCAGCACGTCGGGATGGCCGTAGATGCCGCTTTCCACTTCGGCCGGATAGACGTTTTCGCCCCCGGTGATGATCATGTCCTTGGCCCGGTCATACATGTAGACGTAGCCGTCCTCGTCCATGTAGCCGACATCGCCAGTGGCAACCCAGCCATCCTTCATCGTCGCTTCGGTCGCTTCGGGCAGCTTCCAGTAACCCAGCATGTTGCTGGACGAGCGGGTGACGATCTCGCCAATTTCGCCGGCGGGAAGCGCATTGCCGTCGGGGCCCCGGATTTCCATTTCGACCCCGGGCAGCGGCTTTCCGGCCGAGCGCATCCGCTTGTTGCCTTCGACGGTATGGTCCTCGGGCGGCAGGACGCAGATCGTGCCGGTGGTTTCGGTCATCCCATAGTTCTGGACGAACTGCGCGCCGAACATGGCGATGCATTCGCGCAGCAGTTCCAGCGGGATCGGGCTGGCGCCATAGAGGATGTACTTGATCCGGCTGAAATCGGTCTTGCCGCAGTCCGGGTGGTTGAGCAGCATTTGCAATGCGGCCGGAACGATGAAGAAGCGGGTGACGCCCCGGTTCTCCACTGCGTCGAACACGCGCGGCGGATCGAATTCGGTCAGGACCACGCCGGGCAGGCCCGCCGCGAGCGCCATGACGCCCAGCCCGGTGCCGCCGATGTGCGCGCAGGGCATGGCGACCAGCACCGCCTCGTCCTCGTCCCACAAGGTATGCGGCGGCGGATTGTCGAGATTGGCCTTGCGCAGGCCGAACAGGTTGCGGTTGGATAGGACCGCGCCCTTGGGATTGCCGGTCGTGCCGCTGGTGTAGAGCTGCAGGATGGCATCGCCGGCGCCCGAGGGGGTGAAGTCGGCGCGCGGTGCGGTCAGCACTTCGCGGCGGGCTTCATCAGAAGTGAAAGTGCGGATCAGGCCGGGGCGCTTGCCCAGGGTGTTGGCGCAGGCTTCGAAACCGTCGCCCAGGAACAGCAGCTTTGCCTCGGCATTGTCGATGATGAAGGCCGCTTCCGGCTCGGCGAGGCGCCAGCCGACCGGAACCATCACGATCCCTGCGCGCGCCGCGCCAAAGAACAGGGTGAAGTAGGTGACGCTGTTCTTGCCGAACCAGCAGATCCGGTCGCCTTTGTTAAGACCCATGGCCAGCAGGGCCGAAGCCACACGGGCCGTGGCGTCCTCCAACTCGGCAAAGCTGTAGCGCAGGTCGTCCCCTTCCATGGCCAGCTTTTCCGGGCGGTCCTTCGCCCAGTAACGCAGGAATTCGTCAAAGGTGAACAGGTCAGCCGTCAGCTTCGCCTTGGCCAGCAGACGGTCGTAGGTCTCTTGATCCAGCATGATTCATCGCTCTCCTGATCGGCAGTTTAACCGCGCGATTAAGAAGGGCAAGGGGCTTGGCGTCAGCCTGCTGCAGTTGCCAGAAGGCGCGCGTAAAAGGCGATGGCGCTCTCCAGGTTCTTCAGCGTCATATGCTCATTGGTGCCATGGATCATCTTGGTTTCGCTGGTTGCGAGCGAGATCGCGGCGAAGCGGTAGACGTCGTCCGAAACCGGAGCCATCGAACGGCTGTCCGTCGCGGCGACGACCAGATAGGGCGAAGCGACGATGCCCGGATGACCGGCATGGGCCGAAGCAACGATCATCTGCCAGCCGGTCGAGGTGGACGATGACAGGGCGGTCGGCTCACGCGGTGGGCGCTCGGTGAAATCGACCCGCACCGGCATTCCCTTCACGGCGGCGCGGGCGCGTTCCAGCACCTTGGCCGAACTGTCCCATGGGGCGATGCGGTAATTGATCAGCGCCTCGGCACTTTGCGGCAGGACGTTTTCCTTGGGCGAGCCTTGCAGCATGGTCGGCGCGATGGTGGTGTGGAGCAGCGCGGCAGAGGCTGGGCTTTCCGCCATCTGTCCCTTGATCACGCCGCTGAAAAGCCACTTATTGGCGGCGGCGACCTTGGTCATCCCCCCGGCCTTGGCGGCGAACACGTCGAGCATCGCGGCGGCCGGACCGCGCAGTTCCAGCGGGAATTGATCCTGATGGATGGCGATCAGCGCCTTGGCCAGGTTGATCGTGCCGATCTCTTTTGGCGGCATGGAGGAATGGCCGCCCGGCGCATCGGCGCGCACGCGCAGGGTGACATAGCCTTTCTCTCCCACGCCGATCATCATCGCGGGCTGGTTGATGATGGGGGTGTCGCTGGTGATGACGCCGCCTTCGTCGATTGTGAACAGCGCCTTCACCTTGCGCTCGGCCAGCAGCCGCGCTGCCGCTTCGGCACCGGTTCCGCCGACCTCCTCGTCATGGCCGGAAACCAGATAGATCGTGCGCGTGGGCTTGAACCCGCTGGCGGCCAGCGCTTCCATCGCTTCGAACAGGGCGACCAGCGAGCCCTTGTCGTCAATCGTGCCGCGTCCCCAGACCGCGCCTTCGGCAATGGTCCCGGCAAAGGGCTGGTACTTCCAGTCCTTTTCGGTGCCCGGGGTGACCGGCACCACGTCCTGATGGGCCATGACGATGATCGGTTGCGCGGCAGGATCGCTGCCCGGCCAGGTATAGACCAGGGTCTGGCCGACCATTTCGCGCTGCATGGCCGCGTGGGACTTTGGATAGGTGGCGGCCAGCCAGGCGTGCAGCTTGTCCCATTCGCCGCGCTGGTTCTGGCTGGCGTCCTGGTTGCTGATCGTCAGGAAACGGACCGACTCCGCCAGATGCTGCGTCGCCAGGTTGGTATTGAAGGGAACCAGCGGGGCGACCTTGACGGCAGCGCCATCGGCCACGCTCTGCGGCGCGAACATGGCGGTTCGCACGGCAATCGTCCCGCCCAGCACCAATGCCGCGACGCCGATGCCCAGCACCCATTTCTTCATGATCCGTCCCCCATCTTCCCTTGGCCAAAAGGCTAAGCGGCGGGTGCGGGCTTGGCAAGCCGGGACGCAGTGGTTCGAGACGGCTCTTCAATCTGCGATTTCAGAGCCTCCTCACCACGAACGGCTTTCCATTATAGCCCGCTCGTCCTGAGGAAGCCGCGAAGCCGTAGGCTGAGGGGCTGTCTCGAAGGACTGCCGCCTAACCCGCCATCAGCGTCGCATTGCCCCCGGCGGCGGTGGTGTCGATGCAGGTCACGCGTTCCGTGGCGAAGCGGGCGATGTAGTGCGGGCCGCCTGCCTTGGGGCCGGTGCCGGACAGCCCTTCGCCGCCGAACGGCTGGCTGCCGACCACCGCGCCGATCTGGTTGCGGTTGACGTAGAAGTTGCCGACTCTGGCCCGCGCCTCGACCAGCTGGCGGGTGGCGTCGATCCGGCTGTGCAGGCCCAGGGTCAGGCCGAACTGGCAGGCGTTGATCTCGTCGATGACTTGCTCCAGCTCATTGGCCTTGAACCGGGCGACGTGCAGCACCGGGCCGAAGTGTTCGCGGTCCAGGTCGCGGATCGAGCCGATCTCGATGATGGTCGGCGCCACGAACGTTCCGTGGGCGCAGGCGGGCGGCAGATCGCGCTGCCACACCTGCCGTCCGGCCTGGCGCATGGCGGCGATGTGGGCTTCCAGCTTGGCCTTGGCCTCACCGTCGATCACCGGGCCGACATCGGTGGCCAGGTCGTCCGGGCTGCCAATCACCAGCGCTTCGAACCCGCCCCGGATCATCTCCAGCACGGTGTCGTAAATGTCGTCCTGAAGGTAGAGCACGCGCAGGGCCGAGCAGCGCTGGCCCGCGCTCTGGAAGGCGCTGGCCAGAACGTCGCGGGTGACCTGTTCGGGCAGGGCGGAACTGTCCGCGATCATCGCGTTCTGGCCGCCGGTTTCCGCCACGAAGGTCGCAATCGGGCCGTCACGGCTGGCCAGGCTGCGGTTGATTGCCCGCGCCGTCTCGGTCGATCCGGTGAAGGCGACCCCGGCAATGCGCGGATCGGCGGTGAGCATTGCGCCCACCGCGCCGTCTCCGGCGGTGAGGTGCAGGGCCTCTGCCGGAATGCCGGCCTGGTGCAGCAGTTGCACGGCAAAGGCGGCGATCAGCGGGGTCTGTTCGGCGGGCTTGGCGATGACCGAATTGCCCGCCGCCAGCGGCCCGGCAACCAGCCCGGTGAAGATCGCCAGCGGGAAGTTCCACGGCGAAATCGCGACGAAAACGCCCCGGCCATGGAGGCGCAGGCGGTTTTCCTCGCCGGTCGGGCCGGGCAGGCGTTCGCCTTCGGGCGTGAACAGCCGCCGCGCCTCTGCCGCGTAATAGCGCAGGAAGTCGACCGCCTCGCGCAGTTCCAGCACGGCGTCGACCAAAGTCTTGCCCGCCTCGCGCTGGCACAGCGAAAGCAGCAGCTCGGTATTGTCCTCGTACAGGTCGGCCGCGCGCTCCAGCAGCTCGGCCCGCGCCGCGCCGCCCCGTGCGTCCCAGGCGGGCTGGGCGGCAAGAGCGGCGGTGATCGCGGCGTCGACATCGGCGGCAGTCGCCTCGCCAATGCTGCCGACCGGCTGGCGCAGGTCATGGGGCGCCTGAATCTGGCAGATCGCGCCCTTGCCGCCGCAAATGACGTATTCCTTCTCACCCAGCTTGGCGAGGCGCGCAAGCAGGGGTTCGCGCACCAGCGGATCGGCCAGGTCCACCCCGGCGCTGTTGACCCGCCCCGGGAACAGGTCGCGCGGCAGGGCAATGGCGGGATTGCGGCGCAGGGGTAGGGCGGCGAGGTCCGCCACCGGATCGCTGACCAGTTCGTCCACCGGCACATCGGCATCGGCCATGCGGTTGACGAAGGACGAGTTGGCGCCGTTTTCCAGCAGGCGGCGGACCAGATAGGCCAGCAGTTCCTTGTGCCCGCCGACGGGCGCGTAGATCCGCACCGGCGTGCGCGCTTCGCCGCGCTCTGCCTCCAGCCGGGCCAGTTCCTCGTAAACGTCCTCGCCCATGCCGTGCAGGCGCTGGAATTCGAACTCGGCCTTGCCCGCCAGCGCCTTGATCGCGCCGATGGTATAGGCATTGTGCGTGGCGAAGGCGGGGTAGATCGCGTCCGGCGCGGCCAGCATCTTCGCAGCGCAGGCCAGATAGGACACGTCGGTCGCCAGCTTGCGGGTAAAGACCGGATAGTCGCCGTGCCCGCCGACCTGGCTCAGCTTGACTTCGCTGTCCCAATAGGCGCCCTTGACCAGGCGGACCATGATCCGGCGCTGGTACTGCCGGGCAAGATTTACGGTCCAGTCGACCAGCGGGACGGCGCGCTTGGAATAGGCCTGAAGCGCCAGGCCAAAACCCTGCCAGCCGCCCGCAAACAGTTCGCCATCGGCGACCAGGTCCTCGATGATGTCCAGCGACAATTCCAGCCGCTCGGCCTCTTCGGCGTCGATGGTAAAGTGAATGTCCGCGCGGCTGGCCGCCAGGGCGAGCTCCTTCAGCATCGGCACCAGCACCGCGCGCGCGGCAGAGGCGTGGAGGAAGTCATAGCGTGGGAACAGCGCCGAAAGCTTGACCGAAATGCCCGGCGATCCGGCCAAACCCGCGCCGCCTTCGCGCGCAATCCGGGCGAGGGCGGCAGCATAGGAGCGGCGATAGCGCTCTGCATCGTCGAAGGTCATTGCGGCTTCGCCCAGCATGTCGAAGCTGTGGGTCAGGCCGCGCTTGCGCTCTGGCGCGGCGCGTTCCAGTGCTTCGTCGATAGTCCGGCCAAAGACGAATTGCCCGCCCAGGTACTTCATCGCTTGCAGCGTCGCCTTGCGGATCACCGGCTCGCCCAGACGGCCCACCGCGCGCTTGAGCGATGCGGCAAAGCCGTCCGCCTGCTTCTGCTGAAGGACCTGCCCCGTCAGCATCAGCGAGAAGGTGGCGGCATTGACGAAAGTGCTGTCGCTTTCGCCCATGTGTTCGGACCAGTCGATCCCGCCCAGCTTGTCCTGGATCAGTGCGTCCGCCGTCGCCGCATCGGGTACGCGCAGCAGCGCCTCGGCCAGGCACATCAGGGCTATGCCCTCGTCCGTGCCCAGGCCATAGGTCTGCATCACGGCCTCCAGCCCGCTCGCCTTTTGCGCCCGCGCCCCTTCGACCAGCCGGGTGGCGATCCGGCGCGCTTCGGGATGGACCGCGCGCGCCGCGCTGGCCTGGGCCAGCCGCTCGGCAATGCAGGCTTCCTCATCCATGCGATAGGCTTCACGCAGGGCGGTGCGGTCAATCGGTGCAGGCATGCCGATTCCCTAGCACTGGTTGCAATGGAAACCAATCACGCCGGGCCGAAAATTCCACTGCGCCGGATGCTTGGTGCCGATCAGCTGGCGTCAATCCCAAGCGCGGCCAGCAGGGGGCCAAGATGGTCCGCGTGCTTGCGCCAGCGCCCGGCCGAGGTCTTGTAGACCGGCTGGCGGACCTGGTTGACGCTGGACGTGCGCACCGGGCGCTTGGTCTGGTGAAAGTCCAGGCAGGCCGGCTCCCAGTCCAGACCCAGGAATTCCAGCATCCGCCGCGCCTCGCGCTCGATATCCTCGACCACGTTTTCGTAGTCGACCTCGATGAAATGGCTGGCGGGCAGCACGCTGCGCCAATGCGCCATCAGCGCCTGGTAATCGCGGTAGAAGCGGCCGAGTTCCGCCTGGTCATAGGTGAATGCCTGCTCTCCGCCGAACAGCTTGGAATAGCATGACAGGCAGGTATCGACCGGATCGCGCCGCGCGTGAATGATCCGCGCATTGGGCAAGATCAGGTGGATCAGTCCGGCATGGAGGAAGTTGGCCGGCATCTTGTCCACCACGTGCGGCTTGCCCTGGGCCAGGGGGGCAAGGCGGGCGACATAGTCTTCGCCCATCGCGGTCAGCCGCTCGGCGGTCATGCCGCTCAGCATCTGGGGCATCCCGCCAGCCTGTTCGATCAGCAGCGAGATCGCCTTCAATTCCCCCGCACCGGCAATCTGCGAGTGCGAGGCCAGGATCTGCTCGATCAGGGTCGTGCCCGAACGCGGCATTCCCAGCACGAAGATCGGCATGGCAGAGGCCGCGCCCGCGCCGGGGAACCGGCCCAGCACGTCGGCGGGAAACGCCTCTGCCAGACTTTCCATCCAGCGGTGCGTGGCATCGGGATCATAGACCGTGATCGCGCGCTTCATGGCGTTGCCCTGGTCCAGATGGCGCAGGGCCGCAGCGGAATCGCCGGTATCCAGATAGGCCTTGCCCAGGGCGAAGTGCATGCTCATCCGGTCCGCATTGGACTGGACCCCGCCGGGGCCGACCAGGGCCTCCATCTGGCCGATCGCGGGATCGTCCGCCTTGAACTTCACGATGTCCGCCCGGGTATGCCAGCCAGGGACCGAGGCGGGGAATTCGGCGACCAGTTCGTCGAGCAGGCGGAGGGCCTCATCGCTGCGGCCATTTTCCTGATAGGCCATGGCCCGCGCCAGCAGCAGCCGTTCGCGCAGGGTGCTGGGCAGGGCAAGCGCGCGGTCATAGGCGGCAATCGCTTCGTCAAACCGGCCATGGGCAAGCAGGACCGAGCCGAGCGCGCTCGCCGCTTCGGCACTGTCGGGCCGGTTGCGCACCGCGCGCTCCGCATCGGCCAGGGCCTCGTCCAGCCGCTCCAGATCCTTCAGGGTCAGTGCGCGGGCGGCGAGGCCTGCCGGGTGATCAGGGGCGAGGGCGAGCAGGCGGTTGAGCCAGTCCAGCGCCGCCTCATGCTGCCACAGCGCATTCTCTGTCGCGGCAAGATTGACGTAAGCGTCCAGCAGCTGCGGATTGAGCGCCAACGCGCGCTGCCCGCATTCGCGCGCCTTCTGGTATTCGCCCTGTTCGTTGAACAGGTTGGCCAGGTTGGTAAAGGTTTCGGGATAGTTCGGGCGGAGCGCCAGCGCCTGTTGCCAATGGCGTTGCGCCAGGTCGAACTGGCCCAGCCGGCGGAAGGTATTGCCCAGGTTGTTGTGCGCCTCGGCATTGCTGGGTTCCAGCGCGACGACTTTTTCCAGGCAGGCGCGGCTTTCTTCCAGCTTGCCCATTTCCTGCAAGACGATGCCCAGGTTGTTCCATGCTCCTGGGAAGCCCGGTTCGCGCGCCACGGCGGCGCGGCCCGCCTGCTCCGCCTCGGCCAGTTCGCCCTGCTGGCGCAGCATTTCGGTGAGGTTGCTGAAGGCCATGGCCGGTGCATTCGGCGATTGGCAGGCCTGGCGCAGATGGGCCACCGCGGCCATGCGGTCCCCCGCGCCATAGGCGATCAGGCCCAGCATGTGCAGCGTGTGCGGCTCCCCCGGCACGGCGGCCAGGATGCGCTGGCAAAGCGCCAGCGCCGCCTGGACTTGCCCGCCGTTGAGCAAAGCCTGCGCCTGGCCCAGGGCCTGGTTTACTTCCTGACGTTGCTGCGGGGTGAGGGTTGGGGTCATGGGGGGGAAGTGTCCGGAAAGTGCTTAAGATTAAGCATGATTTGCTGTCCGCGTTAATCCGTAACGCAAGCAATCGACCTGGCAGATGCATCCATAACGGTGCAGCCAGCTCGCGGCTGGAGCCGCCCGCCGCCGCGCCATGCGACGCGGGGGGCGGGCGACCGGTTTTTAGAACCCGATGCGGATTCCGGCGGTGAGGTTGGTGATGATCTGGTTGGTGAAGGCCTCACCGCGCAGCGCGCCGCCCAGGGTGATGCGTGCGCCCCTGGTGAACTCGTAACCCAGTTCGACCGAGCCATTGCCCCGGAACCGCCGCCCGCTGCCTGCCGGGCTGAGCGCGAAGCTGGGCAGGTCATCCACCTGGCTCGTCCCGGCAAAAGCATCGCTGCGCGAGGCCAGGTCCCATTCGACCCCGGTGCTGACCCGGTAGCTCAGCCTGCCGCCCAGGTCGCCCTGGGCTGTCACCCCGGCCTGGGCCGTGGTGGTGCGCAGGCCATAGGCGCCGTAGGTGAAGGGGAACTCGACTTCGCTCGCCGCTGCCTCGGCATAGGCGGCGCGCGCTGCGCGGACATGGCGCAGGCCGATGGTGGGCATGATGCGGTTGCCCGGCGCCACGGCAAAGGCATAGCCCAGCTCGCCCGCCAGGGCCCAGGTCTTGAACCGCGACTGGCCGCGGCCCGCCTCGGTATCGGCCAGGTCGGCGGCGCGGGTGATGGTCACGTCCTGAGCGTGGACTGCCCCCACCAGGCGGGCTTGCAGGCCGGAACCATCGCCCTTCTGGCTATAGCCGACAAAGCCGCCATAGCTGACCGTATCCTGATCGGTGCTGAGTCCAGCCAGGCGACTCTTGCGGTTGATCGGCAGGTCGACAAAGGCCCCGACGCGCAGGTTGCCAGTGATCCGCAGCCCAGCGCTGAGCGCCATGCTGGTCTCGCTTTCGTCGCGGTGCTCCAAGCGGCGCAGCTCGGCCGAAAGGCACAGGCCCGCACTGCCGAAGCTGCCGCAGTCGGTGCTCAGCAGATTGGTGATGCGCGCCGCGCGGTTGGCCAGGGCGGTCATGATCTCGTCCCGGCTGAGGCCCAGGGCGAGCAGGCTGTTCACCGCATCCGGGCCGAGCCGGATGACCAGCAGATCCCAGTTCCCCGCCGTGGCCGCATCGGCGACCAGCGACCACTGGTACCGGCCCAAGGTGCCGGTCAGCGGGCCGTTCACAGTTGCGATCCCTGACAGGAGATCCTGATAGGTGCCCTTTTCCAGGACCGACTCCCCGGTCAGCCCGAACGCGGCCAGCACGCCTTCGCCGCCGGTATAGACCAGCTGCCCGTAATGGCTGGGCGAGGTGATGTGCGCGGTATAACCGCCGGTGATCATCCGGTCCGACAGGACCAGCGGCGCTATCGCCCCGCCGCCACCAGCGCCGCCCTGGCCATTGACAAGGGTGTTTATGGTGCCGGCGTTGTTAAGACCCTGTTCGATCACGCCGAAATTGCGCAGGGCATCGATCGTTCCCCGGTTGTAGATACCATTGCTGCCGCCGCTGATCGTGCCCAGATTGCTGAGCGTGCCGATCGTTACATTGTTGTAGATAGTCCCCGTAGCATTGCTGCTGCTTGCTATTTCACCGGAATTGACCAGCGTGCCAATGGTGCCGTTATTGAAAATCCCGGTTGAGCCGCCGCTGATCGTGCCGGTGTTGGTCAGCTGGTCGATCGTGCCCCCGTTGCTCAGGCCGATGGAAGTCCCCCCGCTGATGGTTCCGCTGTTGAGCAGGTTGCCGATGGAGCTATCATATGCGTTCTGAAGGCCAACCGAGTCCCCCTCGATCGAGCCGCTGTTGACCAAGGATGTAATCTGGCCTCGGGTCTGCCGATCGACCCCGTCGACCGTGTAATAACCGATCTGGTTGACCACGGCATAGGCCCCGGAAATGGTCCCTTCGTTGGTAAATTGGTCCATCTGCCTATAGTTGCGCATGCCGATGCCGGGAGATTCGATCGTCCCGCGATTGGTCAAAGTGCCGATACCATCGAAATTATAGACTGCCGTGTTTGACCCGGTGATCGTGCCACTGTTGGTCAGGGTTCCGATCCGGCCGTCCAGCAGGAACCGGCCGGACTTGTTGTAGATTCCGTATTGCGAGGATTTGCTGCCGATGGTTCCGGTATTGGTCAGCGTCTCGATCACCCCTTCGTTCCACAGGGCATGGTCCTGCCCGCCGGTGATCGTACCGGAGTTGGTCAGGCTGGTGATGGTTGCACCCTGGTTGCGCATTCCGGCCAAGCCGCCATCGATGCTGCCGCTGTTGCTGATTGAGCCGATCGAGCCACCCCAGCTGTACAGGCCATAGGTTCCGCCGCTGATCGTGCCGGAATTGGCAATCGCACCGATATCCCCGCCATCATTGTAGAGGCCATAGGTTGTCGCCCCAGAGATTGTGCCGCTGTTGGTGATCGATGTGACTTCGCTGTTGTTGTAAAACCCGTAATTGGCCCCGCCGATCGCGCCGTGATTGATCAGGCTGGTCAGCAAGGCCGAGTTATAGACCCCCGCCGTCCCGCCGGTGATCTTGCCCGCAGCTTCATTGGTGATCGTGCCCATCGACCCGCCGGAATTGAAAATGCCTGTGTCGCTTATCCCGGCGATGGTGCCACTGTTGGTGATCGAACCGATCGTTCCGCCATTGTTGAAAATGCCGGATGCGGTGCCTCTGATCGTCCCGCTGTTGCGCAGGGTGGCGATGTTTCCCGTCGAACCGTTACCGCTATAGTTTTCAATTGCGTATGTGCCGCCGGTAACCGTTCCGGCATTGTCCAGCGTGGTGACGGTCCCGTTGCTGAAGATCGCTTGATATGAGGAAGATATCGTACCTTGGTTGGTTAGCGTTGTGACTGTGCTTCGATTGAGGTGGAATGCAATCTTGCCGCTGGAGATCAGTCCGGTTTCGCTGTTTGTGATAGTGCCGTACGATGCCGTGCTTGTAAAAAGTCCGGCCTCATTGCCTCTGATAACGCCGTGATTGGTGAGAGATTCGATCGATATCAAATTCAAGATACCGAAGGATCCGCCACTGATCTCTCCAGTTTCCCGGTTTACCAGATTGGTGATCCTACCTGTATTCGAGATGCCAAAGTTGGCCTCTCCACTGATCACACCGCTGTTGGTCAAAGTCGCGATTGTTCCGCGCTCGTTGGCGATCCCGGTGGGGGCGGTGAGGGTACCCGCGTTGTTCAGCGTGGTAATCGTACCTAAATTGCGCAACCCGATCAGGCCACCGGTGATCAATCCTCCCGCCCGATTGATGAGCGTGCCAATGGCAGCACCGCCCTCATTGATGATGCCAACCTGGCTGTCCCCGCGGATCGTTCCGCTGTTGTCCAGCATGGTAATCACCGCTTGGCCGAAAGTGCTGTTGATGTTCCAGATGCCATGGACGGCGCCAGCAATCGTCCCCGAGTTGGTCAGCGTGACGATATTGGCCAGGTTGCGGATTCCCGTGGTGCCCGATGCCGTGATCGTGCCGTGGTTCGTCAGTTCGCTGATGGTCCCGCCGTTGTAGATGGCTTTGGAGCGCCCGTCGATATTCCCCCCCGCATTGTTCAGCAGGACAAGGATGTCCGAATCCCGGTCATTAGAAATTGCGTTGGCCCCGGTGCCGAAGATGGTGCCGCTGTTGGCAATCCTGTCGATCTGTCCCGCGTTATAGATCCCGGAATTTGCGCTGATCCGGCCGATATTGTTAAGCGCGCCGATGAACCCGCCATTCACGAAAAGTCCGGTGTTCTGGGCGAGGATGTTGCCGTTGTTATTGATCGTGCTCATCACCCCGCTTTGCGTGACTTCGACCGCGTAGGAGGTTCCGTAGATCTGTTCGAAATTGTCCAGAATGCCGATCCGCCCGCTTGATCGAAGGCCGATGCCGCCGGCCCCCTGTGCGACAATCCGGGCACCGTAGGAATTGTTCAGAACGCCGATGTTGACGCCAGTTTGCACGTCAATTGCGGGAACGTCATAGTCGGTGGTACTGATGATCTCGCTGTTGTTCGTGAAATCTCCCGAACCGGGTGTCGTTGCTCCGTCGCAAGGTGCGTAGACACCCTGGACCGTCCCGCACGGCGCGGCGAGGGCTGGCGTGGCGGCGAAGGCTGCTGCAAAAGCAAGGCCGGATGCACCGCCAGTCAGTACGGATTTGCGTGCAGCGCGAATTGGATTTCGGGTAATTTCGTGAAACATCGAGTGCGACCTCTGTTGAAAACGTCCAATACCTGCGCGGCCACAGATGAATGTCACGGCGTTCCGAACAGGCGGAACGGCCATGGCATTGCGCTTATGTCATGAAATTGGTTTATATTTCAATGTCCTGATCGGAGGCCTCGCACAGTCCGAAGATTGCACCAAACGGTTTGACGAACCGGCAAAGTCGGCGCTTCTGGATCGGGAAGACAAGCGGTTAGACACCCACGGTGCGCTGTGCTGGCCGACCCGGGCTTCTTTGATCTTTCGCGCCCGGCTGTGCGGCGCGGCACCTGGTGCCGATAAGTTCGGTCACTGGCAGCCTTCGAATTCGGAAAAACAAAAGGCCCCGCAAGAGGTCTCCACGAGCCCACTTCTGCATGTCGAAAGCTACGAACGCGCCCGGACGAAGCGCGTCATTTATAGCAGAAAACTGCGGTTTTTGGAAGGTCCGGGGGTATCCCCCCGGAAGAACAAATGGTGCCCAGAAGAGGACTCGAACCTCCACGCCCTTGCGAGCGCCAGCACCTGAAGCTGGTGCGTCTACCAATTCCGCCATCTGGGCACGGGGCAGAAGGTCAAAGCACCTGCTGCCGAGGTAGGAGGGCGCCACTAGCCGGGGGGTGGCGGGGTGTCAACGCCTGTTTGTTGGTTCTTGCAACATTATCGCACAGAAGGGCGAAAATGGCTTGCTCAGGCGGGCTTCGTCTGGAACCAATTGCAAAAGAGGACCGAATCCGAGTCCGCATTTTTGTCGAGAGGAACTGGCCGTGGCGCAATTTGACCTGATCATCCGGGGTGGAACGATTCACGACGGAACGGGTGCGCCGCCGGTGCTGGGCGACGTTGCGGTGAAGGACGGGCGGATCGTTGCCGTGGGTCAGGTCAGCGGCGATGCGGATCAGGTGATTGACGCGTCGGGCAAGATCGTGACGCCCGGGTTCGTGGACGTGCACACCCATTTCGACGGCCAGGTGACCTGGGAGAACCGCCTCTCGCCTTCGTCCGGGCACGGAGTGACGACGGTG
Source organism: Novosphingobium sp. NPDC080210 (assembly GCF_050281025.1). Lineage (NCBI taxonomy): Bacteria > Pseudomonadati > Pseudomonadota > Alphaproteobacteria > Sphingomonadales > Sphingomonadaceae > Novosphingobium > Novosphingobium sp. NPDC080210. The sequence goes on from NZ_JBNNWL010000006.1 coordinate 59,695, forward strand.
GTCATGGGCAATTGCGGGGTCGGTTTCGCGCCTTGCCGCCCGGATCAACGCGATACGCTGGTCAAGCTGATGGAAGGGATCGAGGACATTCCCGAAGTGGTCATGGTCGAAGGCCTGCCATGGAACTGGGAGACGTTCCCCGAATACCTCGACGCGCTGGACCAGCGGCGGCTGGACATCGATATTGCCGCGCAGATCCCGCACTCGGCGCTGCGGGTCTATGTCATGGGCGAGCGGGCCGCGCGCAAGGAGCCGCCGACGGCCGAGGACCTGGCGGCCATGCGCCAGCTGGTGGCCGAGGGGATTCGCGCCGGGGCCTTTGGCGTGACCACATCGCGCAACGTGATGCACCGGACCAAGGCGGGCGACCTGGCCCCCAGCCTCTATTCCGACGTGGACGAGCTGTGCGCGCTGGCGGCGGGGCTGAATGATGCCGATGCGGGCGTGTTCCAGATCATTCCGGCTCCGGCTGAACCGGCTGAAGTGGAATTTCCGATCCTGCGCCAAGTGGCCGAAAAGTCAGGTCGGCCGATCTCTTTCACCTTGCTGGACGTGCCGAACCAGCCGGGCGAGGGCTGGCGCTATCACCTGGCCGGGCTGGAGCAGGCCGCGCGTGACGGGCTGACCATGCGCGGCCAGGTCGCGCCGCGCCCGGTGGGCATGTTCTTTGGCCTGGACCTGTCGCTGCACCATTTCAGCAGCCATCCGAGCTACAAGGAGATCGCGCACCTGCCGCTGGCCCAGCGGGTGGCGATCATGCGCGATCCGGCCTTCAAGGCGAAGCTGCTGGCGGAGCAGCCGGAGGATACCAACCCGACCACGTTGATGCTGATTGCCGCTTTCCGGGGTACTTACCAGTGGGACGACGCGCCGAATTACGAACCGCAGCGCGATGACCGCGTCGACGCGCGGGCCGAGGCGGCGGGCCTGTCGCTGGACGAATATGCCTATGACGCGCTGCTCGGCCATGATGGGCGCGCGGTGTTCTACCTCCCTGCGGCGAACTATACGGAGGGCAACCTGAAGTCGGTGCGCGAAATGCTGGGCAGCCCGCATACGGTGATGGCGCTGGCCGATGGCGGAGCGCATTACGGGCTGATCTGCGATGCCAGCTTCCCGACCTATTTCCTGCAGCGCTGGGTCCGCGATGCGGCTCCGGACGAACAGATCGACCTGGCCGATGCAATTGCCGAACTGACCGGGAGGACTGCCGCGCTGATCGGCATGACCGACCGGGGACGCATTGCCGTGGGTCTCAAGGCGGACCTCAACGTGATCGACCTGGACGCGCTGAAACTGCACGTGCCGACGATCGAGTATGATCTGCCCGCAGGCGGCAAGCGGATGCACCAGAAGGCGGACGGCATCGTCTGCACCGTCGTTTCGGGCGAAGTGACCTACCAGGGCGGCGTCCACACCGGCGCGCTGCCGGGGCGGCTGGTGCGGCGCGGGGAACTGGCGCAGGCGGCTTGATCCTCGCACCCGCTTGCCTTGTGCAAGGTGGCGGCGGGGCAGGGGTTCACGCAAAGGCGCAAAGGACGCAAAGGGGCGAAGGGATTGCGGCGCAGCCGCTTTTCCCGGCACCGACTGCGGAAAACGCGGACTTCAGATAAAGTTTTGCCTCCGGCGGACCGATGCGGCCTCTTTGCGTCCTTTGCGCCTTTGCGCGAAATCCTCTCCCTGATCGCGTCTTGAAGGGCTGTGTGGTTCGAGGCAGAGCGACACTTCCCCACCGGACAGGCTGGCGCTTGGCGCCGCTGCGCCTAGCGCGGTGGGGTGAGTGGGCGCTTGATCCTTGTCCTGGGTGACCAGCTGACACCCGGCCTGTCTGCGTTGCGGGCGGGCGACCGGGCGCGGGACCGTGTGCTGATGGCGGAGGTTCTGGCCGAGGCCAGCTATGTTCCGCACCACAAGAAGAAGATTGCCTTCGTCTTTTCCGCCATGCGCCACTTTGCCGAGGAACTGCGCAGGGAAGGCTGGCAGGTCGATTACGTGAAGCTGGACGATCCCGGCAATAGTGGCTCGCTGGGCGGCGAAGTGCGGCGGGCTTTGGCCCGCAAGGGTCTGACCCGCGTTGTTGCGACCGAACCGGGCGAGTGGCGCTTGCTGGAGGAGATGCGCGGCTGGAGCGACACTGAACTGCTGCCGGATGACCGCTTCCTGGCGGACCGGCACGGCTTTGCCGAATGGGCCGAGGGACGCAAGGGCCTGCGCATGGAGCATTTCTATCGCCTGATGCGGCGCAAGACCGCCCTGCTGATGGAGGGCGACCAGCCTGCCGGAGGGCGCTGGAACTTTGACGCGGAGAACCGCAGCAAGGCCGATCCGGACCTGCTGATGCCGCGCCCGCCGCGCTTTCCCCCGGATGCCATTACCCGCGAAGTGCTTGATCTGGTGGCCGCGCGGTTTCCGGGCAATTTCGGCACGCTGGAGCCGTTCTGGTTCGCCGTTACCCGCGCCGATGCCGAAGCCGCCTTCGATCACTTCGTGCGACATGCCCTGCCGCAGTTCGGCACCTATCAGGATGCGATGCTGGAAGGGCAGGCCTTCCTCTATCACGCGGTGATCTCGCCCTATCTCAACGCGGGCCTGCTCGATCCGCTCGACCTGTGCCGCAAGGTCGAGGCGGCCTGGCGCGCCGGGGCGGTGCCGATCAACAGCGCTGAGGGCTTTATCCGCCAGGTGATCGGCTGGCGCGAATTCGTACGCGGGATCTATTGGTGGCAGATGCCCGGCTATGACCGGGTCAATGCGCTGGAGGCACAGCGGGCGCTGCCTGCTTTTTACTGGACTGGCGAGACGCGGATGAACTGCCTGCGCGCTTGTGTCGAGCAGACGCGGGACGAGGCCTATGCCCATCATATCCAGCGGTTGATGGTGACTGGCAACTTCGCGCTGCTGGCCGGGATCGATCCGCACCAGCTGCACGAATGGTACCTGTCGGTCTATGCCGATGCCTATGAATGGGTCGAACTGCCCAATACCGTGGGGATGAGCCAGTTTGCCGATGGCGGGCTGCTGGCCAGCAAGCCTTACGTGGCAAGCGGTGCCTATATCGACCGGATGAGCGACTATTGCCGGGGCTGCGCCTATGACGTGAAGGCCAAGGCCGGGCCGAAAGCCTGTCCGTTCAATCTGCTCTACTGGGACTTCATCGCCCGCCACCGCGACCGGCTGGCGCGCAATCCGCGCATGGCGCAGATGGTCCGCACCTGGGACCGCTTCGCGCCGGAAAAGCAGGAGCAGTTACGGCGCGACGCGGGGCGCTTTCTGGACTCCCTTGCCTGAGCGGCAGCGGTCAGAGCAGTATTTCACGTTGTCCCAATCGCGCTCCCACTTCTTGCGCCAGGTAAAGGGCAGGCCGCAGCCCTGGCAGGTCTTGCTGGGCAGGTCGGCCTTTTTGCGCATCTTGGGCATGGGACCGGTCCTAGTAAGGCAGGCGCGTGCCGTCCCACGCGAACAGGCCGCCGCTGTCCGCTGGAGTCAGGCCGTCCAGCACGTCAAGCAGATAGCCAGCCGACTGGTCGGGTGAGAACAGCTTGTCCGGCGCGACGCCGCGCTGGAACGGGGCGGAGAGGCGGCTGTCGACCGTGCCGGGGTGCAGCGCGGCGGCAATGGCCTGCGGATGGCTGCGCGCCAGTTCGATGGCGAAGTTGCGGATCAGCATGTTGAGCGCGGCCTTGCTGGCGCGGTAGGAATGCCAGCCGCCCAGGCGGTTGTCCTCGATCGAGCCGACCTTGGCTGACAGCGCGGCGAAAACGGCGCGGCTGCGGCGTGGCAAGCGGGGCAGCATGTGCTTGGCAATCAGCGCCGGGCCGATGGTGTTGGCGGCAAAGACCTGCGCCATGGCCGCGCCGTCCAGCGCGCGCCAGCTTTTCTCGGGTGCAATGCCCATGGCAGGATCGTGCAGCAGGCCGGTGGCGACGATCACGAGCGCGGGTTCCTGGGGCAGGCAGGCGGCAGCGGCTGCGATGCTCTCTTCGTCACTCAGGTCAAAGCGGAAGGGCACTGCGCCTGCCGGACCGGGGCCGTCGCCGCGCAGTCCGGCATGAACCTCGCCATAGCGCGGATCGTCCAGCAGGCGTTCCACCAGGGCGCGGCCAATGGCGCCGCCCGCGCCGAACACAACGGCGTTAGCAGGTTGGGTGTCGTCGACCGGGACCATGCCCTCGCTTGGACCCTCGGCGATGCGGTGGCGACCTGCCGAAACGGGCAGTGGCCCAATGTCCATGTTGCTTGGCGCGGCTAATGCGCGTTGGTCTGCCGCCATGACGATCAAGACCTTGCCGCGCCCTGTGACAGTCCTGGGCCTTGCCGGAATTCTGCCGCAGATTGCTTGCCTTGGCGTGGTGATTGCTTCGCCGGAATGGCGCTGGGTGGCTATGGCGGCGGGCTGTTTCTATGCGGCGCTGATCTTTTCCTTCCTCGGCGGACTGTGGTGGATGCAGGCGCTGCTGCGCGATGAGCGGCGGTGGGAGCCCTATCTGCTTTCCGTCGTCGCCAGCCTTGGCGGCTGGGCGGCATTGTTGCCGTGGTGCCTGGGCTGGACCTGGCCGGGGCCGTCGCTGGTGGCGCTGGGTGTGGCCGTGCTGCTTAGCCCGCTCGCTGACAGGCGTCTTGCCGCCACCTTGCCGGTCCCGCCGGCCTGGCTGCAACTGCGCGCAATGATGGCGACGGGCCTGGGCGTGCTGACCGTGACCATGGGGCTGCTGGCCCCCTAACTACTTGGCGGAGGACATTTCCCGCTCGGCCGATTGGAGGCTGAGCGCGGCAATCACCTGATCCGCCAGTTCCACGCCGGACAGCCAGCCCCCTTCGACCTGCGGACCTATGCACCAGTCGCCGCAGGCACCCAGCCGCAGCCGGGGGTTCCACACGGTCGAGCCGCGCTGGCCGAACGCCAGGGCAAAGCGCCAGCGGTGGGCTTTCAGGAACGTCGCTTCCGGCAGGGCCGTGCCGCATTCCGCCGCGAACAGGCCGAGCAGCCGCTCCGCCACTTCGTCCCGGTCCAGCTCAAGATGCTGCTGCGACCATTCCGCGCTGGCCTGAATCACCCAGCATTCCGCCGCGCCGCGCCCCGGCTTGGAATTGTTGCGCGCGGCCCAGGCGATGGCGCCGCGGTCCTGAAGATAGGCGGGCACACCATCCAGCGGCTGGTCGAATGCCACCATGGCGGTCCAGCACGGACGCGAGCGGGCGGCGGCGGCTTCGCGCGCCATGTCGAGGTCGTGCAGCGACAAGAGCGGCGCTGCCTGTTCCGAAGGTATCGCGATGACCAGCGCCGCAAACGGCCCCTCGCACAGGTCCGGCCCGGACAGGAACCAGGACAGACCGTCGCTTTCGATGCGCTGCACCAGCGCGCCAAAGCGCACGTCATGCTGCGCGCACTGCGCGGCAACCAGGGCGTTCATTCCGGGCACGCCGACCAGCGCGCCATCGGGCCCTTCGGTCCAAGGAGCAAGCAGGCCGGCCTCGGTCCAGGCTGCAACCTGCGCGGCAAAGGCAGGGCTTTCCGCGCGAACCAGCTGGCAGCCAAAGTCCCAGGCCAGATCGTCCAGTTGCAGAGTGGACAGGCGGCCACCGGGGCGCTTGCCCTTGTCGAACAGGACTGGCTCGACCCCATTGGCCTTCAGCCGGTCGGCGCAGGCCAGCCCGGCAATTCCAGCTCCGATGATTGCGACCTTCATCGACCCTGAACCTGCTTAGCCGTGACCCATCAGCGCCAGCACTTCCTTGCGGCTGCTGGGATTGTCACGGAAGCAGCCCAGTACCTTGCTGGTCACCATGTCGACGCCGTGGGTGCGCACGCCGCGCCCGGTCATGCAGCCGTGGGTAGCCTTGATGACCACAGCCACGCCCTGCGGGCGCAGGTTGTCCCAGATGCACTGCGCGATCTCGGCGGTCAGGCGCTCCTGAATCTGCAAGCGGTGGGCATAGCCGTGCAGCACCCGGGCCAGCTTCGAAATGCCGACGACGCGGTCGGTCGGCAGATAGGCGATCGAGGCCGTGCCGACGATCGGGGCCAGGTGATGTTCGCAGTGCGAATGGAACGGGATGTCGCGCAGCAGGACGACTTCGTCGTAGCCGGCGACTTCCTCAAAGGTGCGCTGCAGGTGCACCGCCGGGTCCTCGTCATAGCCCGAGCAATATTCCTTCCACGCCCGGCCATAGCGGGCCGGAGTGTCGATCAGCCCCTCACGCGACGGATCGTCGCCCGCCCAGCGCAGCAGGGTGCGGACCGCTTCCTGGACCTCCTCCGGAACGGGGAGCTTGTCGCCGGAGGTTTCCGGCACGATATGGCCATGCATGATGTTCATGGGATGCCCCTTGTTCTGAAGGTTTTTGCCGGCCACCACTGGGAGGGGGTTTGGGCGAGGTGGCGACCGGCACTATTGATCTAGGTTTTTGGGTCCGGGTCTGCGATATGGCCATACGGGTAGTGGTTAGGGGAATGCTGGAGTGTCGATGTCGCCGGAGTCCCTGATAGCAAGCAGCAAGGTCGCAGCCGTGGTCAGCGACCCGCGCCAGCCCGACAATCCCATCGTTGCCTGCAACGAAGCCTTCATGCAGCTAACCGGCTATCCCAAAGAGGAAATCCTGGGGCGCAACTGCCGCTTCCTGCGCGGTGACCGGACCGAGCCGGAGCAGACCGCCATGCTGCGCGAAGCCGTGGCGGGAAGCCGTCCGGTGATGGTCGAACTGATCAATTACAAGAAGGACGGCACCCCGTTCCGTAACGCGGTGATGATCGCGCCCCTGTTTGATGAAAAGGGCGAGCTGGCCTATTTCCTCGGTTCGCAAATGGCGATCGACGATAGCGGCGCCAGCCGCCACGAACAGGCCCGCGCCCTAGTGGACGGGCTGAGCCGCCGCCAGCGCCAGATCCTGGAAGCCCTGGCCAAGGGCCGTCTCAACAAGCAGATTGCCTATGAGCTGGACCTGACCGAACGCACGATCAAGATGCACCGCGCCGCCATGCTCCGCGCCCTGGGCGTCCGCACCGTGGCCGAAGCGATCCGCATCGCGATCGAAGCGGGGCTGTAAGGCGCGCCGCTAGGTCACCTGGCAAAGGCCGGGGTGATGGTGGTGGGTGGCCGAGGAGCCCTAACTCCGCTCAGGCTGAGCCTGTCGAAGCCGGGTTGATTAAACCGGAGTCAATGCATCCGGCTGACGGCAAAGCGGGTCAGGTCGCGCAAAGGGGTGGCCTTGGGGCCGAACAGGTCCAGCGCTTCGTGGCAGGCATCTTCCAGCAGGCTGGCCTGCCGCGCGGCTCCGTCCAGGCCGAGCAGCGCGGTGGCGCTGCGGCGGCCGGCATCGGCATCCTTGCCCACCGCCTTGCCGACCACGTCCGCATCGCCGATCGAGTCCAGCATGTCGTCGCGGATCTGGAAGACCAGGCCCAGGTTCTCCGCAAAGCGCAGCAGGCGGGCGCGCTCTTCGGCTGAGCAGGTGCCCAGCATCGATCCGGCCTCCACGGCAAAGCGGATCAGGGCGCCGGTCTTGCGGGATTCGCATTCGAACACGTCTTGCGCAGTGGGCTTGGCCGGGGGGAACAGGTCCATCATCTGGCCGCCTGCCAGGCCATCCTGCCCGACCGCGCGGGCCAACGCGACGACAAGCTGGACGCGGACGCTGGCATCCGGGTGCGTCGCTTCCTCGCCCAGGATTTCAAAGGCCAGGGCCAGCAGGGCATCGCCCGCCAGCACCGCAGTCGCCTCGTCAAACTTGCGGTGCAGGGTGGGGCGGCCCCGGCGCAGGTCGTCGTCGTCCATGCAGGGCAGGTCGTCATGGACCAGCGACTGGGCGTGGACGCATTCGATCGCCGCGCCGACCCGCAGCGCCTGGGCATAGGAACCGCCGACCAGTTCGCCCACCGCCGCGACCAGCAGCGCGCGAAACCGCTTGCCGCCGCCCAGCGTGGCATAGCGCATCGCCTCGGCCAGGCGGCGATCCCGCCCGCGCGCCTGGCCGATGGCCTTGTCCAGCTCGGTTTCGATGTCCGCGCGCAGCCGGGAAAGGCGATCCTCAAGCGAGCCGGCCAGCGCCTGCGGCTCCAGTGCGTCGAGCGCGACGGGGCGGAAACGCACGCGCTCTGGCTCGCCCTCCGCTTCGATCACTTCGCAGCCCAGGTCTGTCAGGGCCGCGCAAATTCCGTCAACCGCGCTTTCCGGGGTGGACGCCGCGGCGGTAAGGCCGATGGTCCTTGCCGCAAGCACGGCATCCAGCGGCAGGGCGCTGGCATCGGCAATCAGCCGCGCATCGGGGCACCCGGCGGCCTGGGCAACTTCGACCAGCCGCCGCGCGTTGGACGACATGGTGTCGCCCGCCACCAGCACCAGGTCGCAGAGCGGGGCAATGGCCTCCAGCGCTTCTTGCCGGTTAGTCGTGGCATAGCAGATGTCGCTGGAGCGGGGCCCGGCGACGTCAGCAAAGCGGGCCTGGATCGCGGCGATCATCCCCGCCGCTTCGCGCGTCGAGAAAGTGGTCTGCACGGCATAGGCAACGGCAGTATTGGGGGCGAGGTCCAGCGCGTCCAGGTCATCCGGCTGGCTCACCACCGAAACGGCACCGGCGGGAACCTGGCCCAGGGTGCCAACCACTTCGGGATGGCCCTGGTGGCCGATCAGCAGGACATGCCGCCCCGCGCGGTACCAGGCTTCGATCTCGGCATGGACCTTGGCCACCAGCGGACAGATCGCATCGACCAGGCGCAGGTTGCGGCTTTGCGCCGCCAGCTTGACCGAGCGCGCGCTGCCATGGGCGGAGAGGATCGCGATGGCGCCTTCCGGGATCTCGTCAATCTCTTGCACGAAGATCGCGCCCTGCCGTTCCAGGCCTTCCACTACGGTGCGGTTGTGGACGATGGCGCGGCGGACATAGACCGGCGCGCCGTGGCGGGCCAGCGCCTGCTCCACAACGTCGATGGCGCGCTGTACCCCGGCGCAGAATCCGCGCGGATTGGCCAGCAGCACTTTGCGCCGTGGAGCCTCGCCCTGGTGAGAGGTGGCAGTGTTGATCGAACTGGCAGCCATGATTACCTGAGTGCAGGATGGTTCAGCCAGGCCCCGGCGGACAGCCGCCCATTGGGACAGGTTGTCTGACAGTCTTCCTGCAATAAATGGGCCAACATGCAACCCTCCCGCTCTGCCATCGTCATCGGTTCCGGTTTTGGCGGGCTTGCCCTTGCCATTCGCTTGCAGAGCGCCGGGATCGCCACCTCGATCGTCGAGGCGCGCGACCGCCCCGGTGGCCGCGCCTATGTGTGGAAGCGGGATGGTTATACCTTCGATGCCGGGCCGACGGTGATTACCGATCCGGCCTGCCTGGAAGAGCTGTGGGCCCTGTCCGGCAGCCGCATGGCGGACGACGTGACGCTGCTGCCGGTCCATCCGTTCTATCGCCTGCTGTGGAACGATGGCACCGCGTTTGACTATTCCAACGACGAGCAGGAACTGAATGCCGAAATCGCCAAGCTCGATCCGGCGGACGTGGCCGGATATGCGCGGTTCCTGGAATATTCGAAGGGCGTTTACGAGGAAGGCTACCTGAAGCTGGGGGCGGTGCCGTTCCTGGACTTTACCTCGATGCTCAAGGCCGCGCCCGCGCTGGCCAAGCACCAGGCCTGGCGCTCGGTCTATTCGATGGTCTCCAGCTTCGTCGAGAACGACAAGCTGCGCCAGGCGCTGTCGTTCCATACCCTGCTGGTCGGGGGCAATCCGATGCAGACCAGCAGCATCTATGCCCTGATCCACCGGCTGGAAAAGCTGGGCGGCGTGTGGTTCGCCAAGGGCGGGACCAATGCCCTGGTCAGCGGCATGATTGCCCTGTTCGAGCGGCTGGGTGGCAAGTTGCTGCTGGGCGAGAAGGTCACCCGCATCAGCCATGAAGGCCAGCGCGTGAGCGGCGTGGTCACGGCCACGGGCAAGGTGCTGCATGCCGACATGGTCGCCAGCAACGGCGACCTGGTCCACAGCTATGGCCTGATCGAAGGGTCATCCTATGCTGCGGGCAAGGTTCGGTCGCTGCGGCGCAAGCGCTTTTCGCCCAGCCTGTTCGTGGTGCACTTTGGCCTCAAGGGCCGCTATCCCGAAGTGGCGCACCATTCGATCCTGTTCTCGGACCGCTATGGCCCGCTGCTGGACGATATCTACAAGAAGGGGCGGCTGGCCGAGGATCCCTCGCTCTACCTGCACCATCCCAGCGCGACCGATCCGGACATGGCGCCCGAAGGCAAGTCGACCTTCTATGCCCTGGCACCGGTGCCGCACATGGGGACCGCCCCGGTGGACTGGGCGCAGGAAGGGGGGCGCTATCGCAAGGTCGTGCTGGACCGCGTGCGCGACCTGCTGATCCCGGACCTGTACGAACAGCTCGACACCTGCTTCCACTATACTCCGCAGGACTTCTCGGACGATCTGGGCGCCCATCTGGGCAGTGCCTTCAGCCTTGAACCGGTCCTGACGCAAAGCGCTTGGTTCCGCGGGCACAACCGCGACGATCATTTCCCGAACCTCTATTTCGTCGGGGCCGGCACCCATCCGGGGGCCGGCATCCCCGGCGTGGTCGGCAGCGCCAAGGCAACGGCAAGCCTGATCGTCTAAGCCGCCAACAGGTGCTATGGACCAGCAGATGGACTGGATTGCGAACAGCCTGATCTTCGTCGCCACGGTCGCGGGCATGGAACTGTTTGCCTATGGCATGCACCGCTGGGTGATGCATGGGCCGGGCTGGTTCCTCCATGCCAGCCACCACCGCGCGCGGACCGGACCGTTCGAGTGGAACGACCTTTACGCCGCGATCTTTGCCGTGCCCTCCATCGTCATGCTGTGGCTGGGGGTGCAGGGCGGCTGGGGCGGCTGGGCCACGGCAATCGGCGCGGGCATCGCCGCCTATGGCGCGATCTACTTTGGCTTCCACGACTGGATCGTCCACCGCCGCCTGCCGCACCGGATCGTGCCGAAGAGCGCATACTTCAAGCGCATCGTCCAGGCTCACCGCCTGCATCACGTGGTGGAAAGCAAGCACGGCACGGTCAGCTTCGGCTTTCTCTGGGCTCCGCCGGTTGAGCGGCTGAAGGCACAGCTGCGCGCGTCAGGCCAAGGTCGCCTGCGCGAACCGACCCTTCAGGACTGACGCGGCCGCGTCCACAGCCCCGCGCGCGAGGCCGGGGCAGGCGGGGTGCAGGATCGCAGCGCAGCCCCTGCCAACAGCCCCAGCTTTCCGGCGCTGCTGACCCGGACGCGGCGGTCCCAGGCGGCTGGTCCCAGGGCAAAGACCTGTTCCCCGATCGCCCCATAGATCCCGTCCGCTGCCAGCACGGCCAGCCGCGAGCGGAACGGCAGCCGCGCCGCTCCGACCCGGGCCGAATGGCGATAGGGGCGCGATAGCTCCACCAGCCGCGCCGCCAGCCGGGCTACCGCATCGCGCTGCGCGGGATCGGCCAGATCGGCTTCGCCAAGCCCCGCTTCGCGCAGCCAGGCGGCGGGGAGATAGCAGCGCCCGGTCTGCGCATCGGGCACCACGTCGCGGGCGATATTGGCCAGCTGGAAGGCGAGGCCGAGGTCGCAGGCGCGGTCGAGCGTGTCCTGATCGTCTGCCGCCACGCCCATGACCACGGCCATCATGCACCCGACGCTTCCGGCCACGTGATAGCAATAGCGGAGCAGATCCTCCTCGCTCTCCGGTCGCCAGCCTGCGGCGTCCAGGGCGAAACCGGCCAGGTGGTCCTCGATGAAGCGGCGCGGCATTCCCGTTTCGCGCGCGACCAGGCGCAGCGCCTCAAACGGCAGGGGCAGCGGCGTATCGCTGTCCAGCGCCGCCGCAGTCAGCCGCTCCAGTTCCGCTTGGGCATGAGCGGGATCGGCCAGCGGCGCGGCACCGTGGCCCAGTTCCTGCCCGTCAGTCAGGTCGTCCGCCGCACGGCACCAGGCATAGAGCAGCCAGGCCCGCTCCCGCGTGTCCGGTGCGAACAGCTTGCTGGCCGCGGCAAAGCTTTGCGAACCCTGCGCGATGGTATCCCGCGCGGCCAGGACAAGAGCAGCGCGCTCGCTCATGGCTGGAGTAGTGCCTTGATCGCCGCGCCCACCGGCACTGGCGGTTTGCCCGTCAGGATCCGCACCCGGTCGCTCCAGGTCAGCTTTCCGGCATAGAACCGGGCAATGCGCTGCGCGGGCAGGCGGTAGAAGTGGGCGAAGATGCGGTGCCGCTGGTCCGGCACTGCGGCGCGGAACAGCATCCGGTTGAGCAGCCGGAAATAGCCCATGTCCCGCCAGTGCCGCATGAACCGTTCACGGCTCCAGCGGGCCAGCGCTGGGCCACTGAAGTCGCCGGGCAGGGCGGAGATTTCCTCCGCCAGTTCCATCGCCAGCCCAAAGGAATAGCCGGTGGTCGCATGGAAGAACCCGCCTGCCAGTCCCAACCGTGCAACCGGATCGCCAACGGGCCAGAACTGCTGCGGATCGCCGCCGATCAGGATCGGCAGAACCCCGGTTTCGTGCCGCAGTTCCGCTCCGCCCAGGCCGCGCTCTGCGGCAAGGCTGCGGACCCGTTCGGCAAGGGTGTCGACGGCCAAGTCCGGGCAGTCGCTGTAATAGGTGTCCTCCACCAGCACCCGGTCAGGCGCCATGGGCAGGACATAGACGAAGCGGTAACCGTCCAGCTGCGGCAGGTCGGCGTCCATGATCGTGGCGCAGTCCGGTTCTGCCGCCTGGGCCTGGAATTCGATCCCGACGAATTTCTGCCAGGCCAGGTCCAGCCCCGGCATTGCCCCTTGCGGCCCACGTGCGTCGATCACGGCGCGGGCGGCAATCTGCTCGCCGCCAACCAAGGTCACGCCATCGGCGTGCAACTGCGCCACACTTGCCCCCAGCCGGTAAGACGCTGCGGGCAGGCACTTGCGGACCAGGGCATCCAGCGCGGCGGAATGGACCGAGTTGTAAGCAACCGGCAATTCGCGCGTGCGACCGGCAAAGCGGACCTTGTGGCGCGGCCAGCGCACCGGTTGCAGCGCCGCAACCAGATCGGTCGCTTGTGCTGGAACGTCGCTGTCAAAGAAGGACCAGGTGTGATCGCCGCCAAAGGTGCTGCCGCTTTCCAGCAGCAGCAGCGGGATATCGGGCCGCCGCTGGGCCAGGCGCAAGGCGGCCAGCGCGCCCGCCAGCCCGCCACCTACGATCACCACGGGCAAGTCTGCCGTCATGGCCGGTCAATAGCCGAGCCGATCCCGCTGGCCTAGTAGCCCCAAGGTGCACGGCAAGTTGGGCTTTGCGCGGCGGGCAGTCGCGCCTATCGTGCGCCGATGTCGCACCTTGCTTTTCTCCGCCTGACCTTGGTCGCCACAGCGCTGGGCCTGGCGGTTCCCGTTGCAGCTTCGTCCCAGGCTGATCCGGCTTCGCTTGAAGTCTCCGTAACCGGCATCAAGTCCGCCAAAGGCGTGATCCGTCTGGCCCTGTGCCCCCCGCAGACCGGATTTCCCGATTGCAAGGACAAGGCGGTTCGGACAGCTTCCTTGCCGATTGAAAACGGCAAGGCCCAAGTGCTGCTGAGCGGTCTGGCCGCCGGAAATTACGCGGTGGCAATTTTCCACGACGCCAATGCCAACAGCAAGCTGGACACCTTCGTCGGAATTCCGAAGGAAGGCTATGGCTTCTCGCGCAATCCGCCGTTCCGTCCGCGCGCTCCCAGGTGGGAAGAAGCTGTTATCAACGTAAATGGTGAGGCTCGTGCGGAGATCAGGCTTCGTTATGTTCTGTAAGGCGAAATCAGAAAATTAGTTATATAAGTTAATTTACGTAATAAAGGGTTTACTTTCAATTTGGCACTAATTTCACGCAGTGAATTGGTGCAAATCAAAAGATCTATTTGTCTGCCTGTGCATTATCGCCTGTGAACACGGTGCGATTCCAGAAGTGAGCAGGCAAATGAAAGATCATGCAGCCCTTTCGATCCTTGCAGCGCTAGCGGCTGCCTTCGTTGCGGCCCCGGCCATCGCATCCGAACCGGCCGCACAGTACCGGATCGGCATTTCCGCCGAAGTGCCGGTGCTCTGCCGCGTTTCGGTTGATGCAGCGCTGGTTCCGGACAGTGCCGGGCGGGTTTCGCTCGGCACCATGAAGGAGTTCTGCAACAATCCACACGGCTATCAGGTGGTGATGGAATATGCCCCGATGGCCGGCGATGCGGCACTGATCGTGGATGGGCGTACGATTCCACTGGGCAAGAGTGGCCGTGTGATCATTGCGAAGTCGCCGGGTGCCGCCGTGACTGAACGGAAGGTGGAATTGCAGCTCCCGCAAGAGGGAGTTGCTCCCGCACTGGCATTCCGCATTGAACCGCTATGATCTGCACTTATTCACATTGGATTATGAAATGTGATTTATAAAACGTCATTATAAGACAATAAGCTGGACATAATAGGTGTTTTGTCTTATAATATTTTGATTTATAAAGTGCTATTCAATCAGGGCAACGTGTTCAGGCAATTCTATTGTCATGGGCTAACCTACCGACTGTGGGAGTATTTGCGGGGCGCCAGTGTGCCGCAGATGGCTTGATTGAGTATGCTGGACATTTCCGACGCGACTGCACATGCTTTTAGCCGCCGCCAGCATTTGGCGTTTCCCGATGACCGCATGGAATACATCCTCCGGATCGAGGCTGGCTGGCTGGCGCGTTACACCAGGCTCGCTTCGGGTCAGCGGCAGATCACAGCCATCTACTTGCCGGGTGACTATTGCGAGCCGCATTGGATCATAGATCCCACCAGCACGGAATGGATTGTCGCGCTTACTCCGGTGAAGGCGACGGCAGTTTCACTGGAGAGCGTCATGCTGGACGCGGGAACGTACCCGGAGCATACCCGCAGGATACTTGCCGACCTCATCCGGGTGCTTGCCCGGCAGTCGTCGATGGTCGTCGCCTTGGGGCGCAAGTCCGGGGTTGAACGGCTCAGCGCGGTCATCCTGGAACTGTACGATCGCGTGGTTGCCATGGCCCCGGACGGCGAAGTCGAGGCCATGCCCCTTACGCAAGGGGATCTGGCCGACATCGTTGGCATCACGCCGATCCACGTGAACCGCATCCTGAAAGAGCTGCGCGGACGTCAAGTGCTTGAAGTGCACCGCGGTGCCGTCACCGTGACCGATCCGGAGACATTGAGGTTCATCACGGTCAACGGCTATTTCCCCCCACACGATGCAATCTAATCGCAGACCGGGCCTGTGCGCTTTCTCAAAATGGCATGCATTCTGAAACGCAGCCGGTCAAAATCCATGTCATTCTGACTTGCATGATCCTGCGTGCAACAATCGATTGCAAAGCGGCAAGGGCTTAGTGCTCTGAAATCCCGGAAAATTCCGGAAATGGTACGGTTCTTGCCAGTTTCGCTGCATCCAGAAGGAGGAAATGCAGTGAAACTCAATCTTCAAGTTCGCCCGTCCCGCATCGCCGCAGCCGTTGCCGCTGCTTCGATCATCGTTGCTCTCGCACCGGCTAGCTATGCCCAGTCCGGCACCAGCCAGTATCGTATCGGCGTTGAGGGTCATGTTCCCGTGATTTGCCGCGTTGCGGTTGATGCCGCGCAGGTTGACACCGGCACGGGTACCTCATCGCTCGGCAATCTGAACGAGTTCTGCAACAACGCCCGCGGTTACCAGGTCGTGGCTGACTACTCGCCGGTCCTGGCGGGTGCGAGCCTGGTGGTCGATGGCGTGGAAATCCCGCTGAACGAAAGCGGATCGGTTACCGTTTCGCGCTCTGACACGGCGGCCATTGCCAATCGCAAGCTGGCGCTGAAGCTGGCCGGCAATGCCCAACCGGGCAACCTGACCTTCCGCATCATGCCGCAGTAATGCCTGCGCGCTGCTTTCCCGCCCCGTGTGGCCCAATCGGGCCCACGGGGAGGAATGGCGCTTTACAGGTACGATCTGGGGTCGACGGGTCTGCCGCCCAGGCGGACCTCGTAATGAAGATGCGGACCGGTGGATCGGCCAGTGGAACCGACGCGCCCGATAAGGTCGCCCATGCCGACCGGGGTGCCCGGTGCTGACGCGACAGCGGAAAGGTGACCGAACAGGGTCGAAGTCCCGCCGCCATGGTCGATCACGACGCACAGTCCGTAATTGCCGTTCCATCCGGCAAAGGAAATGAAGCCGGGGGCAGTGGCGTGGACCGCCGTCCCGGTCGGTGCCGCAAAGTCCAGCCCGCCGTGGAACTTCGCCCCTCCGCCAAAGGGGTGGAAACGCATGCCAAAGCCGCTGGAGATCCAGTTGGCCTTGAGCGGCAGTCCGCTGGGCCGGGTGCCGGGTCCGGCCAGGGGGAACCCCGGGTTGAAGGCACGCGCGAGCCGCAAGGGGGTGCCTTCAATATCCAGCGAACGACCGAACGTTACGGCTGGCCTCGTTCCTTCTGCATAAGCCGCATCCGATGCCACGGCGGCAATGCAGAGAATGCCGGTAAGGGCGAGGGACAGGCGGCGCGAAGTCAATGGAACAGGCCCGCGCTGGCCAGAACGGCTCCAGCCGCAATGGCGATGCCGAATGGCACCTTGGCAAAGTCCGCCTCGTCCTCTTCGGGAGAGGGGGCTGAGCGCATCCAGATCAGCCAGATCAGTGCGATCAGGAACCCGGCGAGCGCAACCCAGCCCAGCAACCGGAATGCCTCTGACAAGGGAAACCACGCCGCGACCCCGGCGTAATACTTGGCATCGCCGCTGCCGACCAGGTCCAGGGTCGAAACGCAAAAGCCGATGCCGAGCGCGACCAGCATGTGGATCAGGCTGGAAAAGGTATGATGGCTGCCAACCAGGGCCATGCCGGCTGCGAGACCGGCGATCGCCAATCCTGCCGCGACCACGTTGGGCAGGCGCCGCCTGACCAGATCGGACCAGGCCATATAGGCGCCGCTCGCCGCCAGGGACCCAAAGGTGACGATGCCAAAGCTCATGGCTGCCGCGCATTGCCCCCGGTTTGCGGTCCGATAACGACCGGCAACGCGCTTGCCGCGCCGAAGGTCACAGTCTTGCGTGCGGATGTGCGAACCGGTTTGTCAACGGGGGATGCTGCCGGAGCGGCTGCGACCGGGGTTCCGGGCCGGACCTTGTTCCGAGCTGCCACGGCAGGAAGGGCGGCCTGGGTGCAGTTGCGCGGCCTGGCACCCTTGAAGCTCACCGCGCAAGAGGTTGCGGTGCGATCTGCCGGCCGGGTCAGCAAGGTGAACTGGCGGTTGCCATCGCGGTACAGCTTGCCCGGTTCGCGCGGTGCCGGCGGCACGGGTGCAACCAGGGGCCTTGCCGCCTGCGGGCGGAGTGCGGCCAGAGTGAACCCGGCAGACTGGGTAAGCGTCGCCAGATTGCGCGCATAGAGCGGATTGGCGGGATCGGCCGTGGAGGCTTGGGTGAAGAACCGGTAGGCCAGGTCGGCCCGTCCCAGGCGAGCGTAAGCCACGCCCAGGCCATTGAATGCCGGAGCGGCAGGCTCTCCAAAAACCAGCGCACGGTTGAAAGCTTCAATCGCGAGGCCATTGCGCTGTGCGGCCAGATGCGCGCGGCCTAGCTCGGTCTCGCTCGGGGCCGGGCGTTCGATCCCGTTGCGCGCGAGCCCGGGGGCGCCGGTTGCCTGACAAGCCCCCAGCGCGGCTGCGCATCCCAGCAGCAAGGCATTGCCCAAAAGCCTGTTTCGCATATCAACCTCCTGCCATGACGGGGAAAACGTTCCTGATGACGCGAATGAGTGCGGGCAGCATCAGCACCCCGATCATGGTCGGCAACATGCAGACCACCAGCGGGATGGAGAGCAGGACCGGCAGGCGGTGCGCCTTTTCTTCCGCCCGCATCCGGCGCCTTTCGCGCATTTCGCCGGCATAGACGCGCAAGGTCGCGCCGATGCTGGTGCCCAGCTTGTCCGACTGGATCAACAGGGTGGAGAACGAGCGGATCTCGTCGATGCCAGCCTCGTCCGCCATCTGGCGCAGCGCTTCTTCGCGCGTTGCACCGGCGCGCAAGCGCAGGGTCGTCGTCGCCAGCATCTGCGCTACCAACGGGTGGGACGCCGCCATTTCCCGCGCCACGCGGTCCAGCGCCGCTTCCAGCCCCAGTCCGGCCTCGACCGCGATCAGGATCAGGTCGAGCGCATCGGGGAAGCCGTTGGTGATCGCCTCGCGCCGCCGGTCCGCCTTGATCCGCACGATCAGCGATGGACCGAGCAGGCCGATCGCCCCGCAAATCGAACCGACCAGGTAGAGCCGCAGGAAGGTCAACTCCTGTCCGGTGGCCAAGGTGCCCAGCACGAATGCCGTCGGCAAGGTCACCACCAGGCCAAGCCGGACCAAGGTATAGAGCCGGGGGGCGAGGGGCGAAGTGAACCCGGCGGCGCGGAGCCGGTCGCGCAGGACGTCTCCCTTGGTATCGTCCAGGTTGAGACCGGCCTGTTCGATCCTGGCTACCAGCTTGTTCCACACCCCTTCGTTGTGGCTGCGCAGCGAAACGCTGTCCGTCCGCCGCGTGCTGCTGGAGATCGAGCGCAGTTCGCTCCGCGTCGCCATGCGCCGGTCGACGAAAGTCATGGCGGTCAGCGCCGTCAGGGCAACGATCCCGAAGATGCCCAGCAGGACAGTGTAGCGAATGACGGGGTTGGTGGCGATCAGTTCGAGCATGGGTCAGACCTTCAAATCGATCATGCGCCGGATCGTGTAGACCCCCACGGCATAGAGCAGGCCCAGCCCGGTGAACCCGTAAAGGAAGATTGGATCGCCAGCGACGTCGAAGAAGAATTTGCGGTTCAGAGTGAACAGGAACAGGAAGGTCAGGACCGGGAGCGCGGAGAGAACCCAGCCGCTCATCCGTCCTTCCGAACTGAGCGCACGGACTTTCAGGTACATCGAGTGGCGGTCGCGGATCACGCTCGACAGGTTGCCCAGGATTTCGGCCAGGTTGCCGCCGGTTTCGCTTTGCAGCGAAATCGAGACGGCAAACATGCGGATATCGGGCAGGTCCCAGCGGTCGGCCATGTCCATCAGCGAGGTGGTGAGTTCCGCGCCATAGGCGACTTCGTCCGCCACCAGGCCGAATTCGCTGCCCAGCGGGTCTTCCATTTCCCGGGTCAGCAGGTCGATGGCGGCGGCGATGGGATGGCCGGCCCTGAGGGCACGGGTGAAAACGTCGAGGGCGATGGGAAACTGCTCTTCCATCTTGCGGCGGCGCTGATCCTTGCGGCGGCTGATCAGCGAAAAGGGGACCAGGATGGTCAGGCAGCCGCTCATCACCAGGACCAGTTCGAAGGTGCCGATGGTGATGGTAAATCCAGAACTCATCGCCAGCAGCAGCAAGGCGGCTGCGACAATGGCAAAGGCGGACAGGCTGGCCAGGATGATCGTGCGCGGTGCCAGGCCGATATTGGCGATCTGCACCGTCTGCTGAAAGCGGTGATACCACCGTTCGAGCCGCCCGGCGTCCGGCGAGAGGCGGCTCGGGACATAGCGGCGCAGGATCGCATCGACATCGCTGGCCGATGCACCGCTTTTCAGCAATTCGAGGCGGCGGTTGACTGCTTTCCTTGCCGCGCGCCGGTTGACGTAGCCCGCCAGCAGCCACTGCGAAACAAGGAAGATCGTCGCAAAGACGACCACCAGGATCAACAGGCGGAGCAGCAGCGCGCTCATGGCGTGGTCAGGTCCGTTTGCGGGCTGAACAGGGCCGGGTCCAGCTCGATCCCGCGATCGCGCAGCAGGGTGGCGAACTTCGGGCGGATGCCAGCCGCTTCGA
This sequence comes from Novosphingobium sp. NPDC080210, assembly GCF_050281025.1. Lineage (NCBI taxonomy): Bacteria > Pseudomonadati > Pseudomonadota > Alphaproteobacteria > Sphingomonadales > Sphingomonadaceae > Novosphingobium > Novosphingobium sp. NPDC080210. Next base: position 79,451 of record NZ_JBNNWL010000006.1, read on the forward strand.
ACTGGCCCAGGACTTCGCCGGTTTCGCTTTTCCCGGTAATGCGGAAGCGGAAGATTTCCTGCATGGTCATCGTATCGCCTTCCATCCCGGTCAGTTCGCTCAAGCTGATCAGGCGGCGGCGGCCATCGGGCAGGCGGGCGATCTGGATCACCACCTGGATGGCCGAGGCGATCTGCGCGCGGGCGGAGCGGGGGGTAATGTCGATCTCGCTCATCCCGATCATCTGCTCGATGCGGGACAGCGCATCGCGCGGGGTATTGGCGTGGACCGTGGTCATCGATCCGTCGTGGCCAGTGTTCATCGCCTGGAGCATGTCGAAGGCTTCGCCCGAGCGGCATTCGCCCAGGATGATCCGGTCGGGCCGCATGCGCAGCGCGTTCTTCACCAGGTCGCGCTGGGTTACCTCGCCCTTGCCTTCGATGTTGGGCGGGCGTGTTTCCAGCCGCGCGACGTGTTCCTGCTGCAATTGCAGTTCCGCCGAATCCTCGATCGTCACGATCCGTTCGCGCGGGTTGATGAACGAGGACAAGGCATTGAGCAGCGTGGTCTTGCCCGAACCGGTGCCGCCGGAAATGATGATGTTCAGCCGCGCTTCGACAATCGCGCGCAGCACCGGCTTCAGCTTGGCCGGGATGGAGCCAAGTTCGATCATCCGGTCCAAGCTGATTGGGGACTTGGAGAATTTGCGGATCGACAGCAGCGAGCCATCGATGGCCAGCGGCGCGACGATGGCGTTGACGCGCGATCCATCGGCAAGGCGCGCGTCGACGAAGGGGGAGGATTCGTCGACGCGCCGCCCAACTGCGGATACGATCTTCTGGATGATGCGCAGCAAGTGGCGCTCGTCCTGGAACCGCGTGGGGACGCGCTCCAGCAGGCCGCGCCGCTCCACGAACACGGTCTTGTAGCCGTTCACCAGGATATCGGTGATCGTTTCGTCCTTCAGCAGCGGCTCTAGCGGGCCGAGGCCCAGCAGTTCGTCCAGCACTTCGTCGATCAGCTGGGCGCGCTCCGTGCGGTTGAGCGCCACGCCATCGGCATCGATCAGGTCCCCCACGACCTGCGCCGTTTCCGCCGCCACCTGATCGCGCGGCAGCTTTTCCAGCGCGGCCAGGTTGAGCCGTTCGATCAATTGCTGGTGTATGCGGACCTTCAGGCCCATCAGCTTGTCGACATCGTGCGGCACGCCCGGTTTCGCCGGAGGCGCAGGGGCCGGGGCCTGCACGGCCGCTTGGGACGTTCCGCCGTGCGGTCCCGGGTCCGGGCGCCTGAGCTGCCACATGCTCATCGCGCTTCATATCCGATGCGCTTCGCGACCGCTTCGGCGATGGCGGCGACATCGGCAGAGAACTTGCTCTTGCGGCTCAGGCGGTGGGCCAGCACGCCCTGGGCCTGGGCCGAGGCGAGGTCCTGCCCCTCCAGCGAGACGGTGCCGATCACTTCGCGGTGCAGCGTTTCTGATACATCGGAGGTGTCGATGGCCTTGAACATGCGCCGCTCGGCCCGGTTGATCACCAGGACCACGCGGTCGCGCTCCACCCCGATCTGGGCCAGCAGGTCCAGCCGCCGCTTCGCCTGACGCAGGCTTTTTACGTTGAGTTCCACCACCATCAGGATGAGGTCCGAAGCCGAAAGCACCGAGACGGCCCAGTTGGTCCAGTCGGTCGGCACGTCGACCACCACGGCGCTGTAGTTCTGGCGGATCAGGGTCAGCAATTGCAGCAGCCGGTCGGTGTCCACTGCTTCCAGCGGCTGGATGTCATCGGGCGAGGCGAAGACGACCAGATGATCGTCCGCCTTGCGGGCGACGGCGCGCAGCAGTTCCTCGTCCAGGCGGCTGCCGGCGGCGAGCAGGTCGCTGAGTGTTCCCGTTCCCGATGTGCCCAGGAATTCGGCGATGGAGCCAGCCTGGAGGTCAAGGTCAACCAGCGCGACAGGGGCGGCATGGGGCCGGATCGCTGCAAGGTGCGCGGCAACGTGGGTGGCAATGGATGTGGCGCCGCAGCCGCCAATGGAACGCACAACGGCCAGTTGCGGCGCCAGCCTTACCGCGCCCGAACGCGCCCGCGAATGGGCGAGCGCGCGCAGGGTCACGTCCAGAAGTTCCTCGATCTGCAGGGGTAAGACAATGACGTCGCTCACCCCTTCGCGCACCAGCGTCTGAACCAGGGCAATCGTGGTTTCGGCAATGGCCGCGATCCGGGGCAGGTCGGGATAGTCCCGCCCGATGGCGCGCAGCCGGTCGAGCGAGGCGGGGCTGCCAGGATCCACTTCCACCACGACCACCCGCGCTGCGGCCAGCAGGTCGGCGGGGACGGGTTCGTCCGCACTGCTGGCATAGGTCAGCAGCCCCGGAAACGCCTGCGCCCCGGCGCCGCCTTCAACCGCAGCGAGCTGCGCGCTGGAGGCCACCAGCAACAGGTCCGCGCAAGACCGCATCCCCGCATCCGCTTTGGCAAAACCCTTGAGATTCATGTCGGTCATTTCTTGTCTGCTTAGTTCGATGTCGTACCGCTGCCGTCTTCCATCGGCAGGGTGTAGGGGAAGGCGGGCATTTCAAATTGCCCGCCGAGTAGGACGATGGAATTGAACTGAATGCCGTGCAGGCTGACTGTGGTCAGGGGCGCCACGTCCGGCGCGTTCGGATCGCCAGCAAAACCCAGGCCGGAATGGCTGTAGGTTATCCTGACATTTTCGTAATTAATGCGGGGGTAAACCTCCTGCATCCGTTCGACAAACAGCCTGAAAGCCGAAGAGTCTGAAGTGACCGGGAATGGGCAACTTCCCGCCGTGCAACTGCATGTCACCGACGATGCAGTGCCGTCGCAAACAACTTTGCCGAACAGGGCGGAACTGACTGGTTCTCCCTGTGGCACTTCACCCGAAGCGGCAAAGCTGTAATCCTTCAGGCCGCTGGCGATCATATCGGTGGCAACAGCCCAGCGTGCCCCCACCTGGGTCGCCCGTTCCGCCCGGTTCAATTCCCAGGCAAAGCGCCCCAGATCCAGCGTTCCAAACAAAAGTAGCAGGAACGCCGGCAAGACCAGCGCAAATTCTGCCGCCGTTGCGCCTCTTTCACAGGCGAGGAAGTGGCCCGGGCGGGTCATATGCCAGTCACCGGGCTTTCCGCCGCAGCCTGGATCTGCCACGTCGCGGACCCAAACCCCATGCTGCCGAGTAATGAGGGGAAAGGCACAGTGGTGTGAATGCGGACCTTGGGGGCATAATTGCCCGTGGCTGCGTAAATTCCGCCCACTTCGATTCCGCCGATTTCGCTGGTGCAAGAGACTGAAATGAAGATATGCTTGTCCGCCCAGCCCGGAACTGTTCCTTCGCCCAGTTCAAGTTGACCAGTCCGCGTTAGGTTCTTGATCTTCTGGACCGTCAGTGCGCTGCCATTGAAGGTGCCGCCGGGGCAACCGTAATTGGCAAAGTCGAGGCGTGCCGCGTAACGTGCACCGTCACGCACTCCCTTAATTACCCGGTGCTCACACAGGATATACCAAGCGCCCTCGAACATGGTGAACAGCAAGGCAAGCGCGAGTGGCAGGATCAGCGCCATCTCCGCCGCCGCCGCACCGCGCTCGTGGGTAATGAAGGCGCCGACCCGGCCCATTTCATTCCACCAGGTACGGCACGTCGCGCCGGATCTTCTGGGCGGCATTGCTTCCGCCACCAGTCGTCGTAAGTCCGATCACCTCGACGTAGACATCGCTTTGCTCGGTGTACTTGTTCCCGCCAGAGTCGCTGCGATTGGCCGAAGGCTCGACCAGGAACACGTCGATCCACCGGGTCGGCTGGATCCCTGTGGTAGTGCCTTGAACGCCTTGTGCTTTGCAGTTGACTACTGCGACCGATAGAACCCGCCGATCCACGTTCGTTCCGCCCACTGCCACGCCCGGCTGGCGACAGATGGGTTGTGGTCTGGACGTAAGACTTCCGCTGCTCTGCGTAAGCAGGCGCGTCGTGGCATTTGCCGCCTCGTACTTGTAGACGTCGTACCGGGTCAGGGTCGAGCCGCGCTTGGGAATGGTGTTGAAGTCGAAAGTAGGGGAATAGTTGTCGGAATTCGTCCTGAAATAGGCGTTGCGGTCCCATTCTCCGTTGCCGATGATTCCTCCTGGACAGACACCTGTCGTGCTGACCGCATGGCACATGTCCCGCGGATAGCCCATCGGCGCCGTGTTCTGGATCTGCTCACTGGACAGCGGTGCAGCGGATAGCGGGCGGTATGGATTGGGTGGCTCGCGCCAACCACTGCCGCCCCCCGCTGCCAACTGGCATGCGTTGCCACGTTGCATCAGATCCTTGCGGGTGTTCGCCGATGGCGGACAGAGGTGGTTGTCCGTGCCGCAGGCCTGGTTCAGGCCGTTGGCATAGATGTCAAACCGGGTGTTAAGGGCATCGAGGACGCTAACCTGTTCCCCGGGCTTGGTTGTTATGGAATTGGCATCGACGCAGTCGCCCGGAATCTCGACGCGGCCAAGCGTTTGCGAGGTCGTCTGCGCCCCGTTCCCGGCGTTGGTCTGCAAATAGCCGAAGTTGCCAGGAGCATAATTCGACCCGCCGTCATTGGCGATCAGGCGAATGCCTTTCCCGATATAATTCGTAATCTCGAAATCAGGGTCGTTGATTTCGTTGGGGTTACAGATGAAGACTGGTGGCACCTTGCAGACGGAGGAGCCCAATCCTGCGACTGCCGTTGCGATGGCATCGCCTGTGAGCAAACCAGCAATGGGAGTGAAAGCAAAGCTGACGCTGCGCGCGTCAACGGTCACTTCGATAAAGCGTGCGTCGCTGTCTGACTTCGCTGGGGTTCCGGTTTTGTCGCTCCAGAACTTTATGCTTCCGCTGCTGTCGCAGGCTGAGACAGGTTGCACGACGACGCGACCCTGTCCGTCCGCCAGCAAGGTCAAGTTGTTCACCAGCGTCGCCGCTGCCGCCGCCGCGCGTGCACAGGCGCCGGGGCGGCCGTCGAGCTGGGTAGCTCCGGCCAGGGCGGCCTGGTCGGCGCCGTTTTGCAACTCGCTGTCCATGGCGGCCAGGCGGCCATAGTCAAAGCCCACGCCGGCGATCAGGACCAGCGCGGTCAGGGTGAGCGCATAGGTTGCGGCAACCGCGCCGCTCTCGTCTCCTACAAAGCCATGACCGTCAATTCGGCGCATGGTCGCACAGGTCCTTTCCTCAGTTGCCGCCCCCGGGGGAGCCGCCCGCTCCGCCGCCGGAGTCGCTTCCGCCGCTGCCGCCGATCTTGGTGATGCGCTGCCGTTCGGGCTGCTTCACCTTGTCGGTGCGATAGCGTTCGATGGCCTGGGCCGCCTTGTCGCCGCTGCCGCCGATCAGGGCGTCATCGTAAACCGGAGCGGGGTCGATCACTTGCGCGGCGAAGGTCTGGCGGTTGGCCTCACCGAAATTGTCGGGCTGGTTGACGCCGAGGGTGCTGCCGTCCGGCCCGGTACAGCCCGCGAGAGCAAGAACGGCGAGGGGTGCGAGCCGCCGGGCAAGGTCAGAAGCCATATGCGTCGTCCTTCTTGGTCTGGGCTGCGGGGGGCGGCGCGCCGTCCGAGGACACCGGAGGCAGTTCGCGCGGCTGGTAAGGCTGGCCCAGCAGGAACGTCTCGCCATCGGTGGGTTCGCGCACGCGGTCGGTGGGCAGGCGCACCTGCTCGGGCCGGATCGGCGCGACGAGGCGCGGGGTGACCACGATCAGCAGCTCGGTCTCGCCCTTCTGGTACCGGGTCGAGCGGAACAGGGTGCCCAGGATCGGGATCGAGCCGAGCACCGGCAGCTGCGAGATGTTCGCCTTGCTGTCCTGTTGCAGCAGTCCGGCGATGGCAAAGCTTTCGCCGTCGCGCAGTTCCAGAGTGGTGCTGACGCGCCGGGTGCGCAGGCCCGGGATGGTGATGCCGTTGATCGTAACCGCAGCGTTGGAATCGATCTCGCTCACTTCCGGATCGACGATCATGTGGATGGTCTTGTCGCTCAGCACGGTCGGGGTGAAGGCCAGTCCGATGCCGAAGGTCTTGAACTCCACGGTGATCGCGGCGTTGGAACTGCCGCCCTGCGCGACCGGAATGGGGAACTCGCCTCCGGCCAGGAACGAAGCGCGCTCGCCCGAAATGGCCACCAGGGTGGGCTTGGCCAGCGTTCGCGCAAGGCCCTTGGTTTCCAGGGCGTTCAGGATGCCAGTGATGTCGAGGCTGCCGATCCCGAACGTATTGCGGAATATCCCCGCCTGTCCGGTAATCGATTCCAGCCACAATTCCCCTGCGCCCGTGTCGGGATTGGGAATGAGCTGCGAATTGCGGCCCAGGACCATGTCGAAGGTACCGCCCTTGGACTTGGCGGAGCCGCTGAAGCCGACTTCGCGGCCCGTGGCGCGCTCCACCTCGGCGAACTGGACTTCCAGCATGACCTGTTGACCGGAGCCCAGGTTGATCATGTTGACCACCTTGTCCCCGGCATAGGTCCTGGCCAGCCGCTCTGCCGTATGGGCCGCGCCTGGGCTGGAAACCATGCCGGTCAGGACGATAGAGTCGTTGGAGATGCGGGCCTGCACCTCCTCGCCCGGAACCAGGTCGTTCAGCTGCGATTGCAGGGCCTCGACGTCGGGGCCGACAGCCACGTCCATCACCGCGATCACGCGCCCGCCCGCATCGTAGAGCGTCAGGCTGGTCGTGCCCATCTTCTTGCCAAGGACATAAAGCGAGCGGCTGGACAGCGGCAGGATGTCCGCCACTTCGTCGTTGCCGATCATCGCCTTGGCAATGGTGCGGTCGGCATTGACGATCTGGCTTTTGTTGACCGGCACTTCCAGCGTTCCGGCGTGCAGATCGCGGCTCTCGCCCGGAAGCGAGGCTGCGTTCTGCGCCATGGCCGGAGCAGCCGGGATCAGCAGGCACAGCGCCAGCGCGGCGAGGCCGGGGCGCAATCTGGCAGGCTCAATAGCCATGGAACACACTCACTTCGCTGGTCTTGGTGCCGCGCACCACGGTTACGCTGGGGCCGGTGAAGGCGCGGACGGGCTGGGCCGCGGCAGTCGGAACCGCGCTGCCTCTGCTGGCGGCGGCAGGTGCGGGGGAGGCCGAACCCGCCTGGCGGCGCTGCGCGATGTAGAGGCGGCTGGCGGTAATATCGCGGCCCGTCACCGTGCTGCGCGAACCTACATTGGGATCGCCGACCTTGCGCAGCGCCAGCGAGATGACGCCAAGCTGCTGTGACAGAGCGAGTTTCTGCGCGCCGAAGCTATCGACTTGCAGCGTCGCGGTCTTGCCCAGGGCGGGGTCCGTGCTGTTGGGGTCGGACACCTGATCGACCGCGAGGACCGGAATCGATTCCAGCACGATGTCGGTCATCTTGTCGGACTGGCTCGATCCTTCGCCCGGGATCTGGCGGGTGACCAGCACGTCCACCACGTCGCCCGGACGGACGAAGCCGCCCGCTCCGGCCACGGCGTCGATCGGCACGGCAAAGGCGAGCTGTCCGTCGGGCAGGTTGGCGGACAGCGTGGCGCGGCCGTTTTCACCCGAGACCTTTGAGGCCAGGACCGGTTCGCCGGCGACCAGCGGGCGCAGCGCAACCCGCGCGCGCGTTGCCTCTTCCAGCGTGGTAAAGGCTCCCGCCGGAACGGATGAGGCCGGCCAATTGGCTAGCCGGGCGTTCTGGGCAGAGATCGGCGTGCCAAACGGCACGTCCTGGCTGGCCACGACGATGCGGACCTGGCGGCTTTGTTCCGCCACGGCTGCCTGGCGCTGCTCGACACCAGAGAACACGCCGTTGACGATCAGCACGGCGACCAGGCCTATCAGCAAGGCCGCGGCCAGCACGATCAGGCTTCGTGAACGCATTTTGCCCCCAAACTGCGTGAGAGGAGATCAGGTCACTGGTGCGGCCACGCATTTTGAGGAGCGTGGCCGCAATGGGATTACGCAGGCGGAGGGACGATTTCGTTCGCGACGTCGGTAATGACGGTGGCGATGTTTGTGCCGAGCAGCGTTGCTCCCACGGCAATACCGCCAGCAACCACTGCCAGGATCAGCGCATATTCGGCAGCGGCGGCGCCGCGTTCGTCGCGGATGAAGAATTTGATGAACTTGGTCATGTCAACTACCCCAATTTTGAACTCATTTCGGGCCATTTCAGAACGAGGGCATAGGCCGGACGGCATCTGCTCTCAGGTCCGTGGGGCGATTGGAATCAACGCAACCCTGATTTTATTTGGAAGCCAGCCAGTTGCACTGACCCCAAAGCGCGTTTGAAACCACGGGACTTCCTTAAAATCTTCCCACTTTGGTGCAACGTCAATTGGATTCCAAAGAAGGTTAAGTTGCGTTAAGAATTCTATTTCTAACCAGTAACTTGCTATGGAAAAACGGATAACGAAGCTGGTTAAGCAAGAGGGTTACCATGGCATTAAGGTGACAGTTTGCTTCCAAAATGGAAGCGAATCGGATGCCTGATTCGGCTGGTTGAGAGGAAATTAACCAGTCCGCCCTCACACTGCTCCCGGAACAGGAGCGCCCCATGGACCAAGTTATCGCAATGGCTGCCAATCTATCGGCCCGGCTGCTGGACGAGAGCCGCCGGATTGCGAGCTTCATCCAGCGCCGAGGGGTGTGGATCCTGGCCTTCTGGACCGTCCTGGCGCTGGGCGGGGGGCTGCTGCGGACCGGCAAGTTCTTTCTTGCCCACCCCCATCTGGCCAGCGATGCCCGCATCCCCGAATTGATGGCTCCTTCGCTGTTGATTGCGGCAGCGCCGTGGCTGGCCTGGTTCCTCGCCTCGCGCGCCTATCCGCATGGGGAGGGCACGCGGCAGCCCGCGTTCCGGCTCGCCGCCTTTGGCACCTGGCGGCGGATTCCGGCGCAGGAACTGCGCAGCCAGCCAGCCTATGGGTTCGAGGGGTTCCTCGTTTCGCTTGCCGTGGGCATGCTGCTGTCGATGGTGATGCGGCTGGTGACCTATCACCTCGCCATGCCCGCCATGCCGCCCGGTGCGCCGGGCTGGGCCATAGCGGCATTCCGCATCATGACCCTGGACGTGGCCTTGCTCAGCTTCATGTACATGATGTGCTTCACCATGGCCCAGCGCGCTGCGCCGCTGTTTCCCCGGATGCTGGTGGTGACCTGGTGCTATGACCTGCTGATGCAGTTCGCCATTGCCAAATATGTCGCCAGCGCCGGAGCCGTTCCTGCCATTGTAGCCGGACCCTTTGCGGACATGCTGACCGGAAATGTACGCCGGGTGCTGATCTCCATGACGATCTGGCTACCCTATCTGATGGTTTCCGCGCGGGTGAACACGACCTTCCGGGCACGGGTGCGCGTCCGGGCGTAGCTATGCTGCGGGGCACTTGCGCAGCGCGCACCAAGGCGGCACTGGGCTGGAATGCGGATTGCCTTGTACGAACCCGAAATTGCCGGAAACGTCGGCGCGGTCATGCGGCTGGGGGCCTGCCTGGGCGCGGCGGTGGACCTGATCGAGCCGCTGGGCTTTGCCTGGGACGACAAGCGCGTGCGCCGCGCGGCGATGGACTATATCGACCATGTCGAAGTGACGCGCCACGCTGGCTTCGCGGCCTTTCGCGCTGCCATCGCGCCCCGGCGGCTGGTGCTGTTCACCACCAAGGCCACGCAGTCCGTCTATGACTTCTCCTTCGCAGCCGACGACGTCCTGCTGTTCGGCAAGGAAAGCGCCGGGGTTCCGGCGCAAGTGGCAGAAGCTTGCGATGCGCGCCTGCGCATTCCGATGCGGCCGGAAGTGCGCTCGATGAATCTGGCCTCTTCCGCCGCGCTGGTCCTGGGCGAGGCGCTGCGCCAGAGCGGCAGCTTGCCTGGCTGATCTTCAGCTTTCGGCGGGTTCGGGCATAGCCGCGCCGACGTGGGCCGCGCCGCGCCGCTGCGCCAGCAGCTCCTGGCGGTGGCGCTCGCGGTAGGAGGCGCGCTGTTCCTCGGTCCGCTCGTCGTGGCAGGCGGCGCAGCTGACGCCTTCCTCATACAGCGGGGATTGCCGGTCCTCCGGCTTCAGCGGGCGGCGGCAGGCGTGGCACAGGGTGCAATCGCCTTCGACCAGACCGTGCCCGACGGTGACGCGCTGGTCAAAGACGAAGCATTCGCCCTGCCACAGGCTCTGCTCCAGCGGCATGACTTCCAGGTACTTCAAGATGCCGCCTTTCAGGTGGAACACGTCCTCGATCCCCTCCTGCTTGAGGAAAGCAGTGCTCTTTTCGCAGCGGATGCCGCCGGTGCAGAACATGGCCACCTTGGGCGGCTTGCCGGTGCCCAGCAGGCGTTCGCGCTCGCGCCGGAACCAGTCGGGAAATTCGCGGAAGCTGACCGTGTGCGGATTGATCGCGCGGGCGAAAGTGCCGACTTCCACTTCGTAATCGTTGCGGGTGTCGATCACGATCGTGTCGGGATCGGAAATCAGCGCGTTCCAGTCCTGCGGCTCGACATAGGTGCCCACCACGCTGCGCGGATCGATGTCGGGCTGGCCCATGGTCACGATCTCGCGCTTCAGCCGCACTTTCATGCGGTGGAACGGCATGGTGCTGGCAGTGGAGAGCTTCACGTCCACTTCGGCACAGTCGGGCAGGGCGCGGATCGCGGCCAGCACCGCGTCGATCCCTTCCGGCGTACCGGCGATGGTGCCGTTGATCCCCTCGTGCGCCAGCAGCAGCGTGCCGCGCACGCCGTGCTGGTTGCACAGCTGCTCCAGCGGCTCGCGCAGGTCGCGATAGTTGTCCAGGCGGGCAAAGCGATAAAGCGCGGCCACGCGCAGCGGCTCGTTGGATCGGCGAACGGGGTTCTGCATGGCGGCCCCATAGCGAGGAATTGCGTCCGCGTCAGCAGGGCTGATACCCGGCTTCGACAGGCTCAGCCTGAGCGGGGCGTGGTAAAGCCCGTTCGTCCTGAGGAAGTGCTGAAGCCGCAGGCTGAAGCGCTGTCTCGAAGGACAGCGTCCCGCGCGATGGTTCGAGACGGCCCCTCAACCTGCGATTTCGGGGCCTCCTCACCACGAACGGCTACGATGCTGACTCCGCGATCCGCGCCAGCAGCGCCTCCACCTGAACCTGCGCGCCCGGCGTGGCGGTCAGTTCCACCACCGTCCCGTCGAACGGCGCGGTCAGGGTGTGTTCCATCTTCATCGCTTCCAGCGTGAGCAGCTTCTGCCCCTTGGCGACCTGCTGGCCCTGCGTAACTTCCACGGCGATGATCTTGCCGGGCATGGGGGAGAGGATCGCGCCGTCGGCGGCGGAGTGGTGCAGGCCGCCCTCGACCCGCTCCAGCGTATAGCGGCGGGCAAAGCCGGAATCGAACACCAGCACTTCGCGCGATGGCTCCTCGGCTTCGACTTCGGCCAGATCGACCACATGGACCGTGCCGCTGTCTTCCATCAGCCGGGCCTGGGCGCGCGGCGCTGCACCCATCCGCAGGCCCAGCGCCGCCGACCACGGATCGCTGCCAGAACTGCCACAAAGGCTGGCCGCCACTTCGCGCAGTTCGTCCAGATCGGGCGCGGGCGGCTGGACCAGAGCATCGCCTTCGCGTCCGATCAGACCGGTATCGACATTACCCGCGATGAAGTCCGGGTGCGCCAGCAGGCGGCCCAGGAACCCGGCATTGGTGCGGACCGGCCAGACCTCGGTATCGTCGATCCCGTCGGCCAGCGCGGCAATCGCTTCGTCGCGCGTATCGCCGGTGGCGATGATCTTGGCGATCATCGGATCGTAGAAGGGCGATACCGCGCCGCCTTCCTCAACCCCGGTGTCGATCCGCAGCTCTTCGCTCAGCCGCAAGTGTTCCAGGGTGCCGATGGAGGGCAGGAACCCGGCGGCGGGATCTTCGGCATAGAGCCGCGCTTCCATCGCCCAGCCGTGGATTTCCAGTTCATCCTGCCGCAGTGGCAAAGACTCTCCGCTGGCGACGCGCAATTGCCATTCGACCAGATCGACGCCGGTGATCTCCTCGGTCACCGGATGTTCGACCTGCAACCGCGTGTTCATTTCCATAAACCAGATGCGGTCGGCGCGCAGGCCCTCGCTGGCATCGGCGATGAATTCGATCGTGCCCGCGCCGACGTAGTCCACCGCCTTGGCCGCACGCACGGCGGCGGCGCAGAGCTCGGCGCGGGTTGCTGCGTCCATACCGGGGGCGGGGGCTTCCTCGATCACTTTCTGGTGGCGGCGTTGCAGCGAGCAATCGCGTTCGAACAAGTGGACGACATCGCCGTGGCTGTCGCCGAAGACCTGAACCTCGATATGGCGGGGGGAGAGGATGTACTTCTCGATCAGGACATGGTCGTTGCCGAAACTGGCCGCCGCCTCGCGCTGGCACGAGGCAAGGGCATCGGCAAAGTCCGCCGCGCTGTCCACGCGCCGCATCCCCTTGCCGCCGCCGCCCGCAACCGCCTTGATCAGCACAGGATAGCCGATCTGTGCGGCCTGGCCGGCCAGGAATGCGGGATCCTGGTTCTCCCCCATGTAGCCCGGCGTTACCGGCACGCCCGCAGCCTGCATCAGCTGCTTGGCCGCGTCCTTCAGGCCCATGGCCGTGATCGAGGCGGGACGGGGGCCGACCCAGACCAGCCCGGCGTCGATAACGTTCTGCGCAAACTCCGCATTCTCGGACAGGAAGCCATAGCCGGGATGGATCGCCTCTGCCCCGGTGGCCTTGGCGGCGGCGATGATCCTGTCGCCGACCAGATAGCTTTCCCGCGCCGCACTGGGGCCGATGTGCACGGCCTGATCGGCCAGCCGCACGTGCAGCGCCTGCGCATCGGCATCGGAATAGACCGCCACCGTGCGAATGCCCATCTGCCGCGCGGTGCGGATGATCCGGCAAGCAATCTCGCCGCGATTGGCGATAAGAAGGGATTGGATCATGGACGTGACTCTCAAAAAACCTCCCCGGAACGGGGAGGGGGACCGCCAGCCGCAGGCTGGTGGTGGAGGGGTGGTTGCTTCAGGCAAAAGGCAACAATGCCGCCGATTGCAGCGTTCAGATCTTTCAGCACAAAGGCCGCCGGAATTCGCAGGACAGCAAAGCCGCGTGACTGCAAAGAGGCATCGCGGTTCAAGTCGCGCAGCGGACGGTCACCCCTGTCGTGGGCCAGGCCGTCAATTTCGATTGCCGCCCGCCGCTCTAGACAGACGAAATCAAGGACCACTTCGCCCAGTGGATGCTGGCGGCGGAACTTAAGGCCGCCCGGTCGCTTGCGCAGTTCGCGCCAGACCAGCACTTCGGGCAGGTTGCCTGTGCGCCGTTCGCGTCTCGCGATCCGGAATGCGCGGTTCGAGGCATTCAGCACCCCTCCACCACGCGGCTTTGCCGCGCGGTCCCCCTCCCCGTTCCGGGGAGGTTCCTTAAAAGGCTGATCCGTCATCACATCCTGAACACACCAAAGGCGGGACGGTCCGGCATCGGGGCTTCCAGCGCGGCGGCGAGGGCCAGGCCCAGGACGTCGCGGGTCTGGGCCGGGTCGATCACGCCATCGTCCCACAGCCGCGCGGTGGCGTAGTAGGGGTTGCCTTCGTCTTCGTACTTCTGCCGGATCGGCGCCTTGAAGGCTTCGGCTTCGTCATCGGACCACTTGTCCGCATCGCGGTGGACCGTGGCGAGGACCGATGCGGCCTGTTCGCCGCCCATCACCGAAATGCGCGCATTGGGCCAGGAGAACAGGAAGCGCGGGGAATAGGCCCGGCCGCACATGCCGTAATTGCCCGCGCCAAAGCTGCCGCCGATCAGCACGGTGATCTTGGGCACGCTGGCCGTTGCCACGGCGGTAACCAGCTTGGCCCCGTGCTTGGCAATGCCCTCTGCCTCGTACTTCCCGCCGACCATGAAGCCCGAGATATTTTGGAGGAACAGCAGCGGAATCTTGCGCTGGCAGGCCAGTTCGATGAAGTGCGCGCCCTTCTGTGCGCTTTCGCTGAACAGCACGCCGTTGTTGGCCAGGATCGCCACCGGCATGCCCCAGATATGGGCAAAGCCGCAGACCAGCGTGCTGCCGTAATGCGCCTTGAATTCGTGGAACTCGCTGCCGTCGACGATCCGGGCGATGACCTCGTGCACGTCATAGGGCGCGCGCACGTCTTCCGGGATGATCGAATAGAGCTCTTCCGCGTCATAGATTGGCGGGCGCGGTTCCTTTAGTGGAAGACCGTGCTGATGCCGCCGGCCAAGGTGCGAAACGATATCGCGCACCATGGTCAGGGCGTGTTCGTCGCTTTCGGCAAGATGGTCGACCACGCCGGACTTGCGCGCGTGAAGATCGCCGCCGCCCAGGTCTTCCGCGCTGATTTCCTCACCCGTCGCGGCCTTGACCAGCGGCGGTCCGGCAAGGAAGATCGTGCCCTGTTCGCGCACGATCACCGTCTCGTCCGACATGGCCGGGACATAGGCGCCCCCGGCCGTGCACGAACCCATCACGCAGGCGATCTGGGCGATGCCCTTGGCGCTCATCTGGGCCTGGTTGAAGAAGATCCGGCCAAAGTGATCGCGGTCAGGGAAAACCTCGGCCTGGTGCGGCAGGTTCGCGCCGCCGCTGTCGACCAGGTAGATGCAGGGCAGATGGTTCGCCTCGGCAATCTCCTGCGCGCGCAGGTGCTTCTTGACGGTGAGGGGGTAGTAAGTCCCGCCCTTTACCGTCGCGTCGTTGGCAACGATCATGCACGGTCGGCCCGAAACCCGGCCAATCGCGGTGATGATCCCGGCGCCGGGAATATCCTCGCCATAGACGCCGTCAGCCGCCAGTTGCCCCACTTCCAGAAGGGGCGATCCGGGATCGAGCAGGCGTTCGACCCGATCACGCGGCAGCAGCTTGCCGCGCGCGGTGTGGCGTTCGCGGCTCTTCTCGTTCCCGCCAAGGGCCGCCTCGGCCACCTTGGCGCGCAGTTCCTCCACCAGCGCGCGGTTGTGCGCGGCGCGGGCCACAGCGACGGGATCGTCCGGGTTCAGCGTGGAGGACAGGACCGGCCCGCTCATGCCGCGCCGATCAGTTCGCGGCCAATCAGCATGCGGCGGATTTCGTTGGTGCCTGCTCCGATGTCGAGCAGCTTGGCATCGCGCATGTAGCGCTCCACCGGCCAGTCGCGGGTATAGCCTGCCCCGCCCAGGGCCTGGACCGCCTCACCCGCCACGCGGAATGCGTTTTCGCTGGCGAGCAGGATCGCGCCCGCCGCGTCAAAGCGGGTGGTGTGGCCGGCATCGCAGCTTTTGGCGACGGCATAGGTATAGGCGCGGGCCGATTGCAGCGCGACGTACATGTCCGCCACCTTGGCCTGGATCAGCTGAAACGCGCCGATCGGCTTGCCGAACTGCTTGCGTTCGCGGACATAGGGAATGACGGTGTCAAGGCAGGCCTGCATGATGCCCAGTTGCAGCCCGGCCAATACGACGCGTTCGTAGTCCAGCCCGCTCATCAGCACGCCGACCCCGCCGTGCAGCGGGCCCATGATCCGTTCTTCCGGCACGAAGCAATCGTTGAACACCAGTTCCGCCGTGGGACTGCCGCGCATCCCCACCTTGTCGATCTTCTGCCCGATGGAGAAGCCTTCGTCGCCCTGCTCGATCAGGAAGGCGGTGATCCCGCGCGATCCGGCTTCGGGCGAAGTCTTGGCATAGACCACCAGGGTATCGGCATAGGTCGCGTTGGTGATCCAGAACTTGGTGCCGTTCAGGCGATAGCCGCCCGGCACCGCTTCGGCGCGCAGCTTCATCGAAACCACATCCGACCCCGCGCCCGCTTCGGACATGGCGAGGCTGCCGACGTGCTCGCCGGAGATCAGCCCTGGCAGATACTTCGCCTTTTGCTCGTCATTGCCCCAGCGGCGGATCTGGTTGACGCACAGGTTGCTGTGCGCGCCATAGGACAGGCCGATCGAGGCCGAGGCGCGGCTGACTTCCTCTACCGCGATCACGTGGTCGAGATAGCCCAGCCCCAGGCCGCCCCATTCCGGTTCCACCGTGATGCCGTGCAGGCCCAGGTCGCCCATGGCCGTCCACAGTTCAGCGCGGGGGAACCAGTCCTCCGCATCGACGCGCG
The DNA here is from genome assembly GCF_050281025.1 of Novosphingobium sp. NPDC080210. Classification (NCBI taxonomy): domain Bacteria; kingdom Pseudomonadati; phylum Pseudomonadota; class Alphaproteobacteria; order Sphingomonadales; family Sphingomonadaceae; genus Novosphingobium; species Novosphingobium sp. NPDC080210. The sequence goes on from NZ_JBNNWL010000006.1 coordinate 95,495, forward strand.
CGGCGAGCGGAGCAATCTTGTCGTCCGCGAACCGGCCCGCGGCATCGCGGATCATCCGGGCGCTTTCGGGCAGATCGAAATCGAATTCGGGCGTTGCGCGCATGGCCTGTTGCTTCCTCTATCCCAATCAGCAGAACGAACCACGTTTTAGCGCGCCAACGAAATTGGAAAAATTGAAAGTACGAAGGAATGTCGATAGATTAAATTTATGATCAAGCGGTCCCATGTTCGCCAGTTCCTTGCCGTAGTCGATGCTGGCAGCTTTACCCAGGCGGCGGCGCGGATGCGGGTGACGCAGCCCACCCTGTCGCTGGGCATCGCCGAACTGGAGCGGCTGGTGGGGGCGCAATTGATCGTGCGCGACCGGCGGCACTTGCGCCTGACCGAGGCGGGCGGGCGGTTCCTGCCGCTGGCGCGCGAGCTGGAACGCAAATTTGCCGAGGCCGACCGCTTTGGCGAGGTGCGCGGGACGGACTGGCCGGAACTGAAGCTGGGCCTGATCAAGACACTGCCCGGGCGGGCGGTGCAGGCGCTGGTCCGGGCGCTGAACCCGCATTGCAGCCTGGAACTGGTCGAGGGCACGGACAGCGAACTGCGCGCGGCGCTCAGCGACGGGCGGCTCCAGGCGATGATCGGCCTGCTTCGCCCGGACGAGGCGGGCGAGGGCGTCACAGTCCTGCTGGACGAGCCTTACACCATGTTGGTGCCCGCCGCGCATCCACTGGCAGGGCGGGGCGAGGTCGCGCCGGAGGAACTGGCCGCCGAAGTGATGATCGCGCGGCGCAGCTGCGAAATTCTCGACCAGACCAGCCGGTTCTTCACCCGCCACCAGGTCCGCCCGCGCTTTTCCCTTCGCAGCGAGAGCGATGAGCGGTGCCTGCAAATGGTCGCGGCCGGGCTGGGCATCACCACTGCCCCAGCCTCTTTGCAGCAAGAGGGGACCGTGCCTTTGCGCGTGACCGGATACGATTTCCGCCGCCGCCTGGGCCTGCGTGCTGCTCCGGGCTACGAAGCGTCGTGGGCCGCAAGGCTGGAGCACGCGCTGGCCGCGTTCCGCGCTGCTATCGCGGATTGAGGGAATGCTATCCGGGCTTTCCGTCCTTGCGGCGGGTGAGGTAGATCCCGGCATTGCCGATCACCCAGGGGAGCAGCCCTAGGGCGAAAGTCGCGGACCCAGCAGCCAGCAGCAGCGCGTTTTCACTGCGCAGCGCGGCCATAACACGCAGGGCCAGGGCCAGCTGGATTGCCCCGAAGGCGAACCAGGCGGTGCGGGTCATGGCCAGCGGACGACCACTGTGGCCCTGCGTCACGCGGGTGACCATGGCGACCATCAGGCTTCCGGCAAAGCCCAGCGCCAGGGCGTGGGTCGGGGCAACGCCCAGCGGCACACCGGCAGCGGCAAGAGCGGCGAGGGCAAAGCCCACGGGCGCCCAGGCAAAGCCCCAGATCAGGACCTTGAGCAGACCCGGCGCAGGCCCGCGCGGCCACCACTTCCACGCCATCAGGCCGGTGATGGCGGCCAATCCCGCGGAGGCTAGCGCTGATAGGGCGGGATGCAGCAAAGCCTCTCCGCCCATGCGCGAGGCCAGGAGCACCCACAATGCAACGAGTAGCCAGTCCGGCCGCCAGCGTTCGTACCCCGCCACCACATTGCCTGCGAAGAACGGCACCATCCGGTGCGCCACCGTCAGGAAGACCGGCAGAATGAAGCCGTTCAGCGCCAGCACATTGGCCAGGCGCAGAAAGCGGGGGTCCATGCCAAGCAGGAAGACCATGACCAGCACCAGCCCGAACCAGCCGATTACAAGCGCCGCCAAGGCGGAAACCGCGTGCCAGCATGGCGGTTTGCCCGCGCGCCGGTTGGCACGGATCGTTGCGGCGAGGTGCAGCATGGCCAGCGCCCAGGCCCCGGCTTCAAACAGGAAGCCGGTGTGCAGCAGCGCCAGTTGCCCGCTCCACAGACCGGCCATGACCGCAAGGCTGCCCAGAGCCAGACCGACGGCGACCGGCCGGAACTGCGTGGGCCTCAGGTCCGGCTGGCCCATCCAGCGCGGGAATACGGTGAGGAGAAAGCCGAAGATGAAGGCCGGATAGACGATCAGCAGCATGACCGGCGCATGGAGCAGGGCGCTCGGCAGGCTCCCTGCGTTTGGCGCGATCCCGGCCATGCCGCCGCCCAGGTGCAACAACCACCAGGCAGCGGCAGCAGCCAAGGCCAGGGTGCCGGTCAGGAAGGGCAGGCGGTGCGGCGCGGCGAACAGGATGAGGAGCGGGTTGGACATGGCCTAGAACATCCCATGGGCCCCGCCCATCGCCCCGATCACCGTGACCAGGGCAAAGACGGATAGCAGGCGGTGGACCGCCACGAGGCGGGCAAAGTCCGCTTCCGGCGTAGCGGAATGATCCATCCGGCGGTGCAGGAACAGTGGCTCCAGCACGAACAGCATCAGCGCGAAAACTGTCCACAGCGCCAGCATCGCGTGCATCCACCAGTAGTGCGCCTGGGCGAAGCGGCTCCACAGGCCCGCCTGCTCGGTCATCCAGAAGCCGGAGAGGCCAGCCAGCAGAACCCAGAACTTCGCCTGCCGGGAAAAGCCCTGCTCGATCCGGTGGAAGGCCGACATGCGCAGCGCGGGCGGCTCGCTGCGGGTGATGGCCGGCATGATGACGAAGGTGACGAACCAGACGCCGCCGATCCAGCCAACGATGGAAGCGACGTGGAGCACGCGGGCCAGGACAAACAGATCGGGCATCATTGCACAGCCTTCCTTCCACAGCAGGAAATGCCCAGCATTGATAAAAGTCAATTACACTACCTATCGGTCCCGCGATAGGGCAGGGCATGAACCACGCTCCGTTCCGCCCGGTCCTGCTCCTCGCCGTCCTGATGGGCAGCGCGTCTGCCGCTAGGGCAGAGGAAGCGCCGATCACCCCTTATGCGGATCTGCGGTACCGGCTGGAACTGGTCGACCAGCAAGGCATCGAACAGAAGGCCACGGCTTCGACCATCCGTTTGCGCGCCGGGGTCAAGACGGCGGAATGGAATGGCCTGAGCGCGCAGGTCGAGGGCGAGGCGATCCAGCCGCTCGGCGCGGTGCATTACAACGACACGGTCAATGGCAAGACCACCTATCCAGTGGTCGCCGATCCGGCCGACGTGCTGCTGAACCAGGCCTTCGTCCGGTGGAGGCCGGTCAAGGAGCTGGAAGCCGTGGTGGGTCGCCAAGCGGTCAATCTGGACAACCAGCGGTGGATCGGCTCGGTCGGCTGGCGGCAGAACGACCAGACGCTGGATGCGGCGCGGCTGACCGTGCGGCCCTTCAAGGGCGCGACGGTCGACTATCTCCACGCCTGGCGCGTGAACCGGGTGTTCGGCCCGGATTCGCCGCAGGGCATCTGGCGCAGCACCGCGATCAACGCGGTGCGCGGCGTCTATGCGATCAAGAACATCGGTACGCTTTCGGCTTACGGATACTGGCTGGATCTCCCCCCTCAACCAGCGAGCAGTTCGAAGACCCTGGGCGTGCGGATGGCTGGCGAGTTGCCGGCGGGTAAGGGGTTCGCCCTCCTTTACGCCGCCGAATATGCTCGCCAGCAGAACTTTGCCGGTAATCCGCGCCAGTTTGCGCTGGATTACCTCTTGCTGGAACCCGGCTTGAAGGCGGGAGCCTTCACCGTGAAAGGCGGGCTGGAGCGGCTGGAAGGCAATGGCACTGTCGCCGTGCAAACGCCGCTGGCCACGCTTCATGCCTTCAACGGCTGGGCCGACAAGTTCCTGACCACCCCGGCCAATGGCCTGCGCGATCTCTATCTTGATGCCACCTACAAAGTCGGCGGCAAGGGCGCGCTCAAGGGCCTGGTGCTGCGCGCGGCGTGGCACGACTATCGCTCTACCCTGGGCGATACTGCCTATGGCCGGGAATGGAACGCGCTGGCGAGCTATCCGGTCGACAAGACCTTCACCGTCAGCGCCAAGCTGGCCCGCTATGAGGCCAAGGCATTCGCGACCGACACGACCAAGGCCTGGTTCTCGGTCGAAGCCAAGTTCTGATCAGAACAGTTCCTCGGGCACGACATCGGGCTTGGAATAGGCTTCCAGCGCGGCGCGGTCGACGATGGTCAGCTCCGCCCCGTTGACTGCGAGGCCGTGGCTGCCAAGCACCGCAAAAGCGCGCGACAGGTTTTCCGGCGTCATGCCCAGCAGCGATGCCAGCAGCCGCTTTTCCGCGCGCAGCCGGACCTTGCCGGTGCCGCCCTGGCGCCGTTCCTGTTGCAGGATCAGGTTGCCGAGCCGCTCTGCCGATTGACGCAGCTTCATGTCGGTCAGCGCGCGGACCATGTTGCGATAGGCAATCGCCAGTTCGCGCATGGTCGCCTGCATCAGGGCCGTGTCTTCCTTGATCACCTCGCGCATCAGCGGCGCCGGAATCAGCAGGATTCGCGAGGGCGCTAGCGTGCGTGCCGACATCAGATAGGGCATGTCCGTCACCACCGCGGCCTGGATGAAGCTGGTAACTGGCTCGATGATCCGCATCGTGGTGTCGCGGCCCGCGCTGGTGGCGTAAAGTTCCACCAGTCCATCGACCAGAACGTGCAGGAAATCAGCGTGCTGGCCGATTTCGAACAGGGTCAGCTGCGGCGGGAAGACTTGCAGGAAAGCGCCCGAGAAAATCCGCTCGCGCTGTTCTTCCTGCATTTCGCGGAACAGGGGCAGGCGGGCAATTTCTGGTCTTTCGCCGGGTCGCACGCGGGGACTCTATCCTGTTTGTCGAAGGCCGTCCTTAACAGTCCACTTGACGTCTATCAATTGGCCAGTTGATCCCTGTCTAGCCATTTTCAGGCCCGGATCAGGCGAAATTGAAATGGCCGCCCCGGGGAGGTTCGTTTTGATACGGATCAACTCTCGCCCCGTATATTTCCTCATGCCGCGTCTATCCACCCAAACAGGGAATAGCCGTCATGCCACTTCGCGAAACCATCAGCGCGGGACAACAGCACCGGGCGCTGGGCCTTAGCACATTCGCGTTCACGATCTGCTTTGCGGTCTGGACGATCTTCGCGATCATCGGGATCGAGATAAAGCAGGAGCTGGGCCTGAACGACACGCAGTTCGGTCTGCTGGTCGGCACGCCGATCCTGACAGGGTCGCTGGTGCGGCTGTTCCTGGGGGTCTGGACCGACCAATATGGCGGCCGGGTGATCTTCCCCCTGACCATGCTGGCTTCTGCCGCATCGACCGTGCTGCTCAGCCATGCGGACAGCTATCCGCTGATGCTGCTGGCCGCGCTGGGGCTGGGCCTGGCGGGCGGCGGCTTTGCGGTGGGCGTGGCCTATGTGTCCAAGTGGTATCCGCAGGAACGCCAGGGCGCGGCGCTCGGCTTTTTCGGCATGGGCAATGTCGGCGCGGCAGTGACCAAGTTCCTGGCGCCCTGGATCATGGTGGCCTTTGGCTGGCAGGCCGTGGCGCAGATCTGGGCGGGCGCGCTGGCGCTGGTCGCCGTGCTGTTCTTCCTGTTCGCCAAGGACGATCCGGAACTCGCCGCGCGGCGGCTGAGCGGGGAAAAGCCCAAGGGCCTGAAGGAGCAGCTGGAACCGCTGCGCAACGAACAGGTCTGGCGCTTTTCGCTCTATTACTTTTTCGTGTTCGGCGCTTTCGTCGCCCTGGCGCTGTGGCTGCCCAAGTACCTGATCGGGGTCTACGGCGTCGACGTGAAGGTGGCCGGGATGCTGGCGGCGACGTTCTCGCTCTCCGCCTCGGTCTTCCGGGCCTATGGGGGCATCCTGTCCGACCGCTATGGCGCGCGCAAGATCATGTACGCCACCTTTGGCGTGTCGATGTTCCTGCTGTTCATGCTGTCCTACCCAGCGACCGACTACACGATCCACGGGGTCAAGGGCGATATCCGGTTCTCCACCTCGATGGGGCTGGTGCCCTTCGTGATGGCGATCTTCGTCCTGGGCTTCTTCATGTCGCTGGGCAAGGCGGCGGTGTTCAAGCACATTCCGGTCTATTACCCCGATCACGTCGGTTCGGTTGGCGGGCTGGTTGGCCTGGTCGGTGGGCTTGGCGGGTTCATTCTGCCCATCGTGTTCGGCGCGGTCAGCGACCTGACCGGGATCTGGACCAGCTGCTTTGCCGTCCTCTTCGCGCTGGTCGCCGTGGCCCTGACCTGGATGCACCTGGCGATCCGGCAGATGGAGCACAAGGCCAGCGGGATCGACGCGCGTTCCCTGCCGCAGTTCCCGGAAATGGCCGGGCTGCACGATGCCGCGCGCCACGGCCCCGTTCCGGCGGCCAAGGTCCTGGCTGACTGGCGCCCGGAAGACCCGCAGTTCTGGGAGGAAACCGGCCAGAGGATTGCCTCGCGCAATCTGATGATCTCGATCCCGGCGCTGCTGCTCGCCTTCTCGGTCTGGATGGTATGGTCGGTCGTGGTGGCCAAGCTGCCGCTGATCGGGTTTGACTATACCACGGACCAGCTGTTCTGGCTGGCCGCGCTGCCCGGCCTGTCCGGCGCAACGCTGCGGATCTTCTACAGCTTCATGGTGCCGATCTTCGGCGGGCGGCTGTGGACCACGCTGTCCACCGCTTCGCTGCTGATCCCGGCCTTCGGCATCGGCTATGCAGTGCAGAACCCGGATACGCCCTATTTCATCTTCCTGGTCCTGGCCCTGCTGTGCGGCTTTGGCGGCGGCAACTTTGCCTCGTCGATGGCCAATATCGGGTTCTTCTTCCCCAAGTCGCGCAAGGGCAATGCCCTGGCGCTGAACGGCGGGCTGGGCAACCTGGGCGTGTCGGTGATGCAGTTCCTGGTGCCCGTGGTCATCACCACCGGCGTCTTCGGCGCGCTGGGCGGCGATGCGCAGGTGACCAAGGACGGCGCGCACCTGTGGCTGCAGAACGCCGGCTTCATCTGGGTGCCGTTCATCATCGCCTCGGCCCTGCTGGCCTGGTTCGGGATGAACGACATTTCCGATGCCAAGGCCAGCTTTGCCGAGCAGGCCGCGATCTTCCAGCGCAAGCACAACTGGCTGATGTGCTGGCTCTATACCGGCACCTTCGGTTCGTTCATCGGCTTTTCGGCTAGCCTGCCGCTGCTGGCGAAGAAGGAATTCCCCGAAGTCGAAGTGCTGAAATATGTCTGGATCGCCCCGCTGGTCGGCGCGATCAGCCGCGCCGCGACTGGCTGGGTGGCCGACCGCTGGGGCGGGGCGCGGGTGACCTTCTGGGTGTTCATCGCCATGATCGCGGCGACCCTGGGCGTGGTCCACTTCCTGCAGGCCAAGGACTTCAGTGGCTTCCTGGCCATGTTCATCGTGATGTTCGCGGTGACGGGAGTGGGCAATGCCTCAACCTTCCAGATGATCCCCAACATCATGCGCCTGGAAATGCCGCGCCTGATGCCCGAGCTGTCCGCCGCCGAGGCCACCCGCAAGGCGGAAAAGGAAGCGGCGGCCATCGTCGGCTTCACCTCGGCCATCGCCGCCTATGGCGCCTTCTACATCCCCAAGGCGTTCGGCAGCTCGATCACGCTGAGCGGTTCGGCCCTGCCGGCGCTCTTCGGTTTCATGATCTTCTACGTCAGCTGCGCCGCGCTCACCTGGTTTGCCTACACCCGGCGCGGCGGCCTGCTGCACGACATTGAACGCGGCGCGCCCGCTGCCCCCCTTTCCCAAGGAGTACCCGCATGAGCCACCTGCTCGACCGCCTGACCTTCTTCCGCCAGAAGAGGGAGACCTTTTCCGACGGTCACGGCCTGACCACCGGCGAGGACCGCCATTGGGAAGACGGCTATCGCAAGCGCTGGCAGCACGACAAGATCGTGCGCAGCACCCATGGCGTGAACTGCACCGGATCGTGCAGCTGGAAGATCTACGTCAAGGGCGGGATCATCACCTGGGAAACCCAGCAGACCGACTATCCGCGCACCCGGCCCGAACTGCCCAACCACGAACCACGCGGCTGCCCGCGCGGGGCAAGCTATAGCTGGTACATCTATTCGGCCCAGCGCCTGAAATATCCGCTGATCCGCAAGCGCCTGGTCAAGCTGTGGCGCGAGGCGCGCCGCAGCCTGCCGCCGGTCGCCGCCTGGGCCTCGATCCAGGCCGATCCGGTCAAGCGCAAAAGCTATACCGCGATCCGCGGCCACGGCGGTTTCGTCCGCTCCACCTGGGACGAGGTGAACGAGATCATCGCCGCCGCCAATGCCTATACGGCCAAGACCTATGGCCCGGACCGGGTGATCGGCTTTTCGCCGATCCCGGCCATGTCGATGGTCAGCTATGCCGCCGGTTCGCGCTATCTCTCGCTGCTGGGCGGGACCTGCATGAGCTTTTACGACTGGTACTGCGACCTGCCGCCCGCCAGCCCGATGACCTGGGGCGAACAGACCGACGTTCCGGAAAGCGCCGACTGGTACAATGCGGGCTTCCTGATGATGTGGGGGTCCAACGTGCCGCAGACGCGCACGCCCGATGCCCACTTCATGACCGAGGCACGCTATCGCGGGACCAAGGTGGCCGTGGTCAGCCCGGACTATGCCGAAGCGACCAAGTTCGCCGACCTGTGGCTGAATCCCAAGCAGGGCACCGATGCGGCCCTGGCGCTGGCCATGGGCCACGTGATCCTGCGCGAATTCCACCTTGACCGGCAGGTCCCCTATTTCGAGGACTATTGCCGTCGCTATTCCGACATGCCGATGCTGGTCCGCCTGGTCGAACAGGATGGCCGCCTGGTGCCCGAACGCCTGCTGCGCGCCTCTGACGTGAAGGGCGGATTGGACGAAGGCAACAACCCGGAATGGAAGTGCGTTGCGATTGACGAGGCGAGCGACGAACTGGTCGTGCCGTCCGGCTCTGCCGGCTTCCGCTGGGGCGAGAAGGGCAAGTGGAACCTTGAGGAAAAGGATGGCCAGGGCCGCGAGGTAAAGCTGCGGATGACCGCGATCCTCGACAAGGATCACGACGAGGTGGTGGAAGTGGCCTTCCCCTATTTTGGCAACCGCGAGCATGACCACTTCGAAGGCACCGACCATCCCGACGTGCTGATGAAGCGGGTGCCGGTGCGCCAGCTCGATCTGACCGAGGGGCGGGCCTACGTCGCCACGGTGTTCGACCTGCTTTGCGCCAATTACGGCCTGGACCGGGGGCTGGGCGGCGAACACGTGGCGCGCGATTATGCCGCCATGTCGCCCTATACCCCGGCCTGGGGTGAGAAGATCACCGGCGTTCCGGCCGATGCGATCATCACCGCCGCGCGCGAATTTGCCGCCAATGCCGAAGCGACCAATGGCAAGTCGATGGTCATCCTGGGGGCCGGTCTGAACCACTGGTACCACATGGACATGAATTACCGCGGGATCATCAACCTGCTGGTGATGTGCGGCTGCATTGGCCAGTCGGGCGGCGGCTGGTCGCACTATGTCGGCCAGGAAAAGCTGCGCCCGCAGACCGGCTGGACCGCGCTGGCCTTTGCGCTCGACTGGAGCCGTCCGCCCCGGCAGATGAATTCCACCAGCTTCTTCTATGCCCATACCGATCAGTGGCGGTACGAGACGCTGGGCGTTGGCGAGATCCTTTCGCCCACCGCGCCCAAGGGCGATTGGGACGCCAGCCTGATCGATTACAACGTGCGGGCCGAACGCATGGGCTGGCTGCCCAGCGCGCCGCAGCTGAAGACCAATCCGCTGGACTTGGGCCGGGCGGCCAAGGCTTCGGGCATGGAGCCGAAGGACTATGTGGCCCAGGCGCTGAAGGGCGGCGATCTGGAGCTGTCCTGTCTTGATCCTGACGATCCGGCCAACTGGCCGCGCAACATGTTCGTCTGGCGCTCGAACCTGCTTGGCTCGTCCGGCAAGGGGCACGAGTATTTCCTGAAGCACCTGCTGGGCACGGCCCACGGCGTCCAGGGCAAGGACCTGGGCGAGATGGGCGGCCAGAAACCGCAGGAAGTGAAGTGGCACGACGAAGCGCCGCAAGGAAAGCTGGACCTGCTGGTCACGCTGGACTTTCGCATGTCCACGACCTGCGTCTATTCCGACATCGTCCTGCCCACGGCCAGCTGGTACGAAAAGGACGACCTCAATACGTCTGACATGCACCCGTTCATCCACCCGCTCAGCGCGGCGGTCGATCCGGTGTGGGAATCGCGCAGCGACTGGGAAATCTACAAGGGGATCGCCAAGACCTTTTCCGAAGTGGCGCCCGAAGTGCTGGGGGTGGAGCACGACCTGGTCCTGACCCCGATCCAGCACGATACGGCGAACGAGATCGCCCAGCCCTTTGACGTGGCCGACTGGGGCAAGGGCGAGGTCGAGCCGGTCCCCGGCAAGACCATGGCCACGGTTGCCGTGGTAGAGCGGGACTATCCCAATCTCTACAAGCGTTTCACCGCGCTGGGGCCGCTGATGGACAAGCTGGGCAACGGCGGCAAGGGCATCGGCTGGAACACCGTGACCGAGGTGGAGAACCTGCGCAAGCTGAACGGCACGGTGGGCGATGACGGGCCGACCAGGGGCATGGCCCGGATCGACAGCGCCATCGACGCGGCCGAAGTGCTGTTGATGCTGGCGCCGGAAACCAATGGCGAGGTCGCGGTCAAGGCGTGGGATGCGCTGTCGCAGTTCACGGGCCGCGATCACAAGCACCTGGCCCTGCCCAAGGAAGAGGAAAAGATCCGCTTCCGCGACATCCAGGCCCAGCCGCGCAAGATCATCTCCTCGCCCACCTGGTCGGGCCTGGAAAGCGAGCACGTGTGCTATAACGCGGGCTATACCAACGTCCACGAACTGATCCCCTGGCGCACCCTGACGGGCCGCCAGCAGCTTTACCAGGATCACAAGTGGATGCGCGCCTTTGGCGAGGCGCTATGCGTCTATCGCCCGCCGATCGATACCAAGGCGGTCAAGCCGATGCTGGACCAGGCCGAGGGCCGCCCGCACGTGGTGCTGAATTTCATCACCCCGCACCAGAAGTGGGGCATCCACTCCACCTATACCGACAACCTGCTGATGCTGACCCTGTCGCGCGGCGGGCCGATCGTGTGGATGAGCGAAGTCGATGCCGCCAAGGCCCGCCTGGTCGATAACGACTGGGTCGAAACCTTCAATTCGAACGGCGCCCTGGTCGCCCGCGTGGTCGTGTCCCAGCGGATGAAGGAAGGCACCCTGTTCATGTACCATGCCCAGGAGAAGATCGTGAACGTACCCGGTTCACCGCTTACCGGACAGCGCGGCGGAATTCACAACTCCGTCACCCGCGCCATCCTGAAACCCACCCACATGATCGGCGGCTATGTCCAGCAGGCCTATGGCTTCAACTACTATGGCACCGTCGGTTCCAACCGCGACGAATACGTGATCGTCCGCAAGCTGGAAAAGGTCGACTGGCTCGAAGGGGCCCTGAGCGAAGGGGAGAACGCAGCATGAAGGTCCGCGCCCAGATCGGCAAGGTGCTGAACCTTGACAAGTGCATTGGCTGCCACACCTGTTCGGTCACCTGCAAGAACGTGTGGACCAGCCGCGACGGCATGGAATACGCCTGGTTCAACAATGTCGAGACCAAGCCCGGCATCGGTTATCCCAAGGACTGGGAAAACCAGGAACGGTGGAACGGCGGCTGGGTGCGCACGCCCAGCGGCTCGATCCGCCCGCGCATGGGCGGCAAGTGGCGGCTTTTGGCCAAGATCTTCGCCAACCCGGACCTGCCGGAAATCAACGACTATTACGAACCCTTCACGTTCGATTACGCCCACTTGCAACAGGCGGGCGAAAGCAAGGCCTTTCCCACCGCGCGCCCGCGCAGCCTGGTTTCGGGCGAGCGGATGGAGAAGATCGAGGGCGGTCCCAACTGGGAGGAAATCCTGGGCGGCGAATTTTCCAAGCGCTCTGCCGATTACAATTTCGAAGGGGTGCAGAAGGAGATTTACGGCCAGTTCGAAAACACCTTCATGATGTACCTGCCGCGCCTGTGCGAGCACTGCCTGAATCCCACCTGCGTCGCGGCCTGTCCTTCCGGTTCGATCTACAAGCGCGAGGAGGACGGCATCGTCCTGATCGACCAGGAAAAGTGCCGCGGCTGGCGCATGTGCGTCTCGGGCTGTCCGTACAAGAAGATCTACTTCAACTGGAAAACCGGCAAGAGCGAGAAGTGCATCTTCTGCTATCCCCGGATCGAGGCGGGCCAGCCCACGGTTTGCAGCGAAACCTGCGTCGGGCGCATCCGCTATCTGGGCGTGATGCTCTATGACGCCGACCGGATCGAGGAAGCCGCCAGCGCCGAGGACGTGGAAGACCTGTACCAGGCGCAGCTCGACATCTTCCTTGACCCCAACGATCCCGAAGTGATCGCCCAGGCCCGCAAGGATGGCGTGCCAGAGGCCTGGCTCGAAGCCGCGCGGCATTCCCCGGTGTGGAAGATGGCGATGGAATGGAAGGTCGCCTTCCCGCTCCATCCCGAATACCGCACCCTGCCGATGGTCTGGTACGTGCCGCCGCTTTCGCCGATCAGCGCGGCGGCCAGCGCGGGCAAGATCGCCGCGCACAACGGGATGCCGGACGTCCGCAGCCTGCGCATTCCGGTCAAGTACCTCGCCAACCTGCTGACCGCGGGCAAGGAAGCTCCGGTGGTCGAGGCGCTGGAACGGATGCTGGCCATGCGCGGCTATATGCGCTCCAAGACGGTGAACGGCGTGGTGGCCGAGGATATGGCCCGGGAAGTCGGCCTGACCGGCGCGCAGATCGAAGAGATGTACCACGTGATGGCCATCGCCAATTACGAGGACCGCTTCGTCATCCCGACCGGCCACCGCGAGGATGCCGAGGACATGTACGACGAACGCGGCGGCTGCGGCTTCTCGTTCGGCAATGGCTGCTCTGGCGGCAGCAGCGATGCCAACCTGTTCGGCGCGCCGGCCCGCAAGAAGCTGCAAACCCCTTCGGAGGTGTTCTGATATGCGCCTGACCCTTCGCGTCCTGTCCGCCCTGCTGCGCTATCCCGATCAGGAGGTGCAGGCCGGGGTGGACGACCTGTCCGCCGCGCTGGCCCAGGAAGGCCTGCTCTGCCCGCAGCAGCGCGCCGCTCTGGCGCCCTTGCTGGACCAGCTGGCCCACGATGACCTGCTCGATTTGCAGGAGGCTTATGTCGCCCTGTTTGACCGGGGGCGGGCGGTTTCGCTCCACCTGTTTGAACACGTCCACGGCGAAAGCCGCGACCGGGGCCAGGCCATGGTCGACCTGCGCGAGCGTTATCTGGCCCAGGGGCTGGAAATCGCGGCGAACGAGCTGCCCGACTATCTGCCGCTGTTCCTGGAATACCTCTCGGTCCTGCCGCCCGAGCAGGCGGCGGAGGAGCTTGCCCAGCCCGGCGTGATCCTCTCCGCCCTGGCCGAGCGGCTGGAGGAGCGCGGAACGCCTTATGCCGCGCCCTTGCGCATCCTGGCCGATCTGGCTGGGGCAGGCGGCGAGGCATTCGAAATCGCCCCGGCCGACGATCCGGACAACCTGGCGCAGCTCGACGCTGCCTGGGAGGAAGAGCAGGTCCGCTTTGACACGCCGCTGGCACCGGGCAGCGACCATTGCCCCAAGGTCGGCGCGATCCTTGACCGGATGCTCGACCCCGCCCTGACTGCCCGCCCTTCACGGAGCCTGTGACATGGCCGACTATATCAACCATCTGCTGTTCGGAATTTATCCCTACATCGCGCTGGCCGTGCTGGCGATTGGCTCGATCGTCCGGTTCGACCGCGAGCCTTATTCCTGGCGCGCCAGTTCCAGCCAGCTCTTGCGCCGCAAGCAGCTGATCTGGGGATCGGTCCTGTTCCATCTGGGCGTGCTGGTGGTGTTCTTCGGCCACCTGGTCGGCCTGCTGGTTCCGATCTGGGTGTTCGAAAGCCTCCATGTGAAGCACGAATGGAAACAGGTCCTGGCCGTCGTCGCGGGCGGCATTGCCGGAACCTTCTCTTTCATCGGGGCCACCATGCTGCTGCACCGCCGCCTGTTCGATGCCCGCATCCGGGTCAATTCCACCTTTGCCGATACCGGCATTCTGGTTCTACTGTGGCTCCAGCTGGCGTTGGGCCTGATGACGATCCCGGTTTCGCTGGGCCATCTGGACGGCAAGGAAATGGTCAAGTTCATGGCCTGGGCCAATGGCATCTTCACGTTCGACCAGGCGGCTTCGTCCTATCTGGTCGGTTCCAGCCCGATCTTCCGCGTCCATATCTTCCTGGGGCTGACGATCTTCCTGCTGTTCCCCTTCACGCGCCTGGTCCACATGCTCTCTGCTCCGGTGCGCTACCTGTGGCGGCCCGGTTACCAGGTGGTCCGTTCGCGAAAGCTGGCCTCATGATCGAAGAACCCGTCTTCATTGGCGAGCGCGAGATCAGCGTGGCCGCGATTGCCGCAGAGGCGCAGCACCATCCCGCGCCCAGCGCCGAAGCGGCTTGGACCGCGGCGGCGCGGGCGCTGGCGGTGCGGCAACTGCTGCTGGACGAGGCCGAGCGGCTGGAAATCGCGGGCGAGGGCCTGACCGACGCTGAGGGCCGCCAGCTCGCGGACGAGGACGCCCGGATCGAGGCGCTGCTTGCCCGCGAAGTGCAGACCCCCCAGGCGGACGAGGCAACCTGCCGCCGCTTCTTTGCTCTGCACCCGGATCGGTTCCGCACTCCGCCCCTGGTCGAGGCCGCGCATATCCTGATCGCGGCCGATCCGGCGGACGATCTGGCCATGGGCCTGGCCACGGGCGACGCGCGCACCCTGATCCGCCAGTTGCAGGCCGATCCATCGCGCTTTTCCGAGCTTGCCCGCAGCAAATCGGCTTGCCCCTCACGTGAACAAGGGGGTAACCTCGGGCAAGTCCAGCCTGGCCAGATGGTGAGGCCGTTTGAGGAAGCGCTGTTTGCGATGGAACCCGAAAGCCTGTGCCCCAATCCCGTGCGGACGCGCTTTGGCGTCCACGTGATCCGCGCCGGTCGCCGGGCAGATGGGCGCGCCCTGCCGTTCGAGGCGGTGCACCAGGCGATTGCCGATTACCTGGAAGAGGCCAGCTATCGCCGCGCCTTGTCGCAATACATCGCCATTCTGGCGGGCCGCGCCGATGTGCGCGGGGTCGATCTGGGCGTAGTCGACGGGCAATTGGTGCAATAGGATGGAACCGCTGCGCCACGACGGACTCTATGACGGCCATGGTCGCAGGTTCGAATACCTGCGCCTGTCGCTGACCGATGTCTGCAATTTCCGCTGCAGCTATTGCCTGCCCGATGGCTATCGCAAGCAGGCGGGGCAGCCGTCCAGCCTGTCGGTGGAGGAAATCCGCCGGCTGGTCACCGCCTTTGCCCGCCTGGGCCTGTGGAAAGTGCGGCTGACCGGCGGCGAACCGGCGCTGCGGCGCGAGCTGATTGACATTGCCCGCACTGTCTCCGCCGTTCCCGGCATCCGCCGCGTGGCGATGACCACCAATGGCTACCGCCTGGCAGAGCGGGCGCAGGACTATGCCGCTGCCGGGATCGGCGCGCTGAACGTCAGCGTGGATTCGCTCGATCCGGCGCGCTTTGCCAGCATTACCGGGCATGACCGGCTGGGCGAAGTGCTGGCCGGGATCGCGGCTGCGCGCGCGGCGGGGATCGCTTCGATCAAGCTGAACAGCGTGCTGATGCGCGGTGTCAACGATGACGAGCTGGACGCCTTCATCGGCTTCGTCCAGCAGCACGACATGGCGCTGCGCTTCATCGAAGTGATGCGTACCAACGACAATACCGAATTCTTCCAGCGCCATCACCTGGCTGGAGCGGAAATCGCGCAGCGGCTGGAATCGCTCGGCTGGCAGCGCCTGCCGCGTCAGGCTGGCGCCGGGCCCGCGGTGGAATATGCCCAGGCGGGATCGCCCGGCCGGATCGGGATCATCGCGCCCTATTCCAAGGATTTCTGCACCACCTGCAACCGCCTGCGCGTTTCGGCCAAGGGCAAGCTGCACCTGTGCCTGTTCGGCGATCACGGGATTGACCTGCGCGATCTGCTGCAGGACGATGCGCAGGGCGATGAGCTGGTCCGGCGGATCATGAAGCTGACCGCGACCAAGGCCCCCGCGCACCGCCTGCACGAAGGCAACAGCGGCGGCACGCCGCACCTGGCTTCCATCGGAGGATAGGGTGACTGCCCGCTTGAACGTGGAACTGTGCGGCCGCCTGGCCGAGGCCTGCGGGCGCATGGTGGAACTGGACTTGCCGGAGGAGGAAGTGCCGGTCAGCGTCATGTTCACCGCGCTGGCTGCGGCCTATCCGTCGCTCGCCCCGTCCATCGCCAGCGGACGGGTGCGCGCCTGCGTGAACGAAGCTCTGGTCGGCCCGGACAGCCCAGTCCGCGCAGGGGACGAGGTGGCGCTGTTCCCTCCGGTGTCCGGCGGATGAGCAGGACGGTCGAACTGGCGGAATCGGGGTTCGATCCTGCCGCCCTGCTGGCGCGCTTCAACGCGCAGCTGGACGGTGAGGGCGGCGTGGTCAGCTTTACCGGCTATGCGCGGGGCGCGGCCAAGGACGGGCAAAGCGTGGAGGCGCTGGTGCTGGAAACCTATCGCAGCATGACGCTCGCCTCGATGGAGCAGATTGCCGCCGATGCCCATGCGCGCTTTGCCATCACTCGCAGCCATGTCGTTCACCGCGCGGGCACGATCCTGCCGGGCGAGGCGATTGTCTTTGTCGCCGCCGCTTCGGCCCACCGCCGCGCCGCATTCGAAGCGGCGGATTACATGATGGACCGGCTCAAGACCGAAGCCGTGTTCTGGAAGCACGAGGTCAAGGGCGGCGCCAAAAGCTGGATCGAGCCGACCGAGGCCGACATGGAAGATGCCAGCCGCTGGGCTGATAGACAGGACTGAAGAATGCCCGGAATCGATCCGAACCTGCCGTTCCATCCGCTGAGCATCGCGGTCCTGACCGTGTCCGATACCCGCACGGAGGAAACCGACACGTCCGGTGCGCTGCTGGTCGAGAGGTTGACGACCGCAGGCCACAGGCTTGCCGCCAAGGCCATCGTTACCGATGACGTTCCGGCCATTCAGGCCCAGATGCGCGCCTGGATCGCCGACGAGGGCGTGGACATTGTCGTCAGCACGGGCGGCACTGGCTTCACCCCGCGCGACGTGACGCCAGAGGCAGTCATGCCGCTGCTGCGCCGGGTGATGGACGGGTTCAGCGTGGTGTTCCACCAGGTCAGCCTGGGCACGATCGGCGTTTCCACCCTGCAATCCCGAGCCTTTGCGGGGCAGGCGGGGGATACCTTCATCTTCTGCGTGCCCGGATCGAACGGCGCTTGCCGCGATGCCTGGGATCTGGTGCTGGTGCATGAATTCGACAGCCGCTACCGCCCTTGCTCCATCGCGGGGCAGGTGCCCCGCCTGCGCGGGATCTGCGCATGATTTCCTTCGACGAGGCGATTGCCCTGATCGCGCGCGCGGTGCGCCCACTGGGGCACGAGGATCTGCCGCTGGATGAAGCGGCGGGCCGCGTGCTGGCCCGGCCGCTCACGGCCCGCAGCGCCGCCCCGCGTCAAGCCGTGGCGGCGATGGATGGCTATGCCGTGGTCGATGCCGCAACGCGCGCCGGGATTGACCTGACCGTGATTGGCGAAAGCCGCGCCGGACAGGGCTTTGCGGGAACAGTCGCCCCCGGTCAGGCCGTGCGGATCTTCACCGGCGCGCCTATGCCGGACGGCGCGGACCGCTGCATCATGCAGGAATATGCGGCGCGCGATGGAGACAGGGTGCGCTTTGCCGAAGGCTATGGCCCCGCCTGGCACGTCCGCGCGGCGGGAAGCGACTTTGCCGCAGGCGATACCCTGCTGGAGGCCGGAACGCGGCTTACCCCGCGCGCGATGATCGCGGCGGCGGCGGCGGACCGGGCCGTGCTGTCCGTCTCGCTCCAGCCGCGCATCGCCATTATCGGCACGGGTGACGAACTGGCCGCCCCGGGCGAGGCCCATCTGCGCGCCGATGCGATCCCGGAAAGCGTCACTTTCGGCGTCGCGGCCCTGACCGCGCAGGCCGGGGGCAGGGTGGTGCACCGCGCCATCGGGCTGGACGATCTGCCCGCGCTGGAAGGCGCGGCGGGCGAGGCGCTGGCGGCGGCGGAAGTGGTGATCGTGACCGGCGGAGCCTCGGTGGGAGAGCGCGACTTTGCCAAGCCGATGTTTGCGCCGCATGGGCTGGAACTGGTCTTTGCCAAGGTCGGGATCAAGCCGGGCAAGCCTGTCTGGCTGGGCCGGGCAGCGGGAAAATGGGTGATCGGCCTGCCGGGCAATCCGACCTCTGCCATGGTCACTGCGCGGCTGTTCCTGCTGCCGTTGCTGGCCTTGCTGCAAGGACAAGCGCTGGGCGAGGTGCTGCGCTGGCGCAAGCTGCCACTGGCCGCGCCGCTGGGCGAAACGGGAGGGCGTGAAACCTTTGTCCGCGCGCGCTGGGATGATGATGGTCTTGTCCCGGTCAGCAATCAGGACAGCGGCGCGCAAGGGGCCCTGGTCGGGGCGGACTGGCTGATCCGCTGTCCGGCGGGGCAGGGCGCCCTGGCGGCGGGAGACCTGGTGCGGGCCCTGTCGTTCTAGCCCTCGTTCTAGCGCGCGGTCACAGCGTCTTGATGATCCCGGAAAAGTCGACTGCGCCGTTTCCGGCCGCGGCAAAGGCTTCGTAAAGTTCCTGGGCGCGCTGGCCCATTGGCACCATCGCGCCCGCCGCCTTTGCCGCTTCCATCGCCAACTTCAGATCCTTCAGCATCAGCGCCGCGGCGAACCCGCCTTGATAGCCGTTGTCTGCGGGCGACTGCGGGCCGACGCCGGGGACCGGGCAATAGGCGGTTATCGACCAGGACTGGCCCGATGCCTTGCTGGAAATGTCGAAAAAGGTCTGCAGGTCCAGCCCCAGCTTGTCGGCCAGGGCAAAGGCTTCGCACGTGGCGATCATGGTCGCGCCCAGGATCATGTTGTTGCAGATCTTGGCCGCTTGCCCCGCGCCGCTGGCCCCGGCATGGATCACCGCCTTGCCCATGGCGGCCAGGATTGGCTCGGCCTTGGCAAAGGCTGCCTCGCTGCCGCCGACCATGAAGGTCAGGGTGCCGCCATTGGCCGCCGCGATCCCGCCCGATACCGGTGCATCGACCATTTCGTAACCGGCGGCGCGGGCCGCTTCTTCCACCTTGCGCGCGGTTGCCACGTCGATGGTCGAACAGTCCAGCAGCAGGGCCGATCTGGGCGCATGGCCGATCACGTCGGCGCTATAGACACTTTCCACGATTTCCCCGTTGGGCAGCATCGAAACGACCGCCTGCGCGCCCTGAACCGCTTCGCGCACCGAGGTATAGGTCTGGCAGCCGTTCTCCTGCGCCCGGGCCAGGGCCTCTGATGACAGGTCGAATGCGTGCACTTCATGCCCGGCCTTGACCAGATTGGCCGCCATGCCGCCGCCCATGTTGCCAAGCCCGATGAAAGCGATCCGGGTCATGTTCAAAAACTCCTGTGTGATTACTGGCGCAGCAGATCGCGGCCGACGATCATGCGCATCACCTGGTTGGTGCCTTCCAGGATCGAATGGACGCGCAGGTCGCGCCAGAAGCGCTCGATCGGATAGTCGCGCAGATAGCCATAGCCGCCGAACAGTTGCAGCGCGTCGTTGACGATCTTGCTGCCGCTGTCGGTCGCCAGGCGCTTGGCCATGGCCGAAAAGCGGCTCTTGTCCGGCGCATTGGCATTGACCTTGCTGGCGGCCAGGTAAAGCAGGGCGCGGGCGGCTTCCAGGTCAGTCGCCATGTCGGCCAGCATGAACTGGGTGTTCTGGAAATCGGCAATCGGCTGGCCGAACTGCTGGCGGTCCTTGGTATAGGCAATCGCCTCGTCCAGGCAGCGCTGCGCCCCGCCCAGCGAGCAGGCGCCGATGTTGAGGCGCCCGCCATCCAGCCCGGCCATGGCAAAGCGGAATCCTTCGCCCTCGGCCCCGACGCGGTTGGCCACGGGCACGCGGCAATCCTCGAAAATGACCTGCGCGGTGGGACTGGAATTCCACCCCAGCTTCTTTTCCGGCGCGCCGAAGGACAGGCCGGGCGTGTCCTTCTCAACCACCAGGCAAGTGATCCCGCCCGACTTGTGCTCTCCGGTGCGGACCATGCAGACATAGACGTCGTTCACGCCGCCGCCGGAAATGAACTGCTTGGTGCCATTGATCACATAGTGATCGCCATCCAGCCGCGCGCTGGTTTTCAGCGCCGCCGCGTCAGAGCCAGAACCCGGCTCGGTCAAGCAATAGCTGGCGATCTTGTTCATCGAAACCAGGTCCGGCAGGAACCGGCCCTTCAGCTCCGCCGAGCCATAGGTGTCGATCATCCAGGCGGCCATGTTGTGGATCGAGATATAGGCGCTGGTCGAAGGGCAACCATAGGCCATGGCCTCCATGATCAGCGCGGCCTCAAGCCGGCCCAGGCCGATCCCGCCGCTTTCTTCCGACACATAGATCGCGCCGAAACCCAGTTCCCCCGCCGCTTTCCAGACATCGACCGGATAGTGGCTCTTTTCATCCCATTCGGCAGCGAACGGCGTGATGCGATCCGCCGTGAACTTGCGTGCCATGTCCTGAATGGCAAGCTGGTCTTCGGTAAGGGAGAACTGGTCGGTCATCGATTAGCCCATGGTTGGAATGACAAAGGCATTGCCGCCGTCCGGCGAACCGTCGGGCCAGCGCTGGGTGATGGTCTTGACCTTGGTCCAGAACTTCACCCCTTCCATGCCGTGCTGGTTGGTATCGCCAAAGGCGCTGCGCTTCCACCCGCCAAAGGTGTGGTAGGCGACCGGGACCGGGATCGGCACGTTGATGCCGACCATGCCGACGTTCACCCGCGCGGCGAATTCGCGCGCGGCGTGGCCGTTGCGGGTGAAGATCGCCACGCCGTTGCCATACTGGTGCTTGCTGGGCAGGCTCAGCGCTTCCTCGAAATCCTTGGCGCGGACCATTTGCAGGACGGGGCCGAAGATTTCGTTGTGATAGCTGCTCATGTCCGGGGTTACGCGGTCGAACAGCGTGGGGCCGACGAAGAAGCCGTTTTCGTGGCCCTGCAGGGTAAAGCCGCGACCATCGACTACCAGTTCGCCGCCTTCATCGACGCAGGTCTGGATCCAGCGTTCGATATTGGCCTTGTGCTGGGCGGTGACGACCGGGCCGTAATGCGCGCTGTCGTCGGTCGAAATGCCGATCTTCAGCGCCTCGATCGCGGGGATCAGCTTGGCCTTGAGGCGCTCTGCGGTTTCATCGCCCACCGGCACGACGACCGGCAGGGCCATGCAGCGCTCACCCGCCGAGCCGAAAGCCGCTCCGGCCAGGTCATTGACCACCTGGTCAAGGTCCGCATCGGGCATGACGATGCCGTGGTTCTTCGCGCCGCCCATGGCCTGGACGCGCTTACCGGCGGCAACCCCGCGGTTGTAGACATAGTGCGCAATGTCGGACGATCCGACGAAGCTGACCGCACCGATAGCCGGGTGGTCCAGGATCGCGTCGACCATTTCCTTGTCGCCGTGGACAACCTGGAAGATGCCTTCGGGCAGGCCGGCCTCCAGCCACAGTTCGGCCAGACGCACCGGCACCGAAGGATCGCGCTCGCTGGGCTTGAGGATGAAGGCATTGCCGGTCGCCATGGCCACAGCGCCCATCCACAGCGGGATCATCGCCGGGAAGTTGAACGGCGTGATGCCCGCACCGATCCCGATGGGCTGGCGCATCGAATAGACGTCGATCCCGGGCCCTGCTCCTTGCGTATATTCGCCCTTCAGCGCGTGGGGGATGCCGCAGCAGAATTCGACCACTTCCAGCCCGCGCTGGATATCGCCCTTGGCATCGGCGATGACCTTGCCATGCTCGCTGCTGAGCATGTGGGCCAGTTCGTCCATGTGGGCTTCGACCAGGGCCTTGAAATTGAACATCACACGGGCGCGGCGCTGTGGATTGGTCGCGGCCCAGGCGGGCTGCGCGGCCTGGGCGGCGGCCACCGCGCGGTCCAGCACGGCGGCGTCGCCCAGGGCGACTTCGGCCTGCACTTCGCCGGTGTTGGGATCGAATACCGGGCTCTTGCGGGCGGGGGCTGCGCCGCCGGTTCCGCCAGCGATGAAATGGTCGATCAGGCGCACTGTGGAATCCTTGTTTGCGGGTGGGGCTTTCAAGTTGGGTTTGGCAGTCTTTTGCACCCCTGTTTTCATGCAGACAATTGGCAAATTTGCGCCTATGCCCTGCAATTATGCAGCATCTGAACTGGAACGACCTGCAAGCCTTCCTGGCCATTGCCCAGGCCGGACGGCTGGCCAAGGCGGGCAGCGCGATGCGGGTGGACGCGACCACCATGGGGCGGCGGCTGCGGCGTCTGGAAACGCAGCTGGGCGCCACCTTGTTCGAGCAGACCCGGCAGGGCCAGGTCCTGACCGAAGCGGGCGAGGCGCTGCTGGCCCAGGTAGAGGCCATGGCCTCTGCCGCGGCGGCCATTGGCGAGGGGCCGGATGCGGCCCAAGCGGGGGTAGGCGGCACTCTGCGGCTCAGCGTGTCCGAAGGGTTCGGCACCTGGTTCCTCGCCGAACATATCCCGGCCTTCGCGCGGCGGAACCCGCAATTGACCGTGGACCTTGCCGCCAGCAGCGGGTTCCTCAGCCCGTCCAAGCGCGAGGTGGACATTGCGGTCATGCTGTCCCGCCCCAAGGCAGGGCCGGTGATCGCCCGCAAGCTGAGCGACTATACCCTGCGGCTCTATGCGGCGGCGGAGTATCTGGCGGAATTCGGCGCGCCCCTGGCCGCTGCCGACCTGGCCCAGCGGCACCGCCTGATCGGCTATGTGCCCGACCTGATCTATGCGCCCGAACTGCGCTATCTGGACGAATTCCTGCCCGGCCTTGCCACCCGTACCCGTTCCACCAGCATCAATGCCCAGCACCGCCTGATCGCGGCAGGCGGCGGGATCGGGGTGCTGCCCTGCTTCATCGGCGACCGCGATCCGGGCCTGGTGCCGGTCATCCCGGACAAGCGGATTACCCGCTCATTCTGGCTGGTCACGCACAAGGACAACCACCAGCTTGCCCGGATCAAGGCGGGCAAGGAATGGCTCCACGATCTGGTCCAGCGACACCGTCAGGTGCTGGTCCCGGACTAGGCGGTTCAGCCTCCGCGCGCGGGCGGTTCGTAGGGCGGCAGACGCTCATAGACGCTGTCCGGCGTGACGAGCATGCGCTGATAGGTCGCTTCCGGATAGTCGAGGTGCGGCTTGGCCGGATCAAACGCGGGCTGCGGCAGGTTTGGCGCTCCGGTGTAAGGCTGGGGCGCGATCATCGCAGCCGCCTCCTGCTCTGAAATGCCGAGGCCTGCCAGCACCTCCGGATCGACCCAGGTCGCCGCGTCGAGCACGCGGTACTGGGTGGAAATTTCCAGCGTCATGTTCTCTGGTCCGGCAAAGTACAGTGACTTGCAGAAACCGTGGTCGATCGGGCCGATGATCGGCACGCCGTGGCTGCGGACCCGGTCGCGCATGGCCAGCAGCGCCGCTTCGTCCGGCACGCGAAAGGCGATGTGCTGCATGGTTCCGGGCGCACAGGGCATTTCGCCGCGACCGGCATGGGTGACGCCCATGGTGCTTGGAATCCGGTCCGTGCCGGGGACGTGGACCAGGCTGAACAGGCTGTCGTCGCTCATCCGCAGGAACGCGTGCGATGCGCCGTCCACGCCGTGCATTTCGAAGATGGCGACCAGCGGAAAGCCGAGGACCTGGGTGAAGAATTCCAGCTGCTTCTTCATGTCGCCCGCCATGAAGGCAATGTGGTGCACGCCGACGGGGTGCTGTGCGGGAATCTGGTTCATTGGCTTGCTCTCCCGGATTTTCCGGCAGTAAAGCTGGCCCTGCCGCCCAAGGCAATCAGATAACGCCGCGCGCCGCCAGTTCGGCCAGATCCGCTTCGCTCAGGCCGAGTTGCTCGCCATAGACTTCGCCGTTGTGTTCGCCGGGATGAAGCGGGGCGCGGCGGCGCACGGCGGAGGGCGTGGCGGACAGCTTGGGCATGGGGGCCTGCATCCGTACCGGGCCGTGCTGGGGGTGGTCCACCGCAACGATTGCCTCGCGGGCGGCAAAATGCGGATCGGCCAGCATTTCCGCGCCGGTATAGATGCGCCCGGCGGGGATCGAATGGGCGATCATCAGGGCTTCGAGCTGGTCGATGGTCAGGGTCTGGGTCCAGGCGTTGATCCGCTCGTCCAGTTCCTGCTGGTTTTCCCCGCGCGCGCCGTGAGTGGCATAGCGCGGATCGCTGGCCAGTTCGGGCTGGCCCATCGCCTCGGCCAGACGCGCGAAGATCGCATCGCCATTGCCGCCGATCATGTATTCCCCGTCGCGGCAACGATAGACGTTGCTGGGCGCGATGCCGGGCAAGATCGAGCCGGAACGCTGCCGTACGATCCCCATCAGGTCATATTCCGGGATCAGGCTTTCCATCACTTGCAGCACCGCTTCGTAAAGCGCGGAATCGACCACCTGGCCCTTGCCGCTCGTCTCCCGCGCCCGCAGTGCGGCCAGCGCCCCCATGCAGCCATAGGTGGCGGCCAGGGTATCCCCGATCGATACCCCCATGCGGC
Source organism: Novosphingobium sp. NPDC080210 (assembly GCF_050281025.1). Taxonomy (NCBI): domain Bacteria; kingdom Pseudomonadati; phylum Pseudomonadota; class Alphaproteobacteria; order Sphingomonadales; family Sphingomonadaceae; genus Novosphingobium; species Novosphingobium sp. NPDC080210. The sequence continues at coordinate 120,122 of NZ_JBNNWL010000006.1, forward strand.
TGGGCGGACGGTCCGGATCGCCGACAATCGCGCGCCAGCCGCCCATCGCCTCGCCAATGCCGCCAAACCCGGCGCGGCTGGAATAGGGGCCGGTCTGGCCATAGCCGGACATGCGCACGATAATCAGGCGCGGGTTGATCGCGTGGAGAGCCTCTGGCCCCAGACCCCATTTCTCGACCGTGCCGGGCTTGAAATTCTCGATCATGATGTCGGCCTGGGCCAGCAGGCGGCGGGCAAGGTCCTGTCCTTCGGCCACGCGCAGGTTGGCCGTGACCGAGCGCTTGTTGCGCCCGATGACCTGCCACCACACCTTGTGCTGGCCATTGCCCCATTGGCGCATCGGATCGCCCGCGCCCGGCGGCTCGATCTTGACCACGTCGGCGCCCATGTCGCCCAGCAATTGCCCGCAGAACGGACCCGCGATCAGCTGGCCCAGTTCCACGACCTTGAGGCCCGCCAGGGCGCCCTTGTTTTCAGCAGTCATCACTCGCTTTCCGGCTTGGGAAATCCGCCCGCGCGGGACAGCATCGAAGGCATCGGCTTGTCCATTACGCCGGACAGCCAGTGCGCGGCGGCGATCAGCTTGTCCAGATCAAGTCCCGTCTCCACGCCGGAACGGGATAGCAGGTAGGCAACGTCTTCGCTGGCCACATTGCCCGCCGCGCCGGGGGCAAAGGGGCAGCCGCCGAGGCCGCCGATCGAGGCATCGACCACGCTGGCCCCGGCCTCTACCGCAGCCCAGACATTGGCGATCCCGGTATTGCGGGTGTCATGGAAATGGACCCGCACCGGCAGCGCACCGACCGCCGCCTTCACTGCGGAGACGAGGGCGGTAACCTGCGCCGGAACCGCAACCCCGATGGTGTCGGCCAGGGCGATCTCCACCGCGCCGCTCTGCGCCAGCCGCGCGGCCATGCGCACGACATGAGAAGGATCGACCTCGCCGCCGAACGGGCAGCCGAAAGCCACGGCTATGGTCACCTGCGCGGTGCGACCCGCAGCCTTGGCCAAGGCAACGATCCGCTCCGCAACCTGAGCCGACTGCTCGCAGTCCTGGCCCTGGTTGCGGATACCAAAGGGGTCGGAGGCAACCGCGACCGCGCCCAATTGGTCCACCCCGGCCAGCAGCGCGCGCTGTGCGCCGCGTTCGTTCAGCACCAGCCCGATCCGGGTGACGCCCTGGGGCTGGCCCAGCAGGGCGACGACTTGCTCCGCATCGGCCATTTGCGGCACGCGCCTGGGATTGACGAAGCTGGCCACCTCGATCCGCCGCGCGCCTGCGTCGATGGCGCGGCGGATCAGTTCCACCTTGTCCGCCGTGGAAACCAGCCTCGGCTCGTTCTGCAAGCCGTCGCGCGGGCCGACTTCGACGAAGCCGATCCGGCGCGGGCTGTTTGCGCTGCCGTTCATCCCTGCTTCTTCACCCAGTCGCGCACCGTTTCCGCCGCCTGCTGCGCCAGCTCCGGCTGGCCAAAGTAATAGTGGTTGGCGCCCTGGATAACCCGGTGCTCGATCTCGCACCGGCTGGCTGCGGCCATCAGCCGCGCGGCATGGCTGGGGGTGCAGGCATCGTCGGCGCTGTTCTCGATCACCAGCATCGGCCCAGAAATCCGCGCCGCGCATTTCAGCCCGTCGGCGTTGGAATCGTCATAGGACCACTGTGACAGCCACGAACGCAGCGTGGTAAAGCGGGCCAGTCCGACCGGACCGTCGTTGACCACGAAGGGGTCGCCGAGCATGCAATGCCCCGGCTCGCGGTCGTTGGGATCGACCGCCGGGTCGAGCCAGCGCGGATCGGCCATGGTGCCCTGGACGGTGAAGCAGCGTTCGTGATTTTCCAGCCCCTGGGCCTTCAGCTCGGCCAGTTGCTCCTTCACCCATTTGGTAATGCGGCGGTTGCGGGCGATCTGGCGCTGCCGGAATTCGGCGACGAATTCGGCGGAGTAGGGCGGCTTCGGTCCATCGGGGGCGTAGAGGTTCCAGGCCGGATTGCGTTCGAACGGGCGGCTTTCGTCCTCGATCGAGGGGTCCATCCATTCGGTCAGCGTCAGATTGCGCGACAGATGCGCGGCGAGCAGCAGCACGCCGTCTGCCGGAATCAGCTTGGCAGCGGTCAGGTCATAGGGATCGCCCGCAGGCGTATGGGTCACGCGCGGGTCCTGCGCTTCGGCCTGGTAGAACAGCGACAGCGAACCGCCGCCCGACCAGCCGCCCAGATAGACCTTCTTGTAGCCCAGCCGCTCACGCGCATCGCGCACGCAGGCAGCCAGGTCCATCACGGCGCGCTCCATGATCAGCGCGGTGTCGTTCCCCCGGTAGCGCGGATTGCAGTAGATCGCATGGACGCCCATTTTCGCAATGGTGCCCACCAGGGGAAGATAGGCGCCGCCGCCGATGGGGTGGGAGAAAATCACCACCGCGTCTGAGGGTTCTTCCGGCTTCAGCAAGTGGCATTCCACGGCAACCTTGCCGATTTCGCCGCCATAGGTGTCCTTGAACGCGTTCTGTTCGCTGAACAGGACCAGATAGGGAATGCGCTCGTACTTCATCCGGTGCTCCTCGGCAGCTGCGCGCCAGTCTTGCGCAAATCTGCCGGGCCGTCAAAGCGGCAGGAACATCACGAAGGTCACGTCGTCCGGCTTGGTCTGATAAAAACTCAGCTCGCCAAAGTGGAGCCGTGCCGTTTCGCTGACGATGAACAGGCCAACGCCGTACCCGTCATAGGCCCGGTCCACGCCGCGCTTGCCGCGTTCATGAATATTGCCCTGGAGCGAATTGAGGTCTGCCAGTTTGTTGTAAACCGCAAAGCGGATCCCGAAGGCTTCGTCATCGAATTCGACGGTGAATTTCACGCGGCTTGAGTGCGGCGAGTACTTCACCGCGTTGTCGAGCAGGTTGCGCAGCGCCAGCCGCAGCAGGACCGGATCGCAGTGCGCAAAGACGTCCTGTTCGGGATAGGTAAAGTCGATGCGCTGACGGTCGTGGACCGAACAGTCCATGATGGCCAGGCGGCAGATCCCGATCACCTCGACTGGTTCCAATGCGACGGCCTGATGGCGATCAATCAGTGTGGCCCCGGTAATCGCGTTCGACAGGGTAAGGGTGATGTCGTCCAGCACCCGTTCGGTCCGGTGGACAACGTCCTTGATAACGTCAGGGCGGGTCGAGGGGGCGGTTAGCTGCATCATGATCGTCTGCAGCGCGGCCTGCGCATTGTTGAGCGGCTGGCGAACCTCGTGGGTCAGCAACTGGAGCATGGTCAGCCGTTCGGCTGCCAGCTTGTCCGTAGCAAGCTTGGCTTCCTTGAGCGCCAGGGCGCGAGCATCTGCCCGGATGGTGCGCCGACTCGCCATCAGCTTTTCGCGGTCGTCGCGCGCATGCAGCAAGCCGATGAAGGCAACCTGCATGAAGAAGGAGAGGGTGATGACCGCAAAGATACTTACGAACTGCGTGTCCGTCTGCCCCAGAAAGGTGCGATCCTGCCCGAACGGATAAACCGTGATCAGGCGTATGTTGTTGCCCAGGGCAGCGATGGAAAGCGATACGATCATCAACCAGCTGGCCCAGCTGCCCCGCCATCGCCGCGCGCCAACCAGGGCCGTGATGCACGAAAGGTTCACGAACACCCCGGAAATCATGATCAGCAGCAAACGATAGTTGAACGGCGCAAAAAAACCGACCGTGGCAATGCTAAGTGCAGTAACGATCAGGATCGTACTGAACATGTTGCGCTGGAAAGTGGCCTTGCCTTCGCGCAAGGCGAGACCCTTCAGAGAGCCTGAGGCGACGACCATCCAGGCCCCGGCTATCCCCGTCACACCGTTCAGAAGCGCCTTGTCCCGGGTGACGATGAACAGACCGACCGAGCCGACCAGGTTTGACAGCAACCACAAAACCTTGTGGTGGTCCATCTTGCCGATCATCAGGATGCATAGCGAAAAGGCGATTGCCTGCCCGGTAAAGATGTTCCCCCACAGAGTGATAGTGTCGATCACGGGGTGGAGCTCCGCTCTTCATCCTCGATCGTTGCGGCAAGCTGATAGCCGATGCCGTGCACGGTCTTGAAAGGCGAGGGCTGGCCGGTTTCCTTTTCGATCTTGCGGCGCAGGCGGAAAACCGCGGCATCCAGGTTGCGGTGATCGGGGCCACCTTGCATTTGCGTATATTCCACCAGTGCGGCGCGGCTTACAGGTTCACCATTGGCCTGGATCAGGCCGCGAATGAGGCGCGCTTCGAGCTGGCTGAGCGGCACGACCTCTCCGCTTGGCGTGGTCAGGCTGCTGCCATCCGCATTGATCGCCCAGGCCACCGCCGCCTTGCTGCGCGACGGCGCGCGGCGCCAGATCGAAGCGAGCGCATTATAGACCTGGTCGAAGCGGACCGGTTTGTTGATGAACATGTCCGCCCCGGCTGCCAGGGCGGAATTGAACGCGTCGGGCCCCATTCGGCCGCTGATGACCAGGATGCCCGCATCGGTGCGGGCGCGGATCAGCGCGGTCAGATCGACCCCGTCCAGACCCGGCAAGCCCAGGTCGATGATATAGGCCTGGAAACTGCCTATGGACTTCGAGTCGAGAAAAGCCTCGGCGCAAGAGAAAACCGTGCACTGCGCGCCCTTGGACTGCATGTAGTGCGACAGGAACTGCGCGAAGTCGGCATCGTCGTCGATGATGCAAATGCTGTTGGGTATTCCGCCTGCCACGTCAGTCCACTTTCCTAGATTTCACAGTCAGGACGGATTGCGCCCTTCAGAGCAGCGATCTGGATACAGCCTGCACGTAAGATATGACAGGCTGCTGATCCCCAAATGCTAATCATATATGTCAGGCCCCCGTCAAGACGATGTCCTTCTCCGGGGCATTGGTGAAACGAGAGCTTTCCGAAGGTCCGGAAGAGGCAACTTCGCTACCTTGGTATGATGTCAAAGATAGGTTGGAGCCATTTGGTTTTGGGTGCTCGCATCGTTGTATTCACGATTATCCACGCTGCTTGGTCTGATATTCGGTCAGTTAAATATTTGAACTTGAATAATTAACTTACATCCATGTGCTTGAATTGCGTGTCGCTGGATCTTCGGCGTTCAGCGCGCGCAGGCCTTGGATCACAAGCTGTCCGGACAGCTTTCGACGTGCGGATTGCTCCATCCGATCCATCCGTTTCTGTTCCATTATGGTTGCGATAGCCCAAAGGACCACCGGATTGGCACCTGTCTTGCCTAGCCGGCGCAATCACATCTCGCCCATATATGACTGCGTGGATCAGTAATTATGATTCACATTCCTAGTAAAGTCAGGTGCGGAAATCAAAAATGATCAAACCAACCGCGATATATTCCGTCATTGCCTCGATCCTCCTGATTCAGGCTCCCGCTCATGCCAATGGAGTTGCCGAAAACACGGCCTGGCAATTCCAGACCACCGCCGAAATGGCGAACCAGGCCTACATCGAGGAAATGCGCAAGAAGAACGCCAACGGGGCCTATTCCGCGCCGCAGTACAATTATTACATCGACACCCAGAACAACTTCAATTGCAGCAACCAGGCCAGTTCTTCGGGTAACGGCGGGACCAATACGGCCACTGCCAATACCCCGGCTTCGAACGGCGCGAATGGCAGCGCATTGGGCAACCAGACCTCGTCGACCGGATCGACGCAGGGCCTGACCGGCGATGTCGTCCTGAACAGCGGCCAGGACAATTCCGCGCCGGTTCTGACCACGGTGACCGGCGATTCCTTTGCCGATGCATCGAACAATTTCTCCACCCAGGCGCTCAATACGATCCAGACGAACACCGGCCTGCAGGATGCCAGCGTCAACGGGTCCAACGGCTGTTCCTTCGCCACGCCGGGCTTCGGCCAATGAGCAAGCAATCGGCAATAGCGGGGCGAACTGCGCCCCGAAAACGGCGGCTTCGGCTGGTGCCCATCGTGGCACTCGCGCTGGGTACATCGGCCTGTGTCGGCATGCCGACCAATGTCAGGCGCCAGGTGGTGGCTCCGGGCGAGATGCCGGTCCAACTCGGTACGCCCGCGCGCGACAACCTGACCCCGCTTGAGGCGCCGCTCGCCTGCTTTGCGCGCGAACTGGCGGCAGCGGGCAGGCCGCCCATCGTGGTCGGCGTTGGCGAAGTGAAGGACTTCACCGGACGCTATTCGATCAACGAAGGCAACGCGGTCACCCAGGGTGGATCGCTGATGCTCTATTCCGCCCTTGGCAAGATGGGCGGCGCGGTCCGGATTGCGGAGCGGTACGATCCCTCCATCGCCGAGCGCGAGCTGGGCTACATGGACCGCCGCCAATTGGGCGATGGCCAGCCGCACGATGCCAATGGCCAGCGCGTGCCGTGGCTGCCCTACTTCGGTGGGACCGTCCAGGCATCGGACTATTACATCGTCGGCGGCATCACCGAAGTGAACTACAACATCGCTTCGGGCGGCGGCGAATTCGCGTTGAACAATATCGGCTTCAAGGGCCGGACCTACAGCCAGAGCGTCGCGATCGACCTGCGTATCGTCGATACCCGCAGCCTGCTGGTTGTCGATGCGATCAGCCTTTCCAAGCAGTTCGTCGGCTATGAAGTGGGGGCCAACACCTTCCGCTTCTTTGGCATTGGCCTGGTCAACGTCAATGTCGGTTCCAAGGGGCAGGAACCCCTGCAACTCGGCATTCGCGCGACGATCGAGGAAGCCGCGATCCGCCTGATCGCGCGGGCGGGCGGCGTCGATCCGACCAAGTGCCTGGCTCTGCGCGGACAGGAAATTTCGACCAAGTCGTCAGAGGCGATCTTTGCCGACATGGCAAAGCCGCAGACGCCTGCCCTGGCTGCGCCCGCAAACCGGGGCGGGAACAAGGCACCCCAGCCCAAGCAGCCTGCTGCAGCCTTGCCGGGACCGGGCTTCGACCTGCTGGACGAGCGCAAGCAGGCTGCTGTACCGGCAGCTAAGCCCAAGGCTGCGCCGCCCGCACAGGCTGCGGCTGGCAAGCCGGGCATGACGCCTGCGCCTGCGGCGGCATCTCCCGCGCGTCCGCCAGTGGCTCCCAAGCCCGCCGCGCCAGCTCAGCCCGCCGCGCCAAAGCAGGTTGCAACGGTTCCGCCCGCCGCTCCCAAACCGGTGGCTGCTGCATCAAGACAGGCATCGCTTCCACCGCCGCAGGCACCGCAGCAAGCAGCGCCGAAGCCCGCAGTGGCACAGGCAGCGGCACCGGCGCCCGCACAGGCGGCAAAAGCCCCCGTGGCCAAGGCACCCGCGCAGGCTTCCGCGCCTGCGGCAACTGTCCGGCCTGTGGCGGCTCCGGCGGCGGCGCAACCAGTTGCGGCCAAGCCTGCGGCTCCTGTTTCCGCTCCGGCTGTTCCGGCACGGCCTGCGCCGGTGCAAGCAGCGGCTCTGCCCGCTCCGGTGCAGCCTGCCCAGCCGGTCAATGCCAAGCCGCAGCCGATCAACGAGAACAAGAGCAGCGCTCAGCCGGCAACCCGCTTTGTCCTGATCTTTGAACTGGGCAGCCCCAATCTGCCCGCTTCGGCTCTGGTCATGCTGGACAGCGCCGCCGCGACGGTGCGCCAGGGCAACCCGGTGAGCATCGTCCTGCTCTCTCCGGAATCCGAAAAGTTCGAACCCAGCCAACGCAGCCGCCTGCTCGATCAACGGATCGCAAGCCTGGTGCTGGCGCTGGCCGCGCGAGGAGTTCCTGCCGGAGTCGTGTCTGTCGACTGGCGGCCAGCGAATACGGAATCAACAATCTACAGAGAGGGGCCAGGGGTTCAATTGATAGCGAAGATTAGACTGATGCGTTGAAAAAGCACACACAAAGTGGAGATTTGAAATGAAAACGACCAAGAATAAAATGAAGCTGATGGGAGGTGCAAGCACTGCACTTCTTGCCACGCTGATTTCCAGCCAAGCCGTTGCTCAGACTGTCGAGATCGGAACTACGGTAAATGTCAGCGGTGTTGACGCGGTTGCCGGTTCCAACCAGGCGGTTACCAACGACGTCGATGCCAATGTCACGAACGTGAAGACGACCCAGTCCGCTGGCGCAGTGACCGACGGTTCGATCGCCGTCCAGAAGAGCACGACCGGCGCCGTCGCGGTGGGTAACACCGATACGCTGAGCCTGTCGAAGACCGATACCGCTTCGCTCAGCACCACGACTGCAGTGACTGCACTGCAGACGAACACCGGGGTCGCCGCGGGTGAAGACCCCGAGAACCCGGTCGTCATCGATGCTGATACCACTGGCACCGAAGTTTCCGTGACTGTCGGCGCCACGACCCGTGGCAGCTATGCGGTGAAGGATTCGATCGACGGAGCCACGGCAACCGGCAATACGGTCGCGCAGAGCCTGACCCTGTCGGCCACGACCATTTCGGCCAGCAGCGACATCGGCGTTGATAATGACGCGCTCAAGCTCGACATCTCGGGCAAGGCGATGGGCGCGGTCGTTCAGACCAACACCATCACCGACGTGTCTGCAACCAACCTGAATTCGGACATGAAGGTAGTCGGCGGGAATGCAGATTCTTCGGCTCTGTCGCTGACTGGGAATACGCAGGACGCATCGGCCACCGGCAACTCGTCCACCCAGGGCGTCTCGCTCTCGGCGACTACGCTTTCCACCGGCGGAACCTACGCAACGGTCGATACGGTCGGCACCCAGGACCTGGACGCCAACGGCAAGGTCGTTGCGGCCAGCCTGCAGCTGAACACCGACAGCACGGTTGAAGCATATGCCACCGACGCCACCGCGACGCTGGACGTCGGGGCTGCAACCTCTGCTGCCGTGGCAATGACCGGCAATACCCAGAGCTCCGGCGCAACCGGCAGCACGGCTACCAATGGCCTGTCGCTTTCGGGCACCACGGTCGGTGCGGGCGCGGTGGTTGTCTCCCAGCAGGAAAACGATGCGACCAGCACCGTTCTTGCGCAGACCCAGTCCTCGATGCTGCTCCAGGCAGATTCGCTCAACACGGGCGCATCGACCAAGCTGACTGACAACACCATCCAGTCGCGCGCCACGGGCGTCAACACTGCCAACACCATGACGGTTGACGCAACCACCGTGACTCTGGCTGCTCCGGATGGAGACGCGGCCACCACGATTGCGTCGGGCGCCGGAACCATGGAAGCTGGCTATGCCATGCTGAACGATCAGCAGGTCGCGGGCGATGTTACTGCAACCACGGTGGCTGAAAGCACTTCCTCGGCGATCAAGTTGAACGTGACTGAAACCGCCGGCGTTATCGGCGGCAGCAGCGTGCAGAACGACAGCAATACCCTGTCGGCACGGGCCCAGGGCGCGACGACTGCCAATACCCTGACGCTCAACGTAAGCGGCACGCTTTCGCAAGCTACGCAGGATCCTGCTGTCGCGGGCGACATCGCCAATGCAGCTGCGATCGGCAATGTGCAGACCGTGTCGGACGGAGCGGACGTCAAGGCGACCGTGGACACCGGAACGGCTGACAGCATCGCAACCTCGGTAGCGGGTGTTCTGACCTCTTCGTCGCTGAGCTCTTCGAGCAACCGTCTGCAGGCCACTGCAGAAGGCGCGACGGCGACCAACAAGCTGACCGCTTCGGCGACCACGCTGACGCTGGGCGCTGATACGGGTACTGGTGCCAACGCTCCTGAATCGGCGTATGACGTTACAACGGCAACTGCGACGGCTGACAGCGCTTTCTCGGTGGCCAATGTCCAGAACAGCGGCGATGGCACGATCAGCGCAAAGCTGCTCGATCCGGCAACGGTCGCAACCAATGTGGACGGCAATGTCAGCGCGTCCAGCGTTGCAGCCAATGGCAACGGCTTCGATGCCTTCGCCACCAGCAACAAGGCGACCAACAGCGTCGCGCTGAGCGGGACCACTGTTACCACCGACGCCGGCATCGTCAGCGCCCAGACCAGCAATGCGGACGTTGTCAGCCTGATCGGCTATTCGGACGCAGCGTCTCCGGCTGCAGGTACTTCGCCGGACGATGCAGGCGTTACCATCGACCTTGGCGGCACTGTCGATGACAGCGCAGTTTCGGTGAATGCGAACGTGATCCGCGGTTCGGCTGTTGCCAACACCTCGAGCAACACCCTGACGGCCAGTGCGAACTCGCTGACTGGCGACGGTACGGCGGTTCAGGCTTCGGCTTCGGGCGATACCTCGGCTTCCGGTGACAGCACCGCCACCGGCGATTACAGCCTGGCCAATTGGCAGTCGCTGGGCTCTTCCGCCACTTCGACCACGAAGATCGCGGCCAGCTATGGCATCGATCAGGCGGACAACGAAGACGGCGATCAGCTGCTGAGCGACTCGCGCCTGAGCGTCAGCAACAACGTCCAGTTCGGTGAAGCGCTGGGCAATTCGGCAACCAACCGGATCGCTCTGACTGCAACCGACTCCGGTTCGGGGATTGATCCGACTGCCGCTCTGTCGAACGTGCAGGATGCTGACACCGCCGACATTGATGCCAATTCGCGGATGAACGTGTTTGCCAATGGGGAAGCGCTGAATTCGTCGATTGCGCTGAACAACAACAGCAATACCTCGCTGGCCGTCATCAATAACGCCAGCAACACCGTGTCGGTATCGGCTGTGAAGCTGGACGGTGCGAACACCCGCTCGCTGATCGATACCAGCAGCGATACGGCCACCGCAGACTATGCCATGCTTAACCTGCAATCGGCGGCCGGTGATCTGGACAGCACGGCGACGACCAATCTGTTCAACACCGACTACGCTGACACTGCTGGCGCTCTTGGCACTGAAGACAGCAAGGTTGCGATCAACGGTAATGCGACCACCGCTGAAGCCTCTGCCAACCGCGTTGCCAACGTGATGCAGTTCTCGGCTGTGGACAACGGTGCAACTGCTGCCCTGGCCAACAGCCAGACCAGCAATGCCAGCGTTGATGCAACCGCTACGACCACGGCCACCTTTGCCATCAAGACCACTGGTGCAGACAACGTTGCCGTCGATGGTAGCGCGGTCAACATGGATGGCAATAGCACGACTGCCCTGGCTCGCGGCAACTCGGCCAGCAACGCGATGACCTACTCCGTGGGCGCCACCTACAGCGGTGTCGACGGAGCGGTGATCACCGGCACCAGCTCTGCTGCGGCAACCGCAGTTGTCCTGAACGATCAGAGCAACGGCGGTGCGGTCAGCGCGCTGGCGCAGAATGCAGTCTACTCGATTGCCTTCAATGACACCGCGAGCGGCACTGCGGCCTCTGGCTCGGCATTCTCGAACAGCAACAATGCTGTGAATGCAGCGGCTTATGGCAACTCCGCCGTGAACAGCCTCACCATGTCGACCTTCGGTGCCGGCCTGCCTTCCAGCGCAGTGTCCAGCGTCCAGGCGAACAATGGCGTTGTCACGGCAACGGCAACCGGCGTCCAGTTCAGCATGGCTGCAACTGGCGGCACGACCGGTTCGGTCATGCGCAGCACTGGCAACAGCGTGACTGCACAGGCCGTGGGTAACAGCTCCGTCAGCACCATCGGCGGTGGCGGGATCTAATCCAGGGATTGGTCGCTCGCCCCCGGGCGGCCAATAGCCTGCGGCGGGCTTAAACGTCGCACTTTACTAGGAAACTTGAGGTGGGAATTCGTTCCCACCTCCTTTTCCAGGAATGAGCAGGGGATAAGATCATGAGAAAAGAAAACAGGACAATCTCGGCCCTCCTTGCCTGCACCTTGGCAACTTTCGGAGCGATTGTGCCCAATGCGGCCTTCGCCCAATATCGTTCGGGCACCACGCCCCCGATGGATTCGTCGCGCTCCGCGCCTACCGGGCAAACCTATAACCAGGATTCCCATCATCGCAGCCCGAGCCAGTACGATCGCGAACCGTCGCGCACTTACAGCCGGGGCGACAATTACGAGCGCCGGGGCGCCTGGGACGGCCATTCGCGCGATGGCCGAGGATACCAGGGGCATGGCTCCGGTCGCTATGACCGGTGGGGGGGACGCGATTATCATGGCTATCGCGGAGACTACGGTCGCGGCTATGATCGTGGCTATGGCCACGGCCCCGACTATGGCCGTTACAATCGCTACCCGCAGGGCTGGGCCGGCTATGGCCGTGGTCCCTATGGCGGTTATGCCCCCTATCGCGGCTATGGCGGCTATGGTGGCTGGGCCGTACCGGCCTATGGCTATTACGGCGCACCGGTGGTGGTAGCACCCACGCGTTGGGGCTGGGCGGTCCAGGCTGGAAACGTGTTCGTGACCACCGCGCCGGTCTATCCGGTCTACAGCGGCTGGGCCTATCGCCCGGGGCACTAAGATCCCGGGGAAATTCCCGCACCTAATTGCCGGATCATGCTGCTTACTGCCGGAGAATATTGGCATTGATAATGTCAGTATTTTCCGGCAGTCAGCGTGTTTCAAGCATGATAGGTTCACCGTGAAAAACATCACGCCGCGGCGCGGGGAAGCATGAAGAAAGCCATCGCATTGCTGCTGGGCGTGGCATTATGCCTGCCCGTGGCCGCCACGGCGCAACAGCCCGTGAAAAAGCGCCCCAACTTCGTCATCCTGCTGGCTGACGATTGGGGTTTTTCCGATGTCGGTGCCTTTGGCGGGGAAATGGCGACGCCCAATCTGGACGCGCTGGCCGCTAACGGGGTGCGGTTCTCCAACTTCCACGTAGCGGGAAGCTGCTCTCCCACGCGGGCGATGTTGCAGACCGGGGTGATCAACCACCGCGCCGGGCTGGGCAACATGCCCGAGACGATCCCGCCCGAGCATCTGGGCAGGCCTGGCTATGAAACCCACCTCAACAACCGTGTCGTCACCATTGGCGATCTGCTGCGGGCGCAAGGCTATCGCACCTACCTGACCGGCAAATGGCACCTGGGCCATACGCCGGACACGCTGCCCACGGCGCGCGGTTATGACCGGGCCCTTGCCCTGTCGCAGTCCGGCGCGGACAATTTCGAGAACAAGCCCAACCTGCTGCTGTATGACCGGGCCGATTGGACCGAGGATGGCAAGCCCGCGCATTTGCCGGAGCGGTTCTATTCCTCGACCCTGATCGTCGACCGGATGATCGGCTATATCGACGGCGGCCGGGCGAGCGGCAAGCCGTTCCTCGCCTCGATCAACTTCCTGGCCAACCACATTCCGGTCCAGGCATCGGATGCGGACATTGCTGCCTACAAGGGACGCTACGACGCCGGCTGGACCGCGCTGCGCGAAGCGCGCCGCGCCGGGGCCATTGCGAAAGGGGTGATGCCTGCCGGTGTCCACATGGTCACGATGGGCACGACCAAGGACTGGTCGGCGATCACGCCCAAGGAGCGCGAGCAGCGGGCCGGGGCCATGGCCGTCTATGCTGCGATGGCCACCGCGATGGACCGCGAAGTCGGCCGCCTGATCGCCCACCTGAAAGCCAGCGGGGAGTATGAGAATACGGTCTTCGTGTTCCTGTCGGACAATGGCGCCGAAGCCACCGACCCGATGGAGATGACCTGGATGTCGCGCTGGAATGCCCGGTTCCTCTACGACCAGAGCATTGCCCAGCAGGGGCGCCCGGGCTCGCTCACCGCGATTGGCGCAGGCTTTGCCAGTGCCGCATCGTCTCCGCTGCGGGGGTACAAGTTCACCGCCAACGAAGGCGGCCTGCGGGTTCCGCTGATCCTGGCCTGGCCGGGCAATCCTGCCTTTCAGAAGAACCGGGTTGCCGGAACCTTTGCCCATGTCACCGACATCGTGCCTACTTTGCTGGCCCTGGCGGGCGCTCCGCCTCAGGAGGGCCACTTCGCCGGGCGCACGGTAGAGCCGGTGATTGGCAGCGACCTGACGCCTGCGCTGCGCGATCCAGCGGCAGCGGTGCACGATCCGGACCGGCCGTTTGGTTATGAACTCTCCGGTAATGCCGTGCTGTTCAAGGGCGATTACAAACTGGTCAAGAACCTGCCGCCCTATGGCGATGGTCGCTGGCGGCTTTACGACATCGTTCGCGATCCGGGCGAAACGACCGACCTTTCCGGGCAGGAGCAGGCGCGCTATGCGGCCATGCAGGCGGACTATGCCGCCTTTGCCAAGGCCAACGGCGTGCTGCCCATGCCGGAAGGCTATACCGCGCCAAAGCAGATCTTCGAGAACGCATTCCATACCCTGCTGGTGCCGCGCCTGCTGGCGGCGGCGCCCTATCTGGCGGGTATAGCGGCTCTGTTTGCCGCGCTGATCATGTGGGTGCGGCGACGGCGCAAGGCAGGGGCGCAGGCCTGACCCCCGCCGCGCGCTCTACTTCCCCGCAACCTCCAGCACGCATTCGACAAAGCCCTGGGGGTCGTCTTCCTGAATGAAGTGACCGCCGCGCAGGGTACGATGATTTTGCCCCGCCGTGCCGGGGACGCGCCCGATAAAGCGGCTTTCGCCGCCGCGCGTGATCTTGTCCTGATCGGCAAAGCAGCACAGGAACGGCTTGGTCCACTGGTCGAACACCTGCCAGGCGCGCTTTTGATCCGGCACGGCGACATTGTTCTCGAACGGCACGAAGCTAGGGAAGATCCGGGCGCCCGCCTTGTAACGGCTGTCCGGGAAGGGCGCGTCATAAGCAGCGATTTCCGCTTGCGACAGGCCCCGCGCCGTCCCCGCGCTGACGATCTTGCCGATGGGGAACAGTGGGCTCCACTTGGAAAAGGCGCGCCAGATGGCAAAGGCGCGGGGAGCTGGGCCGCCCTCCGGCAAGCCGCCGTTGGACAGGACCACGCCGGAAAACCGCTCCGGCATTTCTGCAACCAGCCGCAGGCCGATCAGCGAACCCCAGTCCTGGCAGACCAGCGTGATGTTCTTCAGGTCCAGCTGTTCCAGCCAGCTGCGCATCCACGCGATGTGGCGGGCATAGCTGTAATCGCTTTTGGCAGCGGGCTTATCCGACTTGCCGAAGCCGATCAGGTCGGGCGCAAGCACCCGAAATCCAGCCGCGGCGACCGGACCGATCATGTGGCGATAGAGATAGCACCAGCTAGGTTCGCCGTGCATCATCAGCACCACCGGCCCATCGCGCGGTCCTTCGTCGACGTAGTGGACCCGCAGCGCAGTTCCATCCTGCCGGTCGGCAATCTCGGCATAGTGCGGAGCGAATGGAAAGTCGTCGATCCCGGCAAATGCCTCGTCTGGAGTACGCAAGACTTTCAACGGCTCTCTCCCTCTTCCCGGCAACTTATTGGCACGGGTTATGCCAAATAAATTGCCGGGTCAATTGGCGGGAGCAGGCCGCTTCGTGTCGATCAGGCGGAACCCGATGTGGTCCGTGCCCAGGCCGCGTTCCTGGAACTGCCGCGCAGCCGGGCGATAGCGCGCGCAATAGTTGGCCGCGCAGAGGAACGATCCGCCCTTGATCACATTCACCGGCTCATTGGCGTCAACCCGGTTGCCCCGCGCCGTGGTCCATTCCCAGACATTGCCGATCATGTCGTAGAGGCCAAAGGGGTTAGGCTTGAAGCAGCCTACCGGTGCGCGGCCGCGATAGCCGTCCGTGCCCAGGTCGCGTACGGGAAAGACCCCCTGGTAGTAATTGGCCTGCGGCTTGCCATCGGGACCGACGGGTTCGGGCAGGGCTTCGGCTCCGGCCCGGGCGGCATATTCCCACTGCTCCTCGCTGGGGAGCTGTTTCCCGGTCCAGCGGGCATAGGCCTCGGCATCCTGATAGGCCACTTGCACCACCGGATTGCTGCCTTGCCCGGCGATCTCGCTCCCCGGGCCCGATGGAGCGCGCCACTGCGCACCCACCACCCAGCGCCACCAGCTGGGGTTGTCCGGCGTGGGCACGCGGAACACGGCAGAGCCGGGCTTGCGCATTTCAGCCGGAGCGCCTTCCATCGCCGGGGGCTGCCGTTCGGCCATGGTGCGATAACCGGTGGCTTTGACGAAGGCGGCGAACTGATCGTTCGTCACTTCATGGGCGTCCATCCAGAAACCCTTGACCGCGACGGTCCGTGGTGGGCCTTCCTCGGGATAATGCGGATCGCTGCCCATGACGAAGCTGCCGCCCGGAATCCAGACCATCGTGTGATCCGCCGCCTTGATACAGGCCAGTGTGGGGGCAGGGGCTTCAGGCTGGGCCTTGGAACAGGCGCTCAGCGCAAGCGCCGCCGTGCAGGCAAGCAGTGCCGGATATTTCATCACGCGCCCATCGCCGCCAGGCTGTCGCCCAGCATTCGCTTCACCACGGCCCGCGCCTGCTGCACCGGCAATTGCAGATCGTGGCGCAACAGGCGCCAGGTCTGGAAGCTGAGGATCACCTTGATCGCCTGGATGCCGTGGATGTCGGCGGCAATCGCCTCGGGCAGGTGCTCGTCGATCATTTCCCCTTCGATCTGCAAGGTGCGGCGATGGTTCTGCATCAGGTAAGGCGATTGCAGCCGCTTGAACTCCGCCGAGAGGCGGTAGGGCATCATCAGCTCGAACACCTGGGCGCGCCGGTCGGCAATGTCGAACAGCTTGTCTTGCCAGGTCTCCCCCTTGGGTGGCTGGGTAATGATCGGCAGGACGCGCGCTTCGATGTTCTCGCTCATCTCGCGGAACAGGGTGTCCATGTCCTCGAAATGGCGGAACACCGAACGCAGGCCCACGCCGGCGACTTCGGCAACCCGCGCGGCGCTGGGCGAAAAGTCCCCCTTGCTGACCAGTTCGAGCATCGCCGCGACGATTTTCGACCGGCTGGAACGGCTCCGCTCGCGCCGGCCATCGGCCTGGGCAGGCTTGGTGCGGGTATCAGGTGCTTTCTTTCCAGTCATCGCGGGCTGTCTTGCAGCATTTTTCCGGCAGTGCGAGCAGGATTTTCGTTGTCCCGGATATCCAGGCGCGATGCATGCCAATATTACCGGGTCAACCGGGGCAGCGACATGGTTCAAGACCACTGGGGATCGCGATCCATCAAGCGCTGATCGGCGGAAAACCGTCAGACGCCAGAAAGAGCGACACCCATGCGTCATTCATTCCCGTTGTGATTAAAACCAGAATGTAATCTCCGTCCCGCAATGCCGCCGAACATTGACTTTCAAAACGGCTCTTATTGCATTCATAATGGCTGCTAATTCAGTTGCATGCTGGCCCCATAGATAACATTCGTCAAACTTAGATTAGTTTTTATCTAGGGGCTGTTCCTGCGGAAAATTCTCATCATATTCAATTGTTTGGCAGCATTCTCCGCTATCAGTCTATCTTTTGTTTCGACCACTGCAATCGCAAGCGATGTTGAAGAGGGACTGGGTGTGGCCATCGAGCAGGCCGTGAGCACGCATCCGTCGGTTGCCGCAGCGCAAGCTTCGGCAAGAGCGGCGGGCGCGGAGTTGCGCGCGGTGAAATGGCAGCGTTTCCCAAGCATTTCGGTTGAGGGCCTGGTGCTCAATCAACCGGGCAATCGGTTGCAGGCGCAGGCTGTGATCGACCAGCCGCTGTGGACGGGTGGGAGAATTTCCGGTTCGGTGCGCCGTGCTTCCGCGCAGTCCAGTGGGGCAGTGGCAGCCTATGACGAAGCGGTGCTGTCCATCGCCTCGGCGACGGCGCAAGCGTTCTATGACGTCCAGCGCTGGCGCGGCCGTGCGGCCATCCTGACGCTCAGCCTTGAACAGCACCAGAAGATGGTCGCGTCGATGCAGCGGCGTTACGAACAGGACGTCAGCCCGCTTTCCGACCTGGAGCTGGCCCGTTCTCGCATGCTGCAAGTGGAGCAGCAATTGCTTCAGGCCAAGTCGCAGGAAGCAGCGGCGGCGAGCCGGGTTCGCGAACTGGTTGGCGATCCGTTCTGGGCGGTCGGAGCGCTGTCGGCGATGCCGGCGAAGTGGCCGACCTTCGACGACGCTGTCTTGATCGAGCAGGCAGTTGCCTTCAGCCCGAGCCTGAAGCGGCTTCGTTTTGAAGCGCAGGCGGCCAGTGCGCAGGCTAGCGTGGCGCAGGCGTCGATCCTGCCGCAGCTGAGCGGTCAGTACACTTACAGCGAGACGTTCGGTCATCGCTTTGGGGTGGTCTTGAAGGCCCAGACAGATGGCGGCTTTTCGAAGGTTGCCGCTGATCTGCCCCCTTCTGAGTGGTCCAATTTCTATTTTAGGAATGGCCACGAAGGAGGAATGGAATGGCAAGGAAGCACAAGCCGGAAGACATTAT
>NZ_JBNNWL010000007.1:0-100567 GCF_050281025.1 Novosphingobium sp. NPDC080210
ATAATGTCTTCCGGCTTGTGCTTCCTTGCCATTCCATTCCTCCTTCGTGGCCATTCCTAAAATAGAAATTGGACCACTCAGAAGGGGGCAGATCAAAGGCATGCTGCCCTGTCCGAAACAGGTCGCTTGTTCCTTGCATCATCTGAGGCTGCGGAACATGTGGGGACCGGCGCGCTCGATCTCTATTTGGCTTGCAAGAAAATCTCGCCAACCGAATGGGCCCAGTCAGATAATGATATCCGGCTTCTGCTGCATGCTGTCCTTCCCGACCCAGGCGAGGTACCGGCTGCTAAAACGCTTTACACCGAGGCATGGCGGGGTCTCTGGCGGCTGGTAAACCTGTTCCAGGGTGCGCGAGGGCTTCATGTTGAGTTCGATGGGCTCGACACGCTTGCCCCGCCGGACATGCTGGACCCCGTTGAGCACGATGAACTTGGTGCCGGCGCCGCCGCCTGGGAGGAGGCGCGCGCCCTCTGCGACAAAGCATTCCATTCTCTGATCGATGCACTGATAGCCGCAGAGACACCCGGACCGGACCGAATTGGGGACGACTTGCTCGCAGGTGGCCGCGTAATTGGGATGATGGAGTTCGGCTGGGCGGACGCGCGCGTAGCTGTCTCTGAGATGGCCGTAGATGAGGTCGGCTGGGTCCTCATCCAGTTTGACCCAGAGACGGACCAAGTCGGAGAGACGGTTTCGAGAGTTATTACAGCCCTTCAGGAGGCGCGGAAATGACAGACACAATGAACAAACGGGTCTCCTACGACATCGGTTGCATGAAGAGCTTGCGGAAGCTGCCGGATCGGGTGGCGCTCAAGTTCATGGATATGATGACCCGCTACATGTCCGACCCGTCCGCGAACGGGCTCAACCTCGAAACCGTGGAAGGTGCAAAGGACAGCTCGATCAAGTCACTGCGTGTCGATCAGGGTTACCGTGCAATCGCCTTTGAGGTGGGCCGCGACATCATGTTTGTGCACGTAAACGAGCACGACAAAGCATACCGCTGGGCGGCCGGACGTCGGGTCAAGCTGGATCCGGAGACGAACCGCGTTCGGGTCATCGAAGAGGTTGAGGTGGTGCCAGAGCTGGTGGCAACCCCAGCTGTAGCCGCCCCACGTCTCTTCGAAGGTGTCCCTAACGCGCGTTTGCGCGCGCTCGGCGTACCGGAGGAAGAACTCGCCGCGGTTTACCTCGTCCCGACAATCGATGATCTGGAGGCGGCTGAAGACCGGTTCGATCCGCTTACCTACCAAATACTCTACGCGGTCGCTGCCGGCTATGAGGACGAGGAAATCCGGTCTCTGACCGGGATCGGCGGAGAGACTGAGGCAGAAGTCCAAGTGCCTGCGACGGAGCTAACTTTCGGTCAGATGATCGAGACGGAGCAGAGCCGCCAGACAATCTTCATCCCAGACAGCGAAGCCGAGCTGCGTCGCGTTTTCGAGGAAGGGCTAGAAGGATGGCGCATTTTCCTGCATCCGGAACAGCGCAAGATCGCCTACCGGGACTATAATGGCCCGGCAT
Organism: Novosphingobium sp. NPDC080210; assembly: GCF_050281025.1. Classification (NCBI taxonomy): domain Bacteria; kingdom Pseudomonadati; phylum Pseudomonadota; class Alphaproteobacteria; order Sphingomonadales; family Sphingomonadaceae; genus Novosphingobium; species Novosphingobium sp. NPDC080210. Next base: position 1,528 of record NZ_JBNNWL010000007.1, read on the forward strand.
TGGTCCGTGGTGGTGCTGGGACCGGCAAAACTGTCGTCGCGATGCACAGGGCGAAGCACCTGGCGGACCAGATCGAAAAGAGCCCGGACCGGGCGGGCCAGCGGGTCCTCATGACCACATTCACGACCAGCCTAGCCCATGACATCGAGGCAAACTTGCAGACGCTCTGTCCGGCCCATCTTGATGCGCGCCCGCCCCGGATCGAGGTGATCAATCTCGATCGGTGGGTCTCCCAGTTCTTGAAGCGAAAAAGCTTTGCGCGCGAGGTTGCCTTCTTCGGGGAGGCGCGAGATCGGCTGGACCAAGTCTGGCAGGAAGTGTTTGACGATCATGAGCTGCCCGAGGGGCTGTCTGAAGCATTTGTGCGGGCGGAATGGTCACAGATCATTCAGGCGAAAGGGCTTATCGACCAAAAGGCATACCTGAAGGCGTCCAGAGCAGGACGTGGCACCCCACTCGACCGGAAGAAAAGAGCTGCCCTCTGGGATATCTTCGCCGATTATCGGGCTCGACTGATCAGTGAACGGCTCGCAGAGCCGGATGACGCGTACCGGGAGGCAACCGAAATTCTGTCCGCCGAGGCGCCGAACCTTCCCTATACGGCCGTAATTGTAGACGAGGCCCAGGACATGGGGGAGCAGGCGTTCCGATTGATCAGAGCGATCGTTCCGGAGAGCCTGTCCGGAGATAAAAACTCACTTTTCATCGTGGGGGATGCGCATCAGCGGATCTACGGACGGCGGGCCGCTATGTCCGCGTGCGGGATCAACGTCCGGGGGCGCTCGAAGCGGCTTCGGCTCAACTACCGCACGACACAAGAAATCCGTGCCTGGGCTGTCTCCATCCTTGAGGGGGTCGACGTGGACGACCTTGACGAGGGTACCGATAGCTTACGCGGCTACATCAGTCTCATGCGCGGGGTTGCTCCGGAGCTGGTCGGATGTCGATCTGAGGCCGAAGAATTGGATGGGTTGGTGGCTTGGGTTCGGTCACTCCCGACCGACCAAATCCGGCTGGCTGAGATCGGTGTCCTTTGCGCACGTCGAGCGGATACGGACAGAGTTCAGAGCGCACTGCGCGCAGCTGGCATCGAGACCGTTATACTTCAGTCCGGCGCGGACGACCGTTCCGTTCCTGGGGTCAGGATCACAACGATGCATCGGGCCAAGGGGCTCGAGTTTTTTGCCGTTGCGATCCCGTTCCTCTCTAATGGATCATTTCCACCTCAGAAGGCCCTGAAGAGCGCGGTCGACGCAGCGGATCGCGATGACATAACTGCTCAGTACCGTTCGCTTCTTCACGTCGCCGCGACGCGAGCGAAGAAGGCGCTGCGGGTTTCGTGGTCAGGTCAACCGACAAACCTGATTAGGGGCCCAGCGTAAGCCAGCTGCCCATCGCAATTGCTGCTTGGTGAGCTGGTTAGCATTCGCATCACTTCTAAAGCATGCGAAGATTTATTGAGGTGCCGAATGTTCCGTATCGATCTTAGCCAAAATCGCCTCGCGCGCCTCGTTCAGAAGCGGTTTTCCGACCTGCAGCTGCGGGAACGGGACCACCTGCAAGAGTGGCTGGCAAACCAGCCAGACGCACTTGGCGAAGAGTTGCTGATCATCCAGAAGGAATTCGATGGGTTCGATGAAACCCGCGAACGGCTGGACCTGCTTGCGCTGGACAAGGATGGCAATCTGGTCGTGATCGAGAACAAGCTGGATGACAGCGGCCGGGACGTGACCTGGCAGGCGCTGAAATACACCGCCTATGTTTCCGGGCTCAACAAAACTCAGATTGTCGATATTTATCAGCAATATCTCGACCGCTACTGTGGGGGCGGGCATGCGGTGAACAGGCTCTGCGAATTCCTGGAAGTGGAGGACCTCAGTGAGATTGTGCTGAACCCCGGAAATGACCAGCGGATGATCTTCATCGCTGCGAATTTTCGAAGAGAAGTGACAAGCACCGTCCTCTGGCTGCTCAGCCGCGGCATACGCGCCCAGTGCTTCAAGGTCACCCCTTATGCCTTTGGTGACCAGCTAATCCTTGATGTGCAGCAGATAATTCCGACCCCGGAGGCTGCAGATTTCATGATCGGCATGTCGTCCAAGGATAACGATGAAAAGGTAGCTCAAGACACCCAGAAGAAGCGCCATCAGCTGCGCCTATCTTTCTGGGAAGTCGCCTTGGAGCAGTTGAGAGCTGATGGAGTGGAAATCTTTCGAAATATCAGCCCGTCACGCGACCACTGGCTGAACGCTGGATCGGGCCTCTCAAGTTGCCCCTACACGATGATTTTCTCCAAAGATGAAGCGCGCGTCGAGCTTAACCTGAGCCGCTCGGAGGCGGATGAAAACAAGTGGCTGTTTGACAAGCTGTTTGCTCAAAAAGACAAGATTGAAGCGGAGTTCGGTGCTCAGTTCGATTGGCGAAGGATGGACGCCAAAAAAGCCTGCCGGATTGTGTTTGCAAAAGCTTTTGATGGGTACAGCGAAGAAAGCTGGCCAGAGATGATCTCCTGGCTCTCCGAGCACGTCCGCAAGCTCGAGGCCGCATTCCGAACCCCGCTAGCAACATTGAACCAGCAGCTCCGTAAGCGGGTCGGAGATCCAACCCCCTCATAAGCATGCTTCAAACGACGAAATTGGAATGATCGTTATCGCTTAGCAATTTTGCTGTTGTCGGCACTAGGCGCGGGCAATGATCCTAACTGGGGGACCCATTTCGCTTCAGGCCCCATCACATCTAATGATACCCGTCGCCAACTCAAAGCCTTTTCCAAAGGAAAACCGCGAAAATCCAACGCTCTGCGATCATCCACTAAAACGGGTGCGGTCGAGAGCTTGAGAGAACATCGGGCTTAAGAGAGCAAATTTGCCCCGGCGCCACAGATATGCAGTGGAGAGCCCTTGGTCTATAACCGTCGAAACAAAGGGGATTTTCGCGCTCAACCCAAGGAACATAATGATTCCAATGGGTTGAATGGCGGTGGGAACGGAGCCGGGTTCCGACCTTCTCTGAGATGTAACACATTGATTATTATATTACGACTTTGAGTTCGAATCCCATTTGAGATCGGTTAAACATCGTTTGCGGGCACGACCGCCGACTCTTTTCCTTGCCCGAACGACACATGCTCGCTTACACCTCAATACGCCCACTAATTGGATGGGTTTGGAATCTGATTCGAGGGCGGCCATGGGGGAAGGCAAACCAAGTCTACGATGGAGCGTGGAGCAAAAGCTCCAGTTCATCGAGTTCCGCCTCTTCTGGGAAGGTCACGTCAATAGAGCCGATCTAATGGACACGTTCGGTGTCTCGCTGAACCAGGCATCGGGCGACCTCAACCGCTACATCGCGCTCGCGCCCGACAACATGGTCTACGACAAGAGCGGCAAGACCTATGTCCGTTCACCAGCTTTCAGCCCCCACTTCATGAAACCTGACGCCACCCAATATCTCGCTCAGGTACGTTCTGTTGCTGAAGGGATTGTCGCTCCAGAAGATGCATGGATCGGCAACCTGCCGCCTTTCGATGCTACACCCGCGCCTGCCCGGGGTATCGATCCAGCTGTACTACGTTCGATAGTAATCGCTATTCGGCGGCGTGAAGCTGTTGAGGTCCGATATCAGTCGATGTCGTCCCCCGATCCCGAGTGGCGCTGGATTGCGCCGCATGCGTTGGCATTTGATGGCTTCCGTTGGCACGCACGGTCATTCTGCGAGAAGAGCGGGGAGTACCGTGACTTCGTCATTTCGCGGATTGTCGAGACCCGTCAGTCACGGTCCACTCAAATGCAAACGGCGGCTGATACTGATTGGGACGAAATCGTTCAGCTTGAGATCGGCCCGCATCCAGCTCTCAGCCAAAATCAGAAGCGAGCGATTGAACTCGACTACGGGATGCAAAATGGTCGGGTTGTTATCCCTGTCCGCCGAGCCTTGCTTTACTACGCATTAAAGAGGCTCGGGCTTGATACGGATCCCGCGGCGCGCAAGCCACAAGATCAGCAGATTGTTATGATGAATGGTAATAATATTACTTCTTTTTACAAGAAGGGTATTAATTAATGCAGATAGACATATCCGCTGATGGAAATGAAAGAAAAACTGCGGATGCGACGCCCCATGCCGCGTCACTAATCCAAAGTCTGCGCGACATAGGCTATTCGTGCGAAACGGCCCTTGCTGACATTATTGACAACTCAATCACGGCTGGGGCGGAAAATATCGAGATACTCTCAGACACAGCCTCAGCGGAGCCTGCGTTAGGAATATTAGATGATGGCTCCGGCATGAGCCTCAGCGAGCTAGTAGAGGCAATGAGGCCCGGCAGTCGGAACCCTCTTGCACCCCGAGCTGACCATGACCTCGGTCGTTTTGGACTTGGCCTCAAGAGCGCAAGCTTCTCGCAATGCAAGCGCTTAACAGTTGTGAGCCGCCAGAATGGCACCCTTGCAGGCGCAACGTGGGACCTCGACGAGGTTGCCAGAACAAATCGCTGGGATATTGAACTGCACGATGTCGCCGATGAAATACCGTGGGCTAGTCGCCTGCAGGATAATGGCACGCTGGTGATATGGCGGTCTATGGACCGGCTCTCCGGTGGGCTCGACCATGACCACAGCAAGCGAGCTGAGCATGTCAATAGAGCCATCGCTAGTGCAGAGCGCCATATCCGTCTGGTTTTTCATCGCTTTATGTCTGAGGGGCGTAGCCCGCTCGTTATCCGCCTGAACGGTCGAAGGCTGGAACCAATCGATCCATTCGGAACAAAGTTTTCGACGCACCAAGCAGACCGGCCGGACAGCCTTGATCTGAAGAATGGGTCGGTAGCATTTCAATGCTTTACCTTACCTCACCACAAATCGATATCGAAAGCGGACTGGGAAGACATGGGAGGACCGGAGGGGCATCTGCGGTCACAGGGTTTCTATGTTTATCGGGGACGACGCCTTATCATAGCCGGAAGCTGGCTAGGTCTAGCCCGCCAGACCGAACTGACCAAGTTGTGCCGCATCAGGGTCGATATCCCGAACACCATGGACGCCGATTGGAAGATCGACGTCAAGAAGGCCTCAGCCCAGCTGCCACCGGCGGTAAGGGAGCGCATGCGCCTTCTTGTAGAGCGCCTTACTCAGACCTCGAAGCGGACATATCAGCGACGCGGGCAACGGCTGGTCGACAACGACTACATGCCGATCTGGCAAAGGATTCAGAAGGATGGCGCCATAGTCTACCGCCCCGACCCAGCGCATCCAGTTTTTGCGGATTTCTCAGCCCGGCTACCGGTTGATCTGCAGTCTGACTTCGCCAACCTCATCGGACTTATTGGCTCCTCCGTTCCCATAGCGTCGCTACACTCTGATTTCGCAGGCAGCGCAGAAGAGCTCGTGGCTGACGATGTCGACGTGGAGGCTTTGCGGCAGATGGCTGAGGCCATGGTGCCCCGCTTGGTGGCCCAGGGAACCGATACAGACCGCATCCTGGACATCCTGAAACAGGTCGATCCGTTCCAATCGGCGTGGCCTTCCTCCAAGCCGATCATTGAAGAAGTCATTAGCAAGGAAATTCCGGATGCCTGATGCCCTGACCAAACTTGATGGCGTCGTGTCCCAGCTTGTCGCCGGACAGGATCGCCCCACCGAGGACAGCATCCGCGAGACGATCGCGTCTATGCGTATCTCGCCAATGTTCGCAGATGTGACAGACGAGCAGGCCGAGCTGCTGGCGCGCCAGATCGAGGAGCGCGTCGGCATCAGCATGGGCGTGGGTGCCGTTGTAAGCGACAGTGAATTCGTTCCGTGGCTCAACGACGCCAAGGCCGCCGGCAGAATTGATCCATATTACTGGATCCGCTACCGCCAGCTTCTCCAAAAGAAGCGGCTGCCGAGGGATGTGATCACCTCGACCGACGAGGTGACAGACCGCATTCTGGACCGCATGGGCAACCCCCACGATACAAATCCGTGGGACCGCAAGGGCATGGTGGTCGGGCACGTCCAGAGCGGAAAGACTGCTAACTACACCGGCCTCGTCTGCAAGGCGGCGGACGCTGGCTACCGGCTTATCGTGGTGATCGCCGGCATTCATAACAACCTGCGAAACCAGACACAGGCACGTATCGACGAGGGGTTCGTCGGGCGGGACACCGGCCGGCTCGAGAAGCGCGATACCCGCGACAAGCCAAAGGTCATCGGTGTCGGGACCTTTGATGACCGTCGCGCGCCGGTCAGCCTGACAACCACGCTGAAGGACTTCAACAAGGCCACCGCGACCACCAATACCAGCCAGATCGCTTCCTACGCGGTCCCTGTGGTGCTGGTGATCAAGAAGAATTCCCGGACACTCGCAAACCTGGTCGACTGGCTCCGTGAGCACAGCACCGGGCGCTATTCGGAGATGGTCGATCAGCCGATGCTGCTGATTGACGACGAGGCGGACAACGCTTCGATCAATATCAAATATGGCCGGGAGGAGGTTTCGCGGATCAACGGTCAAATCCGCGACTTGCTCGGCCTTTTCCGCCGCAGCTGCTACGTTGGCTACACCGCCACCCCCTTCGCGAACATCTTCATCGATCCGGACACGGAAGACGATGTTTACAAGGAGGATCTGTTCCCCCGGCACTTCATCATCGGGCTGGACGCGCCGAGCAATTATTTTGGCGCGAGGAAGGTCTTTCTCGAGGGTGTGGCCGAGGACGCGGACACCAGACCGCCGCATCTGCGCTACATCTCGGACAACGGGGACCTGCTCCCTGTCAAGCACCGCATAAACCATGATGTCACCGAGCTGCCGGCTAGCATGATCGACGCCCTGCGGGCTTTCCTTGTGGCCAGAACGATCCGCAACCTCCGGGGGCAGGGTAACCAGCACGCATCGATGCTGGTGAACGCCTCAAGGTTCACGGGGATCCAGAACCTGCTTCGCAACCGGCTTCACGAGCACCTCAGGACGATCGAGGACGCGCTCAGGGTCGATGGGGCGAAGCCCGATGCGGATAGCAATCCGGTCATCGCGGAATTGCGCCGTTGCTGGGAGGATGAATACTCCGAAGTGTATTCCGAGTGGCAAGCTGTCCGTAGCGCTCTGCTACCCGTTGTCGCCTCGGCAACGGTTATCTCGGTCAACAAGGACTCCCCCAACAGTCTCGACTACGACGCCGGCGGCCAGAATGGCCTCACGGTCATCGCTGTCGGCGGGTTCTCCCTGTCCCGTGGTCTTACCCTTGAGGGGCTCACGGTGTCCTACTTCCTTCGCAATTCACTTATGTACGACACCCTGATGCAGATGGGGCGGTGGTTCGGCTATCGCGAGGGCTACGAGGACCTGTGCCGGGTCTGGATGCCGGAAGAGGCCGCCTCTTGGTACGCGCATATTGCCGACGCGACCGAGGAGCTGCAGCGCGAGCTCAAGCGGATGGAGCGGGTCAACGCGACACCCATGCAGTTCGGGCTGGCCGTTCGCAGTCACCCGAGCGCTCTCATGGTGACCGCCCGCAACAAGATGGGCTCGGGCGTCAAGCATGTGATGGTGGGCCTGTCGAACAGCTTCGTCGAAACCACCCGGCTCGGACTCGGTTCGATCGATCACAACCGCAAGGCGCGGAACCGCCTGATGGCGGCGCTCGAAACGGCGGGCTTCGGCGAGGCCACTGCCGAGCCGGTGGCAGGTGGCAAGCTGCTGCGACAGGTCCCCTTCGGGATCGTCGACGATTTCCTTCGTGATTTCGAGAATCATCCGGATTCGCCGCTGAGCGCGGTTGATCCGATCCGGCGCTACATTCGGGACAGGCTAGATGATGAGCTCGGGAAATGGGATGTCCTGGTGGTCTCGCTCAATCCCACCAAGGAGAAGCCGGTCGAGGACGTCTGTGGCTGGAGCCTCGTGCCGATCCACCGTTCGATTGGAGCGGATGATCTGTCCAGGAACATCCTCTCGGTCAGCGGCCCCAGCGCTCGCGTGGCCTCGCGCGGATATGAGAAGGCCGGACTTGCGCCGGAGTTGATCGAGCTGGCGGAAGCCGACTACCGGGAGGAAAACAACGCGCTTCCCGGCGCGAAACTCAATTATCCGGATCGCGTCTACCGTGCCCGTCGCCAGCGCCCGTTGCTGCTGCTCTACAACATCAGGATCAAGGATGGCGACGTTGAGGAGAAGGATCGGTCGAAACTGCCTGATGAGCCTGTTGTCGGATGGGGCATCAGCTTCCCGGTATCGTCCAAGCCGGATCAAAAGGTCGAGTATATCCTGAACACAACCAAGCTCCGTGAGCTCTTCGGAGACGACGACGCGGACGAGGACATGGGGGATGATGATGCCTGACAATCCTTGGGACGGCCTGGTTGCCGGTGGCAAGGACGCGCGCCGCGTCGCGAATTGCCGTCATGATTTCTTCTGGGTCGTATCCGGGAACTCGGAACCGGGCCTGCTGTTGCGCCTTGCGCCGGAAACAACCGAAATCCGGCCGCTGCCGAAGATGCGCAATCTCGATATCGCGTATCGCGAGGTGGCCGCACGCCCCTCCCTCGTCATCCTGCTGAAGGATGGGGAGCAGCACGAGCTCTTCGCCGGTTTGTGTGACGATATCGTGAGGGCCGGCGAGGCTGCCTCGGATAATCAGGACGCGCTGAGCCGCGCGATCCGGAGAACCTTACGCTGGCATCATCTTCTTCGCGGCGGAAGGACGGAGCAGCTGTCCCTTGAGGAACAGCGGGGCCTGATCGGCGAGCTGCAATTCCTCACCCACCTGATCGATCTTGTCGGACCACGCGCCGCGATCGAGGCTTGGAAGGGGCCAGCGGGATCCTCGAAGGACTTCGAGCTGGATGGCTGCCTTGTCGAGGTGAAGGCCCGAAGGGGAGCCGCCAAGCCGTTTGTGCAGGTCTCGTCGGAGGACCAGCTCACCGATGTCGGCGGATCACGGCTGTTTCTGGTCGTCAGTCCGGTCGACGCGGTGGTCAAGCCGGACGGCAAGACCCTCACGGATCATGTTGCCGAGCTGGACAAGCTGTTCGCGGTTGCCGACCCCGATGCCTGCGCGCTCTGGGAGGCGGCGATCGCGGAGACGGGCTTCGATTTTGGCGATGACTACTCCGACCGCCGATGGGTGATCGGCAAGAGCCTTCATTTCGAGGTTCGCGACGGTTTTCCCCGTATTGCGCTGCCTTTGGCCATTGGCGTTTCCGGTGTCCGGTACAGCATCGGTCTTGATGCCTGCGCGCCGTTCTCGGTCGAGGCGGATGTGATTGATCAGCTAATTGTCGAAAGGAACGGCTCTTGGACGAATTGACCGACTTTCACCGCGAGCTGATCGCGGATGTTCAGGGCGATGCCGACGCGATGGGGATGATCACCGCCGAGGCATTTCTGGAAAAGGTTGCTGAAATTCTTGATGAGGCGGGCGAGGCAAGTTCGCTCTCGCAGGGCTATTTCAGCGGCAAGAATGGCCAGAAGACGGTTCAGGTGGATGCCTACTCGTGGGACCCCACCGACGAGGAGGGTGTGCTCAGTCTAGTCATCTGCGATTTCGTTCTATCGGAAGAACCGCAGTCGATTGGCAAGACGGACATCAACAAGCTTCTGACGAGGCTTGTCGAGTTCGTGGTGGCGGCGAAAACGCGGGAATTTCGGGAGAAGCTCGAGGAAGCAAGCAACGGCTTTGTGATCGCCGACCTGATTGCCCGGATCTGGAAGCAGATCGGAAAGATCAAGCTGATCCTCGTCACGAACCGCATCAACAATTCGAAGACCGATGCCCAGCCTGTTGGCTCGATCGGCAATGTGCCGGTGACCTCGAACGTCTGGGATCTATCCCGCATTCAGCGGTTTGTCTCCTCCGGTCAGACGCGTGAAGATCTGATAGTCGACTTTGCCGAGGATTTTGGGGATCCTGTTCCCGTCCTGAAAGCCTCCTTCGATGGAGCTCCGCTCGAGAGCTTCATCGCGGTCATTCCGGGCACCCAGCTCGCCGCAATCTACGACAAATGGGAAGCCCGTCTGCTCGAGGCCAATGTTCGAAGCTTCCTTCAGGCTCGTAACAAGGTGAACCGGGGCATCCGCGACACGATCCGCGACGAACCGAACATGTTCTTCTCTTACAACAACGGTCTGACTGCGACGGCCGAGGCGGTAGAGATCGCCGACATGGGAGAGGGATTGCTGCTCATGTCCGCGACAAACTTCCAGATTGTGAACGGCGGTCAAACCACCGCATCGATTCATGCGGCCCGCAAGCTTGATCAGCTCAAGGACGTATTCGTCCAGATGAAGCTGACCGTGGTCCCACCCGACCTCGCCGAGGAGGTCGTGCCGCGGATTTCGCAATATGCGAACAGCCAGAACAAGGTAAACGCGGCGGACTTCTTCGCCAATCATCCTTTCCACATCCGGATGCAGGAGTTTTCACGCCGCGTGCTCGCACCTGCGGGTGACAGCAGCTACCGGGAAACTAAATGGTTCTACGAGCGCGCGCGCGGGCAGTTTGCCGACGAACGGGCGAGGAGAACGCCTGCCGAGCGCAAGAGGTTCGACGCGGAATTCCCGCGACTGCAGTTCTTCACCAAAACCGATCTGGCCAAGTTCGAGAACTCCTACCGCTGCAAGCCGCACATCGTCAGCTTCGGTGCCCAGAAGAACTTCGGTGAGTTGGCGAGGGTTGTTGGCGAGGAATGGGGGCGCGGCGACGCGGGCTTCGACGAGGTCTGGTTCAAGAGGTTGATCGCCAAGGCGATCATCTTCAAGAATCTTGAACGTCTGGTTCCCCACCAGCCATGGTACGCTGGCGGCTATCGCGCGAACATCGTGACCTATGCTTTCGCCAAGGTTGTGCATGATGCGGAACAGCGCAAGCGGGTCCTGGACCTTGACCTAGTCTGGAAACTTCAGCGCGTCCCCGTTGCAATGGAGCGCGCATGTCTGGCCGCTGCCGAGGTGGCCAACGATGTTATCACGCATCCGCCGGCTGGGGTCAGAAACCTCAGCGAATGGGCGAAGAAGCAAGCCTGCTGGGCGGACTTGTCGAAGCGCCCCGTTAACTATGAGTCAGGCTTCTTTGATAGCCTTATTGACCCAGACGAAGCCAGAGCCAACAAGCGCGACGAGCGCCGTGAACGGGAGGCCAGGAGCGGTATTGAGGCGCAGAGCGAAGTGGTTTCTCAAGGTGCGGATTACTGGAAGCAGGTGCTAGCATTCGGACAATCAATCGGGAAACTTGACCCGAGAGAAAGTGGAATTCTCCGGGCATGCACACTCCTTCCTACACGGATCCCGACCGAGAAGCAGTGCGTTGCTGCACTTGCTATCGTTGATAAGCTGGAAAAGTATTATCCCGAAAATTGAGGATTTTAAACAGAGAACGGCCATTAGCTAGCCCGCGGATCGTTTCGCTTCGCCCATACCGGACTAGTTCGAACTCCGTATGTCATCTCCCTGTTCAAGTTTTGCTGAGCGATATATGCCTCAGCCATGCTTGGCATCACCACTCTCGGTCAGCTTCAAAACCTTTTGCGGGGACAAGGTGTCCGAACAGCCTATGTGAAGCTGCTCTCACCAAAGCAGGATAACGACAAGAATCAAATATACTTGGGGGGCGGCCTCGACGGCGTCACCAACCTGTTTCCGGCGACGATAGAAGTTCGATCAGCGAGCGCTAGCACAGCAAAGCGCAAATCCGCAGTTGGCAAACCCAAACTGGAGGCCAAGCTTGAATTTGCCTGGCTTGGCGGCAATGGGGCCCGCTACGATGCACCGAATACCCGGATCATTGACTACTTCCAGTATCCGGAAGTCCGAATGTCGGGCTTCCTCAATGGCTGCGAAGCAGGGCCTGACGCGCTTCGGCGCCGGCTGCTGGGTGAGTTCGGACGACGTATCCTCGTCATGGGCACCGCCTTTGACGGCAAGGTTGTGGGCGTTGTACTGACCGAACGGGACGATCCGCTGGTCGCTGAGTTCCCTGACCTGCCGTTGGTTGGAGCCCGAGGCGTACTGCGCGTCCTTTTGGTCGATGGAGAGGCTGGCGCTGACCCAGCCGAACTGCTGCGGCATGAACTGGCGGCCATAGTACAAGGCGGCTGGCACAGCTCCCGGATCAACCGCGGCGGACGGATCGAGCCCTTCACCGGAGCTCAGGGTGGCGGATACACTCTCGAGGCACTCCTGGGCGTGGCAGCGAATGCCAAGAAGGCGCCCGACCGCCACGGCTTCGAGATCAAGAGCTTCTCGGGAAGCCGCATCAGCCTAATGACGCCGACGCCCGATCTAGGCTTTCAGGGCACACACAACTTCCGAGAGTTCATGGAGCGGTTCGGACATCCCGCAGTGAATGGCGATGGTTCCCGCCGTTTCACGGGCCTGCACAAGTCCGGTACCGTAAACGCCAAGACAGGCCTCGAACTTCGACTCACTGGCTATGACCGAGAAGAAGACAGGTTTGGGGATGCGGCAGAGGTCTCCGTACAGCTCTGGCATGTAGAAACCGGTGAGGTCGCTGCTGCCTGGTCGCTCGAGAAGCTCGCCAATTGCTGGAACGCCAAACACGCGAGTGCCCTATACATCACATTCAGGAGCCGCGAGGGCGAAGGCGGCCTTGCAGAATACCAATATTCGCCGACCTGGGTTCAGGGCCGCGGCACAGATGTATGGCGCCTCCTTCGGGCAATCGACCGCGGGATCGTGTTCTATGATCCCGCCGATACGATCTACGCCGACAATCGTGCCAAGGTGCGACCACAATGGCGCATCAATTCCAGTCAGCTAACACAGGCCATGGATCTGCTCTACGCTGAGGCCACCACCGTCACAGTCTGATCGCTGCCAATGCTTGCCTGAATTTCGTTCCCGTCAAGGAAAGCTACGCATCCGGCAAGTACATCTTCAAGGGGCAGTTTCGTGCGTCCCTTGAGCATACACTCCCAGATATTCATGAGCCGCCAGCCCTGATCGAGAAGCAGCGCGACAGTCTTCCGGTCCCGGTTGATGTTCCCTGCAATTTTATCCCGCCAGAAATCTTCTCGGGTCGCCGGCCAGCGAAACAGGGCGCAATCATGCCCATGCCAGAAACATCCGTTCACAAAGATGGCGGCTCTCCTTCCGGGAAAGACCAGATCCGGCTTACCCGGCAGTTCCTTCACATGGAGCCGATAACGATAGCCCAGCGCATGAAGTCCACGACGAATCAGCATCTCGGGCTTCGTATTCGCAGGCCCGATACCAGCCATCATTCTGCTGCGGACCTCCTGTGTGACTTTGTCAGCCAACTGCGCGCTTTCTTGCGGACCGGGACTGCACCTGATCAATCTCCAGCATTTGCTTGATCGACGGTTCCATAAAGCGGGCGATGGCTTCCACCACAGGTACCACCACAGCATTGCCAAACTGCCTGTAGCCTTGGGTGTCAGATACCGGGATATGCCACTTCCGGTCGCCATACTCGAAACCCATCAGGCGCGCGCACTCCGTCGGGGTCAGGCGGCGCGGTCGGGTTCCCTTTTGGCCGATCAAGATCTCGGAACCATCCTTGTGGTAGCGGGCCGACAGCGTTCGGGCGACGTCCTTCTCGCCAAACAGGCTATATCCAAAGCCATTTCCAGCTTTTTCATGCTTGGCGCGGTAGGCCTGCAGGTAATCCCAAAGCTTGGGCGTCAGCGTATATTTGGAATCAACCTCATTGTGCGATTGTAGGATGTCGCCCAACTTCGGCCAGAATTTCTGGGGCGGGATCATTTTGTCGAAATCCTCGAAGCTGAAACCGACATCTTGGCGGAAGCCGGCAATGAAGATGCGTTCGCGCTTTTGCGGCACCCATGGCTCCGAGCTGACCACCCGGTAGCTGATTGCGTAGCCCAGCTCGTCTTCGAGAGTGCGACGGATCACCTCGAAAGTGCGCCCCTTGTCGTGACGCTGCAAGTGTTTGACGTTTTCGAGCAGGAAAGCTGGCGGTCGATGGTGGCGCAGGATTGCCTCGATGTCAAAGAACAGGTTGCCCTGCTTTTCGTCAGCAAAACCGTGCGCACGGCCAAGTGAATTCTTCTTCGATACGCCAGCGAGAGAAAACGGCTGGCAAGGAAAGCCTGCCAGCAGCACATCGAACTCAGGGATCTTCGAGGGATCGGAACCATAAGGCCTGATGTCACCGACCATCAAATGGTTCTCGGTCTCGGCAAAGTTCTTGCGGTAGGTCTCGTTTGACCAGCGATCCCATTCACTGGTGAACACGCACTCACCGCCAATCGCTTCAAACCCGAGACGAAGGCCGCCAATGCCGGCAAAAAGGTCGATGAACCGGAATGCAGGCTGAGCCCGTTTGGTCGAGCGCTTTCCGGCAATCTCCCGAATGCGTTCCATCGCCAGCTTTGTCGGGGCAGCTTCGTTCGAAATGTAGCGACGGATCTGGCGGGCGGACACACCCAGCTCCGCTTCTGCCTCATCCAGCGACAGGCCCGACCGCTTAAACAATTCCTCGAACGTCGCGGACCAGTCGTGCATGGGAATCCTTCCAAATCATCGCCGGAGTAGCTGGGTCATTTTTTGACGGATTGGCACAGAGATTCCCGGAGTGCAAGTGCATTTTGTTCTTGTTTCGTTTTACACGAAGACTGCGACACCATCAACAGAATGCCGGCTTAACTGCTTCATTCCACGGCAATTGCGTAAAATTGACAGGAACATTCAGGGGGGCGCAAGTTTTGAATCGCGACAAGCTCTCCCCCCATCATCTAAACTTCCCTGCGAATCAGGCGAGGCTGTTTGCAGCGCCTCAAAATTAAGGCGACTGCAGGCAAATGATGGATTTCTCAATGGATACGGATAGGCATTGATGTGAGCATCTCCTTGAGACCCCCGCTTTGGGCAAGGAACAACGCCAGGAAGGCCATCGACTTGATGGATGGCACACCAGCCTATGTATCACTGTACAAGGTCAGGCCCGGGGCCGACCAACAGCTCAAGAAAGCCGCGGCTGAGATTAAATTGAAAACCTACCTCCATGGCATGGAGAAGGAGAACCGCCTCCTGATCACAGGCAAGCGACAATTCATTGCCCCTTGTCTTGGCACTGCTTACGTCTCCGACGGAGAGGAGGTTGAACGTAATGTGATGATTTCAAGGATCGCCTATAAAATCCAGAAATCCGGAATAGTCACCCAAATCACTCCGTTCATGAACATCCCGCACCATGCATTTGGTCGAATCTTTGAACGGGATTTACGCCCGCCGATTGAGGTGGCCAAGGCTATCGTGAACAGCCAGTTTATCGACACTATCCTTGAACTTCACTCGATTGGAGACCCCAAAGGACGCGAAAATGCCTTCGCCCTTCGGTTTCTGGGGGGCTTTCTGACGGGAACGGTACGCGAGGTCGTAGCCGGGAATGAAGTTGTTGATACGAAGATTCTGGACGTCAGGACATTTCTTCATGCCGATGACAAGCCGGAATGGGTAGCGATGACAACCGATAAGCCGTACGCATTTTTTCAATATGCTGATCGACGCAGTAAAAATGCATCTATCGATGAAATCTCTGATTTTTTTAAAGGATCTGTCGAGCCCGAAGCTTTGCGCTTTGATCCGTTACTTCTCATGGCATCAGTGCCCCGCAACAAATTCTAATTGCCTTTGCGAAACAGCCAAAGTGAAAGAATCCCCACCAGTATGAAAACGAGCAAAAGTGGGCTATTCAAAATTTCTTCGAACATCATTTTGACAGCAAAAATCACCAAAGCAATCAAAAACCCGAAGAATATTATATGAATAGGCCAGAGATCTTTGTCGTTCATGCCTCAGTTCCTGTGCAAGCCAACAGCACTACATGGTTCGTTCATCACCCCAGAACTTGGTGACGACAGGGAACCTCGGTATCCCGTCAGGGGTCAGGTGGAAAAACTGAACAGTCACGACGCGGTGATCTTCGGACAGAAGTTCAACAGCCCTTTGCTGGCTCCCCTTGATGCCTGCCCCAAATGTTCGACCGTCTGGCAGGCGACAGATCACGCTCTTGGCCATTCCGGCCCAGTTTCCGACGCCCTCTTCGATAGAGACACATTCATATTCGGCGTCCTGGAATTCCTTGCGCTTGAGCAGGCCCTTTGAGCGCTTCTGCTCATATTGAGCATCGGCCCGCCACATCGAACCTTCATATCCGGCTTCGAGCCACTCCCCATGAAGGGTGTCGTAGTGGTCTTCATCGACCACTCGGTTGGTGGAAACCAGCTTGATCATATCGGCTGATACGCGATCGATCGTTTCCTGCAGAAGGTCCCACCTTTGAGCGAA
This sequence comes from Novosphingobium sp. NPDC080210, assembly GCF_050281025.1. Lineage (NCBI taxonomy): Bacteria > Pseudomonadati > Pseudomonadota > Alphaproteobacteria > Sphingomonadales > Sphingomonadaceae > Novosphingobium > Novosphingobium sp. NPDC080210. Next base: position 17,794 of record NZ_JBNNWL010000007.1, read on the forward strand.
CATCGCTTCCGACGAAGGTAGGTCGTAGACGTGATATTGCACCAAATCTTTCGAACGCCTTAGGTGCTCAGGGTCGGGCTCCTTGCGGCGAACCAGACTCACGATGGAATTGAAATCGTCCTTCAACTCGTGGTTGTAGAGTTCCCCGTCGAGGATCAGATCAGGGTTGTTTGAAAACAGCGGCAGAAGGCCTTCATGCACGTGTGGGGCGCCCAAAATTGGCTGCCCTTCGCGGGTGAAGAGGCCATCCTGACGCGCGACACAGCGGATCCCGTCGAGCTTTGGCTGAGCAAAACCCGGTGCAAAGGCCTCGTAACTCTTGGCAAGCATCGGTTTGAAAAACCGAGGCGTATCCACATCATCGACGTTTTCAAAATATTCCCGCTTCAGGTGATAAGCATAGGCCGATTTAATCTCGAATTCAGCCTGCTGGAGGTCGGTTCGCCCCTGCTTTCCTTCGCACATTGTCCAGCCTGTTGCGACCTGTGCCCCGTCGCGCAGTCCAGATAACACTCTGTGCGCCGCACCCTGACGCTCCATCCGCCACACACGAATTCGGCCCATGGTGTCCCGTTTGAAAATCGACGGATAGGAAATGATTTCGTCTTCCATAGGGTTTGTAGATCCAAGCAATTGTTGCAGCCTTGCGGCCTAAATCATTCGGAGCACTTCCCCGAACGGGAAGTGCTCGTCATTGGCCCCGCCGGGGACGAGAACCCACATGACAGGACAATCAGGTGCCTTGGCTGGAAAGTCGCCGTAACCATCCGTGAGGTAGATGCAGAGGCCCTCTTCGTGCGAGGACGCTGCGTCCGATATTGCACGAAAAAACGGCTTGAAGGATGTTCCGCCTCCGCCCTTGGGAGGCGGCATATCCGAAGATCGGCTGAGCTTGTAGGGACCGTGAAGATCGGCGTCAGCGTAATAGAGATCGCAGTCGATGTGCGGATAGGCCCACACAATTGACTGCACCTCGGCCAGAAATTGCGCAAGCTCCTGATCACTGACAGATGCACTGGTGTCTATCGCCATGTGAACCTTCAGGCTTTCTCCAGCCATGTCATCGATATACAACCCGCCGTGAATGAACCTACGGTCGAAACCGCCAAAGTCACACGGAGTGCGGACCAGAAATCTCCAGAGGGCCGTCTTCCAGTCTATCTGCGGTGTGTCAGCAATCCGCATTTCCCGGTCAAACTGGGCAGGAATTGAGCCACGGCCTCTTTCGCTCGTTTCGGCCATGATCTGGGCTGATCTGATCGCATGCTGCCAATAGGCTGCGTTTTCGCCTGCCACTCTGGAGATGTCGGAACCGTCGAGGGAGACTGGGCAGCCTTCCCCTCCTGCCAGGTCCATCACGAGCATTGGCGGGATGAGGATGCCATCTCTCTCAAGGATGGCATAGACCTCCTCGACGCTGAAATGTTCGATTGACTGGAGGCGGATTGCCCCAAGCGGCAACTCATAAGCTTCGAGGGGGGCAATCATTCCATTTACGACAATGTCCGCGGCAAAATTCCATAGCTCATGGTTGCGATGTTTGCGCCTCGGAACATGCTGCAGGGCGCAATGCAGCACTTCGTGCATCAGCAGCCCCTGAGTCTGCCTGACGGTCAGAGTGGCAAGGTAGGCAGGGTCATAGTAGATTTTTGAGCCATCTGTTGCTGCTGTTCCGAGACCCACGCGAGGTTGCAGGTCCGCAAATAGCAACAGCCCTGCGAAGAAGGGGGCGGACATTCGCAGCCCCAGAATAGCCCTTTGGAGAACTGGGTCCTCGTTCATCCAAACAGCAGATCCCTGAAGGCGAGCAGGCGTTCCTTGATTTCCTGGTTGCTGACCAACGTTCGAACGAGATCGTCTCCAAATCCCGCTTCGCGACTGTGCCTGACAATGTCGGAGGCAAGAACCTGGAACCACTCTGAAGGTGCCTCCTTACTGGCCCATTCGACGATGTGGTTTGCCCGCCCTGAATCCACGGCTCTGATGGTCAGGCCGATAGTGACTGCATAGCGGACAGATGGCTCATCCGGAAATGCGATACCCTTCTTGCCGGCGGCAATGGCATCGAGGTCCGGCAGCTTGCGGTAAACGGATTCAAACGCATCGAACTCGATTGCTGCGGCATTGCCTACAGCCGATGAGATCGGCAGTCCGATTGCCCGTAATCTACTGGCCATCATCCAGGTGCGCGGCGACGGCCAAGCTGGATTGCGCTGGTCGAGCTGATGCAACAGGTTGGTCCTGTAGGCCAGAAACGCCAGAATCCTCTCGTCGACGCGTGTCTTCAGGGCATGAAACTTGAAGCTTTCGAAGTCAGGCTGCACCTCCAGGTGGACAAAACGATTAGAGAGCGGCGCCGGCATATCGAACACCGAGGCCTTGTCTTCTTTCCGGTTCCCGGCCGCCCAGACGAACCAGCCATCAGGGACCTCGTAGTTGCCGACTTTCCGATCGAGGATTAGCTGTTGTGCGATGCCTTGCATGGCTGGGGGCGCCATGTTTATTTCATCAAGAAACAGAATGCCCCGACCATCGCGCGGCAAAAATTCTGGCGGGTACCAAGTGCATACGTTGTCGACCGGCACTGGAAGGCCGCGCAGATCGGTCGGAGCGAGTTGGCTGAGCCTGAGATCAATCAGATCCAGCGCGTTCTCGCTGGCACATTGCGCAACGATGCTCGACTTTCCCACCCCCGGTGGCCCCCAGATCATCAGGCTCAGCTTGACGTCATTGGAGATTATTGCCGCCAGTGAACTGGCCAAGGCCTCAGGCGTATGGACCAAACCGACTGAGCTTTTGGCTTGCTTTGTGGCTTTCACAGTCATTCGGGCTTCTCTTTAAGTGGCTCTCCCATGCCCATTAACCGAGATGTTGCGAGTTCCGCAGCCTTGATGTGGGGACCGTTTGCAATCTGCCGTAACAAGGGCGCGGGTACGTCCCCCCGACCTGCCAGGGCAAGGGCGTGTGAACTATTACCAGAGCGCATTGCCCAGTCGATGATCGATTGTGGACATTCCGGTGATTTCAGTATCGCCTTGATAGCCGTCACCGGCAGGCGCAAAAAAAGATCCGGGTCGACCAGCAATTGGAGAAGAATGGCCGTATTGGCGAAAAACTCGTTCGGAAATTTAGGCGCCAGCCTCAGCAGGGTCTCTTTCGGACAGGCGGGGTTTAGAGCCACATGGCGCAAAACCGATGGCGAGGGGGACTTGGCAAGTTTCTCCAGTGTTGAACCGGCCACCCGCTCGTGTTGCGCTATCTTTATGTCCAACTTGTCAGAAGTACCAACCAGCCTGTCCAACTCGGCCGCCGACAGGTTAATCAGATCCGGATCCCCAGCCACCAGATCACTCATCAGGGCTCCTCACCCGTCGCAACCGGCAGCGAGAGGAATTCGCGTACCAGTTCGCTGTAGGCGATAGGGTCGCTTCCACTGACATCCAGCTTCACAGTCTGATCGCCGCCGAAGTCTTCGTAATCGAACCCGGACAGCGACCAGCCCGGATCAACATCGATAGAGGCGCGAGCGCCCGCATCGAATTTGTAGACGCTCCATACCATACCAGCGCCACCTTCCTCGAACTCCCAGCCTTTGGCCTTGAGCCCCCGCAGCGCGCCAAGCGGCACCTTGGTGCCATCTTTCTTGCTGATAAGGTGCTCGGTTTCAGGGCCTTGGAGGAACCACTTCCTTGCCAGTTGAGGGAACGGCTGGGTGAGTTTGTTATCCGCAAAGATCTGAAGCCAGGCCTCAACATTGTCGCCGAACAGACACGGGTGCGGCAGAGTGACTCTTGCCTCATTGTCGAGAGACAGTTCCCTCCCATCAGCAGCCACGTATCGCCCTTCGGCATCGATCCGGAACGTCGTCTCAAGAGACTGATCTCTGAGGGTTGCCCACACAAGGCTACGAACCATCTTCGAGAGCAGCGGATGGACTGCAATAACCTCTTTGAAGGTGGCCCCAAGCCATTCGCGGCGACTGAGCATGCCTTTCTCGAACCTTTTTTTCTGGTCCGATGCTTGCCCCTTGAGCGCAGACTTGAATTCTTTCCACTGGGCTGTCGCTGCTTTGGCCAACTGAGCGTTGTCGCTCTTGGTGGCCTTGGGCAATGCCTTGAGGATATCGCCACTCTCGTCAGTGAGAACAGCATCCAGATTGGAATCAAGAGTTACCGAAAAACGGCGAGGACCAAAGTCGAGGGTCATCTGGCTGTTGTGTTCTAGGCCAAGATCGGGAACCGCAAGGTCTTCCAGCATCTCCGGTGCCAGACCGCGTGCTTCCGCAATATTTTCAAGAACCTCCTGGGCGTAGGCTTGTGCTTTGTCATATTTACTGAAGCGCATGATTGTCTGGAGGCCGGATATAGCAGTATTAGTGCCCAATGCGCCCAAGACATCAATGGCCGCAGCTGTTGCAGGATAGAAGGGGGCATTCCGGTAATCTTTTACCAGCAGCGCAGCAGCTCGCGCATCGCCCATATAAGCTAACGCATGGAGGAAACCGATCCCGTCCTTCTTCGCACCATTTTTGACCCAGCTAGAGTATGCGCTTAGGGCGAAATCAGCGAGTGACTCTCGATCGCAAACCTCCATCACCTTAATCAGCGCTGGCGCCTGCAACTGGCAAGTCGATGCAAGCATCATGCGGCCAATCGTCTCGACTGCATGTACTGGCAGCGCTTTGCCGCTCTCTTTCAGAATGGGGGCCGGATGTGCAGACGCAACAAAATAGGAGGGAAGCTTCGTGAGCTTCTTGGGGAGAAAGTCGGCCTCATCGCTGCGGTCAAGAAAAGCCAAGGCAACAGCAAGGGCTTCCGTTCCATAGCGTTTTGCAGTCTCTTCAATTTTCCCCCTGAAGCCTTGAGTTGAGAGCCAGCGTAATGCTTGCTGGGCATCACTTCGGTCGCTCTCAAACTCACCAAATGCGCAAGCCAACAAACCCGTTATTGCGGTGTCGGGGAAGCGTTTTAGCCATGTTTGCGCTGGCAAGCTCCCAAGGGCCCGCGCCATAACTGGTGCAACCTCGATAGCATCGAAATATGATAGGCACTGGATTGCGACACCATGATCTTTTCTGATGCCCTCGAAAGCTTCTCCTCTCAGACGATAAAGTGCCAATTCGTACTTACTTTTATCAGATAGTTTTCGGCTGTAAGAACAAACCAGATCTGATAATATATCAAAGCAATCGTTCCATAATTGCAATATTACGCTATTTGAACAAATAAGAAAGTCATCTACATCGAATCTATTTTCATAAATATCCCAGCTGGATAGTCCGGACTTGCGAGTTTTATGTCTTTTGCATAACTTTAAAATTTCTTTCTCTTTTTCTTTCCTGTGGCTTTGCTGTTCAGCTGGCTCCCAACTTGATATATCTGTGAGAATATCATCGTGGAGAGATCTCATCCGCTCATCAAACACTTCCGGAGGATCGAACGAGGGGGGACGTCCGTAGTTTGACGATATGTCGAATTTGATGTGCGGTGTTGGTGGTTCGGCCTTGCGAGGCCATGCCCCTGGAAGGAGGGGTGGGGGCAACGCGCCTTGATCAGCTTCGTCAATGGAATTAGTTTTCGGCTCACTGCTGCACGCATCCAGCAGAGCTTTGAAAGCCCTGGCAGCCTTTTTATCTGCCGGTTGCGCTTCAGAGTCTTCAAGCGAAAACCCTTTTTGGAAAAGGTCTGGGTAAGTCTGCGCAATGGTTTCAAGAAAGGGGAGGCGGACTTGCAACTCCCAACTATTAAGTTTCTTTTTCAAACCTCTCTGAAGCAAATCGCGCGCCAGCTTGATATCCCTCCCCCAAACTGCGGTCCATAAGGCATGGCTCTTTCTGGCATTAAACGGTGCTCCGGCGGCGACAAGCGCAGGCAGCGACTTGTGGTCCGCCAAGTCTGTAACAAGGTTGCCCTTGGGGTCCTGCAGGCTTAGGTCCGCCCCAGCTTTGATAAGCGCCTTCACCACTGACGGCTTGCTAAGGTCACCCTGATACCGACCAGTGCACGCAACCATGATAGGCGTTCGCCCATCTTTGTCCGGTAGATTTATGTCAGCGCCAAATTCAGCAAGTGCCTTAATCGCTGATGCTGTGCTGCCATCTGGGTTTGACAACACCTGAAAAACAGGAGCATTTTTTTCATTCCAACGTTTGCAAATCGGCTGGTTCAGATCCAATCCGTGCCCCGCGAGAATGGAAAGCTTCTCCTTGAATCCCGGACGCCAATGACCCCAATTGAAAAAGTCGTAATAGAATTCTCCAGCGTTTTTACTTAGAATATTCAATCCGACTTTTTCGAACTTGGCCTTGGCATCGCCAATCGACATTTCATTGAATTCTTCAGCCTTCATAGATATAACCATTCAAATCGATTTGGCATGAGGTAATTCCATCAGAATGCGATATCGGCCCCATCATCTGTGAGGGATGGGTCTGGATTTTTGCGCTTGGGAGGCTTGGGCAAAGCCTTGGGAATGAGTAACTGGATCAACATGGCAAGATCCTGCAGGTCAGTTACCGGACAGGGAGTTCCCTCTCGGAATTTAGCAGCGGCCACTTCCAGCTCTTCCGCGTCGAGTTCGCCGGCGATCTTTTTGCTGATGTCGTGCAACATCGTGAGAGGATCGAGGAAACCATGAGGATAGTCAGGATCCTCATTTTGCCAGGCTTCTTGCCAGTCCGAGCGATCGGACAGCTCGGTGTCATCGAACTCGCCTGCCGTCACTTCAATTTTGCCCTGCACTGCAGAAACCCAGTATCCCCCAAAGCGCACGATTTTCCCCTTTTGCGTCGTCCCATTGATTCGAGTGTTTAGCGTAACCGGTGGCAGCAACCTTTGTCCCGATTCATTTTTGGCGACCTCTTTTTGTTCCCCGACCTAGGTGCTCGCATAAATTGCAAGCATTCATGCGACTTCTGCCGTCAGTCTTCCTCCGCCAACTTCCGAAAGAACTCCAGATCAGGGTCCGGCTCGTCCCAGCGATCGGCGATCCTGGCCCAACGATCGACCCGGTCCCGGAATTCCTGATCATCGATCGAGATGTTGAACGTGTAGAGCCGGTTGACGATCTCCTTCATCAACGCGCGCATCTGATCGTTGTCGAGATGGGAGACGTCATTCCACGCTATCTCGCGCCCATCAGCATCAATTACGCGGACGTCCGAATAATCACCTGTATGGGTGATCGGGACGACGCCAGCATGCAGGGTTTCGAGGCCGGTGTTGCGGACGCACATCATCGCCAGCGTTTTCGCCATCCTGACAGCAATGCGCTTTTCGTCGCCCCGGTTCATCTGCCCACTATAGCGGCAAATCTCCCGCATAGTAGGCCCGAACCGCTTCTGCTTCGTACATGCTCAGCTCGGACAACGGGCCTGCCGCGGCATTGATCTGGGGTATCTCTACCGAGACACCATCCCCGCCAAACCAATCGACAATCTCTCGCAGCCCGGCCTCGTAATCCGCAAAGGGCAGAATGGTAACGGCAGTTCCACCCAACCATTCCGACTGCGGCCGATAAAAACTCAGATTGCTACCCCGCGGCTGGAGGGAAACACCGGGAACTGGTGGTGGCGGCAATGCGGCAAGGATGTCTAGTGGCGGGACGCTATCGATGACCGCGCGCATATCCAGATTAATAGCGTTAGGATCGGGTTCAAGCCATCGCGGATGCCGCTCGATGCCAACGAACCGATCGGGGAATAGCTGAATGAACGAGTTCGGCAGGCAGCGTTTGTGGAACTCGACCGCTGAGCAGAATCGCTCGACCGGATCCCGCCAGAAAGCATAGATCGCCGTTGGCGCAATCGCCTCGTCTGGGAACCGAGCCTCGGCCAGCCGGATCGCCTCCCGCGCGATCGGATGCCGCCCCAACTCGCCAACCAAATCAACCCCGACCTGTCCCAGCACAGCCCGCGCAGTCTGCGATCCGTTCTTCGGCACGCCAATGAACAGCGTTTGGCGGTCATGCGAAATGATCATGGGTCAAATCCCGGTCGTGGTGTTGGTGTAGGACCCGATCGCAAAGCTGTAGGCTGGGGTGCCCGCGGTCAGAGCGCGGCTCAGCAACGAGAAGCTGCGGAAGGTCAGAGACCAGAAGGTGTTGCCGATACTGGGGGATGAGGCGCTGTAGGTTACGCCTTGGGTCGAGGCACCGGCCACTGACCAGGTGCCGGTCTTTGATCCGTCGATTGGCACTTTGAAGATGGCGCCGCACAGATCCATGTACCCGTAGGGCGAGAAATCCATCATGGTGTAGATGGAAAACACCATTGCCGTTGAGCTAACCGCCAGACCCGTGATGCTAAAAGAGTTCGCGCCATTGCTCGTGTCGAGGCTGATAGAGCGGGACAGCAGCAAGGTGCCGTCGGTTGAAAACTGATAGATGTCCGCCCCGGCATAGACTGGCGCAAAAACCCGGAGGCTGCCGTCGGGCCCGAGGTTCACCGAACCACTGCCGTAGCTGGAAGGCAGGGACAGCTGCCACTGGATCACGGCGCCAGAACTGATCTTGAGCAGGCTCAGCGTGCCGTTGATGCCTGCGAGCCAGTAGATGTTGTTGCTGCTGTCTATCGCAACGCCATAGCCGTAATCATAGCCAGTACTCCCGATCGAGCGCTGCCAGCTCACAGAGGGGGTGGCGGTGCTGATGACGGTGATCAAGGCATCGATGTTGCCCGCTGTTGACGTCGAGGTGTTGCCCGAAAGGACCAGCAGGCTGCCGTCCGGGCTCAGCGCCATCTGGCTGGCATATTCGTTGCCGGATCCGCCAATCGAGCGCTGCCACAGCAGGGTGCCGGCGCTGTTGTATTTGGCAATCAGCGCGTCGGCATTTCCGGAGCCACCGCTCGATGTTGAATAGCCGGCCACATAGACGCTGCCGGACGCATCGACCGCCGCATTGTACCAGATCTCTTGGCCCGAGCCGTTGAGGCTGCGCTGCCATTGCAGGGTTCCTGAGGTATCGAGCTTGGCCAGCCAGCCATAGTAGTTGCTCGAGTAGTAGGCCCCGGCAAGGTAGACATTGCCACTGGCATCGATCCAACCGCCGTTGATGAAAGGCCCGGAGACATTTTGTGCCCAGATGAGCGCGCCGTCACGGTTCCATTTGAAGACCGCGCTCGTGGCGCTGGCGTAGATGTTGCCGCTGCTGTCAGTGCCCAGGATAAGGAAATTGACAACGGTCGAGCCAAAGGTCGCATACCAAAAGCTCTCGTTCGACTTACCGTAGAGGTTGGAAAGCGAGATCGGCCCTGATGCGACACCAGCCAGTGTGCGGACTGCCGCCTCGCCGAGCGAAGTCGTGGTGGTCGATGCCCGTCCCAGTTCCAATGCGACGTTGCCAAGCGAGATCGGCCCCGAACTCTGCAGCGTCATGGTTGGGCCTCGAGGCGCTCGACCTTGTCGGCCAGGTCCTTCACGGCCTCGATCAGCACGCCGACTAGATTGCCATAGGCGACAGACAGCAGGCCATCCTCATGGGTCATGACCGCCTCGGGCACAATGGCTGCCAGCTCCTGGGCGATAAGACCAACGCCGCGATTGCCTGTGTCGCGCCGACTAAAGGTAACCCCACGCAGTTTCCGGACCCTGTCCAGCGCGCCAGTGATCGTCTCGATGTCAGTCTTCAGGCGGGCGTCGGAATAGGCCGTGATATCGCCGGTCGCGGTAATCGAGCCAGACACGGAAATGCTGCCGGTAAAGCTGTCACCCGCCTTGTTGGCAGGCGTAAAGCCCAACGCGCCGGTTACGTCCGCAGAAACGAGCGTTGCGCCCGTTGTCACCCGGCCTTTCGCATCAACTGTGACCTTGGAATAGGTGCCTGCCGTTACGCCGCTGTTGGCCAGCGTTGCCGCAAACGACAGGGCAGCGGATCCATCGAATGCCGTGCTTGTGCCGGTCACATCGCCGGTCAGGGCAATGGTGCGCCCAGTCGCCCACCTGGTCGCTGTCGCGGCATTGCCGGTGCAGGATCCTGAGGAACCGGTGATCGACCCACTGGCCGTGACGTAGCCGCTCGGGTTAGTCGAATTGTAGGGCGTGAAGCCGAGCGCGGTCGTCACCATCGCAGAGGTCAGATTGCCAAAGCCCACCTGAACGACGGTGCCGCCCGCAGTCTTCGAATAGAGCTTCTGGTCAGCCAGATTGACGGCGAGTTCGCCCGACTGCAGCAATGCCGCCGCAGGCACGCTGGAGGCGGTCGACGATCGTTTGAGCAGGATGGTGCTCGGCATCAGAAGGTTCCACCATCCAGCGTCACGCCATCAATCGAGCCACCGGTGATGGCGACGTTGCTCGCTGCCTGCGTCGACATGGTGCCAAGGCCAGAAATGTCAGTATTGGGAATGGTCGCGGATGCCGTGAACGCCGCCGTGCCGTTGCCCTTGAGGTAGCCGGTCAGCGTGGTGGCCCCCGAGCCACCTTTGGCCACGCCGAGCGTACCGCCGATATTGCCCAGCGTCAGGTTGGCTTCGTTGACATCGACAGTTGGGTTGCCCGCCACACCATCGCCATTGGTGACTGCGATCTTGGTCGAACCGGCCGTAAGCGTGCGCGCTGCCACAGTCCCAGCGGCCGTGCGGGCGATAATCCCGTTGGTGCCAAGGTTGTGGAGTGCCAGCGCCTGACCGGTCAGTGCGACAGCGTCAGCGGCCACAGCAATCCCTGTGCCGGCCCCCACGTCGATCGTGTTGCCGGTCTTGGTGAGGCCATTGCCGGCAACGATCTGACCCGCGCCATTGAACTGGACGAAGGTGATGGCGGTTGTGCCCAGTGTGCCGCCCGCATCAACCGTGCAAAGGTAGCCCACGTCGGCATTCACGGTACCCTGCTCGACAAACAGGTAAGCCGAGACATGCTCGTCCCAGGTCGAGAGATCGATCGCGCGCGCCCATGCGCCCGAGGCAACGACATAGACGCCGTTCTGGGATAGCGTAGTCTGGTCCTTCACCAGCACGCGGTCGCCTGCCACTAGCGCCACGCCGTCGATCGTCATTGTGCCTGACAGCGAGGCAATATTGGCAGTCGATGCGGCTTTCACTGAAGCCTTGGGATCGAGCCCCTGAACGGTCAGATCGACGTAGTTCTTGGTGGCTGCGTCTTGGGCAGCTGTCGGGTCAGAAAGGCCTGTGATGCGCTGGCTGTTGAAATCCACTGCAGCCGTAGGTGCAGCCAACTGGTCGAGCCGGTTGGCGCGCACCCGGGCATCGGTGAAGTAGAGGTTGGTGCCTTCGGCGACGTCGCTGGTGGAGAGAGTGATGGCACCGGTACGACCAGCCACCGAAGTCACCGGGAATGTAATCGCGACATTGCTGGCGGCTGTTACCCGGCCTTTCGCATCGACCGTGACCTGACCGACTTGCGTGGCAGAACCATAGGAGCCAGCGGTGACGCCGCTGTTCGCCAAGGTTGCGGTAATGGTCGCATTGGCGGTGCCATTGAACGAGGCTGTGCCGGTCACATCGCCGGACAGGCCGAGCGCGCGCGCCGTTGCCAGCGCGGTTGCAGTGCCAGCATTGCCCGAGATCGAACCTACAATCGTGCTCGAGAAGGTCTTGATCCCAGCGACGGTCTGGTCGCCCGAGAGCCCGAAGAAGGCGCCCGGGCCGCCGATGGCGATGACCGAGGTCGCTGTTCCGCCAGCACCCCCGGTGCCGGTGCCGTAGTAGAGTGTGTTGTCCTGCTCGTTGAATGCGAGCTCGGCATTGGCGAGCGATGCCGGAGCCCCGGCCGCACCGCCTGCGGCCCGGCGCTTGATACGCAGGGTATTGGCCATCAGAAATTACCTCCGTCGACCAGTCTGGCCGCTTTCTCGTTGATCCATGTGTTGGTGGGGGATGAGTAGGTGAGGACGTCGCCGCCCTCGGGTGCGGCCAAGGCCACGTCGGACAAGTCCGTCAATGCGCTGAGCGGCCCGGGCGGACCTGGTGGGCCCTGAGGTCCGGTAAACCCGCGTGGACCTGAGATCCCGGCGTTTGAGACCTCGAGGGTTATGCTGACGCCGTCGCTCTCGACGAGGATGGTCTGAACCGCCTCGATGATCTGCAGCGTGGCCGTCATTCGACATCAAACGTGAGTGTCGGCAGGACCTCACGCTCCCCGCTGTCGTTCTCGAAACCAAGCGTCAGCCAGACCCGCCCAGCGCCCGACTTCAGCGGCGCAGTCTGCTCATCGGTCCACAGCACCTCGATCTGGCCGCCCGTTGCCGGCGGCAGAATAGCAAGCGCGGGCGGTGCAATGTTCGGGCTCTGGTCAATGACCATGAGCGCGAGACCGGAGAGATCGCGAGCAATTCCGGCGCCTTGGTCGGCAAAGAAGGTGGCGCGCACGCGCTTGGTGCCGCCGCGGCGGATGGTCAGCCTGGTCATGCCTTCACCTGTGGGAAAGGAGGGTGGCGGAGGCCAAAGCCTCCGCCTGCTGGGTGAAGGTCTCGGGTTCAGCCAATCCGGGTGGTTGCCGTCTTGCGGAACAGGACCCCGCCAATGCCGGTCAGCGCCAGGACGACGGTCAGCACGTCCGTCTGGCTGAGACCTTCCGGCAAAATGCCGATCGCGCCAGCAATACCCCAGATGCTGCCGATGATCCCCGTCCAGATGGCTTTCGATGTCCACCAGGGCTTCAAGTCTTCCATGTCAGTTCTCCAAAAGAAAACCCGCCAGAAGGCGGGCGGTTGTCCGGCTGCGCAAAGGGGCAGCGGATTGGTCGTGGCCTGATCAGGCCTCGTTGGTGGACAGAGTCCCGGTTGCAGCCAGTTGGACCGGCTTCGCGGTCGCTGGCGCCTTGCGATAGGCCGGCCGGCGCACAGCAATGCAGCGGTCTTTGGCAATCCGGGTGATGGTCACGCCATCAGACTGGTTGCCGCCAAGCACATGGTAGGCGCCGTAATCCTCGCCGACATAGAGCCCGACATGGCCAGATCCCTGGCCGCGGCGAAACACCAGCACATCGCCAAGCTGGGCTTTGTCAGCGGCCTTGCCGAACTTTGCCCAGTTGCGCGCCCAGAGCGGACCTTCGACGATTGGCTTGCCGCCCCGTTTGGCGACCACCGCCATGAACAGGCCGCACCAGGGAATGCCATCCTCAAGATAGGTCCGGGCAAGCCCGACCTCCTTGGCCCATTCGAGGATCAGCGGATTGCTGGCTGGCCCGGCTACTTCAAAGATGCCGTAAAGCTTGCGCGCTTCTTCCAGCATCCGGGGCAATGGGCGCAGTTCATCGAGCCAGCCATAGGCCGGCGGCAGAGGGTTCATGGAAGTTTCTCCTGTGGGAGGTTAGCGGCCGGAAAAGCCCTTGAAGGCAGCGGTGATCACCGCGATCGCGGCAACCAGGGTAGAGAGCCATTTGACGAAGCGGACCACACCCGTTGCCGTGTTCCAGGCGTCGAGCAGGTCTTTGAGTTCCTTGCGCACGGCCTTGAGTTCGGTCTGCATGGCTTCGAGGTCAGCACGGATGAGCGCCATTTCCACGGCGGGGTCTTGTTCGGGCATGGCAGGTCTCAGCGGATCGAGCAGATGATGGCGATGTCACCGGGCGCAAGATCGACAGCGTAGCCCGGCGTTGGATTGAAGTCGGTCTGGCGCTGGCGTGGGCCGGTGGCGTAGTGGATGAACAGCGCGGCTTGCGTGAGCACGCGAGGCTCGGTGAGAACCTCGAACCGGTACTGAACACCCGGCGTCCGCTTTAACTTCTGCACCACGCAGCACAGCGTGAAGTCGTCGTGGAAATGCCGGGTGAATTCACCTGCCGGGAGATAGCCACCGCCATTCTCGACGTTGTGGCAGCCCGGAGTCCAGGTCTGGATAATCGGACCGTCAGGGCCTTCGAACACGTAGTCGGCCGATCCGTTGATGCAGATCGAGACATGCTCGCAAAGGGTCCAGGCAACGCCTGCCTGGTACATCTCAGCGATGGTGGCATTGAGCCGGGGCGGCACGAAGCCCAGCATCGGCCAGAGCCTCCACGAGTTTGCTGGCCGACGAAAGGTGAAGTCGTTCTTGAACACCCCGTAGTTGATCTCGAGGTCGTCGTTGATCGCAATCACCTCGTCGGTGACCGTCGGCCGGCGATCTGCCTGCATGTTGTGTTTTCCTCTAGCTGACCGTGACCGAGACGACCTCGCGCACAGCATGGCTGCCGGACTGGCCGCCCGACGTGCTGATTGCGGCGCCACCCAGAGTGGCGGAAAGGTTGAACGTGTCGGTCGCGGCGTTGACGACGAAGTAGGTTGTGTTGGCGAAGATCCCGCTTGGAAGCACCCCGGAGGTCGTGAACTGGACACGCTTTCCGTTTGTCAGGCCGTGGCCTGCAGAAGTGACGGTCGCCGGAGTAGCGATCGTGATGGTAGCGGCGCGCGGCAGCATGCTCGCAAAAACATTGCCGCTTAGCGTGCCGTTGGCCTGATAAGCCGTGATCGGATCCTTGTAGCCGTAGCGTGTGCCAGAGCCGGAGCCGGTGAAGCTGAGCGCCGCGCCGCCCGGAGTGGCCGCGATCTTGAATGCGCTCGCACTGACCACCGACTGGACATAGTAGATGATGAACGCCGTCAGCCCGCTGGGCATGCCGCCGCTGCAATAGAACTGGACCGGATCGCCAACGGCAAGCCCATGCGAAGTCCAGTTGATGGTGTTGGTTGGCGATGGACTGAAGGTGATCCCGGTGACGTAAGTCACCCAGGAAACCGAGCCCGTGCTTAATGGATAGACCGTACCGTTGATGCGCAAACGGCTGGGTTCGGGCGTCACACCGTATCCGTCGAGACCGATCAGCGTGCGCGACGTCGCAGCGTAGAAATCATACTCATGGGCAATCGCGCGGATGTTGCGACCCTGCCAGTTTGCCGGCGTGAAGGCGCCACCCACAAGCGATGTGAAATAGCCGGCATCAGCGCCAAACTGCTCGCCAGCGCTGTATTTGTCGCCCCACGAGTAATAGCTGACGGGCAGATCGATCTGCCGCTCGTCGCTGCCCGATCCGAGCAGTACTCCAAGTACGCCCGACATCAGCTGATCCCAGTACCGGAGACAAACCAGACGTTGGTCTCGACCTTGATCAGCGTTGCGAGCCCACGCACGGCGAGCGTCCGGTTGCCAGTGCTGGTGGTGCCGGCCTGGCAAAGCGTAACGCCGGAGCCTTGGGCGATGGTGATGGCTGAACCGCCATTATTGATGATGGTGATGGTCGTTCCGAGCGGGAAGCCGACCGTGCCGTTGGGGGGCACAGTAATGGTCTGCGCAGCAGAATTCAGCGAGTAGATGTGCTTGCCGTTGTCGGCCGCGACCAGCTGGTAGGACGCGCTCTGTGCATTCTGGGGTACTTCGCGAAAACCGATCGACCATGCCGAGCCGCCGGCATCATTCACGGTGGAGCCGGTGGCTGCACCCGAGATCGTCTTGTTGGAAAGCGTCTGGCTATCTGTCGTGCCTACGACTGCACCTGAGGGAACTGACCTGCCTGACCAGGAAGCGAGATTGGCGCTGTAGCCTTGTACATCGCTGCCGATGGCAAGGCCGAGATTGCTGCGGGCGGTAGCGGCATCGGCTGCACCGGTCCCGCCATTGGCAATGGCCACCGTGCCCGTAATCTTGGAGCCGGCCAGCGAGGTCAGCCAGGCGGGATCAGCATAGGTGCTGGTGGTGAGCACGGCATTGCCGGAAACCGACGGCGCGGAGAGCGCTACAGTCCAGGAGGCAATCGTGCCGCTGCCACCCACCATGGCGACATTGACGACGAGCGCACCGGTGCCGCTGGTGTAGGCCGTAATCTGCCCATGCATCCAGTTGGCAGGCGTGGCCGTGCTGGTGATGGTTACCCATTGGCCCACGACGAAGGCTTTTCCGGTCTGGACTGTCAGCGATTTGGAGCCGGTGCCGATGGCAAGCGAGGTCGTGCTGGTGGCGCTGGTGCCGGGCGCATTGACGGCTGTCGCCGCACTGGCAGCAGCATTGGTTGCGTAGCCATTGACCTCGACCGCCAGGGCATTGGCCTCAGTGCCGAAGGTTGGCAGCGCGCCGAGGAAAGCATCCGCGCGCGCAGAGAAGTTCGCCGCATCCGTCCGGGACGGCGGCGTGGGCAGTGCTGTGATAGGCATGAAATTACCCCTCGGGGTGGATCAAGTGAGCCCTTCGATGGTCAGGCTGCAGTAGCTGACGGTCGGGTAGGCAAGGTCGATCGAGAACTCTTTGTAGAAGCCGTAGACGGTAAGGCTCTCGAAGCTTTCAGAACCAATCCAAAGGACCGGCGAGGCGCGGAGCGCTGCAAGATTGCGGGCCACATCGTCGATGGCGCTGGTCGGCATGACCACCCGCGCGGTCATCCGCTTGGCGAAGGCGCGCTCGACTACTGACGTGACACCGAACTGGTCGGTCTCTTTCCTCGAATAGTCGATGATGCCGATGTCGGCGCCGTGCTCGGTCTCGCCGATCGTGAACTGCCGGCCGAACAAGAGCGCGCCGCAGGAAACGAGGTCAGCCGGGTTGTCGCGCGTCATAGTGACGGTGATGACGCCGGCTTCGTAGACCGGGATATCGAGGAACAGCAGGCTCGACTTGCGTCCAACAGGCTCGAAGAACCAGGAAAACCAGTTGTCGATGGCTGTGCCGCCGACATTGAAACTCTGGGTTTTCGAATAGAGCTGCGTGCCCGAAACCGTGAGCGACACGGTCGCGCTCTCCGCATCGGTATCGATGAGTGCAACCCCGTCGGTTGCACCCGGCGTCAGGACAACCTGTAGGCTTCCGGCCCGGGTCGTGGCAGTGCCCACACGGTCATCGAACATGGCCCAGCGGTTGGTCGGCCCCAGATCGAGCCACTTGGTCGGATCGCTCGTGGGGTTCACGCTGGTCGATGCTACCAGTGCTTCATAGCGCCGGTGGGTTGCCGTCACGATCACCTTGGCGCCTACCGCATAGGCTGTCCCGGATGCCCAGACCGGGTGGTCGTTCTCCGGGGCCGTGCTGCTGGTCAGCATGGCATCGGTCAGTGTGGTCGGCCGGATCAGTTTCATGCTGCCGTTCTCACGGCTACGGCATCGCCGTCTGGCGTCACCCGTTCGAGGATGCGGGCCGTCTTGCTGGTGCCTGATGCAATCGTAGCCGAAGCAATCCGCTGTTCATCGCGCAGGTCAGCAAGCTCCTGACGGAGCGCGGCGAGCCCGTCAACCAGCACCGTGGCGCTGTCGTTTGCTGGCAACGACGCTGTCGCCGATTGATTGGAAGCGAACTGTTCCCACCAGGTCGGTGTGCTCGATGCGGCTGCCATTGCCGTGTCCGTTGGCAACCCGGCCACCCCGTTGATGATCGCGACGGTCTGCTCGAGGCTGGCAGCGGTCTGGCCCTGAATGCGCGCAAGTTCCTGTGCCGAGGTGGCAGCATCAGCCGCCACGTTCAGCAGGCTTTGGCTGAGCCCAGGCAGTGACTTGGCCGCCTCCTGATCACCGGCCCGGGCAGCAAGAGTGGCAGCGTTGAAATCCGACAGAGCCTGGGCGTAGGTCTTGGTTCCGCTGCCCATGCTCCCACGGATGCGGGCAACCTCGGACAGCAGGCTATCGGTAATGCTCTCCCAGGCCGACCGCAGTTTTTCGGCCGCGGCGGCAGCCTCGTCGGCTGCCTTTCGCTGGTCCTGCAGTGCCCATATCTGCTGCTGCAGTGCGCGGTTGCTTTCATCAAGCTGGGCAAGATCGAGCGCCCGCAGCGCCGCGGTATTGCCCTGAACCTCTAGCAGCTGACGTTCGAGCGACAGACGCTCGTCGGCAATCGCGGCTGCACTGGCTGCGTCCTGGGCCGCGCCAATGAGCTCGGCAAAGGCGGGCGCTAGCTGGATCAGGGTAACATAGGCCGCGCGGCCAGCCTCGGTGGTCAGGTCCTGCGCTTCGACCAGAGCCCGAAAGCCTGCGATGCCCTCCGGCAGCTGAAGCCCCAGGCTCTCGAACACCCGGGCCATCTGCGCGGTCTGGGCCGAGGCCTGCTCGGCCTTGGTGTAGTAGAGGGCAAAATACTCGCCCGTCGCCGAGGTCATATCGCTGGCCGAGCCGAACAGGTCGAGCAGGCTCATCTTTGCCGCAAGGCTCAGATCCTCGACCGAGGTGCCGAGCAGGTTGAGCGAGGAACTCACCGCCTCGACGCTCGATGCAACCCGGATCAGCGTCTCGAAATAGCCTTCGCCGACCTTCTGGAATTGCTCGAGCCCTGGGATCGCGTACTTAGCAAGATTGTCGGCCGCTGCGCCAAAGACAGCGGTCAGCTTTTCCTGGATTTCAGCGCCGGTCAGGCCTTTCAGATCGATCTTGCCGATGTTGACGACAAAGCCCTGCAAGCGGGATTGGACCTCGCTCAGCGACAAGCCCAGCGGCCCGGCTGCGGCCGAGATCGCATCATAGAAGCCGGAAAAGATCAGCGCGAACTGGCGTTCGAGCTCAGCATCAGCGGCAGAATATTGGGTCGAGTAACTCGAGCCCATGCTGATCCCGAGGAACTTCTTGGTCTTCTTGACGTCGCTGTAATAGCTCGCGTCAAACCCGCCGGAGAGGATCTCTGCCAGCGACTGGCCGCGACCGAAGATGCCCTGGCCGGTGATCGTAGTCTTGTTGCCGAACAGTGCGCCGAACGCTTTGCCGACGAGCCCGACCAGACCGCCCAGAATGCCGCCGATGATGGGGATCTTGCTCAGAACGCCGCCGACGCCTTCCAGACCCTTGCCAATGAGGCCGGTAACGCCCGTGGATTGGTAGCCGGTGTTCACGCCAGCAGCGGAAGCTTCAGCACCATTGGTTCGGATAATGAGATTGGTGAGCCCGCCGATGTTGGCCTCGATGTTGCGCAAGGAAGCCAGCATGGCGGCGGAGTAGCGCATGGTTAGTGTGTCCACCTCGCGCAGATGATCGATGGCTTTAGCAATGCTCTCGGATCTTGCCGCGCTATCTCCGAACACGGTGCCGGTGCCATCATTGGCAGCCGGCAGTTTTGGCGAACCGCCAAAGGCACCGCTGATCGCGACACCGAGCGAGGCAATGACGCCGGCCGTGATGGCGCCGGCCGCAATGTTGAGCGGGAACGGCAGCGAGCGGATGGCGTTGACCACGGCCTCCACCGCCTTGATGCCGGTGGTAATGATCGAGTTGCCCTGTTCGACACCGGCGCGCGCAGTGTCGGAGGCCGCCATGGCGGTGTCGCTCGTGACCTTCGCCGCCGTCTGCGCGCCAATGAGGCCGATCTTAACCGCCGCATTCTTGATCGCGATCGCCAGTTCAAAGGCACGGAACACCTTCTCGGCCGCCAGCAGCACCTTGTAGCCGTCCGAGCCTTCCTTGAAGAAGCCCTTCGCGGCCGAGGCGAGATTGCCATAGTGATTGATCTCAGCCGATGCCTGCGCGGCTCGCGCATCCGCATACTGAAACGAGGTGCGTCCATACTCGCGTTCAGCCTCGGCCACGCGCTGGGCTGCAGCCACCTGCGCCGAGGCAAAACGGGTAATCTCGACCGTAATCGCGCCAATTGCCCCGCCAACGGAGCCAAAGGCATCAGCCATGTTCTGGGCTGCGGCTTCCGTCGCTGAGACCATGTCCTCCAGGCTTTGGAGGAACTGTTCCTGACCGCTTTGTGCAAAGTCTGCTTCCATCAGCCGAATGCGTGCGGCCCGATACCGCTCCCAGGCTTCGGCCCCGCGCTCGAGCACGATCTGTTCGCGCTCGGCCTCAAGATTGGCGAGTGCCTGAGCGCGAGCCGATTGGCCGAGCAGAGCGATCTGCTGTTCAAGCGGGCCGACCGTCTGGCGCAGGAACTCAGAGGTCGCGAAAGCGCGCGTCGCCTGTTCCCAGGCTTCACCGGCTTCCAGAATGGCAATGCGCGCTTCGTCTGTCGGCGCCTTGAGCGCTGCCATGGCGACTTCCATCCGCTTGATCTCGATCGGGGTCTTGCCGATCTTGGCGGTCTCGAGCGCGAGGTTGGCGGCAAAGTCCCGGGCGGCCTGGAGCGCGCGTTCGGCTTCAGTTTCCTTGGGGCCTTTGGCGCTGCTGGCACGGTCAGTGCTGTCGCCGCGGATCTCTTCCGCCTTGGCGGCAAGCCGGGCCTTGGCAGCAGCGATGCTGTTTTCCCGCCAGCGCGCTGAAAAGGCGTCCATCATGCTCATCGCATCACCAAAGGCAGATGCAAACTCGTCGCGGACCTGGGCGCCCATACGCGCGGTCGAACCGGCAAAGCTGTTTTCCATCCGCGGTAGAGCCACGCTCTCGATCCGGGTGATGGTGGCAAGGCCCACTCGGTCGAGCACCGGGTTTACCCATTCGGCGAGCCAGTTGAGGGCAGCGATTGCCTTGTTGGCCAGATACTCGATCCCGCTGATTGCCAGATTAGCGGCGCCCACGGCGGCTTCGCCGATAACGCCGGGTAGTGCAGCCCAAGTCACGCGGATCGCATTGAACCCGCCAACCCAGCCTGCATAGAGAATGGCGACCGCATATTTGCCAGCAGTCAGCACCGCTTCGAAGGCCGTGACTGCCCAATCTTTGAGGGTCGAGAATACGGTGCCCAGGTTCAGCCCATCCGAGACGGTCTTCCACAGCCCCTTCATGGTGTCGCCGACGGTGATCCCGACTGGGCCCAGCTTTTCCATTTCCTTCTTGGTGAGACCGAGGCTTTGCGCATAGCGGTTGAGCTCGCCCGTCTGTTTGACGCTCGACTGGAACAGCTTGAACGCGCCGAACGCGAGTGCAGCGGCCGCAGCGGCTGCCAGAAGATAGGGGTTGGTCAATGCCGCCGCTGCCGCACTGGCTGCGAGCCCCAGCAGCGCCCGGGCCATGCCGCCGATGCCGACACCGGCCTGCATCGCGATTTGTCCGATCTGGCTGCCCTGCTGCATGAACACGGTCATGGGTTTCTGCCCGGAGAACAGCCCGACCACCATGTCGTTGATCTGATAAACGAGGTTCTGGACGTGATGCCCGGCGAGCTTGGCCGAGCCGCCCATGCGCGTGACACCGCCGCCACCGACCGCATTGAGCGCCCTGTCTGCACGCGAGGCGCTGTCGGCCATATCGCCCATCGCGCCTGCCACTGTGCGCTTCATGTCGGCCATCTCCTTTTGGAGCCGGGCGACGTTGGTGATCATTTCAATTTCGAGGGTGCCTGCTTTCACGTGCTGGGCTCCTTCGACATCATCAGTGCCCGGAAGGCATTGGTCACTTTCCGGGAGACTTCATCACGGTTGAGGACGGACGTGGCGGTCCATGGCGGCGGGCAATCAGGCTCGCGGGCGCGGACGGTTTCTGCGACGAACTCCATCGACAGGCGCCGCAGGAGCCGGGCCAGCCAAGGAGGCAGGTCAAGGCACATGCAGTGCTGCCACTGGCCAATCGTGGCCCATGAAATGGGGACTGCGCCCATCGCGCCGGGATCGGTGGGGCCGACTTCCATGAGCCAGTCGATCACCCAAGGGGTGCGGATGGTGGGAAAGTCCGGAGCAAGGTCGTCGATGGCCATCCGCTGCAGCCGGGTCAGCGGTTCAGCATCGGTGTCGGGTTTGATTTGTTTGGTAGTGCGCGGCTTGGGCGCCGTGCCCAGCCACGCCAGTTGCCGGACGTAAAGGCTCAGCTCTCGGCCGAGCTCTTCGTAAAATTTGCCCAGTCATTGATGTGAGCGGCGACCTGCGTGGCGATGAACCCGATCGATGGATCGGCATAGGCCTTGCGAAACAGTTCCTGGCCTTCGAGCCCGTCGGCGGGCGGATAGGTGAAGCCGTTGAAGCTGACCGTGCAGGCAGCCAGAAAATCAGCCTGTTCGGCGAGCTTCTCCTCGGCCGACTGGTCCATCTTCCCGCGCTTCTTGATCTTGTCCATCAGCTGGTTCTGCTGGCGGGCCTGGGCGCGCTGATAGACCTTGGAGCCTGGGCCGTAGACTGTGATCGAGAGGCGCTTGCCCTTCTCGTCGAAGAGCGGGGCATCGTCGCCGCCGACGAGTTCAACAGTCGAGGTATCGGTGGCAGCGAGGGTCGTGATGTCAAACATGGAGTATCTCCGTCAGGGTGTTAGGGATCAGGGCGCGAGGACTTCGACAATGCCCACACCGGCGGAATTGGTGGTGAGTTCGAGGGTCACGGTGGCGGTGGTGATCTGATCGACCGAACCGACATTGACCTTGAAGCTCATGACTTGCGCCTGGAAATAGTACTTGTCGCCGTTCTGGGTTGTGACCAGGAAGCTGTGATCAGCGTCCGAGAGCGAGGCGGATTTCAGCAGGATCTGGCCGGCATCATCAGTGTCGAGGCCGAGTTGGATCTGCATCGTGCCCTGGTTGAAGCTGCCCTTCTTTTTAACGACGCCGCGACTGCCTACGGGATTGAAGGTAACGAGGTTGAACTCGCGGCCGAACTCGCCAAGATCGGAGACTTCGCCGACCACGGTCATGGTGAGCGCATTGTAGCCGGTGGCGTCAAAAGTCGCAGGGGTAGAGGCCGACACCTTCAAAGTGGTGCCGGCGGAAGTCCGAACGGTCATGGCAATGGGTCCTTATGAAGGTGAGGCTCAGCGCGCCTCGTTGAATGAGACGCGAAAATCCTGCGTCTGCATGTGGATGCCGGTCTCCTCGTCGAGGAAGTCTGGTCCGGCGGAATCTGTGTGGACGGTCACGTCAAAGAGCCCATCGATGGTGGGCATCTGGTCGGCCGCCGCCTGGCGGACGGCTGCGATAATGGCTTTCACTTCGGGGTAGGTCCGGGCCAGAACGGTGACCTGCACGCGCTCGGTGACGCGGCGTTTCGCGCCCGGAGCCGGAACGTTGCGGTCGACGCTGCTGACCGACATCAGCGATATCGCCGGCAAGTCCGTGCCCTGCGGCAGCATCCCAGCGGCGATCCGCGCAACGGGGACAAGCGACGTCACCCCGGTGTCAGCCACCAGGAGCGAGCGGACCGCAATAACACCGTTCATTCGTCATCGACCTCGAGGGTCGGTGCCTTCAGGTTACCGATCTGGACGCGGTGGGCGATGTAGGAGCCCATGGCATTCACCGCTTCCTCGGCTTTCTGGTCAAGCGCTGGGCGCAGGAAGGGTTTTGCGGCGTGACCCGGGTGCATGACCGTGGGCCCGACGAAGTTCTCGCCAATTTTGAGGCTGCCGCGCTTCACCATCTTGTTGATTGTGCCGATACTGACTTTGCGCGGGCTACGCCGGGTATCACGCACCGGCTTGTCCGCCTCGGAAACCGAGATCAGGTGAGGTGCGACCCCATATTCAATGAACAGGCCAAGATAGGAGCCTTTCCCTCGCAGTTTGACGTAAGACGAGAGCTTGGCGCCGTCGGTTCGGGTGCCAATCCCGATCGCGCGCTTCAATTGTCCGGTCTTCACCGGGACATTGGCCTTGGCCTGCTGCTGGATCACCTTGGCGCCGGCCCGAAGGCCACCCCTGATGACGTTGCGCTCGAGGTTTTTGGGCAGTTCATCGAGCAGACGCAGCAGTTCAGGGCCGCCCTTGAGCCGTATCGTCATGGTGCGGCTCCTTCGCTCGAATGTTCCTCGACCATGAACTCCATGGCCTCCCGCCGCCCCAGTGTTGCCGGGCCGGAAATGATCTGGTGGACGCGTGTATCGATGATGACCCGCATATCTGCGGAGATGCCAGGCAGATATCGGATGCGGATCCGGGCAGGACGGCGACCAATCTGGATGCTGTCGGCCAGGCGCTCGGCCTTGGAGGGGAGAATGTCCTTAACCTCGGCCCAGACGCAGGCGAACTCGGTCCAAGTGACCTGCGCGGTGCCATAGTGCGGGTCGTGCGTGACGGCCTTGCACTCAATCCGGATCCTTGTGTCGAGCTTCGAGGCTAGATCCAGCGACATTTGAGCTGACCCACCAACGTGTCGAAGGCGAGACAGGCTGCACCTTCGCGGTTTTCGAACAGGGAGGCGGTTTTGACCAGGATTGCAGCGCGAGCGATCGCCAGGTCAGCGTCGTTCTCATCAAATCCGGCTGACAGAGTGATCTGGACGAGACCGTCCACGCCCAGCTCAGGCCAAGATTTGCCGGATGCCGGGCGGATGCGGGTGAACCCGTGCCGGCGGCGGGCGACGAAGTCCGTCTCTGGGAGGGTCACCGTTGCCCCGCTCGTGGCAGTGTAGCGGATCTCGGCCACCAAGCAGGGCCGGATAGGCACGGTGATCTCGTCCAGCCAGTCTTCCAGCTGCAATTCGATGGTCTGTTCGCACAGCTTCAGGCCGGTCTGCTGTTCGAGTTCGGCTTGGGCGGCGTCCAATTTTGCGCCGAGCAACAGGTCCTCATCGCGGCCATCAAGGCGCAATTGCTGACGCGCTTCCTCAAGCGTCACGGCGCGATCCTGGGGTGGCTCGATCGTGACGATCTCGGACATTACTGCGCCTTGGTGCGGTGCGTGGAGCCGGATTTGCGCGTGACCGCAGGTGCAGGTTCACTCCCGCCGACCTCAATCGCAAGCCCGCGTTCGATCAGCTGTCGGCCAAAATGATCGTCGAGCTCGAAGCTCTGGCCAGCCAGGATGTTGTTGGAACTGACCGAGCTGATGTGCAGGGTATCAAGGGCTTTGAGGATCATGGATTATCCCTTCCGTTGGATGAGAGGGGCCGGAACGAGCCGGCCCCTGCATCATCACGCAGCCGTTGCCGCAGTGGCAGCAGCCGCGAAATCGCCCTTCACGAAGGCCTCCGGGCGGTAGACCGCGAGCGCGAGGCGCTCTTCGGCCAGGACCGTCACCAGGTTCTTGCGGAAGTTCTGGTCGTCCTCGGTCGAGATCTCGACCATGGCGTCCATGCGGTCGAAGATCTGCGCGCCGAGTTGGAAGGCGCCGGTCAGGAACTTGCCCGTCGCCATTGACTGCGTTGCCACTACCGGCTGCCCCCACAGCGTCGGCGATAGGTTGCCCTGCGGATTGCCGATGATGAACTGGCCGGTCGTGTCCTTAAGCAGTTCGATCGCTGCCCAGTCAGACGGGTGCAGAACGACGCCCGTCGACATCAGCTCGGATAGAGCCGTCTGCAGCATGGCGAGGCGCAGGACATCGATCCGGGTGACAGGCGCCGGGATGGTGATCGGCGGCGCAAAGGCGGTCGCCTGGGTGTAGACGCCGTGCAGATCGGTGCCGGTACCCCCGCCGTTGAGCAGCTGGTTCTCTTCAACGAGCGCCAGGCCATATGTCAGGCGGCCGTCGATGTAGGACTGCAGCATCGGCACATCGTCGAGGATCTGGCGGGTGGCGAGAACCCAGTGGGCGATCGTAGTGACGCTGCTGGTCACGACATCGAACTTGATGTCGGTTTGCGGCTTGGTGGCGCCAGCCGTTTCTGAGACGGTGGCGGCCGCATTGGTGAAGCCGGTTTCCTTCACATACTGCACCGCATTGCTGTTGGTGCGGCCCGGGGTTAGCAGGTCGCGGACCGTCAGGCGGCGCTGATTGGGTGCGATGATCCCCGGCTGACGATCGGGCAAAATTAGGTCGCCGGCTGAGCCATTGGCATCGTTCGTGAGGGCAGAAATGATCGCCTTGACCTCGACACTGGCCCGGCCGCGCGCGGTCTTGCTGTTCAGGAACGGCTGGATTGCCTCATTGGTGACCACTTGTTCCCCCAGTGAGCGCGGGGCAACGCGTTCGTCGTCCTGCTTCTTGCGGGCGAGTTTTTGCTCGACCTCATCGAGGCGGGCCTTGGCTTCATTGAGCGCAGTCAGCGCCTCATCGGCCAGCTGCTTGGTGGACGCTGAGAGTTCTTCGCCCTTGGCAGCCTTGCCGAGGGCTTCCTCGGCGAGCGCCTTGACCTCGTCGTGACGGGTGTCGAAGTCCTTTTTTACGGCCTGTTGCTGTGCGTCGAACGCAGCCTTCACTTCGCCGGCAAGCTGCTCGGCGCTCTTGGTATCGGTCATGGGGTAGCTCCGTGGAGTGAGGGTCAGCCGCGAATTTGCGCGGCGAGTGCCGACAGAAAGTCGGTGGTTGTCTCACTGCCGGACTCACTCCGGAGCAGTGACTTGAGGCCCTTGCCCGCGATTGCGGTGGCCTGGCTTTTCGAGAACCCTGCCTCGCGCAGGAAATTCTCAAAATCGGGGAGCGACGGCAGGATCTGGCCGTCCGTCAAAGTCTTGACTGCCGTCACCTTGGCCTCGGTATTCATGGGCATGGTGACAAGGCTGATTTCGCGAAGATCGATCTTCTTGAGCCGCAGGACGCCGGCCTTGTAAGGGTCGGGAGCGGCACCGCCCTTGGGGATGGTGTAGCCGATCGACAGGCCGCCAAGCGCACCGTGCTTCAACTTGCCGTATGCGCGCTGGGCGACTGGATCGCCGTCGAGGATCAATTGCCCGCGCACGAACAGGCCGCGGTCATCCTCGAAGATGTCACGCCAGACGCCGATCGGTTCGCGCTGGTCGTGTTGCCAGAGCATCGGGATGCCCCAGCCTTCGGCGCGGGCCTTGGCGACGCTCTCCCGGAAAGCGCCCGGTTCAATGAGATCGCCGCCCTGGTCGACATTGCCGAAGGTCGAGGCGTAGCCCTCGAACTGCCCGGTGTCCTGAAGGTCACTGGATTTGAGGGTCAGGGTGAGATGTTTCATTTAAGGGGCTCCGATGGGGCAATCGCTCCGGTTGGCGGCAGGATTCCGGCAGGTGCACCGGCCTGCGTGATGGGGACATTCTGCATCTGCATGCGGGGGACATCGCCGCCTTCCACGGGCGGCAAGTTTTCAAGGGCGCGGACCTCGTTGATGGTCATCACGCCATTGCTGAGCATCTGCTGGTAGAAGGAGGCCCGCGCGCCGCTGTCGCCTCGCAGCAGGCCTTCTAGGTTGAATTCAATGACGAGGCCGGCCTGACGGTCGGCAGGGGACAGCAGCTGTTTGGCAAGAGCCTGTTCGATGCGCTTCAGACGCCGACGTAGCGTGAACTTCTGGAACCCCAGCGTCTGCTGCTCAAGGCCAGTGCCCCAGCTGGTGGTCTTCTCGGTATGGCCGACCATGAAGGGCGGAACGCCAAAGAAGCGGCAAACTTCCTCGACCGAGAAGGACCGGCTCTGGAGCATCTGTGCATCTTCCGGGCTGATCGAAAGCTGGACCCAGTCCATGCCCCGGTCGAGCAGCATCGGCCGCCCCGCGTTGATCGCGCCGGCAAATTTCTCCTGCAGCAGTTCCTCGGCCTGTTTGCGCTGGTCGAGGGTCAGGCTGTCGGCCGTCTTGAGCAGGCCCGAAGGCCGGACCCCGTTGCGGAAGGTGTCACCGGAGGCGCGCTCGATGGCTTGCGCCAATCCGAAGGTCTGGCGGCCGAAGCTGAGGGTGGAAAGACCGCCCAGCGGGTTGCCGCCAAAGCCCCGGATGTGGAGCATGTTGTCCTGGCCGACGATCGAGCGGACGCCATTGTCGGACCACTCATACTCGAGGCTGCCGTCGCGCAGGCGTCGCACCGTCATCAGCTCGGGCGCGATGGGGACGCTGAGCGCCACCACCCGGCCATTGCTGCCCCGGATGATCTCGGCATAGGCGTTGCCGCTCAGTTCAATCGAGGCGCAAATGAATTCCCAGAAGTCGACCGCGGTCTGGTCGGCGTTGGGGCTGTCGTGCAGGATCCGGTAGAGCGGATGGTCGGTAGCGACCGTCCGCGCGCCGCCTTTGGTCCGGTAGACCATGAGCGGGAGCGAGGCGATCGTGCCGGCGAGCAGATTGACGCAGGCCCAGGCCGAGGCGAGCCCCAGCACTGAGCTGGTAGAGACCAGTTCACCGGTCGTGGTTGTGCGGCCGCCTGCAGCCTGCACCAGCCGTGGATCCGTGAGGCCGATCGAGCGCGCGAGGTAGCCGATCGCTTTTTGAATTAGGTTCATGCGAGGCTCTTCAGCCAGTCGTCGATGGTGCCGGAGGTGTCGCCTGCCATCGCTGCCCCTACTGCCATGCACAGCGCGACGGCTGCGTCGATCTTGTTGATGGCTCGCTGCTTGGAGAGCCACTTATTGTCCCAGCGGTCGGTCTCGGTGACCGCCGACATCATTGCCGAGATGAGGACCGGATTGCGTCTGAGCCGGATGCGGCCCTCAAGGATCAGTTCTTCCAGATGCCGGAGCGAGCCCGGCATCCACAGGCCTTCGCTCATCTCGCCCGCAGGCTTGGCCCGCTTGGTGCCGCCCTGCGGGTGTTCAACAAAGGCGAGGTCCAGCCCGAGTTCGGCGACCTCTTCCTCGAACCGCCGGAACGCATAACGGTCATAGGCCACGGCCTCGATCCGGAAATCCGAGGCCATCTCGGCGAGCGCCTGCGCCACATGGCGAAAGCTGATGTTCTCGCCGGCCGGTGCGTTCAGAAATCCGTCCGCGACCCAGAGGTCGTAGGGCTGCTTGTCCCGCAGTACGCGTGCGGCAAGCGTATCTCCCGGCGTCCAGACTTCGACCCACGCGTCAAAGCAGGGCTTGCCGTCCTTCTCGCCATTGCGCTGGACCGCAGCCAGAGCGGTCAAATCCCGGTTCTGGCTGAGGTCGAGCCCAAGCCAGATGGAACCACCGGCCTTGGGTTCGAACTCTGCGAGCAACGGTTCCAGCGTCGAGCGCGCCATCCAGGCGGTTTCGGCATCGGTCCACACACAGAAGTGAAGCCGCAGGATCCCGTTCAATTGTCCCGGGATGGCTTTGGCCTGCGCCACCACTTCCGAGAGATATTGCTCGGTGATCGTGACGCCGAGCAGTGGGTTCGCCTTGATCCAGCAGCCGGGGTCGGTCAGCGGGTCGTCGCCCTCGTCGAGGGCGCAAACATAGCTGAATGTCGTGTCGTCGAGGACCTGGCCCAAGAAGGTCGGGTCGGTCACCGCATCGGGATTGCCAGCCGCCACCCGGATCGCGTGTTCGTGTTCCTCCCATGCGACCGAATTGCGGTCGGAGCCCGAATTGGTGATCATGAACAGCAGCGGTTCGCGGCGGAACTTGAAGCCGCGCTCCAGCATCTCGATGATCGAGCGATCCGGAAGCTCGTGGACCTCGTCCGCAAGCACAAAGTACGGCCGCGGGCCTGAACCGGTTTTGCCCGTGTCGCGCGACACCGGGCGGAAAAAGCTGCCCGAAGCCAGATGCGCGATGTTGAACTCGCGCCCCGGACCGCCAGAGAACTCCAGCCGCCGCGCCAGCGCCGGCGATTGCCGGACCATTCGCACCGCGTCGCGGAACAGGATGTTGGCCTGCTCCTTCTTGGCCGCTGCTGCATAGATCTGCGCGCCAGCTTCCTGACAGGCCGTCATCCCGTAGATGCCGATGCCGCCCGCGACCGGCGATTTGCCGTTGCCTTTGCCCTGTTCGATGTAAGCGCGGCGAAAGCGGCGGCGCCCGTCCTTGCGCTTCCAGCCGAACAGCGAGCCGACGATGAACGCCTGGCTTGGCTGGAGCTCGAACGGCTGACCTTCGAACTGCCCTTCGGAAAGTTTCAACACCTCCTCGAAAAAGGCGAAGGCGTGGTTGGCAGCATCCTGGTCGAACCAGATGCCATCCTTGCGCTTCAGGTCCGCGATGTGCCTCTGACAGGCATTCCGCACATGCGGTCCGGCGACAATTTCGCCCGTGACCACAGCCTTGGCATAGGCCAATGTCCGGTCAGGCGAAGAAGCGGTCGGCGGGGTCCGTGCCTTCTTCTGGCGGCTGGGCCGCGATCCTGCTTCTGGCACTCGGCGTCATCCCGAATTCTGCGGCGTAACGCATCATGTCCGCCGCCGCCTTGTTGGCGGTGCCCACCAGCGGGTTTTGGATTGCGTTGCCGTTCGATGTCTTGATCATGAGGCCGCCGGTCAGTTGATCCTTCTCGGCCATCTTCGCGATCGCGCGTTCGGCCTGGACCCAGCGGCCATAGGCCATGGCGTAGGCAGCGAGCGCCGCCCGATCGATCTCCGAGAGGATCCCGAGGTTGTAGAGCTCGGTTGCGACCCGGTTCCATTCTTCTACCGCATCTGCATTGAGATGCGCAGGCGGCGCCGGGATCGCGGCTTTGGCTTTCGCCTCCTTGCGGTTGACCTGCCGTTTGCCGGGGTTGGAGGTGACAAGCTTCAGCTGCGTGGGCTTCGGCTTCCTGCCGGTAATCATGCAGCCTCAGCTATTCTCCCGCCTGCAATCTCGTCAAAGGTCCGGCCGTCACCCTCGAGGGTCGCAGCTTTGCCCGTAAAATCCTGCCAGCGCTTCACGGCAACATCGATGTAAGCGGGATTCAGCTCGATGGCGTGGACAACGCGGCCGGTCATCTCACCAGCAATGATGGTAGTGCCCGAACCAGAAAACGGCTCATAGACCGCTTGTCCCGGGCTGGAATTATTCTCGATCGGGCGCTTCATGCACTCGACTGGCTTTTGCGTTCCGTGACCCGTCTCGTTCTTCTTGGGCTTGGCGATATGCCAGACGGTGGTCTGCTTGCGGTCACCGGCCCAGTGACCCTTCGCGCCCTTCTTGACGGCATACCAGCAGTTATGGGTTATCAGGCCGTCAGCGACGTAGTGCTGATCGCCCTCGACATCCATGGAGTAGACCATACCGCTGAATGGGGTGGCATCGTTTCCGGTGAGCGTAACCCAATCGAAATCGTCACCCGATGTCGGCATCGGAATCTGCATGATTCCTGCGAACAGATTGCAGGCCCGAATGCGGCGCGTGGACTTGCGCGAAAACATCAACCGCTCACCACTACGGATCAGCGGCTGCTCACGTTTGAGCCGATTGTCCCGCAGCAGCAAGGTCGCCCGAGCTTCAAGGGCGCTCAGGTTCAAGCTGGAGTATATTCCTGCAATCTGGGCCCGAGAACGCTGGCTTTCCTGTGACTGAGCCCAATCATCGATTTCCCAATGGGTCGTCGGAATTCCATATTTGCAGGACAGGACTTGCTCGGCACATTGCGCATCGGTCGTGGTGTCATGGACGGAAACAATCCAGGCCTCTTCGGCCTTGTTATCGGCGATCCGGGTGGCAAGGCCAAAGCCGCGGCTGTTGAACAGCCTGACCCGGCCGACCCGCCACCAATTGCCCCGGCGCATAAGATAGACGACATTCTTATCCGCTGCGCCCGGGTTCAGACGCACAGAGAACTGATGCTCCGGGGTTGCCTGCGTCGCGCGCCCTCCGGCAGATATGGTGTGCATCAGCCCATCAAACTGCCGCTTACCGAACCGAGTGATTTCGCGACCGCGCCGCAAAACCACGCTGGAATAAGAGTTGTAGGATACGACGTAATCACCGGCTTGCAGCGTTTCGATCGGGACTTCTGCAATTTGGGCAGGCTGTGAGCCCGCACCGCGTGCGATGACTTTCTGCACCATGGTCCCGGCAGGTTGGCAGGGCTCATGCTCCCAATGGTAGTCGCCGCGCGAGAGCACGAGCTGACCCTTGTCCCAGATGATCTGGGAGCGAAGCATCAGATCGGAGGCAGCCAGGCTGTCGCCCACTACACCGGCATAGAGTCCAGCATGCCAGACATAGGCGACGTCTCCCGGAAACAGCGCCCAAGCTTCTCGCCAGTCGGCCTTGTCGTCGTTCAGCACCTTGCCCTTGGCAGTGCCTGAAGCGGCAACGCCGGCCTTTTCGCGCCAGGCGGGATCATACTCCACGCCGTAGGGCGGATCGGTGACCATCAGGTGGGGTGAGACCCCGTTCAGCGCCTTGGCGACGGTGTCGGCATCGGTGCTGTCGCCGCAGACCAGCCGGTGCTTGCCGAGCAGCCAGACATCGCCGGGTTTGGCGATGGGGTCGATCGGCGCTTCGGGGATTTCGTCCGGGTCGGTGTTGCCCTCGGTCTTCTCGGCCAGCAGCTTCGACAGCTCGTCGTCCGAGAAGCCGGTCAGCATCAGGTCGAAATCGAAGCCCTGCAGATCGCCCAGTTCGACGGCGAGCAGCTCGAGGTCCCAGCCGGCGTTCAGCGCCAGCTTGTTGTCGGCGATGACATAGGCCTTCTTTTGAGCCTCGCTCCAGCCCTTGGCGACCATAGTCGGGATCTGGGTCAGGCCCAGCTTGCGGGCAGCCAGTAGTCGGCCGTGACCAGCGATCAGGCCGCCGTCTTCATCAACGAGGATCGGGTTGGTCCAGCCCCATTCGCGGATCGAGGCTGCGATCTGCGCGACCTGTTCGTCCGAGTGCGTGCGGGAGTTGCGCGCATAGGGCGTGATCTTCTCTATCGGCCAAAGCTCGCTGCTCTGGGCCGGCCAGTTCTGATCCATAGATGTCCTTGAAACGGGCTTGGCCGCAGGAGCCCGGAAGGGCTTGCGGCACTTGTTTGCGATGTTGGAAAGCCGCTATGGGCGTTGGAGGTGGGGCCTGTAGCTCAGTTGGTTAGAGCTGGCCGCTCATAACGGCTAGGTCGCGGGTTCAAGTCCTGCCGGGCCCACCAATCAAATAAGTTCGAGCTCGCTCAGCACCTTCGCTGCGTCGAGCAACTGGCCGGTCTGGACCGTGATCTCGATCGTCATGCTGTCTGCGGTCGCGCTGGCGTAAACGCCGCCCTCGTAGAGTTCCTGTTCGATCGTCTCCATCACCGCGACAATCCGGCTGCCGTCGAAGTTCTCCGGCAGCGTGCTGATCGCAAGGCGGATGGTGCTGGTGATGCCCGCGCTCATTCTGCCTCTGCCATGATTTCGTAAAGGCCGACAAAGCCGGTCAGATAAGGCAGGCCCTTTGGAATGCCATGTTCCCGCGCGGTGTTGCGGTCGATCTTCCAGCCCATCCAGCGGGTGATGGCGGCGTCAATGGCGGCCTCAAGGCCAAGCCCGGTGTGAATGCCATTGTGCACATCGTCGGCAAAGTGCCGGCCGTGGCGGCTATCAAGGAAATCCCGCACCCCTTCCGCGCTGCCCACCGTGACCTTGGTAATCGCCGGGAAGGCAATGGCCCAGGCTGCATCGGCATCCGCGAAGGCGCTGCTGGTGCTGTAGAAGCCCCAGGCTTGGTTGGCAGTTGGCAGGGTCGAGTTGGTCATCTGCATCGCTCCGTGTTCGTGAAGCGACTACCGCTCTTATCGCGGCGACTATCCAGTCAATTCGATGGAAAACATCGACTTTTTGCGATCTGACCCCCGGTCCGAGTTTCGCGGGTGCGAAAAGTTTGGACCAAGCGCGGTGTCCGTCTAGCAGGTGCCAAACTATGCGAGGCCCCCCGACCCCCGGTGGACCCAGAGGCGCTGTGGGTCGGTCCAACCGAGAGGTAGCGCATCGCCCTTTTCCAGATTGCAGGAGCGATGGGCGCAGGCGACGTTGTCGTAGGTATGCGACCCGCCAGCAGACAGCGGGATGATATGATCAAGTTCCGGAGCGTTCCAATGCATCGTTCCGCGCAGTTCGCGAGGAGCTTCCTCGCCGCAGATGTGACAGGTCCATCCGTCACGCTCCATCACCGCAATGGGATTGATCGGTTCGGCTTGAGCACCATAGGCTTTCGCCCGGGACAAGCCCTTGGCGACACGTTTGAAATGGCGGTTAGCGCAAAATTCCGAACAGAAATTGCGTCGCTTGTCACCATACGCGGGCAGGAATGTGCTGCCGCATTCCTGACAGGTGCATTCTGCCTTTCTGACTGCCTTGCTGCTCGCCGAGCAGTGGTAGGAGCAAAATTTCGCACTCGCCCGCGCTTCGAAAACTCCCCCGCATTCAATGCACTGACGTTGACGCTTGGCCTTCCTGACTTCGGCAAGACGGGCCAGCCGGGCAGCCCGTGAGGCAGAGCGCTCACGCCGCATCATCTCAAAGCCGCAGGCCCGCGAGCAGCACCGTCCACTGTCGCGCGACTTTCTAATTCGTCTTGTGATCGGCTGAGAACAAATCTGGCACAGAGGGGCGGCTCCCGCCGAGGCGAATTGTGCCATGGCGACCTCCCAGTCAGTTTCAGATTTTATCCCGCCTCCAACGACGGGGGATTCTCAGCCGACCGGCCAGCCATCGGGGCCGGTGCCGACGGTCCGGCGCAAGCCGAATTGTTCGGCAGTCCGCCTTGCATGGCACTCGGCGCAAAGGCAGCGGATGTTGCTGTCGTCGTCCGATCCGCCGTGGGCCAGCGGCACGATGTGGTCGGGAACGGTGGCCTCGCGAACAACGTCCAGGGTGGCGCAGTCCCGGCAGAGCGGTTCGGCCCTTAATCGACGCAGGCGCTGCGCAACTGCTTGGCGTCCCCGAAGTCGTTCAGCCATCGCACAACGCCTGCAACGAGAAACGCCCGGAAAGCCTTTCAGCCCCGGGCGCAACTCGCATCTCTACATTTCGGAAACATCTATAGGAGATCAATGCTCCCGTCAATGCTGAAATGTATTTTTGTCGTTGAATCACAGTTTGTTAGATCAACCGCTAGGCGGATGATACTGGCAGCGAACTGTCCCTGTTGATACCGAACAGGGTGACCAGTGCTTCAAGCCCGTGCGCCAGATTACGCAAGTCCGCATCTCCCCAGCCTGCGGCATCCACCTCGTAGCAGACCACCGCATGGACAAGCATGCTCGGTCGCCGACTGGTCGCGGCGATGGCATCGTGGTCAGAAGTCCGCAGCATCAGGATGGCCGCCGCTGCCCGTTTGCGGATCTTCTCGACGTAGTCCGCATCGTACTCCGTGATACTGCGACCGAAGATCCCTTCGTCGAGAAGCAAGCCGGTAGCGGAATGCGGGTGGATTGGCGGCAGTCCCATGACCGCCCGGTTGCGGGCCATCAGGTCACCATAGAGCTCGGCTGCCGCCAATTGCTCTGCCGAGATCTTGCCGGCGAATGCCAGCCGCCCGATCGCCGACCCCAGACGCTCGTCCTTCGCCTGCCTGGCGGTGACGCCATAATGACGCTGCCGGGCATCCAGGACGGTTGCTGTAACCTCCCGCATGGTCTCGGCCTTGCCCGGTTGCACCAGCTTGCCGCAGGGATGGCGGCGGCCCGCCTTGCGCTTACGACCGCGAGCCACGGTTGATCTCCGGGATGAGCGCTGCATAGCCGATCACATCGATCGGGCCGTCGGCATAGCTGGGGTCGTGCGCCAGCCGGGCAAGCTTCAGGTCGATCATGCAAAGCGCCACCTGCTGGGCGGTGACGGGCGTACCAAGGGTGATCGACCAGCGCCGGGCAATCGCCTCCATCTGGGTCTTGGGATCACCATAGGCAGCACCGCGATCTTCGAGCACCTGCGCCACGCGCTTCAGGAAACCGGCCGCGCTCATTTCACGCCTCCGCGGGTCTCGATGGCCCAGAGCAGGATGGCGATGGCGTCAGCCTCATTGTCGTCGGCAGGCGCGAAGCCCTTTGCCTGGACGGCCGCGATGACAGCCGCCTTGTTGGCGTTGCCCTTGCCGGTGATGAACCGCTTGATCGCACCGACCGGCACGCCCTGATAGCCGACCAGATGCTCTTCGCACCACGAGGTCAGCATACCCAGGAGACCGCCGTAGACATGGGCGGCGTCGGTGCCGACGTGACGGCGGACCTCCTCGAAGTAGATCGCCTCGATCGGACCGCCATCGATGTCGAGCTGCTCGAGCCAGCGCCGGAAACGCAGGTAGCGCATGCCACCACCGTCGTAGCGGGTGTGCTTCAGCGACACCGTCCCGGTGCTGATGTGGCCATCAGGCGACCGAAGCGCCCAGCCGGCGCTGGTGCCGAGGTCGAGGGCAAGAATGGCTCCGCGGCGGCTCGTTCCGCCGACGTTGGCTTGAGCTGGATTGGGGCAGGCAACGGCCTGCAATTCAGGCAGGGTCATGACGACCTCCTCTTCGTGTGGGGCGGTCGGGGCGAGGACTGGGCCGGTGAAGGCTGTCAGCTCGCCCGGACCCGAAGCGGGTCTGGTCAGGTCGTCATCCGGGCGGACACTGCCGCCGGAAATCTTCATGGGGTTTCAGCTGGGCCGATTGAAACATCGGAGCGCCCAACCCCTTGAGTAGGCTAGGGAATATATAATATTTCAATTATTATTATTTTTATAGGGGTACACCTCTCTATCTTTAAAACGCGCGCGTACGCGAGGGGATATATAAGGCACCCCTTGAAAGATTGAACTTTCTCCGAAACCCGATTTTATTGTGTAAATCCATGCGCTTGGATGCCATAAAGCTGCTTTTGACGGATATTGGGCCATTGAAGGACCATCCAGAGGGGGGATGCATCACGATGGCCCTTGGTGGTGTGTGGCGACCTTTTTGCCACTCGCGTCCCGCCAATTACCCGACCAGCGCGCCAGTCGGTAGACCATGGCCTGCCTGGTGGCAGAACTGCGCATGCCCGTTGTGACGTCACCGCTCTCGATCAGGGTCTGGATGATATCATCGCGGTCCCGAGATTTGAGCCATTGTGAGCCGCGTGTCAGTTCAGACTTGGTGATGCCCTTGGCGCCGGCTGCCCGTATCAGTTCACGCAGCCGTTTCAGGTGGGCCTCAGTCTCGGTATCAGCGACATGGCGGTCCACCGCCTCCATTGCCCGCTGCGCATAGTGCCGCACGAAAGCGATGGCCCAGTCCGCGTCATCAATCGCGATGACGGGAGCCACCGGATCTTTGCCCACCGCCACGATTAGCGCGAGCTTCAGGGCGATCTCTCCGATGCGTGCAAGGATGGCGGTAAAGGCCGTGCCCGCAGCCGCCCGCAATTCGCCGGTAAGTTCCCCGCTCAGTGCCTTGAACCGCGCGCGTGCCTCGTCGGTCATCGGCACCGTTGTCAGCACGACAGCGGTCTGCGGCCCCGATGTCGTGCCGGCGAGATTGCCGCGCTGCTGCCCTGGACCCGACGCCAGCAGCTGGAGCCCTGCGATCAGGTCCGCAGGCGGGGTGCGAAGCCCGACGGCGACGTTTTCGTCTGGGTAGTCCTCGTCACTGGGCAGGATCAGGAAGCGGGCGAGCGAGCCGTCCACCACGTTGGCCCCTTGCAGTGCGCCCCAGAAGTGCATGGGGGTCGTCGTGCCGTAAACGCACAGACAAGGCTGGACGATGTCGCGCCGCTCATTAGTGCCGTCGCGATTGGCGTATTCCGCGCCCAGGAAGATCCCGCCGGCCGAGGTGTAGAGCTCGGTCATGTTGTCGAGGATCTCGGTGATATGGCGCGGGCTGCGTTTGCGGTCTGCGGCTGCCGAAAGGAACATGCCGAACTCGTCGATCTGGAACAGGATCGCGGGCTGACGATGCAAGGCGGTCAGCAGCCCCGCGCCAGACGCGATCTTGTTGCCGCCCAGGTGGTTCGCAAGGCCAGCCTCGAATAGCACTTCATTGATGATCTCACGCGAATGGTTCTTACCCGATCCGCTGTCCGCGATGCCGACCACATAGAGGTTGGAGCGCAGGTTGCTCTCAGTCCGGTACAACCGCCCCATGAGCGCGCCGATCGCGCAAAGGCTGGCGCCGAGCGACAACAGTGGCTGAGGCCGGCGAGCGGTCGACAGCATGTAATCGGTCAGCTTGCCGACCAGCCCACCCGGGATCGTGAGGTTGAAGCTGGCGGGCGCAGTCACTGCATCGGCATCTGCCGCAACGTCGAGCCGGGCCAACATGCCGGAAGCAGGATGGCATCCGTCGGTCGGCTGACTGCCATCGAGCACCATGCCGGGCTCGGGCTTCCAGCCGCGTTCCATGGCGAGATGGTAGATGGTGCCTGCACCAATCCGGTCCGGACGGAAGCTGGCCCACGCCTTCTCGGTGACGGCAGGATCATTTTTCGCCGCCTGATCGGACCAGTCGGTGAAGACATCCTTGCCGGCTTCACCCAGGCTGCCCTTGATGGCCAACCCGATCCGCACCCAGCTGTCGTAATCCAGATCGTTGTTGGGGATCTGGGTGAGCGCCGAACACACCGCCTCGATGGTGCCGGTCTTAGCGTGACCCGGTACGGCCGAACTTGTGCTCGCAGGCGTGCTCAGGCTTGCCGGACGCAGTTCAGGCGGGACCAGCGCCAGTGCCTCCTCGATGAACGCCGCGGCCATCTCTGCATCGATGACCGGCAGACTTTCCAGATCGAGTTCCGACAGACCTTCCTCGGGCCAGGCATAGGGCTGGCCGGTATCGGGGTGATCGGCGTAAGCGACGAACTGCTGGCCAAGGCACAGGACCTCAAGTGGTGCTCGGCGAATACCCCGGAACGGCGCGCTGGTGCGATAGACAAGCAGGCGTTTCGGGGCCCTGCCAATGCGCAGTGCCGGGGTGTCGCCAAGCCGCGCGCGTGCCAGCTGCTCGATCTGCAGCGCAAGGTCCGGGTCCGACAGGATGTCGATATCGATAGCCGCAACGCCGCCGCCGACAATACCGATGCCGCAGTCCGGCCAGCCCGACCATGTCGCAACCTCGACCTCAGTGGTCGGCCGCTCTGCATGACGGTTCCATTCGGGGTAATCGACCCATGCGCCGCGCTGGTACCGGCCCGGCTTCTTACCGCCGGGCGCTGAGCCAGCTGGCCGGCAGCACCGTTATGCCCGGTGCGGCATCCGGCGATCCCGCGACCCTCGCCGACCTTGGCCTCGCCACCAACCGCGACGGCACCTTCCGGCTCGATTCCGCGCGCCTCTCGGCAACGCTGGCGGCATCGCCCGAAGGCGCGGCGGCGATGTTCACCACCGGCCTGTTCGGGGTCTTCGCCACGTTCGACAAGCTCAGCCGCCGCCTGACCGCACCAGGCGATCCCGGCACCCTGGCCGGTTCGCTCAGCCGTCTGAACAAGCAGCAGCGCAGCCTGGGAGACGAAGCCAGCAAGCTGGCCGAAGCGCAGGAAAAGCTGCGTTCACGCCTGACCACCCAGTTCGCCGGGGTCGATAGCCGGGTCGCCGCGTCGAAATCGACGCTGTCGTTCCTGCAGAATCAGATCGACGCCTGGAATGCCGGAGACCGCTGAGATGTACGCGCTGAAAAGCCCTGCCGAAGCCTATCGCCGGGTCGATTTCGATGCCCGCATCAGCGGGGCCGATCCGCGCCAGTTGGTCATTGTCTGCTACGAACAGCTGGCCGCCGCGCTGGGCGCCGCGCTGCTGGCGGCCGGGCGCGGCGACAATGCCCGCAAGAGCGAAGCCCTGACCCGGGCGCTTGCCGCGCTGACCGCGTTGCAGATGGGCCTCGATCCCGGCCAGCCGATCACGGCGGCGCTGGCCACCTTTCTGGAAAGCGGCCGCAAGGCGGTGCTGGGCAGCGTGGTCCAGTTCGAACCCCGCGCGATCGAGCGGCTGCGCGAGGATGTTGCCGACCTGCTGGAGGCCTTCCGCCATGCCCCGGATTGAACCGGATTGCTCCGATACGGCCCAATGCCATGTCGCTGATAACATGGTTAAATCTGCATTTACCTATGTATCCATCCCTATCCCAAGGGTCAGGTCCGGAACCAATGGCATGACACCGCGCCGCGACATCGGCCTAATTCCCTAGGCGGAAATCACTAGGGAGCACTCCGATGGATCGACGCCGCAATCTTGCCCTGATCGATGGAAACTTTCGCCGCCGGGCCGCGATCAGCCACGCCCTGGCCGGTTGCAATGTCCATGTCGAACCGTTCGAGGACATTGCCGAAATCACCTATCGCTGGCCGCGGTCCGGCGCGATCCTGGTGGCCGATGACGGCCACGGGATCGAGGAACTGATCGAACACATGACCGACCACGGCCAGTGGCTGCCGGTGATCGGCTTCAGCGAAGGACCGGATACCGGACGGGTGGTGAGAGCTGTGCTGGCCGGTGCGCTCGATTACCTGCAATGGCCCTGCCCCACCGACAAGATCCTGACCGCGATCGAATTGGCGGAAAGCGCCGCCGGCAATATCGGCAGCCTGCGCCTGCGCGAGGCGCGCGCCCGCAGCCGCGTGCAGAAACTGACCCGGCGCGAACGCGAGGTACTGGAAGGTGTTGCCGACGGCCTGTCCAACCGCCTGATCGGCGAGAAGCTGCGGATCAGCCCGCGCACGGTCGAGATCCACCGTGCCAACATGCTCAACAAGATGGGCGCGAGCCACACCAGCGAGGCAATCCGCATCGCGATCGAGGCATCGCTGGTCGGTTCCTGAAACCGGGAACTACGCAGTTCCCCCGGGCCGTCCGAACACCGCCTGTTCAAGCGGCCCGGTTATATCCGGTTGTGCGCCAAGCGGCGCAAATCAGTACCTGGAAGGACAACCCGCAGACCTACCCCGTCCCGGACCTGCTGCCCCGGCCCGCTTACCGTCCCCGTTGGGCGGACCGGGGCAGCAAACCCGAACGCTGACGCCAGGCCGCGCTTCCTCCGCTTTACCCCCCGATCGCAACCCAGGCAGGGTCCGCCCTGACGCACCACAGCAAAGGGGCTCCGGGTTTGCACCCGGAGCCCCCGCTAAAGCATCCCTCCCAGGAGTGCTTTGAACTTAGAACTTGATACCCGCGGTCAGGCCGTAACGGCGCGGCTCGAGGGTGAAGATGTTGGTGTAGTTACCCGAGGACTGGTCGGTCACGTAAAGACCGGTGATCGAGTCCTTGTCGAACAGGTTCTGCACCCACACGCGGGCAAACCACTTCTTGTCCGGCCCGTCGATCTGGAGCTGAGCGTTCACCTGGGTGTAGCTCGGGATCTCGTTGATCGCGCCGTTGAAGATGTTGCCATGGGACTTGCCGGTGTAGATGAAGTCCGCACGCGGGGTCACGGTCAGGTCACCAACGGGCACTTCGTACTGGATGCCGGCGGAGAACTTGTAGTCCGGTGCGCCGGGCAGCTTGTTGCCCTTGATATTGGTCGGAATACCCGAGGTGTAGACCGTCACGCCGCCGAGCGCCGCCGGGTCGAGACCCGCCGGGATGAAGGCACCGGCCGCACCCGCCGCCAGAGCTGCGCAAACGCTGAAGGCACCGGTCGAGTTGATCCCCGAACCCGACGGGAAGGCAGTGGTCGGCTGAAGGCCGGCCCCGGCATTGCCGGTCACCACACCCGCGTTGATCAGGTTGTTCACCCCGTTGACGAAGGCGTTGACCCCCGCAACGTTGCCGGTGTTGGATGCCACGGCACAGTTTGAAGAATTGGTGATGTCCTTGATGATCACCGCATCGGCCCGGCCCGCGCCAAAGTCACGCGGATTGGAAAGCAGCTTGTCCTGCGAAACTTCGGTGTGCAGGTAGCTGGCCCCGAAGTTCAGCGTCAGGCCATCGGCCGGACGCAGGATGGCTTCGGCTTCCAGGCCGTAGATCTCGGCGCCCACGTTGTCGTTGACCGAGGTACGGGCAACGATGCGCGAGAGCTGCAGATCCTTGTAATCATAGTAGAACGCAGTGACGTTCAGGATAATCTTGCCGTTGGCAAAGCTGTTCTTCGAACCAATTTCGAAGGCATTGACGAATTCCGGAGAAAACGTCGAAGGAACGTTGAATATCGAAGGAATGGGCGGGTTGATCCCGCCGGATTTATAACCCCGGGAATAGCTGAAGTAGAGAAGGTTATCGGGCGTGACATTCCAGTCGACGACGAACCTGCCAGTCATCTCGTTGAAAGTCACATTGCTTGAGGCAAACAGCTCGCAACCGGTGGAGTTGGCAGCGGTCAAAGTGCCCGATGCTGTCGTACCGGTAATGGTGCAGTTCGTCGAACTATCTGCGTCAAAAGGCTGCAGATAAGAAGATGTTGGCGCCCCAGTGACTGCAAAGCCGTAGATATACGGCGAATTAAACATGTCCGTCGAACCAAATGGCACAAGCGAATTAGCAAATGTGTTTCGCGCGGAGAACGCCTTCTTGTCATGATTGTAACGCAGCCCCGCCGTGATTTTAAGCGTATCGGTGAGTTTATAGTTCAGCTCACCGAACAAGCCGTAAGATTCGAGCCGGAAATCATCACTGTGATTACGGTAGAACGGCGAACCCAGGAAGCCGGGCGGTGGCGGTGTCGCGCCAATTCCGGCAAGCGGAGCCCGACCCAACGCATTGAAGGCACCGAGTATGCCGGCGGCATAGTCAAGACCGAAGGCATTTACGTAGTAGCTGCTTTCTTCCAAGTGGGCCTTGCCGTAAATGCCGCCCAGCAGGAAATTGAAAGGGCCATCCCACTTGGAAGAAATGATGGCCTCAGCCGTCCAGCTACTTTGATAGGCATTCGACCGGTCGAAATCCTGGGGGGTCATCGAACAGATGCGGTGCCCGCCATATGCCCCGGTATTCGTTTCCTCGGACAAGGACGTGCAAATGACGTTGCCCGGTCCATTGGGGATCAGAGCGTTCCGGACAGGCGCAAAATAGGAAACGGGCAGTCCAGGAATACCGGTGGTGCCTGCCGTGTTGAGCGCAGTCAGGCCAGGCAGATAATTTGCCCGATTCTGCACCGACAGGTTATAGTCCTGCCCCGCATCGACCGAGGTATCCTGCCAATTTCCCTGGACCCTGAGGCTCAACCCGCCACCAAGATCCTGTTCGATCGCTCCCTGAACGATCCATTCTTCTGCTAAATAATAGGGGGGGTAGTCGGTATTGACCGTTCTGGAATCGGCGGGATTGGCCGCGCCAGGCCACGAATAGACGTCGGCGCCATAGAGGCTGCCCAGCGCGAAGGCGGTCGGGATGCCCTGCATGGCAAAAAATTCACGCGAAGTGAGCACCGAAGCCAATGTCGTGTTCGCATTGGTCACCTGGAACTGATTTTTTCCGTTCAGGCAACCCAGCACACCGGTCGGGTCGCGTTGGCACATCTGCTTCTGGATGCGCAGGCGACTATCCTTTTCGTGGAAGTACTGGACGACGAGGTCGACCGTCGTGCCCGAACCCGGCTCAAGCCGGATCGAGCCGCGCATGCCCCACATATCGCGATCGTCAATCTGTGAATTGTCGAAGATGTTCTTGGTATAACCGTCGCGATTAAGATAGAATCCCGCCACGCGCACG
Source organism: Novosphingobium sp. NPDC080210 (assembly GCF_050281025.1). NCBI lineage: Bacteria > Pseudomonadati > Pseudomonadota > Alphaproteobacteria > Sphingomonadales > Sphingomonadaceae > Novosphingobium > Novosphingobium sp. NPDC080210. The sequence goes on from NZ_JBNNWL010000007.1 coordinate 60,534, forward strand.
GCTGCAATGTCACCGAGCGGCAGGTTAACCATGCCCTTGGCCTTGACGTGGTTGTAGTTGCCGTATTCCAGCTCGGCATTGGCGGAAACGCCGGTCAGGTTGGGACGGGCCGAACGGATGTTGATAACGCCCGAAGTCGCGTTGCGGCCGAACAGAGTGCCCTGCGGTCCGCGCAGAACTTCGATCTGCGCCAGATCATAGAACTCGCCTTCGAACAGGCGAGTGGCGAACAGCGGCGCGTCGTTCATGTGGATGGCGGTGGCCTGGTCGCAGGTCACGCCCACGCACAGGTCACCGATCCCGCGGATGGTGAAGCTGGAGCCGGTGAAGTTCGTCTTGGTGAACGTCACGTTGGGCAGGGACAGCTGAAGGTCAGACGTGTTCTTGATCTGCTGCTTTTCGAGCGCTTCGGTGTTGAAGGCGCTGACCGCGATCGGAACGTCCTGCAGGCGCTGGTTGTTGCGCTGGGCGGTAACGATGATTTCGGTGCTGGCGGTATCTTCTTCAGCGTCCTGCGCATAGGCCGGAACCGCGAATGCACTGGCGCAGACGCCAGCAAGCAGGGTCAATTTACCCCTCATATGCCCTCTCTCCTTAAAATGCCCGTCCCTTTACCGGGCGGTTGCGCATACGAATAGAACACCGTCCGCGCCGCTTGACAACCGGTTTTAATCGAAAGGTTAGAAGCGCGCCAAACCGTAGCGTATCTGCCACACCTGCCCGCCCTGCCGGCCGCAGGAAGGCCGTTGCCAAGGCAGGCGCCGGCGGGCAGTCTTGCGCGGAACAGGTGGGGACTTGTCATGGACGATGATTCGACACGGGACACCGTGCCGCCCTACCGGGCGTTCATCAGCTACAGCCATGCCGACAGCCGACTTGCCGCGCGGCTCCATAGCGCGCTTGAACGCAGCCGCGACGCCAGCGGAGCAAGGCTCGCCCCGATCTTCATCGACCGGGCCGAACTGGTGGCCGGGCCGGATCTGCCCGCGCAGGTCCGCGATGCCCTGGCCCGTTCGGCCGCGCTGATCGTGATTGCCAGCCCGACTGCCCGGGCGAGCCGCTGGGTCGGGCAGGAAATCGCGCTGTTCCGCCAGCTGCATCCCGACCGCCCGATCCTTGCCGCCCTGACCGAGGGCGAGCCGGACGAAGCCTTTCCCGAGGCCCTGGTCCGCGACGGGGACCGCGCGCTGGAGCCGCTTGCCGCCGATTTCCGGACAGGGCGCGACGGGCGGCGGCTGGGGCTGCTGAAGGTCGTTGCCGGCTTGACCGGCCAGCCGCTCGACCGGCTGGTCCAGCGCGATGCCCAGGCCCGCCAGCGCCGCGTGATGGCCGTCACGGCAGGGGCTCTGGTTCTCAGTCTAGTCCTTGCCGCGCTGCTGGTGGCCGCGATCCGGGCCCGCAACGAGGCCGAACGCCAGCGCGCCGAAGCGGAAGGACTGGTGGAATTCATGCTGACCGACCTGCGCGACAGACTGAAAGGCGTCGGCCGGCTTGACGTGATGGACGCGGTCAACCGGCGGGTGATGCAGCGCTATGCCGGGCAGGCTGACCTGTCGGCCCTGCCCAGGGCGGAACTGCTGCGCCGGGCCAAGCTGATGCAGGCGATGGCCGAGGACGCCCTGTCGTTTCAGGGCCGCAAGGAGCAGGGCCGCGGCGAAGCTCGCGAGGCTTATCGGATAACAGCCTTCCTGATCGGTGCCCATCCCGACGACGGCGACGTGATCGCAGCCCATGCCCGCAGCGAATATTGGCTGGGCTACAGTTTCTTCATCGATGACACGTTGCCCGCGGCCGCCCGGCGCGATCAGGTCTCGGCCCACTGGAAGCGCAACAGGGCGCTGACGGCTCGGCTGGCCGCGATCAATCCCGACCTGACCGAATGGCAGCTCGAGGCCAGCTATGCCGAGGGCAATCTCTGCGCGCTGGAGCTGTCCGAACCGGCGCGGCCCGCTGCGGCCCTGCCCCACTGCCTGCGGGCGACCGAATTGCTCGAGGCGGTCTGGCGCAAGCAGCCGAACGACATCGAAACGGCGCTCAACCTGGCCACCAGCTATGCCTGGCAAGCCGATGCAAAGGCCGCCAACGGCGATCTGCCCGGCGCGTTGGCCTTGCGCCGCCAGCAACTGGACCTGGCCGAGGCTCTGGCCCGCCGTCACCCGGCCGACAAACGCGCGGACGAAGCGCGGTTCCTGGCCGGGTTCGGCCTCGCCAAGCAGCTCCGCGCCGCCGGGCGCGAGGCCGAGGCGCGCCGCGAGATGGCTGCCGCCCGCGCGATCATGGCCGACCTGCGCCGCCCGCTTCAGGAAACCGGCCGCGCTCACCGGACACCTCCACGGGTCTCGATAGCCCAGAGCAGGATCGCGATGGCGTCAGCCTCATTGTCATCGGCGGGCGCAAAGCCTTTGCCCTGGACGGCCGCGATGACAGCCGCCTTGCCTGCATTGCCCTTGCCGGCGATGAACCGCTTGATCGTGCCGACAGGCACGCCCTGGTAGGCGACCAGATGCTCTTCGCACCAAGCGGTCAGCATCCCCAGCAGGCCGCCATAGACATGGGCCGCGTCGGTTCCTGCGTGACGGCGGACTTCTTCGAAGTAGATTGCCTCGATCGGACCGGCATCGATGTCGAGCTGCTCGAGCCAACGCCGGAAGCGCAGGTAGCGCATGCCGCCACCGTCATAGCGGGTGTGCTTCAGCGACACCGTGCCGGTCGTGATTTGGCCATCAGGAGACTGGAGCGCCCAGCCGGTGCTGGTGCCGAGATCGAGGGCAAGAACGGCACCACGAGTGATTGTGCCACTCGGCCGGACTTGGGAACTATCGGGACAGGCTGCGGCCTGCAATTCTGGCAGGGTCATGACGACCTCCTCTTCGTGTGGGGTGGTCGGGGCGAGGCAATGGGCCGGTGAAGGCTGGCAGCTCGCCCGGACCCGAAGTGGGTCTGGTCTGGTCGTCATCCGGACGGGGGGCGCCGTCCGAGATCTCTCTAAAGCTTCAAGGGGGCCGATTGAAACATTTGACGGCTCAAACCCCCGGGAATCCTAGGTAATTTATAATCTTTCAATTATTCAATCTTTCTAGGGGGTACCTCTCTAACTCTTAAACGCGCGCGTACGCGAGGGTATATACAGGGCACCCCTTGAAAGATTGAAACATCTCCGGATTTCGATTTTCTCAAGCTTCTTCATGGGGTTGGAGGGGTGAATTCTTCATTTTGAAGCATTCGGCCCGCTGAAGCATTAGCCAGCCGAGGCATATGCCACGTGCAGCTGCCCGGAGGCGTTGGCGGTTCGACATCCTCCATCTAGCGAGCCAACCGGTAGACCATGGCTTGGCGGGTTACTGACCCACGCATGCTGGTGGTCACATCACCGCTTTCGATCAGGGTCTGGATGATGTCGTCGCGGTCCCTCGACTTGAGCCACTGCGTTCCGCGCGTCAGCTCGGACTTGGTGATCCCCTTGGCGCCGGCAGTCCTGATTACCTCACGCAGCCGCTTCAGATGGGCCTCAGTCTCGGTGTCAGCGACATGGCGTTCGACGGCCTCCATTGCCCGCTTGGCAAAGTGCCGCACAAAGGCGATGGCCCAGTCCGCATCGTCGATCGTGATAATCGGCGCGGCAGGATCGTGGCCAACGGCAACGATCAGCGCCAGCTTCAGCGCGATTTCGCCAATACGGGCCAAGATGGCGGTAAAGGCCGTTCCCGCAGCCGCCCGCAATTCGCCGGTAAGCTCCCCGCTCAGTGCCTTGAACCGCGCGCGTGCCTCGTCGGTCATCGGCACGGTGGTCAGCACGACTGCGGTCTGCGGGCCAGAGGTTGCGCCCGCCAGATTGCCACGCTGCTGCCCCGGACCGGAAGCGAGCAGCTGGAGCCCTGCGATCAGATCCTGTGGCGGGGTGCGAAGCCCGACAGCAACGTTCTCATCGGGATAGTCTTCATCACTGGGCAGGATCAGGAAGCGGGCAAGCGATCCGTCCACCACGTTGGCCCCTTGCAGCGCGCCCCAGAAATGCAGCGGGGTCGTCGTGCCGTAAACGCACAGGCAGGGCTGGACGATGTCGCGCCGCTCGTTCGTGCCATCGCGATTGGCGTATTCCGCGCCCAGGAAGATCCCCCCAGCCGAGGTGTAAAGCTCGGTCATGTTGTCGAGGATCTCGGTGATATGGCGCGGACTGCGTTTGCGATCTGCGGCAGCCGACAGGAACATGCCGAACTCGTCGATCTGGAACAGGATTGCAGGCTGGCGATGCAGGGCCGTCAGCAGCCCGGCACCAGACGCGATCTTGTTGCCGCCTAGATGGTTCGCGAGGCCAGCCTCGAACAGCACCTCGTTGATGATCTCGCGCGAGTGGTTCTTGCCCGATCCGCTGTCCGCGATGCCGACGACATAGAGATTGGAGCGCAGGTTGCTCTCGGTGCGGTAGAGGCGCCCCATCAGCGCCCCGATCGCGCAGAGACTGGCGCCAAGCGACAACAGCGGCTGAGGCCGGCGAGCGGTAGACAGCATGTAATCGGTCAGCTTGCCGACCAACCCGCCGGGGATCGTGAGGTTGAAGCTGGCGGGCGCAGTCACTGCTTCGGCATCTGCCGTCACGTCGAGCCGGGCCAGCAGGCCAGAGGCAGGATGGCACTCATCGATTGGTTGGCTTCCGTCGAGCACCATGCCTGGATCGGGTTTCCAGCCGCGTTCCATCGCCAGATGGTAGATCGTTCCTGCGCCGATGCGTTCGGGACGGAAACTGCCCCAGGCCTTCTCAGTGATGGCCGGGTCGTTCTTTGACGCCTGATCAGACCAGTCTGAGAAGACTTCCTTGCCGGCTTCCCCGAGGCTGCCCTTGATGGCCATCCCGATCCGGACCCAACTGTCATAGTCGAGATCCGTGTTGGGGATGTGGATCAGCGCTGAACGAACAGCCTCGATCGTTCCAATCTGGGCGTGGCCAGAGACGGAAGCGCCCGCAACCGTGAGTGTGGCCAGACTTGCCGGGCGCAATTCTGGGGGGACCAGCTCTAGGGCCTCTTCCATAAAAGCCGCAGCCATGTCCGCATCGATAACCGGCAGGCTTTCCAGGTCGAGCTCGGCCAGACCTTCTTCTGGCCATGCGTAGGGCTGACCGGTATCGGGATGGTTGGCGTAGGCGACGAACTGCTGGCCGAGGCACAAGACTTCAAGCGGTGCCCGACGAATGCCCCGGAACGGCGCACGGGTGCGATAGACGAGCAGGCGCTTGGGGGCCCGCCCGATCCGCAGTGCCGGCGTGTCGCCGAACCTGGTGCGTGCCAGCTGCTCGATCTGCAGCGCAAGGTCCGGGTCCGACAGGATGTCGATATCGATGGCCGCAACGCCGCCGCCGACAATACCGATGCCACAGTCGGGCCAGCCCGACCATGTCGCAACCTCGACCTCAGTGGTCGGCCGCTCCGCATGACGGTTCCATTCGGGGTAATCGACCCACACACCGCGCTGGTATCGGCCCGGCTTTTTGCCGCCGGGCGCGATGGGCAGGATAGTAAAGCCGTTGGCCAGAAGGCGCGAGCCATGGCGCGCCATGAAGGATGTGCTCATCAGAAGGGGCACTCCGACATGTCAGCTGCGAGCTCGCGCAGATGATCACAGTAGCCCGTAATCAGATGCTCGACGAAGCCTGCCCACTCGGCATCACTAAGGGTTGCAAGGTCGGTCTTGCCGATCTTCTCAAGGAAGCGGCCGCCTGCCTGGCCGCCTTTGACCATTGCGGCCTGTTCATTGCGGCTGGTGTTGATCATGCCCTGCCTCCGGTGACAGAGTTCCTGGCAGATACGGCTGCAAAGATATTTCCGGCTTTCGTCCCGGCGGGGATCGGAAACCCGGTAGTGCGGGACGAACCAGCCGAAACCACGGGGTTCGCGGTGGCAGACGGAGCAGAGCCCTGGGTTGGCGTATGGCATGTGTCGAACCTTGCCTTGGTGATTTCGGTGTAGTTGCCTGACGGGCGCACAGCGATGTGGCTGGGGCGGCGCAGACGATGGACCAGCTGCAGAGCCGCGTAGACCGAGCGCGGCACAGGAATGCCCGGCGCGCGTTCACGCCACCATGCCTCGGCCTTGGTGCGGGGGTAGCCGGTGTGCTCGAGACAGATCCACTCGTGGTGCCAGCCAAGGCCACACTGATAGGTGACCTTGAGCGAAGGGCGGCCACCCGGCTTTTCATGGCGCTGGTAGGTGACGTTGGAGACCTGCAGCCATTCCGGACGCTTGGGCTTGCCTGACGACAGCACGGCCAGTGTCGATGCGGTGGGTGCCAGTTTCACCTTGCGGGCCGGAAAAATGTATCCGCAATCCGGACATTCCAGAGCTGCGGCAGCAACGATGCTCTCGCACTCGGGGCAGACCTTGACCGGCGCATCACCGTCGCCCGAACCCGGCCGCTTCGGCTTCACGAGATCGATCGGACCGTGACGTTTCACGTTTCCGGCGAAGTCCAGGACGAGGCAATTGTCCTTGCCTTGCGCCAGCCGCGTGCCGCGCCCAGCCATCTGGACGTAAAGCCCGGCCGACTTGGTCGGGCGCAGCATAGCGATCAGGTCCACGGCCGGGGCGTTGAAGCCGGTGGTCAGCACGCCCATCGAGGCCAGCGCGCGGATCTTGCCAGCCTTGAACTCGGCGATGATGCGGTCGCGTTCATCCTTGGGGGTATCGCCGAAGATGGTGGCACAGCTGATCCCGCAGCGGCGGAATTCTTCGGCAACGTGGGTTGCATGACTGACGCCCGAGCAGAAAGCGAGCCAAGACTTCCGGTCCTTGCCATAGGCGATGATCTCACCGACTGCGGCCTTGGTGATGGCGTCCTGGTCGACGGCTTTTTCCAGATCACGAGCGATGAACTCGCCCCCACGCGAACCGACACCGGTCACATCAAGCTTGGTCTTCGGCTGTTTGGACATCAGCGGGCTGAGGTAGCCTGCCGTGATGAGGTCCCGGACGGACACCTCGTAAGCGATGTCGCTGAAAAGCGCGTTCTCACCTTCGTGAAGCATGCCGGAGTCCAGGCGATAGGGTGTTGCCGTCAGCCCGATCACCTTCAGCTTCGGATTGATCCGCTTCATCGCATCAAGGAATTTACGGTACATCGTGCTGGCCTTGCCCGGGATCAGATGGGCTTCGTCGATCAGGATGAGATCGCAGTGGCCAATTTCGGCCGCGCGGCGGTGGATCGACTGGATCCCGGCGAACAAAATGCGCGCCTCAGCATCACGGCGACCGAGGCCAGCCGAGTAGATACCGGCAGGTGCGTCAGGCCACAGGCCCAGCATCTCTGCATGGTTCTGGGCGATGAGTTCACGCACATGGGTCACGACCAGGATGCGCTGATCGGGCCAGGCCTTGAGCACCCCGTCGATGAACGAGGCCATGACCAGACTTTTGCCACCAGCGGTCGGGATGACCACCAGGGGGTTGCCGTTCTTGTCTTCGAAGTAGCTGTAGATCGCGGCGATCGCCGACTGCTGATAGGGGCGGAGCTTAAGCATTTGCGGCCTCCTTCTGGCGCGCGTCATTCAGCCAGTCGGAGCCGTCGGCCATGCGGTAGGCGACGAAATCCTCGCCGGCGTCGGTGACGGTTCCGGGGACGAGATCAGGGATGAAGAGATGGCGTGCGCAGGCGCGGCGCTGATTCTGGGCATCAAGCCTGCGATCGTGGCGGGCGCAGTGCCAACCGCCCTCGACGGGCGTGGAATGCAGACAGGTCCGGCAGTTTACGGCCGCTGCCTCACCAGCGTGGCAGGCCGCATGGTGCGAACACATGCGGCACTCGAACCAGGTCGGATCATCGCTGATCCTGGCCGGCGGATGCTGGGCATCAATGGTGCGTTTGGCCTTGTCGAGCAGCCGGGTCGCAGCCTCAGGATCGGCTTCGATCCGCTCGATATGCAGCGCGTCTGTGTCCTTGCAGACCGCAATGTACATGGCCCGGGTCAACCCGGTCAGGTGCATGTAGATCTGCATCTGGGCGGTGTGCTGCGGCTTCGAGACGACAACGCCCTTGGCAACGAGATCCGCGAAGCTCTTGATCGAATGGGTCTTGAACTCGACGACGTGCCAGGTCTTCGGCGCTTCCAGCAGGCCAAGGGCGACGCCATCAAGAGAGCCACCAAAATGACCGCCATGGGCCTCGACCCGGAACTGGCGACCGGTTTCGGGATCGACCTCCAGCACCGTGGCGCCGGTCGAGCGAAGGTTGGCGACGATCCGGTCTTCTTCGCGCTGCCCGGTCTCGAACAGGCGAAGCATGCGACCGGAAAAGCGCGAAGGCGTGACCCAGCGGAAATCGAACCACAGCGCGCGGCCGCAGGATTTACCGATCAGCGATGCGCCGAGATGTTCGCGAAAGCCGTCACCCTGGCGGTTTTCGTATGCGGCATAGATCGCCGTCAGGGTGGGCGTTGGTGGGGTGGGAAGCTCTGCCATCACAAACCCTCCGCTTCGCTACGGGCGCGGGCTGCGGCGATCAGGTCAGCCCAGACTTCGGGATCGTGGCGGGCGCGCAGGATATCGATCAGCGCGTCCTTCATCTTGTTACGGCGGTGCCAGCCGCTGCCGTCGGCGAGCAGTTCGGCACGCTCGCGGTAAAGGTGACGCTGGGCGGTGCGGGCGCGGTTGAACCACACCGGGTCGATCGGTTTTCCCTGCGTCTGGCGGGTCAGATCGGCGGTCGCGATCTGGGTGCGGATCTTGGCGATGGCGTCGTCGAGTTCGATCAGACGGCGCTGTTTTTCGGGCAAGCCGGGGGCGTTCGCGGCCACAGGGGCCGCGTTGAGCGGTTCAGTCATGGTCAGTCTCTTTGTCTGGCTGAGGCCGCCGCGATTTCCCGCAGCGGCCTTCAAGGGTCAGCCGTTACGGTTCCAGGGGGCAGCAGCCGGAGCGGCCGGAGGCTGCGAGGCCGCGGGCGCTGCCTGATAGGCAGGTGCCGCCGGCGCCTTTTCCGGGACGAGGTAACGGATCGTGTTCTTCTCCGAATACCCGTCCTTGGGCGGCTTCACGCCAACCTGGATCGACATCGGTACCAGGTGCAGATCAACGCTGTCATTGACCTGCAGCTTGCCGGTCGCATGGCAAATGGCCGACAGCGTGCGCTGCGCGATCTCGACCGTCTGCGGGTTCGAGTTCACGAGGTTCAGCTGGTCGAACAGCTTGCGGCCCTGGTACGGCCCTTCGATGATGTCGAGCATCAGCCAGAGAAACTGGCCCATGCCGTTGCGGGTCACGCGCATCTCGCTCTCGACGATCTGGGCGCGGTACTTGCCGGCGGGAATTACATCGTAGCCGGTCGTGGGATCGATGCCGGTCGCATCGAAGGCGGTGTCAAAACGTGCCATGGAAAATACTCCGGATCAGGGCTGTTCGGGCTGAGGCATGGCCGCGACGAAGGCTTTCCAATCGAGCGGAAGCGTGTCGGGCAGGCCGTAGCGGTTCTTGGCGAGGAAGGCCGGACGCTCGGCGGTGTGCAGGACGCGCTCACCGGAGCCGAGTGCCCGGGCTACCTTCTTGTTAAAGCCAACGTCGGCCTTCGCGATGGACATGCGGTAGTTGGCAAAAAGCACGACATCGCAATGCTCTTGCAGCAGGGCTGCAGCCCGGGCCTGGAGCTTGATGACGTAGCGGTCGTAGGGCTCGTGTTCAGGGCTATCGAAGCGCTTGATGTCGGTATGGGCGATCTGGACGACGGCCATGCCGCGGCGATCACGCAGGGTATTCAGGCGATCGAGATATTCGCGCCAGACGGTCAGCGCCTCGGCATAGCCCTTGCCGAAGCCGGGCGCCTCGATCGAGGCCCACCCATTGCGGCGGCAGGTCTCCGCCCAGACCAGCGGTTCCAGCCAGTCCACGCTGTCGATGACGACAGTGCTGTAGGTGTGCTCTTCGTTGAGCAGGGCATCGAGCGCTTCGACTACATCAGCGTAGCTGGTGGCGAGCGGGAAATGCGGGACCTTCAACATCCCAAGGCCATCCTCGGTCATGATCACGACGGGGGCGTCGGCTCCGGCAGCGAAGGTGGTTTTCCCGACCCCATGCACGCCGTGCATGAGGATACGGGGCGGGCGCAGCGTGCTCGAGGTCTGCAGAGAGGAAAGGGAGATCGCCATCAGTTGGCCCCCCCTTTAGCCATGGCATCTGCCTCGGGCTCGCTGGAGTAAACGGCCAACAGCGGGGTGCCGTCGGCGTGGGTGCCGGCTTCTTCAATGTGATACCGGCGCTGAACCTCGAAGATTTCCGGCAACTCCCAGCGACGATAAAGGCCGGGGATCCGCTTCAGAGGCTCAGTCGGGATGGCGGTGGTATGGCTCATCAACTGGGACTTTCTGTGTTTGGATGGACGCTCGGTGCGTCCGAAGTTGAAAAGCCAACCACGCGCACCGAGCGGGACAACGAGGTCAGGATTTTTGTTCTGCATGGTCGCGAAGCCGCTTCAGCGCGCGCTGGAAACGCTTGCGGGCAGCCGGTTCGGACAGGCCCAGTTGCTGACCGGCCTCCGCCTGGGTGTAGCCGTCGATGACCACGCGCAGGACCAGTTCTGCATCGACGCCGATTAGGTCGGTCAGCTCTGCAAGCAGGCGTTCCGGTGAAAGGTCGGGATCAACGAAATCCGCGATCCCGCCGTGCAGATCGGTGTCGAATTCTACCTGCTTGGACGCACGGCTGGTTTCGCGCTGATGGGCCCGCAGCATGTCGCGCTCGACATTCATCAGGACTGTGGCCGCGACCCAGTTCACGCGATCGAGATCAAGTTCGCGGATCGCGGTCGTCGCGCGGGCCAGGATTTCAGACGCGATCTCGTCGGTATGTCCAAGGCGGCGGGCCCGTGACCGACGGAAGACGCCGTCAAGCCCGGGCCACAGCGCAAGAAGCATCAGCGTAAGAGCGCAGTCCCCCGCGCGATCATTGGCCTTGGCGCTCTGGATCAGATCGCCGAGGAGCAGGTTCTTCTGATCGGGCGAGCCAACGCCGCGATGCAGGTGGTCCAGCAACGCCGCTGGATCCGCAAAACCGGTCAATCCGCGGTGACTGGTACGCACCGTGGCGAAACCGCGCTGGAAGTTGAGGGTGGAAGACGATTGAACGAGGTGTTGGTGAAAATCGTGCCACGAGGAGGGCATTTGACGCCAGCCTGACGGCCGGGCGTCGAGCGCCTCCTACTGGCCAGATCAGGGCGTCAAGCGCCTCTCGTTTCGGGGATGTTCGGGTAAGTCTGCCGCTACGCTAGCAAGCGGACTTCTTGTTCAGGGTGCCGCAACCGTGGCAGTTCGCGGTAACCGGGAACCCAACGAGATACTCGCGGTGCTTCTGAACGCGGATGTGCAGCTGGTTTCCGTTGGCGACACCGAGGAGCTTGCCGCACTCAGTACAGCGCCATTCAGGTTCGCCACCGGTCAGGCCGCCACTGCTGATAGGCGCATTATCGCCGCCATCGTTAGCAGCGGAGTGGCGCCGGATCTTCTTGAGCTGGTAGGCACTCGTGTGCGGCTTTCCGGCAGCCTGCGTCAGGGAAGGATGAGAGCGGTCAACATTCATAGTCGGGGACTCCATTTGGGGGTTTTAAAGGGACGAGATCGGTGGTTCGGAAAAGCGCGTGCTTTCCCGTTGAGGCAGTTTTGAAAATGCGAGATTTCAGCGTGTGTTAGGCGGCTTCGCCGGCCTCGGCTTCCGCTCCGCGCCGTTTGAAGCCAAGACTGGCAGCCTTCTGACGGCTCTGGCGTGCTTGGTTGCGGGCTTCGCGGAAGTCCGGTTCAAGTTCGGTGAGTTTGTCGACCAAGCCCTGCAAATCGTACATGTTCGACATACGGCCCTTGTGGTCTGCATAGCGCGGAATGCGCTTGATCAGGCCTTCGTCCTCAAGATCTGTCAGGTAACGCTGGATCTGGCGTTCGCCGATGCCGAGCCGCTGAGACAACTCCTTCTTGCTCGGATAGGGTTTGCGTCCAGCATCCCACCAGTGATCCACGATCTGGATCAGTACCGCCAATTGTGTCGGGTTCAGGTGCAGACGGCGCTGCGCTCTCAGCAACAGGGACGGCAGCATGCAAAACCCACTGTCCATGACCTTCGCGCCCCATTTCTGGCTAGCGGGGGACTTCCGGGACTTCTTCTCCGGTGCTACCTTGTCGGTCGTTGTTTCGTCTTGATTCGTGTCAGTCATTCGCAATCTCCATGCCCGGTAAATGGGCCCGTTGAGTCGAATGCACAAGGATTGACCCGGGGACATATTTAACCCCAGGGCTACGGTCATTACCGCCTCTACCGGAGAGGCGAGAGTGTCTCCTGAATCAGGACGTATGTAACCATGACGAACGTTAAGTCGTATAAGGAGCATAAGGTGCCCCAGTCAAAAATGACCTAGGGTCGCGCCTGAACTTTTTCTCCCACAGCGGTTCTCTCGGTTTCCATCAGTGTCCCGTTGCCCTCGGGCATTTGGCTTTTCCGTCTCAGCACCATCGTTCGGCACAGCTGGACGAGAGACGGAGACCCACACGTGAAACGCCCCAATCCGCTGCCACCCTGCGAAATGACTCCGGCCCAGCGTCGGAGCGAGCTGTGCGCTATCCTCGGGCTTGGCCTCGCCCGCCTGCACCTTCGGAATGTCGGCCAACTATCTGAAGAAGATGGAGACTTTCCGCTACACTTCGCGCTTGAACAGAGCGGTAGTGCACCTCCAACTCAATGGAGCAACGCACAATGAAACCCGATCCCGTCCTTGCCCGCCTGGCCGCCATGAAGGCGGCTCCGGTCGCCGAGCTGAAGAAGCAGTGGCGCGAGCTGTTCAGCGAGGAACCGCCGGCCTTCAACCGGCGATACCTCGAAAGCCGACTGGCCTACCGCATCCAGGAGCTGGCCTACGGCGGTCTCAAGCAGGAAACAGTCAGGCGCCTGCAACAGATGGGCGAACAGCTCGACGGCGGCAACATTACCACCCGCCGCGTTCGGGCTGACCTGAAGCCGATCGTCGGGACCCGCCTGATCCGGGAGTGGCAGGGGGTCGAGCACACCGTGACCGTCACCCAGGACGGTTTCGAATGGCAGGGACGCCCCTACCAGTCACTGTCAGCAATCGCCCGCGCCATAACCGGGTCGCGCTGGAATGGCTGGATATTCTTCGGCCTTAAGGATCATCGGAGGGCAGCATGAACAAACCGGTCGTCCGCAAGCTGCGCTGCGCGGTCTACACGCGTAAATCATCGGAAGAAGGGCTGGAGCAGGAGTTCAACTCGCTGCATGCCCAGCGCGAGGCCTGTGAGGCCTACATCACCAGCCAGCGTGCCGAAGGGTGGGTGCTGGTCCGCGACCAGTATGACGACGGCGGTATTTCCGGCGGCACCCTTGATCGTCCGGGATTGAAGCGCTTGCTTTCCGATATCGAGGACGGGCTGATCGACGTGGTGGTGGTCTACAAGATCGACCGCCTCTCGCGATCCCTGATGGACTTTGCCAAGCTGGTCGAGGTGTTCGACCGGAACGACGTGACATTCGTCTCGGTGACGCAGGCGTTCAATACGACGACCAGCATGGGCCGGCTGACCCTCAACGTCCTGCTGTCCTTTGCCCAGTTCGAGCGCGAAGTGACCGCCGAACGCATCCGCGACAAGTTCGCCGCCAGTCGCGCCAAGGGCATCTGGATGGGCGGTGTCCCCCCACTGGGCTATGATGTTCAGGCACGAAAGCTGGTGGTGAATGAACCGGCGGCCGCCAATGTCCGCTACATTTTCCAGAGGTTCCGCGATGTCGGCTCGGCCACACTTCTGCTGCGGGAATTGAGGGGGCGAGGCATCACGACCCGGCAAGGGAAGACGATTACCAAGGGCTACCTGTATCGCCTGCTCGCCAACAAGGCTTACATCGGGGAGGCCGTCCACAAGGGCAACAGCTATCCCGGTGAGCATGAAGCGATCATTGATCAGGAACTCTGGGATGCAGTGCGCGCCATCACGAAGGAAAGCCCTCGGACCCGGGCAAACCGTGCGCGCGCCAATACGCCTGCCTTGCTGAAGGGACTGCTCTGGGGTTCGGATGGCGGGGCGTTTTCACCGACCCACTCCTGCAAGAACGGCAAGCTCTACCGCTACTATGTCAGCCAGACGCTGCTCCGCCATGGAGCAGGTTCCACCGCGGTGGGGCGCGTGCCTGCCGCCGAAATCGAGGGCGCGGTCGTCAACCAGCTGCGGGCCGTGTTCCGGCAACCGGAAATCATCATCGGCGCATGGAAGGAGGCCGTCAAACACGCGCCCGCAATGACCGAAGCTCAAGCGCGGGAGGCCCTGATCAATCTGGACCCGATGTGGGATGACCTGTTCCCGGCCGAGCAGGCCCGGATCGTGCAGCTACTGATCGACCGGGTCATCGTTGGCAGCGCCGGTCTCGAGCTGAAGCTGCGGGTGGACGGGCTCGATGCGCTGGCCCGCGAACTGCAGGTGCCGGAACTGGAGGAGGCAGCGTGAACAAGGTCGTGACAATTCCCGAGACACTGTCGATCCACATTCCGTTCCAGATCACCAAGCGCGGGGGCCGCAAGGAGATGGTTCTGCCAGCCGGTGCCCAGCTTCAGCGCCCGCGCACTGACAACACCGTGGTCAAGGCGCTGGCGCGAGCTTTTCGCTGGAAACGCCTGCTGGAAACCGGGGCCTACACCTCGGTGTCTGACCTCGCGGAGAAGGAAAAGATCGGCCTGAGCTATCTAACCCGGGTCCTGCGCATGACGCTGCTGGCCCCTGACATCGTCGATGCCATTCTTGACGGCCGGCAGGGGGACGGGATTGATCTTGCCACGCTGGCCGCGCCTTTCCCCAACGAGTGGGGCGCGCAGCGGCGACATTTTGGCCTCGACGCCTGATAGGGGGCCTCTCCGTGAAAACCGCGGATGCTTTTTGCTGACGGCAGCGACCTTGGCTTGCTATCGCGGGCGCCATGACCAATGGCCACCTTCGCAGTGGCCGGCTTATACACATCCTGTGAGCGGCTGATCCAGCCTGACTTGCTTGATACAAGGGTCTCCAGCTATGGAGCGCGCAATCACAAGGACCCGGTGAGACCCCGGGTGGCTATCCCGGCCGCCGATCCGCCGGGCAACATCATGCACGACTGTTATACGGGTGCCAGCGCGCACCGCGTGCCTTGTTGCGGAACAATAATGACCAATTCCAGTTTCCTTTCTCCCAGCCGGTGGCTGGGTGACGCACCACAAATCCGCCGTGATGTACTCGCCGGCATCGTGGTTGCACTTGCGCTCATTCCTGAAGCGATCGGCTTTTCGATCATCGCCGGGGTCGATCCCCGGGTCGGCCTCTACGCGTCCGTTGCCATCGCCATGGTCATTGCCTTTACCGGTGGCCGATCGGGCATGATCTCTGCGGCGACGGCCGCGGTTGCCGTTCTGGTCGGGCCGCTGGTGCGCGAACACGGGGTTGAATATCTGTTCGCTGCGACGCTCCTGATGGGGGTGTTCCAGATCGTTGCCGGTCTGGTTCGCCTCGATCTGCTCATGCAGTTCGTGTCTCGCTCAGTCATCACCGGCTTCGTCAATGCACTGGCGATCCTGATCTTCATGGCGCAACTGCCGCAGCTGACGGGTGTGGGCTGGGAAACCTATGCCATGGTCGCCGGTGGCCTGGGGATCATCTACCTGTTTCCGCGCCTGACCACGGCCGTGCCATCGCCGCTGGTGGCGATCCTGGTGCTGAGCGCCCTCAGCATCTGGCTTAACCTGCCGGTGAACACGGTGGGCGACATGGGCAAGCTGCCGGACGGCTTACCATTCTTCGCCCTGCCGCAGGTGCCACTCACGCTCGAAACACTGCAAATCATTGCGCCTTACTCGCTGACGATGGCAGCGGTCGGCCTTCTCGAATCCCTGCTGACCGCACAGATTGTCGATGACATGACGGACACTGAAAGCGACAAGCGCCGCGAATGCGCCGGCCAGGGCGGTGCGAACATCGTGGCAGGCCTGTTCGGCGGCATGGGCGGTTGCGCGATGATAGGTCAGTCAGTGATCAACGTCACGTCCGGCGGCCGAGGCCGGTTGTCCACTTTCGTGGCGGGCGCCTTCCTGCTCTTCCTGCTCGCGGTGCTCGGCCCCTGGGTTGGCCGCATCCCTATGCCTGCGCTGGTCGCGGTGATGATCATGGTTTCGATCGGCACCTTCAGCTGGAACTCGATCCCCAACCTGCGCCGCCATCCGCCCACGTCCTCCATCGTGATGGTGGCAACTGTGGTGGTGGTCGTTGTCACGCACGATCTTTCGCTCGGGGTGCTGACCGGCGTTCTGCTCTCGGGCATCTTCTTCGCCGGCAAGGTCCGCCGCATGTTCTCGGTGGAACGCACCTCTGACGGGGACACAGGTATGGTCCTCTACAAGGTTCGCGGAGAGATCTTCTTCGCCTCTGTCGATCGGTTCACTCGCGCCTTCCAGGCCGAGGATGGCCGGCCGGTAACCATCGATGTGTCACGCGCGCACTTCTGGGATATCTCCGGGGTCGGAGCCCTCGACAAGATCATTGCCCGCCTACGCCGCGACGGCTCTGAAGTGAACGTGATCGGCTATAACGAAGCCAGTGCCGATATCGTTGACCGCTTTGCCATGCACGACAAGACGGGCTTTGAGCTCGGAGCAGTGCCGCACTGAGTTCCGGAAGAGTACTCAAACCTGCCTCGGCAAGATTGGGGTCATTGACGAATCAGCCGCAGTTCGTTCTATTTATGTTCCATTCATTCAGGAATATGAAACGTGCTGCGCTTCGTCGATCATCCCACCCCTTTGGAACTGCCGCTGTTCACCTCCACGGTGCCGGCCGGCTTCCCGAGCCCAGCGGATGACCACATTGAGGGCAAGCTCGATCTAAACGAGCATCTGGTGCGGCGGCCGGCCGCAACCTTCTTTGTGCGCGCGGCCGGGGAATCCATGCGTGGCGCCGGGATTTTCGATGGCGATCTGCTCGTCATCGACCGGGGAATCACCCCGCAGCCCGACGATATAGTCATTGCCGTTGTGCACGGTGAACTGACCGTCAAACGGCTCCAGAGAGTCAACGGAGCGTGGCAACTGGCGGCAGAGAACCCGAATTTCCCGACCTTGCGCATCCGCGATGATGGCTGTGAAATCTGGGGCGTCGTCACCCACAGCATACGGCGTCACTGTGGCCGCTGATGCCCACCTTCGCACTGGTCGACTGCAATAACTTCTATGCATCCTGTGAGCGGCTGTTTCAGCCGGACCTGCGGGACCGACCAGTCGTGGTCTTGTCCAACAACGATGGCTGCGTGATCGCCCGCTCCAATGAGGCCAAGGCGCTGGGCATCCCGATGGGCGCGCCGCTGTTCAAGATCCGCAATCTGGTCGACGAGCATGGCGTCATCGTCCGTTCCTCGAACTACGCGCTCTATGGGGACATCTCGGAGCGCGTGATGAGCGTGCTGGGCTCGCAGGCGCCGGCCCATGAGATCTACAGCATCGACGAATGCTTCCTCGACCTCGACCGGATGGCGGTGGCCGATCTCACTGACTGGTGTCGGAACCTGAGGCGCCGCACACACCAGTGGACCGGGATTCCGGTATCGATCGGCGTCGGGCCAACCAAGACCCTGGCCAAAGTTGCCAATCGGCTCGCGAAGAAATCAGCCAAGGCAGGCGGCGTCCTTGATCTCAGCCATCACCCGCAATGGACGGAGGCGGCACTGCGGAAGACCACCGTGGGTGATGTCTGGGGGATTGGGCGGCGCTGGAGCGCGATGCTGGAAGAGCGAGACATTTTCACGGCGCATGACCTCGCTTGCGCCCAGGACGGATGGGTGCGGCAGCGTATGGGTATCGTCGGCCTCAGAACAGTTCATGAGCTGCGAGGGATTGCCTGTCACGCGCTCGAGGACCAGCCAGCGCCGCGCCAGACGACATGCTGCTCCCGAACCTTCGGGGAAGCGATCCGCGACAAGCGTCAGGTTCACGATGCCGTGATGAGTTTTGCCGAACGGGTAGCCGAAAAGGTTCGGCATGCCGGACAGGTGGCGGGTGCAGTCCAATTGTTCATCCGGACCGACCCATTCGACCAGAACGCCGCGCAGAAGTCAGTGTCGGGTTCCGCTACATTCCAGCGCCCTACCAACGACACCCGCGTCATCACCGATGCCGTCCTGCGGATCTTCGACCGCATCTGGCGCGATGGGTATGGCTGGCGGAAGGCCGGAGTTTTGCTTCTCGACCTCGGTGATCCTGCCTCGGTGCCTGCGTCGCTGTTTGACGTGATTGAGCGGCCTGACGGACTGATGGCGGCGCTGGACGAGATCAACTCCCGTTTCGGTCGCGGCAAGGCTCGACTGGGGCTGGCCCACAAGGGCGGCGAATGGCGAATGCGGCAAGAAAACCTGTCACCCAGCTTTACGACTCGGTGGGGGGATATTCCTGCCGCCAAGATGGGGTAAGAGTGCTCCATGGACGCTGCTGATCCTGACCTGCCTGATGCTGCTGTCGAACACATCAGCCAGATGCTGACGCTGGCCAAGAGCAAGCATCAAGAGGCGATCGCCAAGCTCGGCACGCCTGATCCGAGCGCAGTTCCCCGACTGCGGGAGGTGCTTCGGTTGCTTGAGGAAGTCGAGCTGCTGGCCGACGATGCCTCGACTTACGTCGAGACCGACGTGATGAAAGCGGCCCTCACGGATCTGCACTTTCAGCAGGCCAGCGTTCAGATGGCGATTGCCCAGCTTGAACAGTTGAAGGTGCGGTCGCCCTGGGCAACGCCCTGGCCGTGGATCACGATCATGGCTCTCGCGTTGATAATCGCCCAAGCTTTGCGGTGATGCAGCGGTTGGAACCGGGACGGTTTTTGAGGTGAATCTCGGTTCTGACCCCAAAATGGATCGCCAAAATATCCACATAGTTTCAATGCGATAAAGCTCTACACTGAAACCGGTGTAGTCGAGAGCTTTGGAGAATATCGGCCGAGAGAGAGCATGGCAGAGGCATATCCGGCTGAACCCGGTGGAGAGCCCTTGGCCTATAACCCTTGAAACACACGGGATTTTTAGAGCCCAACCTAAGGAATAGAACGATTCCAATAGGTTGAATGGCGGAGACGGAGGGATTCGAACCCTCGGTACCGGATTTACCAGTACGACGGTTTAGCAAACCGTTGGTTTCAGCCACTCACCCACGTCTCCGGATCGCAGCGGCGAAGCGCGGCCTATAGCGAGGGGTTTGCGGGGCGGCAAGGGGGGAAGGATCAAGTTTATTCGGGTTTTCTCCTGATTGTGCATCGCTCGATTAATCGCATAACGGACTCGGTCTGCCGCCCGTTCATTGCTGGTCAAGCGGCGATGGATTCTTTAGCCAGTGCAAAAGTGAAAGGACTGTCGCGATGATCCAGGGCATCACCCGCCATATAAAGGTTGCCCTTTTCTCCGTGCTGAGCGCGGCTGCGCTGGCCGGTTCGGCGGCCGCTCCGGCCCAGGTGCAGGAGGTTGATCCGGACCGCGCGATCGACGGGGACATTTCCGGTCCGCAAGCGGCGCCCAGTCCGTCGCCGGTCGCTGCGGCAACTCCGGCCCCGGCTCAGGCGGCGCAAACGGCTGAAGGCGCGGCTACGCCGGGCGCAGAAGCCGTTTCGGCACCTGCTACGACCAGCAAGACGTACCAGAAGGACGAACTGGTCGGCGCGGCGGAAGGCGTGTTCGGCAAGGGCGCGGCCGGGCTGGCCGGCATGATCGAGGATCTGCTGCGCAAGCAGGGTGAGCCGAATGGCTATATCGTCGGACGCGAAGGCGGCGGGGCGCTGATCCTGGGCCTGCGCTATGGTTCCGGCACCTTGCACCACAAGATCGAGGGCACGCGCCCGATCTACTGGACCGGCCCATCGGTGGGGCTGGACCTGGGCGCCAATGCAGCCAACACCTTCGTGCTGGTCTACAACCTGTATGACACCGAGGAGATTTTCCATCGCTATGCGGCGGGCGAGGGGCAGGCCTACCTGGTTGGCGGCTTCAACATTTCGTACCTGCGCCGCAATGACGTGGTGCTGATCCCGGTACGGATGGGCGTGGGGCTGCGGCTCGGCCTCAATGCCGGTTACATGAAGTTTTCCAAGAAGCAGAAGATCTCGCCGTTCTAGTCGGCCCGTGATCCCCGCCGCCGGGTTCAGCCCCAGGGGCTGCCCGGCGCGCCCTTGGGCGGAGCGGCGAATTCCTCGCGCCCGCCGGGGGCAAAGCCGTGCATGCCCAGCCACCATTGCAGGGCGATCGTCGCGCCCTTGGCCGGTTGCAGGAAAGCGACCAGCATGATCGCGGCCAGCACCATCGAAATGCCGATCATCGCCGTCATCGAAAGCTCGCTGGTGCCAATGGCGATGAAGGCCGGGGCCAGGATGTGTCCGGTCAGGAAGATCGAGATATAGGGCGGAAAATCGTCTGCCCGGTGCTGCGTCCAGTCCTGATGGCACGACGGGCAAGTGGCCACCGGCTTCAGGAAGCGGGCGAACAGCTTCGCCTTGCCGCAGCGCGGGCATTCGCCCTTGATCCCGCGCCAAGCGGCGGCGGACAGCGTTGCGGGCAGGTCGGGACGGGTCAGGGGGGCTAGCATGGTGCCCCACTTGGGCCGTCGCTGCCTCTGGTTCAAGTCCTGATCTGCTCGGCTGGTCGAAAGCGGCGGCGTGCGGCGCGGGCGCAGCGCTGCCGGACAAGAGCCATTTCCGCAGCTGCGGGTGCGATTCTTCCCTTGCCCCGGCGCGGGCCACGGGTCTAAGGGCCGCCCCATTATGCTCAGCAACCTTGAACAACAGCCCGCCGATGCGCTGCTCGCGCTGATCAAGCTTTACGCCGCCGATTCGCGCGGCGACAAGATCGACCTGGGGGTCGGCGTCTATCGTACCGACGATGGCGGCACTCCCGTGTTCGGCGCGATCAAGGCGGCAGAGAAAAAGCTGCTCGAAACGCAGGATTCCAAGGCTTACCTCGGCCCGGAAGGCGACATGGGCTTTGTCCACGCGCTGATGCCCTTCATCTTCGGCAAGCAGGACCCCAGCAAGGGCGGCCGGATTGACGGGATGCAGGCCCCCGGCGGCACCGGCGCGGTGCGCCTGGCCGTGGCCCTGGCCAAGAAGGCGGGCGTGAAGCGGGTGTGGATGGGCACGCCTAGCTGGCCCAACCACGCGCAGATCCTGGCCGACCTGGGCCTGGAGCTGAAGACGTTCGTCCATGCCAACAAAGCCGGTCTGGCCGACATGGATTCGTTGCGCACGGCGCTGACCCTGGCGGAACCCGGCGATGCGGTGCTGCTGCACGGCTGCTGCCACAACCCGACCGGGATCGACTATACCCCGGCGCAGTGGGACGAGATTGCCCCGCTGCTGGCCGAAAAGAAGATCCTGCCGCTGCTCGACCTGGCCTACCAGGGCCTGGGCGAAGGCATGGAAGAAGACGCCTATGGCGTGCGCCGCGTCCTGGCCGAAGTGCCCGAAGCACTGATCGCCTATTCCTGCGACAAGAACTTCGGTCTCTACCGCGACCGCGTGGGTGCGCTCTACGTGATGGCGCAAGACGCCGACACGCTGGGCCGGGCGCTGTCCAACGGTCACTCCCTGGCCCGCGCAGCCTGGTCGATGCCGCCCGATCACGGCGGGGCGGCGGTTCGCCTGATCCTGGAAGATGCCGACCTGACCGCGATGTGGCTGGCCGAACTGGACACCATGCGCACCCGCATGCGCCAGGTTCGCGCCCGTCTGGCCCAGGCTGGACAGGCTGGTGCCGTGGATCTGAAGCCGCTGGGTAGCCAGAATGGCCTGTTCTCGATCCTCCCGCTCAATGCGGACCAGATCCTGGCGCTGCGCAACGACTGCGGGATCTACATGGCCGGATCGGGCCGGATCAACGTGGCCGGACTGACCATGGGCAATATCGACAAGTTCATTGCCGACGTGGCCAAGGTCAGCGGCTGATTCAGGCCTGAATGAAGCGGGCAATCGCCGGGGCGTCTGGTCTGGACGCCCTGCGTTGCCGCGTCGCTGCGCTCCTCGCAATGATGAGGGGGTGGTTCATAACCCCGCTCAGGCTGAGCCTGTCGAAGCCTGGATTGGTTCACGCAGAGACGCGGAGCAGAAAGGGAGGCGCGGAGGTTCAGGCCCTGGCGCCGCTCTCTCCTTTTCGGGTGCTTTTACCGCCCGGAAAGAATGGAAAGCGGCAGAGCCGCAAGCGCAACCCCTTCGCGCCTTTCCTTTCTTCTCTGCGCCTTTGCGTGAACCAATCCGACTTGGCCTATAGGCGCAGCGCCGCGTGGAATGCGCCTATCGCGCCGCCCCTCGCAATGACGGGTTTCGCGCCGGGGCCGCAGAGGGCGCAGAGGCGATTTCTCTGCGGCCTCTGCGCTCTCTGCGCGACCCAATCAAATTCCGGTTCCCGCTGCAAAGAGCCTTCGACAAGCTCAGGCGGAGCGAAACAGATGTTCACCCACCCCGCTCAGGCTGAGCCTGTCGAAGCCGGTTTGGCAAAACACCCTTCGACAAGCTCAGGGTGAGCGGTGTGTTGGGGCGGGGCGCTATTGGTACGGTAGGATTAACCGCGCAGGCTTTGCAGCCGCTGGAGGTAGCGGGCCAGCACGTCGATCTCCAGGTTCACAGCATCGCCTTCGCGCAGCGCGCCTAGCGTGGTGACGTCCGCCGTGTGCGGGATCAGGTTGAGGTGGAAATCGCACGAGCCATCGGCGTGATCGTCCAGCGCATTGACGGTCAGCGACACGCCATCGACGGTGACCGAACCCTTGGTGGCGATATAGGGGGCGATCTCCGCCGGGGCGGTGATCTTCACGTGCAGCGAACCGCCGATCTCTTCGCGGCTGGCGACGCGGCCCACGGCATCGACATGGCCGGTGACGATATGGCCGCCCAGTTCGTCGCCCAGCTTCAGCGCCTGTTCCAGGTTCAGCTTGCGCCCGGCGGTCCATTGCCCCGGCGCGGTGCGGCTGATCGTTTCGCCGGAAATATCCACGGCGAACCAGGCATCGCCTGCCGCGCCGCCGCGCTCCACCACGGTCAGGCAGACGCCCGAACAGGCAATCGAAGCGCCGATGGCCATGTGCGCCGGATCATAGGGGCATTCAATAATCGCACGCAGATCGCCCTGATCGCGGGTTTCGCGGATGGTGCCGATGGCAGTGATGATCCCGGTGAACATGGCCTGGTCTTTCAATCGCTGATTTGCGCCCGCTCGTAGACTTGCAACGTATCCTTGCCAAGCTGGCGCGTATCGATGAGCTGCCATTCCGGCTTTCCCAAAAGGGCTGTGCCAGTCAGCTCCGGCAGGGCCGCGCCACCGCCGCCCACCTCGCGCGGGGCCCGGTAGAGAAGCAGGCGGTCGACCAGACCGGCGGCAAGGAAAGCGCGCGCCGTCTCGGCCCCGCCTTCGACCATCAGGTGCTGCGCCCCTTCGATCTGCGTAATGTCCTGCGGTGCGGCAAGGCGGTTCCAGCCGGACGGGGCCGCCCCGCTGGAGAGGAGCCAGCGCTGCGGGCTGCGATCCTCGATCCCCGGCAGGCGCACGTCGAGCCGGGGGGCGTCTGCCTGCCATGTGCCGCGCCCGACCAGGATCGCATCCATCCGGGCGCGCATGGCGTGGACATGGGCGCGGGCCACCTCCCCGGTCAGCCATTGTCCTTCGCCTGGTGGCGGCGCGAGATAGCCGTCTGCGGACAGGGCCAGCTTCAAGGTGACGTGCGGGCGGCCCAGCCGCTGGCGGACCAGATAGCCGGCCAGGCTCTGCGCGCATTCCGCATTGTCGGCCTCGACCACTTCAATGCCCGCCGCGCGCAGTTTTGCGGCTCCGGCTCCGGCCGTGCGGGGGTCGGGATCGTGGCAGCCGATGACCACGCGGGCGACGCCGCTCTCCGCGACCAGCCCGGCGCAGTCCGGGCCGCGCGTGGAGGCATGGGCGCAAGGCTCCAGCGTGACGTAAAGGGTGGCGCCGCGAGCCTGCTCCCCCGCAGCGGCCAGGGCAACGGCCTCGGCATGAGGGCGACCGCCCGGCTGTGTCCAGCCGCGTGCGATAACCTTACCCTGTTTGACCAGGATCGCGCCGACCGAGGGGTTGGGACGGCTTAGCGGAATGCCGCGCGTGGCCAGCCGCGCCGCCGCGCCCAGCCACAAGGCATCCAGGCGCGAATCGGCGTCACTCGGCAACCGGCTTGGCCTCTTCTGCCTGCTTGTTGAGGATGGCATCGGCCTTGGCCTTTTGCGCGGCCTTTTCGCGGGCGCGTTCCGCCTCGGCCTCGCGCTTGATCTTGTCCACGTCCATGCCCGAGGCCTTGCCCAGGGTCGCCCACAATTCGCGGCCTTCCTTTTCGTAGGCTTCGATCGCGGCTTCGCGGGCGTCCTTTTCCTTCTGGTTGGCGGCGATGAAGGCCCTGGTTTCCTCGTCCGTCCGGTCCAGCGGCCAGGACTTGATATAGGTCACCTTGGGCAAGGGGCGGGGCTGTTTCCAGCTTTCCGCCGCCATGATCGAAAAGATGCCGAAGGTGATCGAGGCCGCGACCAGGGCGACCGGCCAGCGTTTTGGCCCGGCATCGCGGAACACGGCGCGGAAATCGGCGATGGCGCCGGTGGGGTTGATCTTCTGCCAATAGGACATGGCGGCAAGATAGGGGCGCTGGGCCGGTTTCGCCAGCGTTCAGTTGTAATCCACGGTGATCGGAATGCGCCCGCGATAGTTTCCGCCGCGTCCATCCCTGACCACCAGCCTGGCGCCAAAGGTAAATTCCAGCTCTCCATTGGCATCCAGCGTGGGGCGATGCGGCAGGTTGGTGGTGAAATCGACCAGTTCGGCGCTCGCCCCGTCCGGCGTGGTCATCGGCACGCGGGCGGGCAGGTCGATGCGGACCTGGCGCAAGGGAATGCCGGTCACCTTGCCGCGTCCGGTTACCGGCGCCCCGCCCAGGCTGATCAGGTCGCCCTGGGTGGTCTTGCCGCCGGTCTGGGCATCGACTTCGGCGCTTCCGCCGCTGCGGCTGAGCAGGGCGAGCCGCGCAAAGCTGAGGCCGGTCCAGATTTCCAGAGTCAGCGGCCGCTCGCCCGGTTGCCCCTCGGAATAGCACAGCCGGCACGCCTCTTGCGCCTGTGCGGGCAGGGCCGCAAGCAGCAGGGCACCAAGGCCAAGGGCAAGGCTTCGCTTCATGGCAAAACCTTGACTTATGTTGGTTAAATCGAGGTTACAGCGCGCGGGCCGCGCTACAGGACCGTGTAGAGCGAGCGTCCGTTGCGCTTCAGCCAGCGGTTCGCCGCGCTGATGTCCGCTTCGTAGATCGCGTCCAGGAAGGCATGGAATTCCGGGCTGTGGTCGAAATGGACCAGATGCGCCACTTCATGCGCCACGACCGAGCGGCGGACGAAATCAGGCGCCATGATCAGCCGCCAGTTGATCCGGATCGTGCCGTCATGCGCGCACGATCCCCAGCGCCGCCGCGCGCGGCTGAGCATCAGGCGCGGCACCGGCTGGGCGGCCTCGGCGCAGTAATGGGCCAGGTCTTCGGTCAGCAGGCGGCGCGCCTCACCCTCCAGCCAGCGGGTCAGGCGCGGCTCCAGCGATTCGGCGGGGCCGCCGACGTGGAGCAGGTCGTCCTCCAGCCGGATGCGGCGTGAGGCAGCGGGATCGTGACGGATCGTGCGCGGCTGGCCCAGATAGGACAGGGCCGCCCCGTCACTCAGGCAGACCGGCTGCGGCACGGCGGCCAGCTGTCCCGCCAGCCAGCCCGCGCGCTTGCGGGCAAAGTCCAGCGCTTCCACGCTGCGCGCCCAGCGCGGCAGGGTGATGCGCACTTCGCTGCCATCCGGCGCAAGGCGCATCGTCATCCGCTTCGCCTGGGCGGTGCGGCGCAGCACGACCGGCAGCAGCCGGCCGGCCACTTCGACCTGCGGTTCGTCCTGGCCTTTCTTCAGCCAGTCAATCATCAGCAAATTCCATGCCGGGCGGAAGAATGACATGCTGCTCCAACGGTCCGGCCAGGGCTTCGGGTATCGCCTTCCCGCGAACCGAGGCTCCGGCGCGGTGAACCGCTTCGGCATCGCCGCAGACCAGATAGTGCCAATCGGGCAGAGGCAAGTCCTCGGCCCGCAGGCGATAGGCGCAGGTATCCGGCAACCAGGGCAGAGTGGCGGCGAGATGCGGGGTCAGGCGGACGCAGTCCGGCACCTGGGCCTTGCGGTTGCGATAGTCGCTGCACCTTGCCGAAGGGATGTCGAGCAGGCGGCAGGCGACATTGGTGTGATAGATGTCGCCGGTGTCCTCATCCTCGGCCTTGTGCAGGCAGCATTGCCCGCAGCCATCGCACAAGGCTTCCCATTCGGGCTTGGTCAGGCCCTGGATCGGCAGTTCCCAGAAACGGTCGCGCAGCCTGGTCACTTGACCAGCGCGGCAAGGTCCGCAGCAACGGTTTCGGCGTTCTTGTCGACCGGCAGGGCGGCGATCGGTTCGCCGTTCTTGCCCATCAGATAGGCCATGCGGCTGTGGTCCATCAGGTAGCCGCCCGAGGTATCGGCACCGCGCTGGGCCACCGCCTTGAACGCCTTGACCGCGACGTCGACTTCGGCCTGGGTGCCGGTCAGCCCCAGCAGGCGGGGCGAGAAGGCGGCGGTATATTCCCCCATCCGGGCCGGCGTATCGCGGGCCGGGTCGATGGAGATGAAGATCGGCTGGACCTGCGCCGCTTCCTGCGGATGGTCCTTGGCAAAGCGGGTGAAGCCCTGGATCAGCACCGACAGGTCCGTCGGGCAGGCATCGGGGCAGAAGGTATAGCCGAAGTAGACGATCCGGTACTTGCCCTTGAAATCGTCCCAGCTGACGCGCTTGCCGTCCTTGTCCGTCAGCGTGAACGGCCCGCCGATGGCCGCGCCGTCCAGCAGAGCGCCGGTCACTTGCGGTTCTTGCGCCGCCTGCGGCGAGCAGGCGGAAAAGGAGAGGGCAAAAGCGGAAAGGGCGAGTGCGAAAATCGGCTTGGTCATGGCGTGCCGGTTCATGCTCTGCTAAACGACGCCGCGCAAGGAGCGATTGGCGGCGCGCGGGCGATTCCGTGCTGCCCCACGCAACAGGAGGCCGTTCACGTGTTCAAGTCTGCCAAGCTGCCGCTTGCTTTGGCCTGTCTCGCCCCGCTTGCCGCGGTGGCAGTTTTTCCCGCCCCGGCTGCGGCGCAGTTTTCGGAAAGCTACAAGTTCCTTGAGGCGGTGAAGAAAAAGGAAGGCCAGGAGGTCACCGACATGCTGGCCGAGGGCAGCCCGAACCTGATCAACACGCGCGACATTACCAGCGGTGAAAGCGCGCTTCACCTGGTAACCCAGCGCCGCGACCTGACCTGGATGCAGTTCCTGATCGCCAAGGGCGCGAACGTGAACATCCGCGATGCCAAGGGCGTGACGCCGCTCGTCCTGGCCTGCAACCTCAACTTCGTGGAGGGCGCGGAGCTGCTGGTCGAACGCGGTGCGCGGGTCGACGAAAGCAACAATTCGGGTGAAACCCCGCTAATCACGGCGGTGCACAACCGCAACGTGCCGATGATGCGGGTCCTGTTGAAGGCCGGCGCCAATCCGGACCGTGCCGACAATTCGGGACGCACCGCGCGCGATTATGCGCGGCTGGCCGGGAACCCGGCCTTGCTCAACGCGATTGAAAGCGATGCCAGGCCCGCTACTAAGCCGGGGCAGGGGCCGCAGTCCTTCGGACCGAAATTCTGACCATGACCGAACCCGCCAACCTGGAAGACCTGCGGATCACTCTGGCCCCCGCCATTGCCGACGCGGCCGCCTTTGACGGCTGGACCGCGACTGCCGTGCGCGATGCGGCGATGATCAAGGGCGTGCATCCCGACGCGGCCGCCTTCGCCTTTTCCGGCGGGGCGATGGACATGGTCGAGGCCTGGGTCCACGCGATCGACCGCGCGATGCAGGCGGCCCTGCCTGCCGAAAAGCTGGCCACGCTGAAAATCCGTGAACGGATCCGCACCCTGGTGCAGTTCCGGCTGGATGCGATTGCCGGTCAGAAAGAGGCGCTGCGCCGCGCCCTTTCGATCATGGCCATGCCCCAGAACGCTGGCCGCGCTGTGAAGTTAGGCTGGAGCAGCGCCGATGCGATGTGGCGGCTGGCCGGCGATACGGCGGCAGACTACAACCACTACACCAAGCGCCTGACGCTGGGTTCGATCTATGCCGCAACGCTGGCGGTCTATGTCAACGACAAGAGCGAAGACCACGCCGAAACGCGCGCCTTCCTGGACCGCCGGATCGAAGGCATCATGAAGTTCGAAAAAGCCAAAGCCCGAGTCCTGCGCCCGCGCGAGGAACACTTCAGCCCCGCCCGCTTCCTGGGCCGCCTGCGCTATCCGGCGCGGTAGGGGGCGAAACCCGGCTTCGACAGGCTCAGCCTGAGCGGGTGGGCGGTATCCTGTTCGCGTGTTCCCGGGCGCTGTGTTTCGCGCACTATCCATATGGTTCGCGCAGAGGACGCAGAGAATATCCACCTCTGCGTCCTCTGCGCTCTCTGCGCGAAATCATCCATCCGTTCGTCCTGAGGAGGCGGTGAAGCCGCAGGCTGAAGCGCCGTCTCGAAGGACCGCGTTCTAGGCCGTGGTTTCACAAGCTCTGAATGATTCACGCAAAGGCGCAAAGAAGAAGGAGGCGCGAAGGGGTTGCGCTTGCGGCCATGTTGCGCGCCGTTTCAGCCAGGGCAAACGCAGCGTTGCAGTTGCTCGCCTGCGGCGTCCAAGCCTTTGCGCCTTTGCGTGAATCCTTCTGGCTAACCCGGCTTCGACAAGCTCAGCCTGAGCGGGGTTGGACTAAGCTTATCCTATGACCGCTCACGCTGAGCTTGTCGAAGCGTGCCCGCCCCCAATCCCACCGCCAGACATCTTTGACCTTGATCAAAATTATTGCGAATGACTTGCAACAAGCCGCGCTCTGTGGCAGCGCGCGTTTGGCATGACACTTGATCTCCTTCCCCAAGGCGTAAGGGCCCGGATTACGGGCGTAGACTGGTCGCGGCTGGTGCCTGAAGAGGCGCAGCGCTTGCAGGCGCTGGGGGTGGATGAAGGCGCGACGGTCAGCGTGGCGCATCGGGGTGTGTTCTCGGGCAAGGACCCGATTGCCCTGTCGATCGGGCGTATGACCGTGGCCCTGCGCCGTGCCCATGCCCAGGCGATTGAGGTGCAGTGGCTGTGACCATGCGCACCGCCGCCCTGGTGGGCAATCCCAACGCCGGCAAAAGCGCGCTGTTCAATGCCTTGACCGGCGCGCGGCAGAAGATCGCGAACTATCCGGGCGTGACCGTGGAGCGCAAGGCGGGCCGCCTGGTCCTGCCTACGGGTGAGGCGATTGAGCTGACCGACCTGCCCGGCTCCTACGGCCTTCACGCCACCAGCCCGGACGAGGAAGTGACGCGCCGGGTCATCCTGGGGGAACTGCCGGGAGAGCCCGCGCCGCAAGTGCTGGTCGTGGTGCTCGATGCCTCGAACCTGGAACAGCACCTCGTCTTTGCCCAGGAAGTGATCGCGCTGGGCCGCCCGACCGTGGTCGCGCTCAACATGATCGACCTGGCGGAGCGGGACGGGCTGGTGATCGAACCGGCGGCCTTGCAGGAGGCGCTGGGCGTTCCGGTGATCCCCACAGTGGCCGTGCGGCGCCGAGGCCTTAACGAACTCGCCGCCGCGATTGCCGAAGCGGAAAAGCGCAAGGCGGAGCATCACCGCCCGCACACCACGCTGACCGAACGGCGCGTGACCGCCCATGCCATTGCCGAGGCGGCCATCGTTTCGGAAACCAGTCGCCACCGCCTCCACGCCAAGCTGGACCGCCTGTTCCTGCACCCCTGGGCCGGGCCGCTGATCCTGTTCGCGCTGCTGTTCGTGGTATTCCAGGCGGTGTTTTCCTGGGCCACCCCTTTTGCCGACGCGCTGGAAGCCGCAATCGGCTGGGTGACGGAGCAGGTCCGTGCGGCCATGCCGGAAGGTCTGGCGCGCGACCTGATTACCGACGGCATCCTCTCCGGAGTCGGCTCGGTCGTCGTGTTCCTACCGCAGATCGTGATCCTGTTCTTCTTCATCCTGGCGATGGAAGCATCGGGATACATGGCCCGCGCAGCCTTTCTGATGGACCGCCTGATGGCCCATGTCGGGCTTTCCGGGCGCAGCTTCATTCCGCTGCTGTCCAGCTTTGCCTGCGCCATTCCGGGGATCATGGCGACGCGCAGCATCACCGATCCCAAGGACCGGCTGACGACGATCCTGATCGCGCCGCTGATGACTTGTTCGGCGCGCCTGCCGGTCTATGCCGTAATCATCGCCGCCTTCATTCCCAACCGTTCGGTGCTGGGGCCGGTAGGCTTGCAGGGGCTGGTCCTGCTGGGGCTTTACGTTTTCGGAATCATCGCGGCGATGATTGTTGCGCTGGTGCTGCGCCGGTCGGTGACCAAGGGCGCGGCGAGCGGCTTCATCATGGAACTGCCCAAGTACCAGATGCCGCGCCTGAAGGACCTGATGATCGGCCTGTTCCAGCGCGCCTGGATCTTCCTGCGCCGCGCCGGGACGATCATTTTCACCGTTACCGTGGTGCTGTGGCTGCTGCTCAATTTCCCGCGCGCCGGGGAAGGGCAGAACCAGGTCGATGCCTCGATCGCGGGCCGTATCGCCAATGGCCTGGCCGTGGTGGTGGAGCCAATCGGCTTCAACCGCGACATTGCCCTGTCGCTGATCCCCGCCATGGCCGCGCGTGAAGTGGCGGTCAGCTCGCTCGCTACGTCTTATGCCGTCGGCGCGGCGGACGAGGAGGCGCAAGCGATGCAACTGGGCGAGCGGCTGAAGGCCGACTGGTCATTGGCCACGGCCCTGGCCTTCCTCGCCTGGTTCGTCTTCGCCCCCCAGTGCATGAGCACCATCGCCGTCACCCGGCGCGAGACGAACGGCTGGAAATGGCCGGGCTTCATGCTCGCCTACCTGTTCGGCCTG
The DNA here is from genome assembly GCF_050281025.1 of Novosphingobium sp. NPDC080210. Classification (NCBI taxonomy): domain Bacteria; kingdom Pseudomonadati; phylum Pseudomonadota; class Alphaproteobacteria; order Sphingomonadales; family Sphingomonadaceae; genus Novosphingobium; species Novosphingobium sp. NPDC080210. The sequence goes on from NZ_JBNNWL010000007.1 coordinate 91,512, forward strand.
GCCTATCTGTTTGCGGGCCTTACCTATTGGATGGCGGTCTGGTTCGGGTTGGGCTGAATCGAGATTATCACGCAAAGCCGCAAAGGCGCTAAGATGTAGTGGTTGTCGCAGGCCTTGTTCGTTCTTTTCCGCGTTTACTCATTGGCTGACGAATCTCCCGGCCTTGCCGGATGCACAGCCTCTTTGCGTCTTCGCGGCTTTGCGTGAGTCAAACCATTGGGATAAGCTGCGTGCCCCGATTGGCACCGCGCATGGCAAGCGGCTAGTCGGAAGCGCGAAATTCAAAAGGACACGATTCGATGGCAGGCAGCGTCAACAAGGTCATTCTCATTGGCAATCTGGGCGCCGATCCCGAAGTGAAGTCGTTCCAGAACGGTGGCCGGATCGCCAACCTGCGCATCGCCACCAGCGAGCAGTGGAAGGACAAGAACACCGGCGAGCGCAAGGAGCGGACCGAGTGGCACAGCGTCGTGCTCAATTCGGACGGCCTGGTCGGCGTGGCCGAACGCTATCTGCGCAAGGGCAGCAAGGTCTACATCGAAGGCCAGCTGCGCACCCGCAAGTGGCAGGACCAGTCAGGCAATGACCGCTACACCACCGAGATTTCGGTCGGCGGCATGGGCGGGGTGCTGACCATGCTCGACGGCGCACCGGGCGGCGGCGGCGGCCAGGGCGGCGGTGGCGGCAACTTCGGCGGCGGCCAGCGCTCGGGCGGCGGCGGAGACTTCGGCGGTGGCCAACGTTCCGGGGGCAGCAGCTTCGGCGGCGGCCAGAGCGCAGGCGGCTATGCCGACGACCTGGACGACGACATCCCGTTCTGATCGTTCTGTTTTCCGCGACTCTCAATGTAAAAACTATTTGACATTGCCTTGTGGCGAGTGTCAAATAGTTTTGACATTACAGGAGGGTCGTGATGAAAACTGCACATTCATATCGTAACCGGATGCTGGCGCTTGCCATGGCCTCTTTCGTGACCATGGTTGCGGTCGGTTTGATTGGTGGCCGAATTGTCCGAATGGGTGCTCCGGGTGAAAATTTCTGGTTGGTCTATTCGGTCCTGCTGGCCATCTTTGCGCTTGGTATGGCAGCGACCTTGCCGTGGTGGCGTCGGTTCGACGATGTCCAGAAAAGTGGGCATCTGGTAAGCTGGTACTGGGGCGGACTGATCGGCGGAGGATTGGTCATCCTGGGCTTTGCTGCGGCGAACGGCATCGACAGCAGCCTCACTCGAGGCGCGGGTGCGGTCATGATCGTGCAGGGCGCGGTCAGTTCATTCGCCTGGCTGGTCTGGCGCTTGCGCCTGCGTGGGCCTGCGGAATGAAAAACCGGCTGCGCGAACTGCGCAAGGCGCGCGGGATCAACCAGGCGGACCTGGCCGAGGCGCTGGAAGTTTCGCGCCAGACGATTATCGCGCTAGAGGCGGCGAAGTACGATCCATCCTTGCCGATGGCCTACCGGATTGCCGCCTATTTCGAAGTTCCGGTGGAGGACCTGTTCTTCAATCCGTACCGCTGATCCACACAGCGCAACTCCCCGCAATTCGCCATTGCGAACGACATAGCCGCGCGGCAGTCGAGGGCGGTTTACGCGGCCCTGGATTGCTTCGTCGCTGCGCTCCTCGCAATGACGAGAGGGTAGCCGGGCTTGAAAGTGCATTTCCAAAACCACGCTCAGGCTGAGCTTGTCGAAGCCGGTCATCGCGCACACCCTTCGACAGGCTCAGGGTGAGCGGGGAACCCGGCGCCTACTCCTTGATCAATCCCTTCAGCGCCGCAAACGGGCTGCTTTCGGCCTGGCCGAGCAGGCCGGCCTTGCGGACTTCTTCCGCTCCCGGGCCTTCCAGATAGGGGTCGATGGCCAGGGCCAGCGATTGCGCCACGGCTTCGCCCAGGTCGAAGCGGGTGCCTTCCATCTCGATCTCGTCGAGGTCTTCGGCTTCCAGTTCGATTTCCTCTTCGCTTTCGGGCGAATCGGCGGGCGGAACGAAGTGCAGGGCAATCGGCTCGGCGATCTTGACCGGCAGGTCCTCGCCCGAAACGGCGCAGCTTTGCACCACGTCCGCTTTGAGCTGGCCTGTGGCGCGGACGGTGGGGCCGTCTGCCTTCAGCGTGATGCGCGCGGCGAGCGATTTGACCGCGACCAGGCCGAACCGCTGGGCGAGGGCGGCGCATTCCTCTGCGCTGGCTTCGATCACCTGTTCGGCCGTAGGCAGCCGCGTAGCATCATAGGGCCGGGAGAGTTCGCTCATGCCGCGATCCTTCCGGTCAGCAGGTCATCGTTGCCGATGGCCGCAAGCCTGGCTGCCAGCTGCCGGACCCTGGCGGCAATCGCTGCAACGTCCGCCCCGTCGTTCAGGGTCACATTGCGTTCGATCACGGCGATCAGTTCGGCATCGTCCGGCTGGGCGAGCGCCTGTTCCAGCGCTTCCATCCGGCCCGCCAGCACGCTCATCAGCTTGCCCATGCGCTTGGCCATGGCGAGGTCGCCCACCCCGCTCTGGCGCAATTGTCCGTCCATGTCGGAGACGAACAGCTCGGTCAGGCGGGCGGACGGTGCGCGCAGTTCCGGCTGGCCGTCCATGCGCCGCATGACGAGGGCCAGCACCAGGGTGATCGCATCGAACCGGCCCGGCACAGTGTCTGCCACGCCGCCGCGCGCGTACCAATCGGGATCGCGGGCCAGTTCGACCACCTTGTGCCACAGCGGGCGGATCTGCTCCTGCCCCGGATCGGGGCGGCCAAGCAGGCGGTTGAACAGCGACATCGCGGGACGGTTCCTTTTCATTCAGCGGGCATTAAAGGCGCCGGGCCCAAGCGGCAGCATTGCGCGCAGGGCCAAGGCCGCCTAAGGCTTGTGCGATAGAGCAAATGGGGCGGCGCGGGCAATCCCGCAAGGCCGCCGGACGGAGCAAGATCGACGATGCTGGGTATGGTTGGGCAAGGTAAGGTTCGTTTCATGGGCGTGGCCATTGCTGCACTGGCACTGTCTGCCTGCGCCTCGATCAAGGATCAGCGTGGCTATCTGGTCGATGCCACCCTGCTCGATTCGGTCCAGCCGGGGATCGACAACCAGACTTCGGTCGAACGCATGCTCGGCCGGCCCAGCTTCATCAGCCAGTATGGCCAGAAGGACTGGTATTACATTTCCACCAAGACCCGCCAGGCCGCGTTCAGCAGCCCCAAGGCGCACGAACAGCTGCTGGTGAAGATCACTTTCGATGCCAAGGGCAACGTTGCGGGCGTTGAGCGGACCGGCATGGAAAAGGTCGCGCGGATCAATCCCGATGGCGACAAGACGCCGACCCTGGGCCGCGAACGCACCTTCCTGGAAGATCTGTTCGGCAATATCGGCCAGGTCGGCGCTGCCGGAACGGGCGGTGCTGGCGGTCCGAACGGCAGCTAACTTGCAGGCCGCCGGATAAGACATATATCCGGCGACATGACTGATCCTCATTCCAGCCACGGCCTGGTCCAGTGGCACGGCACGACCATCATCGGCGTCAAGAAGGGCGGCAAGACCGTCATCGCCGGCGATGGCCAGGTTTCCATGGGCAATACGGTGATGAAGCCGAACGCGCGCAAGGTGCGGCGGATCGGCGATGGCAGTGTGATCGCCGGATTTGCCGGGGCCACCGCCGATGCCTTTACCCTGTTTGAACGGCTGGAGAAAAAGCTGGAAGCCGCGCGCGGCCAGCTGATGCGCGCCGCGGTGGAACTGGCCAAGGACTGGCGTACCGACAAATACCTGCGCAACCTGGAAGCCTTGATGATCGTGGCCGACAAGGACACCATGCTGATCCTCACCGGCAATGGCGACGTGCTGGAACCGGAACACGGCATTGCCGCGATCGGTTCGGGCGGGAACTATGCCCTGTCGGCGGCCAAGGCGCTCGACGATTATGAAGCGGATGCAGAAACGATCGCCCGCCGCGCGATGCAGGTGGCAGCGGAAGTCTGCGTTTTCACGAATGACCGCGTGACGGTTGAAGTAATCTAGTCCCCCTCCCGCTTGCGGGAGGGGTCAGGGGTGGGTCTGTATTCAGCCCGCCCTGTGCCCACCCCCGGCCCCTTCCGCAGGCGGGAGGGAAGAAGGAAGAAAATGACCCAGAACCTCACTCCCAAGGCGATTGTCGCCGCGCTGGATGAACACATTGTCGGGCAGGCCGATGCCAAGAAGGCCGTGGCCGTGGCGCTGCGCAATCGCTGGCGCCGGCAGCGGATCAGCGATGACCTGCGTGATGAAGTGACGCCCAAGAATATCCTGATGATCGGGCCGACCGGTTGCGGCAAGACCGAGATCAGCCGCCGCCTGGCCAAGCTGGCCGACGCGCCCTTCGTCAAGGTCGAGGCGACCAAGTTCACCGAGGTCGGCTATGTCGGCCGCGACGTCGAACAGATTGCCCGTGACCTGGCCGAAGAGGCGATCCGGCTGGAAAAGGAGCGCCGCCGCGAGGCTGTGCGCGATGCGGCAGAGAAAGCGGCGATGGACCGCCTGCTCAAGGCGCTGGTCGGCGATGGTGCCTCCGAAGCGACACGCGAAGCCTTCCGCCAGCGCATCGTCGAAAAGGCGATGGACGAGACCGAGGTGGAGATCGAGGTCGAGGACAGCCCCAGCGCGGGCATGGAGATCCCCGGAATGCCCGGCGGGATCGGCATGATCAACCTCAGCGAAATGATGGGCAAGGCGCTGGGCAAGCAGAACCTGAAACGGCGCAAGCTGAAAGTGCCGGAAGCCTGGACCAAGCTGGTCGATGAAGAGGCTGAAAAACGGATGGACCAGGACGATGTCGCCCGCGTCGCGCTGGCCAATGCGCAGACCAACGGCATCGTCTTCATCGACGAGATCGACAAGATCGCCGTGTCCGACGTGCGCGGCGGCTCGGTCAGCCGCGAAGGGGTGCAGCGCGACCTGCTGCCCCTGATCGAAGGGACGACCGTGGCCACCAAGTACGGCCCGATGAAGACCGACCATGTCCTGTTCATCGCCAGCGGCGCGTTCCACGTGGCCAAGCCGAGCGACATGCTGCCTGAACTGCAAGGGCGCCTGCCGATCCGGGTCGAACTGGCGGCACTGAACGAGGACGACTTCGTCCGCATCCTCTCCGAAACGCGGGCCAACCTGGTGCAGCAGTACAAGGCCCTGCTGGCCACGGAAAAGGTGACGCTGGACTTCACTCCCGAGGCCATCCGCGAAGTGGCCCGCATCGCCGCGCAAGTGAACGAAGCGGTCGAAAACATCGGCGCCCGGCGGCTTCAGACCGTGATGGAAAAGCTGCTCGAAGAACTCAGCTTCGAAGCCGAGGACCGCGAAGGCGAGGTCGTAACGGTCGACGCCGCCTACGTCGAAGCGCGCCTCGCCAGCCTGGCGCGCGATACCGATCTGTCGAAATATATACTCTAGATATAGGCGTATTTAAATTGACCCGCATCCGTGAACTTCGAAAGCAAGCTGGCCTCACCCAAAGCGACCTCGCTAAGGTTTTGGGAGTTGAGCAATCGACAATCGCTCGTTGGGAATCGGGTAAGTCCGAACCGGGAATCTCAAGCATTCGGAAGCTTGCGACAGTCTTTGAAATTGAGGCTTCGGACCTGATCGCCGCTTTTGCCGAGCAGAATCCGAAAGACGTTGCAACAGCGGTTTCGCTGCAAACCCCCGATGACCGCCCGATCTACCGACTGCTCACCGGCAAGGACGACCGCGCTTTTTGTGAGCGGGTGTCCGAAGCCCTCGCCCAGGGCTGGCGGCTTTATGGATCGCCGACCATGACCTATGACGGCGGGATGGACTGCATCAAGGTCGCCCAGGCCGTGGTCTGGCACGAAGCGGACGTGGTGAAGTAACCGCGCTTACTGCGCGGCTTCGCCATATTCCTCGATGGCTTCGGCCTGCCGGGTCCACATTTCCGCATAGAGGCCGCCCAGCCGCAGCAGGTCCTGGTGGTTGCCCTGTTCCGCCAGTTGCCCTTCGCTCAGCACCAGGATCGTGTCGGCATCGGCAATGGTCGACAAGCGGTGCGCGATGGAGAGCGAGGTGCGCCCTTCTGCCACGCTGTGCAGGGTGGCGAGGATTTCCTGCTCGGTCCGGGTGTCGAGCGCGCTGGTCGCTTCGTCCAGCAGCAGGATCGGCGGGTTCTTGACCAGGGTGCGGGCAATCGCCACGCGCTGCTTTTCCCCGCCGGACAGTTTCAGCCCGCGCTCGCCCACTTCGGTATCGAGGCCCTGCGGCAGACGCTGGATCAGTGGCCACAGGGCGGCCCCGCGCGCGGCGGCCTCCACTTCGGCGGCTGTGGCGCCATCGCGGCCATAGGCAATGTTATAGCCGATGGTCTCGTTGAACAGGACCGAATCCTGCGGCACGATTCCGATGTGCTGGCGCAGGCTGGCTTGGGTGACTTCGCGGATGTCCTGTCCGTCGATCAGCACGCGGCCTGACCACGGATCATAAAACCGGAACACCAGCCGTGCGATCGTGCTCTTGCCCGCGCCGGAGGGGCCGACGATGGCGACCTGGTGCGCGGCGGGCACTTCGAAGGACAGGCCCTTCAGGATCGTCCGGTCTGGCTCGTAACCGAAGACCACGTTGTCAAAGGCCAGGGTCGGGCGCTTGATCACCAGCGCCGGGGCACCGGGGGCGTCCTTCACTTCGATCTCGGTATCGATCAGGCGGAACATGTCGGCCATGTCGATCAGGCCCTGGCGGATCGTGCGATAGACCATGCCCAGCATGTCGAGCGGGCGGAACAGCTGCGTCAGATAGGTCTGGACGAAGACCAGCTGCCCGGCACTATATTCGCCGCGCGCCCAGCCCCGCACGGTCAGCGCCATGGCCACGGCCATCAGCAGGTTGGTTATCAGCGCCTGCGCGATGTTGAGCAGGCCCAGGCTGTTTTCGCTCTTCACCGCCGCTGCGGCATAGGCCTGGGTCGCCTGGGCATAGCGCGCTTCCTCGCGCGCCTCGGCATTGAAGTACTTTACCGTCTCATAGTTCAGCAGCGAATCCACCGCGCGCGACAAGGCCTGCCCGTCCAGTCGGTTCATCTGCTCGCGCAGCTTGCTGCGCCATTCGGTGATCGCGCGGGTCGCCCAGATATAGGCCACCACGGCCAAGCTGGTCGAAGCGACCAGCGGCCACCCGAAATTGAGGTAGAACACCACCGCGATGCCCACGAGCAGGATGATCGTCGGCGCAATGTTGAACAGCATGAAATAGAGCATCGTATCGATGCTCTTGGTCCCGCGCTCGATCACCTTGGTCACTTCGCCGGTGCGGCGGGCCAGGTGAAAGCGCAGGGAGAGGCGGTGCAGGCGGTTGAACACGTGCTCGGCCAGTTGCGCGGTCGCCTGCTGGCCGACCCGCTCGAACACGATGTTGCGCAGATTGTCGAACACCACGCCGCCCAGGCGCCCGGCGGCATAGGCCAGGACGAACAGCATGGCGAAAGTCGCCACCCGCTCGCCGGTCATGTTCATCGCGTCGACCGCCCACTTCAGGAAATAGGGCAGGGCGAACTGCGTGGCCGTAGAGGCCAGGATCAGCGTAACCGCGCCGACGATCCGCGCGCGCAGGCGCCAGTCGTCCTTGGGCCAGAGGTAAGGCATGAAGCGGCGCAGCGTGCCCCAGCCATCATGGCGGGCATCGCGCGAAGGGGCGGCGGGAAAGTCTGGCGGCATCGGCTCCATTTAGGAGTCTTGCCCGGAAAAGGAAGCGCCCAGCGTCAGTTCAGGCCGGAATCTCGCGGATCGACCAGGTTGCTCCTGCTGATCGCGGAGCCGGGAACATCGAAGAAGATCTTGCGGCTGGCAAAGTCGATTGCCACCCGGTCCAGCTGCCGCAGGTCGCGCATGCCCAGGAACAGGGCCGGCTTCTTGTCCAGGCCCAGCAGCGGGAAGTGCGGAGAGTCGGCATAGGCGATCAGGACATTCCGGAAGGTGATGTCATGGATCTTCAGGTTCCGGGCATAACCGATGTCGGCCACGATGGTCTGGCCGGTGACGGATTGCAGGGTCAGCTGGCCCGTCTGTCCGCTCCGGGAAAGCTGGCGCTGCAAGGCGCGGTTGCCGATGGAGGTGTCCGAACCGGTGTCGATCACAACCTGGACGCGCACTCCGTCGATCAGGGCATTGGTCATGATCAGCTGCCCGGACCGGCGCCGTGCGGTCACGACAATCTCATAGCCGCGATCCCCGCCCAGGCTCTTGGCATCGGCGACAGCGAGGAGGCCCTTGCGAAAGTCGAACTGCACCCGCTGCCCTTGCAGGCTGTCCAGCCCGATGATCCCGTCAGCGCCGATGTCAGACCGCTCCAGCAGGGGAGCCAGCAGGGCATAATAGGACCGCTTGCCCAGAGTGATTGCGTCCAGTTCGACCGTGTCGACCATTTCGGTCCCGGCAACGCCGGTCAGTTTCGCCCGGCGCCCGAGGGGAATGCCCAGCGACCCCGCCAGAGCCGAAGACAGGACCGTATGCTCAGATCCGGTATCCACCATGAACTCGTACGGACCGGCATCGCCAATGCTGACCGGAACCGTCATGCGCTGGTGCCGGTCCTGACCGGTCTCGATCAGGTCCACCTCGCTCGCCTGCTGGGCACCCTCCTGCTGCATGGGCAAGACGGTGAGCGCGCTCAGCGCTGCAAAGGCTATGGAGTGATATGCAAGGGCGAAGGTGAACGACATGGCCGATCCTCATCGAACGGGATCAAGCTACCTCCGATGGTTCTGCCAGGCCATGTCGCCTGTCGAAAACTGAATCAGCAGGAAGAGCAGGGCGTCCGAGAGCGGGAATCACGTTCCTTGGCAGCCAAGAATCGGCATCAAATCCACCGAATCTGAGGGAAATGAACAGGAAAGCGATGCAAGGACCTCGCTTGGTGTCTTGGCCAGAGGCGCAAAAAGCCCTGAAATCCCGCGAGTTCCGGGCGATTGAAATAAAATTGCAAAAAGCCTGTTGACCGAATCGAGGTGTGGGCTTAGAGGCCGCTTCACCGGACGGGACGCTGAGATGCTCTGGTCTGGTCGCCAACATAGACGGACACGATGTCTCCCGAAGTAAAGAGCG
>NZ_JBNNWL010000008.1:0-81084 GCF_050281025.1 Novosphingobium sp. NPDC080210
CTCCGGTTCCGCTTCGCTCCACCTGCGGTCACCCATGGCGCCGGAGGCAATCTTGCACTAACAATTAACGCGGACCACTCAGTGGGGGCCGGTCATCTGCATGGGCAACGCCCGTAAACAGCACGAAGCTGGCGGCGATGGCCGAGGTTGAGTTGCTCAGAAAACGGGACTTTTTCATCGGGTGCATCCTTGCTGGCGGAAAATCATTGCACCCCGACCCGGCGCGAAAACCGGCCGGGCCTTGGTGCAATTGCGGTCTGGCCGCGGAAAACTGATCAGGGTGAATCCCTAGAACATTAGACTAACAGTCTATTACGGGATATATTTTCTGACAATTCTGCTAAAATACGTACGCATTTACGTACGAAGGGACGTCTATCTACCTATAAATACAGTATCGCCGTAATTATACAGATAGAGGTCGCCAAAAACTGCGAAAACCAGTCGCTTTTAATGCTTAAGCCATGAAATGTTTTTAGCGCAGCTGCGAAGCCGGACTGGCCGTGTCCGAGATGCTGCGCTGCCCTCAAGCCACACGAAAGCAAGCCGCGATGAAGTCCATCGCGGCTGCCGGGCTCTAGGGATTGAAAGGAACGCCCCCTTACCAGGTAAGGGTAAGGGCAGGCCGATCAGCCGTTCGGCTTGTTCATCCGCTTGCGGTGCTTGAAATTGCGGTCGCGCGGCGGGCCGGGGCGCTTGGCGTCGCGATCTTGTCCACGGTGCGGCTTGCGCGGGGCTTCGCCGGGGGAATTGTCTTCCGCCAGGATGATTTCCACGCCGTCGTCCTCGCTGGCAGTGCGGCGCACGGCGGCCAGGAAGCGCGGGGCGATGGCGGTAGGTACCTCAAAGCGGCTTTCGTTGCCCAGGATGCGGATCGCACCGATCTCGCTGCGGCTGACGTGGCCCCGGCGGCACAGCAGCGGCAGCAGCCAGCGCGGATCGGCATTGTGGCGGCGGCCGACGTTGATGCGGAACCATGTGCTTGCTTCAAACCCGGGGCGTGGACCCTGCTGCGGCGGAGCTTCGCTGGCCAGCAGTTCTTCTGGCTCGGGCAGGCGGGTGCGATAGGCCTGGACCAGGGCGAGGGCGATGTCCTCGGCGCTGCGCTCCGCCAGCAGGCGCTGGGCGATGGCGGTGTCGGCTTCGCTCGGCTCGACCGGGGTAAGCAAGGTGGCCAGCAGGCGCTCGCTATCGGCGGCGCGGATTTCGTCGGCGGTGGGCGGGGAGAGCCACTCTGCCGGGATCTTCGCCCCGCGCAGCATTCCTTCGACCCGGCGGCGACGCGGATAGGGGACCAGCAGGATCGCCGTGCCCTTCTTTCCGGCGCGGCCGGTGCGGCCAGAGCGGTGCTGCAAGGTTTCCGCATCGCGCGGCACTTCGACATGGATTACCAGCGACAGGCCGGGCAGGTCGATCCCGCGCGCGGCCACGTCGGTCGCCACGCAGACGCGGGCGCGGCGGTCACGCAATGCTTGCAAGGCATGATTGCGCTCGTTCTGGCTATGCTCACCCGACAGAGCGACGACGGCAAAGCCGCGCTCGGTCAGGCTGGAATGGAGATGGCGCACATTATCGCGCGTGGCGCAGAACAGGATCGCCGTCTCCGCCTCGTGAAAGCGCAGCAGGTTGACCACCGCGTTCTCGATATCGGCGGGCGCAATGGCCATGGCCTGATAGGCGATATCGCCGTGGCCGCTGCTGGCATCGGCGGTGGAAATGCGCAGGGCGTTGCTTTGATAACGCTTGGCCAGGGCAACGATCGGCTTGGGTATGGTGGCCGAGAACAGCAGGGTGCGGCGGCCATCGGGCGTGGCGTCGAGCAGTTCTTCCAGGTCCTCGCGGAAGCCCATGTCGAGCATTTCGTCCGCCTCGTCGAGCACGGCTACGGCGAGGCCGGTCAGGTCCAGCGCGCCGCGCTCCAGATGGTCGCGCAGACGGCCCGGCGTACCGACGACGATCTGCGCGCCGCCATTCAGCGCGCGGCGTTCGCGCATCGGGTCCATCCCGCCGACGCAGGTAACCACCCGCGCCCCGGTGGGTTCGTACAGCCACGAAAGCTCGCGGCTGACCTGCATGGCCAGTTCGCGGGTCGGCGCGATGACCAGCGCCAGCGGCGTGCGGGCGGGCAGGATCTTGCCGTCCGTCCCCAGCATTTCCGGGGCCATGGCCAGACCGAAGGCGACGGTCTTGCCGGAACCGGTCTGGGCCGAAACGATGAGGTCGCGGCCCAGTGCCTCGTCTTCAAGCACGGCGGCCTGGACAGCGGTGGGAGCGGAATAGCCGCGCGCGGCAAGTGCATCGCCGAGCAGCGAAAAAGGAGTCTGGAAAGTCATGTTCTCACGATTGCTAGTGCAAACGGCCATACGGGCCGCGGGCGGACATTCTGGCCGCCGGATCGGGCCGCATTAGGCCTTTGTGGCGCCGGGGACAACGACAATCGCCAGAATCTCCAAAGCGTCTTCCTTGCCGGCGAATTCGCGCAGTTCGCCTACCTCCGCGCCGAGCAAAGCGCGGGCCAGTGGCGCGGAGAACGAAATCATCCCCGCTGCCGGATCGGCCTCGTCATCGCCGGTAATGGCCAGGGTGCGTTCCTTGCCGTTGTGGCGGAAGGTAACCTGGGTGCCGATTTCCACCGTCTCGCCATCGGGCTGGGGGACAAGTTCCGCCGTGATCTGGCGCGTCTGCCAATAGCGGAGGTCGCGCTTGGCCGCGTCGATCCGGCTCTGCTCCGCGCCCTGCTGGACCAGTTCGGCAATCTCTGCCTCCAGCGCGGCAAGACGCGCGTCAATCAGCGCCAGCCCGCGTGCCGTGACCAGGTTGGGGCCGGGCGGGATCGGAATCTCGAACTTGGGTTCAAGGTGTTCCTCATCCCCCTCGCGCCGGAAAGCCACGCTCATTGCTTCTGTCTCCTAGGCCACGATGGCTTCGAAGGCTTCGCTCGCCTCAAGCCAGGCTGCCTCAGCCGCTTCGATCTGCGTTTCGATAACGGCGCGGCGCTTCATTAGTTCAGTCATGGTCAGTTTCGCCAGGGCAGGGGCGGCGCTGGCGGGATCGAACATCGCCTGGTCAATCGCGCTGCGTTCTGCCGTCAGGCGCTCCAGCTCGGCTTCGGCCTTGCGGGCGCGCTTGCGCAGTTCCTGGCCTCTTTCACGCGCTTCGGCATTGGCCTTGCGCTGTTCCTTCTTGTTGACGCCGCGGGAGCCGTCATCCTTGCCAGCCGCAGCGGGTTCGCGGGCGAGGACGAAGGCGATGTAATCGTCGATCGAGCCGTCGAACTCCCGGGCCGTGCCGGAATCGACCAGGACCAGCCGGTCAGCAGTCATTTCCAGCATGTGCCGGTCGTGGCTGACGATAACGACCGCGCCTGAATATTCGTTGAGCGCCTGGACCAGCGCCTCGCGGGCGTCGACGTCCAGGTGGTTGGTCGGTTCGTCCAGGATCAGCATGTGCGGCGCATCGCGGGTGATCAGGGCGAGGGCCAGGCGTGCCCGCTCTCCGCCGGAAAGCTTGCCCACTTCGGTCGTGGCCTTGGGCCCGGCAAAGCCGAACCGGCCCAACTGCGCGCGGACTGCCGCTGGACTCGCCCCCGGCATGGCCAGCGTCATGTGTTGCAGCGGGGTCTCGCTGCGGTCCAGCTCTTCCACCTGGTACTGCGTGAAGTAGCCCACGCGCATCCGGCTGCTGGCGGCCATGGCCCCGTCCATGGGCGCCAGCTGCGCCGCGAGGAGGCGCGCCAGGGTGGTCTTGCCGTTGCCATTGCGGCCCAGCAGCGCGAGCCGGTCATCCGGGTCGATCCGCAGGTTCAGCCGTTGCAGCACTTTGGTCTCGCCATAGCCGACCGAGGCCAGGTCCAGCGTGATCAGCGGCGGGCGCAGCTCGTCCGGCTTGGGGAAGTCAAAGCTGAGCGAGGGATCGTCGATCAGTTCGGCGATCGGTTGCAGCTTGGCCAGCGCCTTGGCGCGCGATTGCGCTTGTTTTGCAGTTGAGGCGCGGGCCGAATTGCGCGCGACATAGTCCTGCAGCCGCTCGCGCATCGCGTCCTGCTTGGCCTTGGCCGAGGCAAGCTGCGCCTGCCGCTCTGCCCGCTGCCGTTCAAACGCGTCATAGCCGCCGGGGTAGAGCGTCAACTTGCCGCCAGACAGGTGCAGGATGTGATCGACCACGTTGTTCAGGAAATCCCGCTCGTGACTGACCAGCAGGATCGTCGCGGGGTAGGAACGCAGGAAGTCTTCCAGCCACAGCACCGCTTCCAGATCGAGGTGGTTGCTCGGTTCGTCGAGCAGCAGCAGGTCGGGCTGGGAAAACAGCAGCGCGGCCAGGGCGACGCGCATGCGCCAGCCGCCGGAAAAGCTTTCCAGCGGGCGGTTCTGGGCCTCCTCGTCAAAGCCCAGACCGGCCAGGATGCGCGCGGCGCGGGCCGGGGCGGAGTGGGCGTCGATCGCGATCAGCCGTTCGTGCACTTCGGCCAGCCGGTCGCCATCGGTGCAGCTTTCGCTTTCCGCCATCAACGCTTCGCGCTCGGTATCGGCGGCCAGCACGGTTTCGAACGGCGTTGCATCCCCACCCGGTGCTTCCTGCGCGATATAGCCAAGCCTGCTGCCGCGGGGCATGGCGACGCTGCCGCTGTCCGGCTCCAGCATGCCGGCAATGACCCGGACAAGCGTGGACTTGCCCGCGCCGTTGCGCCCGATCAGGCCGATCCGACCGCGCGGCGGCAGCTTTGCGGTGACATCGTCAATGATCGTCCGCCCGCCAAGGCGAACCGTAATTCCGGTCAGGTTCAGCATCCCGCGCGCCTAGCAGGACCGGCGCGCGGGCGAAAGCCATTGGGGTAAGGGCAGCGGATCCAGTGATCGAGAGGTGACTGTTGTTTGGGCGGCTGTTTGGCAGCTGGTGCTACTTTCCGTCATTCCCGGTGAGGGGTTTAAGTATTTTAATTTAAAACTAAACCCCCATAACAGAACGGGATTACGGGATGTAGGTATATTTCGGTAATTTCAAGCCGGTGCCTCAGTACTCTAATAGTCCCCGTGTCAAGCACCTGGGGATTTTCCATGAAAGTTATCTTCGCGTCCGCCATCGCCATTGCGGCTGGCACCATCTCTGCGCCAGCTTACGCCGACAGCACGATCTATGATGGATACGGGGCATTCGCCGCTGGCTACAATTCGCTAGATGGGGGTTCTGGCACCTATACCTATTGCTACGATGGGAACTGTGATTCCGGAACGGATGAAATACCTGAAAAGTACGATGGGCTTAACCTGAACGTTCGTACCAGCGTTTCAGTCCCGCTGGGCGGGGCATGGGGTGCCCAGGTTGATGGAGACTTCTCGCGTACTGTCTATGATGCCAATCAGGATTACGGCAAAGGGCAAAGCTTCACGCTAAAGTCGAATGAGTCGACCTTTGCCGGCCATGCGTTTGCGCGCAATGACAAGCGTTTGCTGGGGCTGTTTGTACAACGCACTTCGATCAACAACAACTTTGGTGTTGGTCGCGCGGTTTACTATGCCGGTGGTGAGGCCCAGGCCTATCTGGGCAAGGTCACGATGTACGGACAAGCCAGTTACGGTAGCCATGATTTTAAACCGCACGATTCAAATCTCGTCAATCTGGGCCTGCAACTGCGCTATTTTCCGCAGGACAACCTGAAACTGACGCTTGGCGGAAACTATCAAAGCGAAAAATTGACGCGGGATCAGGACTGGTTCAGTGCGGATTACTATTCCGACTCGAGCTGGAAAGAAAATCAAGAATACCTCGGATTTTCGTTCAGCGCCGAAAAGAAACTCAAAAAATCACGCGCAAGCATCTTTGCGGACTTTTCATACGGCGATCTGAAGACGAAATCCGAAGATACATACCGAAATGAGATTGGTTCCGGATCGGAGTCCTATCGCTCTGACGCGTCTCAAGTGCGTCTCATGATCGGGGTAAAGCTCAATTTCGGTTCGACGACCCTGCTCCAGCGTGATCGTTCCGGTGCCACGCTCGATCCGGCCCGCAACGGCTACTTTACCTACCAAGGCTATTACGCTCCCTGATTTCCCTGGATCGGGCAGAGGGACAGAATTTGTCCAGGCCGCGGTTCCAGAACCGGGCCTGGACGGTCTGTCCCACTGCCGACGGGATTCAACGCCAGGGCTCGACCACGATTTTGACGTCATTGCCGGGATTACCCAGCCGTTCAAAGGCTGCGGCGGTTTCGTTCAATCCCACCTGCCCGCTCAGGAAGATCGAAGGGTCGATCTCTCCTTCGCCCAGGGCTTGCAGCGTCTCGGCGAATTCGTCAGGCGTATAGGCAAAGACGAAGCTGAAGCGTAGCTGCTTGTTGATCGCCAGGACGGGCAGAATACGGTCGTCCTCGGCACAGGCGCCCACCACTACGACGTGCGCGCCGGGTGGGGCATTTTCCAGCAAGGACTGGAGCATCCCCGGAACGCCGACGCATTCAAAGATCACGGCATCGCGCAGGGACCGTCCGGCCATTTGCGCCAGTCCCATTTCCGCCAGCGTGGCCGGAACGTCAAAGCCCGACCAGGCGGCGTGGGGCGAGGTTTCGGCCGGGTCGACTACGATGTCCGCACCCAGCTGCTCGGCCCGGGCGCGGCGGGCGGGGGAAAAGTCGGCGGCAATGATCGGGCCGATGCCCCGCCGTTTCAGCGCGACGATAACGGCCAGGCCGATCGGACCGCAACCGATCACCATGGCCACCGAGCGCTCGCCCGGCGCGCCCACCGCAACCGCGTGCGTACCGACCGCAAGCGGTTCGGTCAGGGCAGCCGCTTCCGATGCCAGCCCGTTGGGAACCGGCAGAAGCAAGGCTTCGGTCAGGACCAGCCGCTCGGCAAATGCGCCGCGATAGCGGGTGGAAAAGCCGATCAGCTCCGGCCCTAGCTCGCTGAAGGCAAAGGGGGTGGAAACGACGCGGGTACCTGCCTTCAGGCGCTTGTCGGTGCCGGGGCCGTGATCTAGCACTTCGGCGCAGAATTCATGGCCCATGACCAGGTCCTGCGCTGGATCGAGCGTGTCCGCAGCACCGGAACGCCGGCCCATTTCGATGCTGTGCTCAAGGTGGTGGACGGCATGGAGGTCCGATCCGCAGATGCCGCAGGCCAGGGTCCTGGCTACAACCTGACCGGCGCCGGGCACAGCATCGGGCACGTCCGCAACCAGCAGACGCGGTCCGCGGCGAACCACGGCTTTCATGGTTCCCGTACTCATTCAGCGGGCGACTTCAAACGGACGGCGTTCTTCCGCCCACCTGGGATGGGCACTTTTCAGAGCGTCCACGGTCTTGTCCCAGAATGCCTGGGTCTTGCCCAGGAAGCGGATGTCGAAGTGATCCGCCGTGCGGAACTCAAGCACTTCCACCCCGTCCGAGCCGGGCTTGTAGGTATAGGGCACGTCGCTGCCGACGAAGAACCCATCTCCGGCGCCCAGCTGCTCGGTCCCGATCGTCAGCGATCCGGCCACGATGTAATAGAGGCAATCGGCATTGTGGCTGTGCAGCGGCAGGGGAAAGCCGCTCTTGAACCAGGCGTAGGTCAGGCTCATCCCGGGCATCGAGAACAGCATCTTCACGACGTTGCCATCGTTCGCACCGGCGGCGGCGGCGCGTTCGATCCCGTCGGCGATCAGCGGGGTGACGCCGACAGCTTCCATGCAGGACAGTTCATCGAAATCGGGCGCTTCGGCGGCGCGGTAAATGGCGAACCGGGGGGCAGCCTCGGCCTTGGCGGTTTCTGCGGTCATCCTATCCTCCTTGGTGGTTCAAGCTTCGGCGGCGCTGGCGGCAGCGGCCATGCGCGCGCGCAGATCGGGTTGGCCGGTGTGGGCGGTCAGGCCGCCATCGACCGGTACGGAAACCCCCGTGACGTAACTGGCGTCGTCTGAGGCGAGGAACGCAGCAACGGCGGCAATTTCCTCAGGCCGGGCAAAGCGTTTGGCCGGAACGACGCCTTCCCATTCGGCCTTCAGACCGGGAATGGCATCGACGCCGTTCATCAGGATCGGGGTTTCCACCGGCCCCGGGCAAACCGCATTGGCGCGAATGCCGTCCGCCGCGTGGTCGATAGCGAGGCTGCGGGTATAGTTGATCACTGCGGCCTTGGTGGCGTTATAGGCAGTAAAGCCGAAGTCCGCCGCCATGCCCGATGCCGATGCGGTGTTGATGATCGCGCCACCGCCGCGTTTGCGCATCTGGGGGATCGCCGCCCGGCAGCCGTAGAAGACGGCGTCCAGGTTGACCGCGACCACGCGGTGCCATTGTTCCAGCGGAAGGTCCGGCGTCAGGCCAAAGCAGCCGATCCCGGCATTGTTGTAAAGAATGTCCAGCCCGCCGAATTGCGCGACGCAGGCTTTGACCATGGCTTCGACAGCGACGGCATCCGAAACATCGACCTGGCGAAAGGCTGCCCCATCGCCCAGTTCGGCGGCGAGCGCCTCCCCGCCAGCCACGTCAAGGTCTGCGATCAGGACCGCGGCCCCTTCGCCATGCACCCGGCGCGCGAAGGCGGCGCCGATGCCCGATGCGCCGCCCGTGACGATGGCCACCTTGCCCGTGAACCTGTTTTGCTGGGTCATTGCCTCGCTCTCCAAACCTCAAGAGTCGAGGGCGCACTGCTTCACAATGAAGGCGGCATGCGCAGCTTGGGTCGCGTCACGAACGACCGCCCAGGCATCGACTCGATCCCAAATCCGTCCGGATTGCCCGGATCATTGCGGCAAAGAGGACAGAGAATCCGAAAGCCGTCAAACAAAAACTAATCAAGCTTGACTATTTTTGGCGCGGAGCCGTTCGCACAAGTGGCGATGTTCGGCGTGGAGCGCCTCGATTGCCGCCAGGATCATCGGGCGCGCGGGATCGAGCTTATATTCAATGATCAGGCCGCGGGTGCTAGCCAGCAGCATCCAGCCGTGCGGAACGTAAGCGGCGGGATCGGGCAGTCCGGCACCCTGCGCCAGGGCCAGAAGCGCCTCTGCCACCTGCAACTCGATCTTGCTGGTCACCGGAAGCAGGGCGTGGGCCAGATTGCTGTCCCACCGAGCCGCCAGCAGAATGTCGGTCAGAGCGAGGCCGCAGTCGCTGGCCTGGGTGGCCCACATGATTGCCGGGTAATCGGCAAGTCTTTCGAACGGGTCAGCGATGGCCAGGGCACGTTCGTCAGCATCGGCCATCACGGTGCGCATGGCATGTTCGGCCGTGGCTACGGTCAGTTCCAGACGCGTCGGGAACTGGTGGAGCAAGGAACCCCGGCTTAGGCCTGCTTCGGCCATGACATGTTCCACCGTGGTCGCTTCGAAACCTGAGCGAACAATGCAGGCGACCATCGCGCTGACGATGCGCAGGCGCGCGTCCATCCCCCGGCGGGTCAGCTTGCGCGGTCGCAATCGAACGGAATGATCAAGCAGGTCAGGCATCCAATCAACAGCTTGGCAGGATTGGAGCGAAGGTCAACCGCGCGGCTGCCGGGCATTGGTGCCGTACCGGCGCTAAATCAGGTTCGCCTTTGCAACCTGCCTTGACGGATCAGGAGGGCTTAACTAGTCATTTCTGACCAAAATAGAAAATGGAGAGGATAATGACCGTAAAGTCAGGGCTTTTTGCGTCCACGATCTACGTGGCCGCTGCCAGTGCGATTTCCCTTTTTCCCGCAACGGCCGCATCGGCGCAGGAAGCTGCTGCCGAACAGAGCGGTGGAATCGAAGACATCGTCGTCACTGCCCAGCGCCGTGAAGAGAACATGCAGGACGTGCCGGTTGCCGTGACCGTGGCCACGGCGGAAACGCTGTCGGAATCGGGCATTACGAATGTCACCAACCTCAACACCCTGTCGCCGAGCATCTCGTTCCGTGCGACCAACATGGCGTCCAGCACGTCGAACATCCAGATCCGCGGCATCGGCACCACCGGTAACGCGCGCACTTTTGAAGGCGCGGTCGGCGTGTTCATTGATGGGGTCTATCGCACCCGTTCGGGCCAGGCCCTGTCCAACTTCCTCGATGTGGAAAGCCTCCAGATCCTGCGCGGTCCGCAAGGTACCTTGTTCGGCAAGAACACCTCTGCTGGCGCGGTCCTGGTGGCCAGCGCCAAGCCCAGCACCAGCGACGTCGGCGTGAATTTCGAAACGTCTTACGCCAACTATGGCACCTATCTGGTGCGCGGCGCGCTGAACGTGCCGCTTTCGGACAAGGCCGCCGTGCGTGTCGCCGCTGTCGGTTCGGGCACGGATGGCAATATCCGCAATCCCAACGGCGGCTGGACCAACAAGAACGACGATTGGGGTGTGAAGGCCCAGATCCTGCTTGAGCCGACCGACCGCCTGACGCTGCGCCTGATCGGGGACTATGCCAGGTCGGTGGGCGATTGCTGCTATGGCACGGTTGACTTCAACGCGAACACCGCACCCACGCAGGGCTATATCGACTACCTCTCGCGGCTCAACGGCCTGACCCCGCCGTCGCGCGACATCACCAAGCGCGAAGCCGTGGTGAATCCCTACACCGACAACCGGATCAAGGATTACGGCGCAACCCTGCACATTGACTATGAGCTGGGCAACGGTGCGCTGCGTTCGGTCACGGCCCTGCGCCGTTACAACGTCATGAACGAGCAGGACGCCGACTTCTCGGGCGCGACGATCATGAACAACGTCGAGACGTTCAATTCCAAGTTCTTCTCGCAGGAATTGACCTATACCGGCGAGATTGAGGGCGGGCTGAACGTCAACTACGTGATCGGCGGCTTCTTCTCCGACGAAAAGCTGAACATGAACCGCGACCTGTGGCACGGTTCGCAGGCCCAGTCCTATTGGGACCTGGTCTTCGCTTCCCCCGCAGCACCGGGCGTTACCTTGGCCGACGTGCTTGGCGCACCGGATGCCAGCGGGTTTGACGGCAAGGGCTATTTCGGTTCGGAACGCTTCAACGGTACGGCCCGTTCGCTCGCCGCGTTCACGCACTGGGACTTCAAGGTCTCGGACCAGTTCAACGTGATCGCCGGCGCGCGCTACACCAATGAACGCAAGACCGGCGCGGCCGTGTTCCACGCCATGAATCCCAGCGATCCGCTGGTCCTGCTGGGCGTGATGCCGGGCGCGCCCTACAGCCAGAAGGTCACCAACGAAGCGTTGAGCGGAACCGTGGGCCTGCAATACAAGCCCAACGACGACGCGATGCTCTATGTCACCTACAATCGCGGCTTCAAGGCAGGCGGCGTCAATCTTGACGTCAACGCGTTCGGCGTGCTGGGCAATGTCGGCGCCGATGCCACGGCGATCTACAAGCCGGAAACGATCGACGGGTTTGAAGCCGGGGTCAAGCTGGACTGGATGAACGGCTTTGCCCGGACCAACGTCGCGGTGTTCCACAACTCCATCACCGACCTGCAGGTCGCGCAGTTCCTGGGTCTGCGCTTTGCCATCGTCAACGCGCCCAGCGCCAAGGTCACGGGTGCGGAAATCGAGCAGACCTTCAAGCTGTCCGACAACTTCACGCTGAACGGCGGTCTGACCTGGCTGCCCAAGGCGAACTACGGCAATGACGCTATCATTGGCACGCTGGCGAACCGCCGATTCTCGACCGCGCCGGAACTGGCCGGGAATGCCTCACTGAGCGGCGAAGTGCCGGTCAGCGACGCCTTGGCGGTAACGGGCCGCATCCATGTCCAGTACACGGGCGAGGTGTTCACCAACCCGGTTACCAGCAACACCGAGCGGGCCTATGCTCTGGTCGATGCCAACCTGGGCCTGAAGTCGTTGAACGCCCACTGGCAGATCGATGCCTTCGTGCGGAACCTGTTCAACACGACCTATGTCACGTCGCACTTCAACACGCCGCTGCAAACGGGCGATATCAACGCCTACCTCGGCGCGCCGCGTACCTACGGCGTGACCCTGCGCGGCTCGTTCTGATCCAACCGTCCACTCACTTGCCCCGCCGGCCACCGGAACCTCCGGCCGGCGGGGATTTTTTATGCCTGCCGCCGCTGGAGCCACCAGATCAGTCGCAGGTCAGCATTCCGGCCAGCGAGCGCGAGATTTCGGTCAGGGTGCTGTCCGAACTCCACATGGGGTGGGGGCGAGAGCGGTCCGCCAGTTCACCTTCCCGGCCAGCCAGGATGCCGCCCAGGGCCGCGCCCATGAACAGCAGGCGCTGGTTGACCCGTTTGCGTGGCAGATCGGGCATCAGGCGGCGGATGTGCTCGAAGCAGCGTAGATAGCCAGAATTCCAGCGCCCCTCCAGCGCGGCCATGAACAGCGCGCGGTGGGTGAGGCCCAGCATCACCACGAAGCGGTTATAGCATTCGCCCCATTCGGGGGGATCGGGATTGAGCGAGGTGCGGACCAGGCCCTCGACCGCTTCCAGCACCGTGTGCGGCCCGCCGTTTGCTTCTGCCGCATCCAGCCAGCGGTTGCGCTGCACGTCGATCAGGCGCGCGCCATCGACGATCAGTTCGCGCACCAGTTCTTCCTTGGAGCCGAAGTGATAGCCCACGGCGGCGTGGTTCTTCTGTCCCGCAGCCTCGGCGATCTGGCGCACGGTCACGCCGTCGATCCCGCGCTCGGCAAACAGCTTGAGCGCCACTGCTTTCAAGTGTTCCGCCGCTTCTGAGCGGGCATGATGCGCCGGTTCGTGCATGGTTCGGTAATAGCTTGACTCGCCCGCGCGTCAAACCGCATTATCCAAATGGATAAACCTTGGGACAGGAGCCGGCATGGGGTGGATCAAAAGCGGCAAGCGGACATTCAGCGCTGAAGAGTTCGATCTGCGGGCCCGCCGCGCCGCCACGGTCGTATCCGGTTTCGGCCTGGCCCGGGGCGACGGCGTGGCGCTCTACCTCAGGAACGACATCGCCTATTTCGAAGCGGTGTTCGGGGCCGGAATGCTGGGGATCTATCCGGTGCCGGTGAACTGGCATTACACCCCTGACGAGGCGAATTACCTGCTGACCGACAGCGGGGTCAAGCTGCTGCTGATCCATGCCGATCTGTATGAACCGGTCAGGCACGCGATCCCCGATGGTCTTCCGGTCGTCATCGTGGAAACGCCGGAGGAAGTGCGCGCCGCCTATGGCCTTGCCGCTGCGCCGCCGCCGTCGGGACTGCCCTTGTGGCGCGACCTTGTCGAAGGGGCTGAGCCGTGGCTGGGCGAAGCGGGAATTGCGCCCAGTTCGATCATCTACACCTCTGGCACCACCGGACGCCCCAAGGGAGTGAAGCGCGCCGCCTTTACCGAAGAGCAGAATGAGGCGGTCAGCTTCATGCTCGGCTGGTCCTATGGCTATTCCGAAGTGCTGGCCGGACAGCGCGATCCCGCGACCATCACGACCGCCGTTATAGGCCCGGTCTACCACTCGGCCCCCAATGCCCATTCGGCCTTTTCGATCCGAATCGGCGCGAACGTGGTGGTCTGTCCGCGCTTTGACGCCGAGGAACTGCTCGCCCTGATCGAGCGCGAGCGGATCACGCACCTCAACATGGTGCCAATCATGTTCAACCGGCTGCTGCGCCTGCCGGATGAGGTGAAGCGCAAATATGACCTGTCCAGCCTGGAATTCGTCACGCACGCGGCGGCACCATGCCCGCCGCCGGTAAAGCGGGCGATGATCGAATGGTGGGGGCCGGTGATCTGGGAATATTACGGCTCGACCGAAATGGGCAACGTGACCTGCCTGTCATCGGAAGAATGGCTGGCGCATCCCGGGTCGGTCGGCCGGGTCATGCCGGGGGTTACCCTTCGCGTGGTTGGTCCCGATGGCCAGGACGTCGCGCCGGGCGTGGTTGGAGAAGTGATCGGCAAGGGCCGCCACGGCACGGACTTCACGTACCAGAATGCCCCGGAAAAGCGCGCCTCCATGGAAAAGTACGGCCTCGTGACGCCGGGCGACATGGGCTATTTCGATGCCGACGGATTCCTCTACCTGTGCGACCGGATCAACGACATGATCATTTCCGGCGGGGCGAACATCTATCCTGCCGAGATCGAGGCCGAACTGCACAAGCTGCCAGGCGTGGCGGACTGCGCCGTGTTCGGCATTCCGGATGAGGAATTTGGCGAAAGCGTGATGGCGGTGGTCCAGCCGATGCCGGGCGCGGCCCTGACCGGTGAAGGCCTGCGCGCCGAATTGAAGAAAGTGCTGACCAGCTACAAGGTGCCGCGCCGGATCGACTTTGCCGAAAGCCTGCCGCGCGAGGATTCCGGCAAGATATTCAAGCGCAAGCTGCGCGAGCCCTTCTGGGCGGGACGCGAACGGCGGATCTAGGTTACCGTCATTGCGAAACGCCGCGAGGCAATCCAGGCCGGTTTCAGCGGCACTGGATTGCCTCGTCGGCGTCCGCTCCTCGCATGGACGAGCGGAGCGGCTGATTACCGCTCGTTCATCGCGACATATTCCTTGATCTTCTGCTTGCCGAGCTGGCTCATGTGCACTTCGTCCGGGCCGTCGGCGATGCGAACAAAGCGGTTGAGCGTGAAGAAGCGCGCAATCGGGGTATCGTCCGACACGCCCATGCCGCCGTGCACCTGGATGGCGCGGTCGCACACGGTCTGCGCCATTTGCGGGGCGACCACCTTGATCGCGGCGATCAGGTCCTTGGCCACCTTGTTGCCATAGCGGTCCATGGCGTCTGCCGCCTTGAGGGTCAGCAGGCGGGCCATTTCGATTTCGCAGAAGCTCTTGGCCACGTCCTGACGGATGCTGGACTGGTCGGCCAGCTTCTTGCCGAAGGCGACCCGGCTGTCAGCGCGGCGGGCCATGATTTCCAGCGCGCGCTGGGCCTGTCCGATGGAGCGCATGCAGTGGTGGATGCGGCCCGGCCCGAGGCGGCCCTGCGCGATCTCGAACCCGCGCCCTTCGCCCAGGATCAGGTTTTCCTTGGGCACGCGGACATTCTCGAACCACAGCTCGCTTTCGCCGCCGGGCGAGTTGTGGCTGCCGAACACCGTCTGGTGGCGGACGATGGTGATGCCCGGCGTGTTCGGTTCGACCAGGATCTGCGAGTGCTGGGCGTGGCGCGGGGCATCGAAATCGGTCTTGCCCATGACGATCCAGATGTCGCAGCGCGGGTGCATGGCGTTGGAAATCCACCACTTGCGCCCGTTGAGCACATAGTCGTCGCCGTCCGGCGTGATCGACAGCTCCAGATTGGTCGCGTCGGACGAGGCGACCTGCGGCTCGGTCATGACATAGGCGGAACGGATGGTCCCGGCGAGCAGTGGCTTCAGCCACTTTTCCTGCTGCTGCGGGCTGCCGAACTTGGCCAGCACTTCCATGTTGCCGGTGTCCGGGGCCGAGCAGTTGAATACCTGGCTGGCCCATGGCACGCGGCCCATGAGTTCGGCCAGCGGGGCATATTCGAGGTTGGTCAGGCCGGGCGAGAATTCGCCATATTCATGCGGGAGGAACAGGTTCCACAGGCCCTGGGCATGGGCCTTTTCCTTGAGCGCTTCCATGC
The DNA here is from genome assembly GCF_050281025.1 of Novosphingobium sp. NPDC080210. Taxonomy (NCBI): domain Bacteria; kingdom Pseudomonadati; phylum Pseudomonadota; class Alphaproteobacteria; order Sphingomonadales; family Sphingomonadaceae; genus Novosphingobium; species Novosphingobium sp. NPDC080210. The sequence continues at coordinate 15,462 of NZ_JBNNWL010000008.1, forward strand.
CCGGCCATTCCTTCCAGATGTTCGCCGGATCGGTCACGAAGTCGTGATAGGCCTGCTCATTGGGGTAGATGTGCTCGTCCATGAAGGCACTGACCTGCGCCAGAAGGCCCTTCACCTTGTCGCTGTGTTCGAAATTCATGGTTCAATCCTTTCAGAGGGACAGCCCGCCATCGACGATCAGCGTGTGACCGGTGACGTAGGAGGCGAGCGGGGATGCGAGGAACACGGCCGCGCCCGCCATGTCGGCGGGCAGGCCCATGCGGCGCTGCGGGATATTGGCCAGCGCGCCGGCCAGCCGGTCGGGATTCTGCGTGGTCACCTTGGTCAGCTTGGTATCGACCAGGCCCGGCGCCAGGCCGTTGACCCGGATCCCTTCCGGTCCCCAGGCCTGGCCCAGGGTCTTGGTCAGGCTGATCGCTCCGGCCTTGGACGCGGCATAGGCGGGGTTGCCGATATTGGCCTTGAGGCCCGAAATCGAACTGACGATGATCACGCTGCCCTGCGATTCCAGCAGTTGCGGTTTGCACAGGCGCGCGATGTGCATCAGGCTGTCCAGGTTCACGGCCATGACGTGATCCCAGCCGGGCCGTTCGAATTCGCCGCGGCGATAGACCACGGTGCCCTGGCACATCACCAGCACGTCCAGTGTGGGGAAGGGCAGGGGCGCCGCCGCGATGGCGTCGGGATCGCTCACGTCGACGCAGGTATAGCCCAGGCCCGTCAGGTCCGATCCTTCGGCGGGATCATAGTCTGCCGCAGTGGCGCGGGTGCCCCAGACGTGGACCTGGGCCCCGCGCTGGCGAAACCCGTGGGCAATGCCATTGCCGATCCCGCTGGACCCACCCACGACCAGCACGGTCTTGCCGGTAAAATCAGTGTCGCTGTGCAATATCGTCTCCATCAGCCAATGCGCCGCAGCGCGCGTTCGAACAGGTACAGGGTATGGGCATGGAGCCGGTTGCCCACTTCGCGCGGAGCCTTCCCGGCGCAGGCGCGGGCGTGGGTGCCTTCCAGGATGATGCCCAGCTTGTAGCAGGCCAGCACGGCGAACCAGTCAAAGTGGGCAAGGTCGCGTCCGGTCTGCGCGCCATAATGCGCAACCAGTTCGGCGGGGCTGGCAAAGCCGTCCCACGGCGTGATCGCCACGTCCGTTGCGTGCGGGGTTGCGCCTTCGGGCCAGGTGGCGACCAGCCAGCCCAGGTCGAGCAGGGGATCGCCCAGAGTGCACAGTTCCCAATCGACCACGGCGGCCAGTTCCCCGCTATCGCGCCGGAACAGCACGTTGCCGAAGTGGAAATCGCCGTGGATGATCCCGCCCTGGCAGCTTGCGGGCCGGTTCGCTTCCAGCCAGCGGCCAACCTTGTCAACGCCGGGAATGGCCGCCGCGCCGGTCCAGCCGGGCAGGTCGGCATAGCTGGCCAGCTGCGCGGCCCAGCGGCCCACTTGCCGCTCCAGCCAGTTGTCCAGCTTGCCAAAATCGGCCAGTCCCAGCGCGGCATGGTCCACCTTGCTGAGCGCCGCGATGGCATCCACCATGGCAAAGCCCATGCGGCGGCGCATGGCGGCATCACCGGCGTGCGGCTGGAGCAGGCCCTGGGTGGGATTGAAGCCGTCAATCGGCTCCATCAGGTAAAAGGCCGCGCCGATCACGCTGTCATCCGGGCAGGCCGCGATCAGGCCGGGGTGGGGCACATCCGTTCCGGCCAGCGCGGCCAGAATGCGCGCTTCGCGGCGCATCGTCTCGTTGGAATTGGCCCGCAGCACCGGAGGCGGGCGGCGCAGGATGTAAGCGCGCCCCGCGCGGGAAAAGCGCAGCAGGATGTTCTGTGTCCCGCCGGAGAGATATTCGATCCCCTCCAGCGGCCCGGTGCCCAGTCCCTGCCGGTCCATCCAGACCTGCAAGGCTGCCAGGTCTATCCGACCGTCCACGCCATTCCCTCGCCCAATGATTTATCCATCTGGATAATGCGAGTGGCGTAGGAGGGAGTCAAGGCGTTATTGGCAGGCGCCAGAAGCGGGCCTAGGAGCGGGCCCAGAAGCAAGCCATGCCTGCACCACAAAATTGATCCCTGCCGCTCATGCAAGAGCAGCAGGGATCACGCGGACTGGCAGCGGGGGGCGGTGCGCCAGTCCGGTAGAACAGAGCTTATGCGGTGGGCCGGGCGCCCTTGGCTTCCCTGGCCTTGTCGGCGTTGCGCTGCCCCTTGCCCGCAGGGGCGGCCTTGGACGCCGCCTGGTCATTGCGGGCTTCCTGACGCAGCGCGCCTTCGCCCATGGCCGAGATCAGGGCATTGCCACTGACCGCGAAGTTGTCCGCCGGAACGGTGGCGAGGCCATCCTTGGTCTGGACGATCACGGCATAGACATGGCCCGCTTGGTCAGTAACCAGCTGGCGCACCTTGCCGATGCGGTCCCCTTCGCCATCGAGTACCGGCATGGTCGGCGCGACGGAGAGCGTGCCCGAACCACTGGCTGCGGCGCTACCGGCGGCGACCAGCTGGCCCGGAGCGCCGATCACGCTACCTGCCGCAGCACCCGATCCACCAGCGCTTCCAGCAGCGGAGCCCGCACCCGATGCGGCCCCCTGCGCCGCTCCGCGAGCCTGCGCCCGGCCAGTGGCGACGAGCGAACTGGTCGTATCGCGGGTCTGCTGCACAGCGCCGCGCACGGCGTCAGTGCCGATCAGGCTGGCCGATGCGGAGCCTTGCCCGGATGCGGAACCCGAACCCTGCGCCGATCCGGCGGCGGAACCCAGCGGGCTGGCCAGGAGCGATCCGGAATTGCCGTTGGCGGCGGCGTCCGCACTGCGGTTCGCCTCGACCTTGCCAGAGCGGCGATCAACCTTGTGGCTGCCCCGGGAAGAAGCGGATGCCTCACCTGATCCGCGCGTGGTCGATCGGACGGATTCGGTCGTGCTGCCGATGGTGGAATTCAAGGTCGTGCCGATATTGCCGCCCAGGCTACCGCCGATTCCGCCACCCAGGCCTCCACCCAGCAGCTGGGCATGGGCCGGCGCGGAGACAAACGCGAGTGCGGCGGCGGAGATAAGAAGCTTGTGCATGATCTCGATCCTTTCCTGCGATTGCGGATGGTCCGATCCATCCGCTCATCCAGGAAACGGACCCCGCCGCCGGTTTAATCCACGCGGCGCGAAAATTTTTTCAGCGCGCGGGTCGACAGGCGCTGCACAGCAGCCCGCGCCCGTAGAGCTTGTCCGGCCCGCGTGCCCCCAGATCGAGCGCTTCGGCATCGAGGTGGGGGCGCCAGGCGGGGCCCAGATCCAGTGCCGCCGCCAGCCGCGCGGCAACCAGCGGCGCCGCATAGGAGGTGCCGCGAACCGGACCGGCGCGGCCAGCGGCGTTCTGCGCCCAGAGGTCCGCCCCGGGCGCCGCATAGTCGAGATGCAAGGCGCGCCCTGCCTCGATCAGGGGGCGGTTGCGCCGATCCACCCCGGTTACCGAGACGACATTGTCGTAAGAGGCGGGATAGGCAGGCGGCGCTGCGGGTCCGTCGTTGCCGACCGCCGCAACGATCACCACCCCGCGCTGCTGCGCCGCGCTGACTGCGCGGGCAAGCACCGGGTTGCGCGGGCCGACCAGGCTGATCGTCACGACCTTCGCCCCGCCTTGCGTCAACCAGCCCAGCGCCCGCGCAATCGCCAGGGCGTTCCCTCCGGCCGGGTCGCTGCCATAGACATCGGCCAGGCGGACATCCCGGACGCCTGCGGCCGACAGCAGGGAGACTACCGCGCTGCCGTGGTTGCTGGCGCGCGGCGCACCGCTGGCAAAGCCACGTTGCATGCGGACCGGCGCGGCGCTGCCGACACCGCCGTCGATCACGCCAACGCTCGTGGAAATCGTGCGGCTGCTGACACCGCGCGCTGCGAATGCCGTTGCGCGTGCCGCGGTCCCGGCGCCCAGATGCAGGTTGTCCGCGCTGATCGTCGCTCCGGGTAGAAGCTGCTCCAGCTTCGCCTGCGCCTTGCCCAGCGGCAAACCGGGCGGAACGGCCAGGCGGATGACGGCAAGGTCAAGTCCCTCGACCGTGGTTCGCTCGATCACCGTGAAGCCCGCAGCGATTGCCTGGGCCAGAGCGGCATCGTCCACGTCCATGACCAGCAGCTCGCCGCGCCGGGCGAGATCGCCAAAACGGTCGCGTTCGATCCTGTCCCGATTGTCGCGCAGCAGGCGGTCCAGCGCACGCTCACGCAGTTGCAGCAGTTGTGCTGCCCGCGCGCCGACCTGGGCGTCGAGCGTTTCCAGCACGCCATCGACTTGCACGCCGGGAAGCTGCGGCAGCGGCAGTTGCGGCACGGCCAGTTGCGCTGTGGCTGGTCCGGCCAAGGCTATCGCGGCGGAAATGGTCCAGAGGGCTTTGCGCAGCATGGTTCACCTTTTAGCGGGAATTTGCATTAATCATGGATGAAACGGACAGTTCCGGACGTTTCATCCATGAAAGGCACAGAACCTGTCTGATTCGTTTGAACGTGACCTGCTGGCACTTCTGCCCCGGCTGCGGCGCTTTGCCGCCGGGCTGGCCGGTAGCGTGCCGGACGGGGACGACCTGTGCCAGATGACTCTGGAGCGCGCGCTGGCCAATCGCGACAAGTGGCAGGCGGGCACGCGTCTCGATAGCTGGATGTACCGGATCATGCGCAACCTGTGGATCGACGAAGCCCGCTCCCGCCAACGCCGCGGCCAGACCTTCATGGAGGAAGAGGCGGGCCTGACGATTGGCGCGGACGGAGCGCAAGAGGCGAAAGTGGAGCTGGGCAACGTGGACCGCGCGATGAGCAGGCTGCCCGCCGAACAGCGCGAGGCGGTGTTGCTGGTCATGGTCGAGGGCTATGGCTACCGCGAGGCGGCAGAGATCATCGGCTGTCCGGTTGGCACGCTCAATTCCCGGCTGGTGCGTGGGCGCGATGCCTTGCTGGCCGAACTGGGAGGACTGCAATGACGCTATCCCGCGAAGAACTGGCCGCCTTTGCCGATGGCGAGCTGCCCCCACAGCGCGCCGCGCAAGTGGCGGCTGCGGTGGCGGCGGACCCGGAGCTGGCCCGGCAGGTAAAGGCCCATCAGGATCTGCGCGCGATGCTGGCCGGTCACTACGACCCGATTGCCGGGGAGGCGGTGCCGGATCGTCTGGCGAACCTGCTGCAAGATCCCGCCGCGCGCGAACCGGCGGCGGCCACGGTGGCGCAAATCGGCGATGCCCGCGCCAGACGCGCCGCGCGCGCCGTGCCGCATTGGCGCTGGCTGGCGGGGCCGGCTCTGGCGGCGTCCTTGGCGCTTTTGCTGATCAACCTGCCGCGCGAAGAGGCGGGCGATGCCTATGCGGACAAGCAGCTGGCGGCAGTTCTGGACAGCCGGCTTAGCGCCGATCCAGTCCCGGCGGGAGAGCCGCAAGTGCTGCTCAGCTTCAACCGCGAAGGCGGGGAACTATGCCGCGCTTGGGCCGGGCGGTCGAATTCCGGCATTGCCTGCCGCGATGGCCAGGGATGGCGGATCGTGCGCAAGGGCGGGGCAGTGGCCGCTGAGCAGCGCGATTACCGCCAGGCAGACAGCGCTGTGGGCGACATGATGGCCGCTGCGCAGGATATGGCCGTGGCTGGCGCGCTCGATCCCGAGCAGGAGGCGCAGGCCCGGAAGAACGGCTGGCGTTGACCCCGGCCGGGCGATGTCCAGCGTCTTCAGGTCAAGATTCTGCTGATCCGGGGTTCAATGACGCTGCGATCTGTTGCTCCGCTGCGGTCGCTTCGGCGGCCAGGTCGCGCAGGGCCTGCGCCATATCCTGCATCAAGCGGGTGCTGACGGGTCGCTCGCCATTGGCGAAACGCCGCAGCGCGCGCTCGTCGATGCCCAGCCGCCGCGACGCGGTGGTGACGCCGCCCAGCACCTGGATGCAATAGGCAAAGTGCTCGGACAGGGGCTCAGCCGGGGATGACACGTTCTTGGACTCCAATCTTGCTGGGCACCTGAGCGGTGGCGCCTTCCGGTCCGGTCTACTACAGGATCGGGCATGGCTGTCACGAACGAAGACGAACCGGCCCTCGCCCGCGCGCAGAGGCGGTTCCTGCGGCGCATCTACAATGGGCGGACCCAGCCCATCCTGGTCAATGGCAAGCCGTTCCTGACCTACAAGGAAGCGTGCCAATACCTCCTGTCGCTGGAGCAGGAACCGCGCGAGGCCGCCTATCAGGTGATGAAGGCCCAGGCCAAGTCTGCCTCCGATTAAGGAAGGCAGGCCCGCCAGGACCGATGCGCTTCAATCCTTCGGCTTCACCGTAACCCAGATATCGATCGGCGCGATGAACTTGCCGGGGGCGGGCTTGCCCACGTCGATCCGCTCTGCCGTTACCAGTTCGCCGGTTTCAAGGTTGAAGCTGATCCACGGCTTGGGCATCCGTCCGAACTTCATTTTCTGGATCGGGCGTCCGGTGGCGGTATTCATGATCGTCGCGATAATGCTCATGGGCGCGCCGCTACTGGCGGGGCGGGTGGCTTGTCCAGTCGGAGACAGGACCTATCGACAGCCTCTCTAGCCGCACTGCGCTGTTGACGACCGGTGCGTTTTATCGCGAAGGGGAGGGCGATGACTGCGTCCACCGAACTTGCCATCCGCCTGCGCCGCGCCGCGTTCAACCGGGCACTTGCCGAAGCGGACCTCGCCGCGATCGGGCCGCTGCTGGCGCCGAACGTGGTCATGGTCACCGGCTCGGACAGTGCGGTCATTGCCGGACGCAAGGCGCAATTGCTGGCGTGGAAGCGCGAGTTCGCAGCCCGCGCCCGCACGACATATGTCCGCACGCCGGAAACGATCACTGTCTCGACGGTGGAGCCGATTGCGCTGGAACAGGGCAAATGGCAGGGCACTTCGGCGGCCAGCGGGGAACACCTTGCCTCTGGCGACTATTCGGCCAAGTGGCGCAAGTCCGGCGGGGACTGGGTGATCGAGGCAGAGATTTACGTTACCCTTGCCTAAGGGCAGGACGCAGGAACCCGAACTTAAATGAACTATCGCCACTCCTTCCATGCGGGCAACAGCGCCGATGTGGTCAAGCACAGCCTGCTGATCGCGCTGGTCCGGGCCTTGCAGCAAAAGGACAGCGCGCTGACCCTGATCGATACCCATTCCGGCTGCGGGCTCTACGACCTTGGCGGGGATGAAGCACAGCGCACCGGCGAAGCCGCGCAGGGCGTGTTGCGGGCCTTTGCCGATACGAACCCTTTGCTCGATGACTACCGTTCCGCCGTACGGGCCGTGAATGGCGGGGGAGGGCCGCACCTTTATCCTGGATCGCCGCGGTTTCTGTCGCAGTTGCTGCGCCCGCAAGACTTCCTGATCCTGAACGAGAAACACCCCGAGGACGTTGCTGCTCTGCGAAGCGCGATGCGCGACACCCCCGCTGCCGTTCATCACCGCGATGCTTATGAGCTGTGGCTGGCAATGGTGCCGCCCCGCACTCCGCGCGGCGTGGTCGTAGTCGATCCGCCCTATGAGCAAATGGACGAGCGCGCCCGGATCACGGCCACCCTGGCCGCCGCCATGCGCAAATGGGCGCACGGCGTGACGGTGATCTGGTTTCCGTTGAAAGACCGCGCCACCCATACGCGCTGGAAAGAGAAGTTGGGCAAGCTCGGCATCCCGAAACTGCTGTGCGTGGAGCACTGGCTGTACGATAGCGATCAGCCCGGCATCTATAACGGCGCGGGCCTCTTTTTCGTCAATCCGCCCTACGCCTTCACCCAGGCGCTGCCCCCTCTGCTGGAAGCCCTGCGCGCCGCGCTGGCGCCCGAGGGGCACAACGGAGAGATCACTAACCAATGGCTGGGGGACTGAACGCAGCGCCACCCAGCGTGGCCGCTCAATTCCTCGTCGCGTTTTCCGCCTGCATCCGAGCGAGCAAAAGCTCGATCTCGTCCGGATTGAGCAACCAGGTGCGCGATTTGCGATCCGCACGAAAGGTCGGCCGGGTCAGGAGCATCCGCGCCTTCTGCTGCGCCTCTGGGGTCAGGATGGCAAAGTGCTGGACGCAGTCGCGGACCGTGCTGATGCTGGGCGGTTTCCCGTCGAGGTCTATCAGAGTCGCGGGCTGGTCCCAGGGAATGTCGAGCATGGAAGGTCTGCTTTCGTGAGCGGGGCGGGTTTCACGCACTTCTGCGGGCGGTCCGGATCATGCCGCTTGAGAGAGCAGCGTGCAACGTGGTGCCCTTGGCCTTTCCGGCGCCGCACATCAATACCGGACTGATCAGAGTGGGCTTACGGGGCAGGCCTGCCAAGCTTCGTTAGCAGGGCAGGTCCAAGGTTAGCGGTGCAATCCATCCGACACTGCCAAAAAAAGGGGCCGGCGAAAACCGGCCCCTCGTTTCTTCATTCCCGGTTTGCGGGAGATCAGAATGCCAGGCGGATACCCGCGCTGACACCGTGGCTGTCGCGATCGTTGCGGAACGCCCCTTGGTAGGCGGCGAAGACGTCAACGCTGCTGCCGATCCTGGCGCTGAGACCAGCATCCACTTCCACTGCCGATCGTCCCATGCCGATGGCCGAAACGGTGAACGGCGCTGCCGACACCCCGTTGAAATAGGCCGTTACCGTGCCCGGATGGTCTTCCAGATCGTAACGATAGCTGGCGTTTACAAAGGGACGGACGGTTCCAAGATCGGCCCCGAAGCGTGCCCCGACGACGAGGTCCGTCCGGTCCGCCTGGATATCCGCCACGGTCAGGCCGAGTGTACCCATGCCTGTTTCGGTGAAGCTTTTTACCTTGCCGCTCGAATAGTCGATGCCTGCGTATGGCGTGAAGGTGAAGCTATCACCGCTCAGATCATAGCCCAGGGTGATGCTGCCCTTGACCACATCGCCGGCGGTATCGACCCCGGCCGTACCCTCGATCAGGGTCACCCCGGAGCCAGCGGCAACCGCCTTGGAAGCGGTTATGTCACCCGAGATGTAGGCGACCTGGCCATCGATCCGGAACCCGCCGCTGGCGTAACCGGCATAACCGCCGACCTGCCATGACTTGCTCTTGCCCGAGGAGTTGCCCTGCAGGAAGTCGACTTCATCTTCGGAGTAACCACCGGCCAGGCCGAAACGCAGGTTCTCTGAACCCATTTCCACCCCGGCGGCAAAGCCGGTGATGGCGTGATCGCTGCCGATCCGGTAATCGCCGCGATCCTTGCCATCGCCCCAGCTGCCATAACCGGTGATCCAGACCCCGGTCTGGCGATCTTCGCCACCATTCAGCGAAAGCCGGTTGCTGACCTGCCGCGTGAACAGGTTGCCCTGGTCAAGCAATGCCGTTGCATAGGCGGCATAGGGTTCCGGGTTGAGTGACGAGAACAGCGCCTGGGCCTGGGCAGCAGTCATGTTATCGATCTTGTTGACCGTGGCGGCGGCCCCCGTGCTGCCGATCATGCCGGTCAGACCGTTCGCTACGGCTACCTGGTTCGGGTTGGTCGCCACAGTGTTGTAAGCGGCCGAGCGAACCACGACGAGGCGGTAGTTGTTGCCCTGGATCCCGCCACCGCTGGCAGTGGCGTTGGACAGGGTCAGGAACGGCGATACCGTTGCACCGGTGACGGTCGAGAAGCTGCCGCTGATCCCGCCGGTGGTGGTGATGATGTCGTAGTTCGTTCCTGCAACATAGAGGCTGCCGTTGCGGGTCAGTGCCAGGGTTCCGGCAAGGGTGGCCGTTCCTGGAGTGCCGGTCACGGCGATCCGGTCATAGTCCACACCGGCGACGACCGTGCCAGTTCCGTTTGCCAGAACCTCTGCGGCATAAGTTCCCGTCGAGGTCTGGGTATAGGAACCGGTGATGGCCAGGATGCCGGGGCTGTGGCCGGGTGCGACAGTACCCGCGTTGGTCACGTCGCCGACGATGGTGCCGGCAACGGTGCCAAGCCCGCCAACCAGCTTGCCGCCAGCGTCAATCCCCACGGTGGGCGAAGTGAGCGTGCCGTCGACCGATAGCGTTGCTCCGCTCGCCACCGTGGTGGTGGCCGCCGCCAGAGTCCCGGTCAGGGACAGCGTTCCGGCATCGACCCCCAGGTTCCCGCTCAGCTCGCTGCCGGTGCCTGACAAGGTGAAGGTGCCGGTCCCGACTTTGACCAGGCTTCCCGAGCCGGCGAGGAATTGTCCGGCAAAGGTGGTGCTTGCATTGTTGGCGCCGGTGGTCAGCGTGTGGCCATCGGTCTGGACCGTGCCGGTGCTCCCGCCCGAAAGCGCACCGATCGTCTGGTCATCGACGAAGCCGCCGATCAGATCACCCAGAGCCCCGTCGAGTATGATGGTCGAATTCGCGCTGAGTCCATTGAGGCTGCGAGCGCCAAGTTCGCTGCCTTCCCCGACCGTGGTCGTGCCGGAATAGGTGTTGGTTCCGGCAAGACCCACGACCCCGTCAATCACGACGTTGCCGGTTCCCGACATGTCGCCGTCGTAGGTCTGGAGCGATCCATTCAGGACCACAGTGGCATTGTTCAGGATATCGCCCTGAATGCCGACACCCGCGATCCCCTGGAGCGTGCCTGCCGAGACTGTCGTTCCGCCCGTGTAGGTGCCGATGCCGTCCAGGACGAGCGTGCCGGTGCCGGTCTTCAGCAGGGCGCCGCCCCCCGAAACCGCGCCAGTCAGGGTCAGGGTCGTGCCAGCGTCCGTATTGAAGGTGCCGCCACCATCCGTGGTCTGGAGCGAAACGGCATTCGCCAGCGTCATCGTTCCCGTGGTCCGCAGGACACCATCGTAGAACTGCAGCGTGCCAGTGCCGATGTTGGTGGAGTTGCCGATCGCAACGGTGCCGCCTTGGCCAATCGTGCTCACGCCGCCGCCCAGCGTGGATGTCCCGGCAAAGCCCGAGTTGTCGCCCGTCAAGGTGACAGTGGTCGTGCTGTTGCCGATGAACTGCATATAGGCAGTGGCCGCACCAGTCACGTCACCCGAGAAGGTGCCGCTTTGCGGACCGCTGACCGGGAGCAGCTGGTTGAAGGTCAGGAACGCGTCGTTGTTCAGGGTGTAGTCCCCGGTGATCGAGGCCCCCGCACCGACGAAGCCCATGATTGCCCCGTCGTTGATCGTGGTGCCGCCGGTGTAGCTGTTGGCACCGGTCAGCGACAGGATTCCGCTGCCGCTTTTCGTCAGCGAGCCTGCTCCGGCAATCATTCCGGAGAAGGTGGTGTTGGTATTCAGACCGCCCACATCAAGGTTGGCACCCGTGGCGAGATTGACGGTAGCGTTCGCGCCGGTCCCGGCCAGCGAACCAATCGTGTCGCTGTCGTTGACGTTAAGCACGCCGGCAGTTGTTGCGGTGGAATTGATCCGTACTGCGGTCGCGCTGCCCAGTGCACCGTCATTCAGATCGACGATGCCATCGTGGACGATCAATGCTCCGGGCGCAATCTGATCGGTACCCGAAAGAATGAGTGTGCCGACCGAATACTTGATCAGCGACCCCGGTCCGTTGATCACGCCTCCGTTGTCGCCATAGTCTCCGCCTGCAACGGCAAGCGCCGAGTCTGCGGCAATGTTGATGACATTGTTGCCAGCTGTGTAATCGATCAGGTTTTTGGCCGTCACGTCGGCATTCACGTTCAGAATTCCATCACTCATGTAGAGGTCGGAATTGCTCGACAAGGCGCCGACGCTGTCGGCGTTGAGCGTGCCATTGAAGATGTAGGTCCAGCCCGTGTGTGAGTTCGTGCCGGTAAATGTCGTGGCATTCGGTCCGGTAATACCGATCGAACCTATTCCGGTGATGTTGCCCGCGAAAGTTCCGGCTGCTGTACCGTTGAAGATCAGCGAACCCTGCGGTCCATCGGTGGAATTGTTGACGATGGTCGTCGCGCTTGAGCCCAGGAATGCGGCGTTATCGACGGACAGAAGCCCCTCGTTGAGGTTGACGGTGACCAGTTTGCCGGCAGCACCATCAAGGGTATTCTTGATCACCCAGGTTCCGGCATCGTTCTTGTTCACTACACCGAAATTCAGGATGGTCACCCCGGCCTGAAGCGTACTGGTGCCCGTGCCGTTGAGGTTGAGGACATTGTTGGCCGAATTCGCAGCCAGGCCGGTCAGCGTTCCAGCAACAGTTCCGGTCGGCGCGCCTGTCCCGTCGATCTGAGATCCTGGCAGGCGCAAGCCGTTGTCGCCCGAAGAGCCCAGGGAACCGGCATTATAGATGTTCGACCCGGCGCCGTTCATGGTCACGTCGCCAGTGATGGTGCCGTCGTTGGTGACCGTGTTATTGCGGTCGGCCATCGTCACATCGCCGATGATCGTGGCATTGCCATGGACCGTGCTGCCGTTGATCAGGGAAGACGATCCGGTTGACCCCGTGCCCAGCACAATGTCGCCATAGATCAGGCCGCCCAGGTTGCCGCCGCCGCCATGATTGACCAGGGTCGTATTGCCTTCGGTCGAGATGACCGTTCCAGAACCCCAGATAAAGCCGTTCTGGAAATCGTAGGTGCCACTGAACGAAGACAGGTAGCCGCCGTCGATGCCGTTATGAATCAAGACGGTGCCTGCACCTGTCTGTTCAACCTTCGCCAGCGTCTGCCAACCCAGGACGCCCTGGTTATTCAGTGTGAAATTCCCCTCGGCGCTGACGACGCCGTCAATCAGGCCAATGTTGTTCACCCCGCCCGTGGTGGAGTAATTGTTGTTGAGCACGTTGGTCGTCGTGCCCGTTGCATTGCCAAAGTCGATCGCGCCGCGAATTGCTGCACCCGACGAATTCGTCACGATGCTGCCGCCACCAACCGAGATGGCCGCCCCGGTTCCACTGCCTGCATCGATGCCGTAGGTGATCACTCCGGCAGGGGCGAAATTGCCGCCGAAATTGATGACCGCACTGCTGGTGCCAGTGCTGATCAGGGCAGGGCCGCCTGCGCTTGTGGTAATGTTGGCATCACTCAAAACCGTGACGACCAGATTGTTGGTCGACGATCCGTTCCAGCCCGCGGTCCCGGGGTCATCGCAGACAACTTGTTCGGGATTGACGGGCGCTTGCGAAACGCAGTCAGCCCAGGCAGCAGTGCTGCACAAGGCGCCAGACAATGCGGTGGCAGTCGCCAATGCGGCGCGGATGGTCTTGATTTTCATGCCTTACCTCCTGAGGTGAACCCTGGGAGCAAGCTAGCGACCGCTATTATAAGGCATTGTTGTTGTTGGCTTGCTCAAAATAGAACAAAAACAATAACATGGATTTTTGTGGTGATCTTCCGCGAGTGCGGAGCGTGAAATTCAGCACCCCTTTAGCGTGATGTTTCCTGATCTATGTTATAATACTTAAATCTGGTTGGCAACACGATTTGGTATTGAAATCGACCCGGCCTTGATCTGCAGGACCGACCGGCCATGAACAGCGGGACTATTCAGTGGGGCTGGTGAATTGACAGATCCCGGAGCAGGGCGGGTATGCGCGATTTGAACTGGAAGAAGCCTTTTGCGCAGAATGGCCAGGCAAGCCGGTCCCAGCGGCGCTGGTGCTCTGCAAACGTGATGCCCTCATTGATGAGACGGCCCTGGATTTCAGCCAACCTGTCGGCTGTTGGCCCTGTCGGGGTGAAGCCGGTTACGATCTGAGTGCAGCCACGCTCCCTTGCGGCTTTGGCCATGCTGGCAAGGTCGACTTCCTGGCATTGGATGCCCCAATGTCTGGAGGCGCGATCTGCTGCGTCAGTTATGGCTATCCGATCTGCATGGGACATGTGCAGGTCGCCTGGAATGAAAATCCCGCGGACATCATCAAGCTCAAGCTCTGTTTCCAGAGAGAGGTCTTCACAGGTAACCAGGACCAGGCTTGGCGCTTTATGATCTGGTGCGGTCGGCTCTCGCAGCGCGGCGAGTGAGGGCACGGCGCCTGTGACGGGCGGGACCGAATTCTTCGCCAGGCCTCTGGCCTTCAGCGCGCCGCCTGTCATGCTGCTGATCCGTTCTTCATCGGCGAGGTAAGTCTTGCCTGCCGTATGCAGCCCGCTAACCCATCGCCAGCTTAGGGTATTCGAGGCCGGGTCAGCATCGAGAAGCTGATGGAACATCCAGTCTGCGCCAAGCTGCCAGGGCAAGCGCAGGGTAAAGACCCAGATCGACGCGACCTGCATTCTGGCCCAGTTATGGAGGTAGCCCGTGTTCCCAAGCTCACGCACCCAATGATCGAACGCCTCGATTCCCGTGGCTGCATTCAAGGCGGCCCGGTATTGCACAGCTGCCGCGCTGTTGGTGAGCAGCTGCTGTTTCGCAGTGGCGGTCTCTGCCACTGTTTCGGGCCAGAGGCCGCGATGAAGCTCCAGCCAGCCTTTCCAGTATGTCCGCCAGAATACTTCCGCGATGAACTGTTCCACCTGTTTGAAGGGATGAGCGGCCAGCACCGCGCGGACAACCTCTTCCTCGCTGACCAGACGCCGGCGCAAGGCGGCCGACAGTCTGGAAACCGCGGCATGAGAGCCCGACGGATCAACCAGGTTCCGCTTCGCGCCATAAGCTGCGGCAGCGTCGCTGACAAATGCGTCAAGCCGGGCGAGGGCGGTTGCCCGCGTCAGAGGGAATTGCGCCGGGTTCATCATCGCCCTGTCTATTGGCTGCAACCGGGCTGCTTTTGCAGAGCCTGCTCGACCATGTCGCGCAGCGGCAGGCGTGCGGCCATTCTTACGGCCAGCATCGCGGTGCCGCTGACCTTGCGTTGGACAAACAGGGTATCCGCAGGCGGAACGTGCCACGCCGCGCGGTCGGCGGCGATCCGCTCGGCCTGGCGGCGAATGGGTTCGATGAAGCTGCGATCGGCAAAATCGAACAGACCAGGCCTGCCAAGATGCTGCAAGAGGATCTCGATCATCTCGTCAAGCGCTCGGCCATGGCGTTGCCGCAGCGCGGGGGTGATAAAGCCCGCCGCCACCAGCGCGCCACGCAGGGCTGCGCGATCCTCCGCCAGGCCCGCCTGCATAAGCTCACGATAGGCAGTCGCCGTGGCCCCAGGGACAGGCCGGGTTGCGCCGAAATCCAGCAGGACAATGCGGCCGCTATCCGCCTGCCAGCGGAAATTGGCGAAGTTCGGGTCGGTCTGCATATGGCCGAATTCGAACAGTTCGCGCAGGACCAGGCCAAACAAGGCCGTCATGGCGGCATCCCGCGTTTCGCGCGGCGCCTCTTGCAGCGTCTCGATCGGTCGGCCCGGAATGAAGTCCATGGCCAGAACCCGTTCGCCGCACAATTCGTCCAGCGGTGCGGGCATGACGAAAGCCGGGTCATCGGCCAGAAGCGTCCGATAGCGGCGCATCTGGGACGCTTCCCGGACATAGTCGGCTTCCTCGCGCAGCTGGCGCTTGGCTTCGGTCAGCAGCGGCGCAAGGTCGAGCGCGGCTGGTAGCAGCCCGGACATCCGCAGCAGCGTGGCGACATTGTCGACATCCGCATCGATGCTGGCGGCGATGCCGGGGTATTGCACCTTGATCGCCAACACGCGTCCATCGGGCAGTGTTGCGCGATGAACCTGGCCAATCGAGGCGGCGGCGATGGGCGTTGCGTCAAAACTGGCAAAGCGCCGCCGCCAATCCGGTCCCCACTGCGCCGTCAGCACCTGGCTCAGCTGGGCGGGCGGCATGAAATGGGCCGCGTCCCGCAGCCGCGCCATGATCGCGGTCAGCTCTGCCGGGAGCAGGTCGCCCGCATCGAGCGAGATCATCTGCCCCAGTTTCATCGCCGCGCCGCGCAGCCGCGAGAGCTGTTCGGTCACGCGCAAGGCATTGTCCGGCGTCAGCAGCAGATCGGCCATGCGCGGCCGCTCGCCACTGGCCAGCCGCCGCGCCCCTTCAGCAATCATGCCCCCGGCAATGCCGCCAGCCAGTTGCCCGAACGAGGCAAGCCGTGAGAGGCGGGCCGAAGGAACCTTGCGATAACGCGGCCCGCTCATCGAAAATACTCCTGCAAGCGCGGTCTGACGCGCAAGAACCGGATGTAGCTCCATTCCAGCAGCGCAGCGATCCAGGGCAGGCGTGCGGCAAGCCCCAGTGGGCGCAGCAAGGGAATCGCGCGCCACATGGCGCCAAAAGCTGCCGCGCCAGACAGGATCGCACCGTTTTCCCGCGCGTGGAACCGCGCCAGCATGTCCGCTTTGTCCAGCGGACAGGCGGCATCGCCGCGCGACAGGTCGATAAACCGGATCCGCCCAGCGCGATCCAGCCGCCGCATGAACGATATTTCACGCTGGCATAGCGGACAGCCGCCATCGAACCAGACGTCTATCTGATTTGGCGGCTGAGTGTTCTCTGGCTGCTTGATGGTCACGCTTACCTTTCAGTAGCGCGCAATTTCCATTCTTCGATGCCGGGGGATACCTGTCCATGGGCGCAGGTGCGCTACTCTCCGCAATTAGAGACACCCAGTTTCCGCTGTAAGCGGTTAGGGCGCCAATGCCGTGAAGCTAGACCTCGCGTTAAGCATCGCAGGGTCGAAGCCGGCAGTCTTCTTGTACGAAAGGGCAATTTCCGCCCGCTCTGCCATGGGCAGCACTTCGTTCAGGTCGCGCCCGCTTGCAAGCCGCTCTGCGGCAAGATCGAGGACGCGGTCGGGGCCTTGCTGGCGGTTCAGCAGAACGATCCGGGCGGTCGTCTCGCGGCGGTCGGATTCGTATTTTGCAAGTGCTTCCTGGACGGAATTTGCGGCTGCCAGGTGCCAGGCGAACACCCGCGCGTCAATGATGCCTTGCGTCGCGCCGTTGGAGCCAATCGGATACATCGGATGCGCCGCGTCCCCCATCAGGGTAACGCGCCCGAAGGTCCATTGCGGCAGCGGATCGCGGTCCACCATGGGGAATTCGTAAATAGGCCCCGATGCGGCGACTATTGCCGGAACATCGACCCCGGCCCAGCGCCAGTCCGCGAAACGCGGCAGGAAGTCTGCCCGATTCCCAGGCCGGTTCCAGTCGCGCGGCGGCGGGGAACCTGCATCGCTCACCTGAAGGTCGCAGATCCAGTTGAGCCGGTCGAGACCGGTATCGGGATCCTTGCCGATCGGATAGGCGACAAATTTCTGCGCTGATCGTCCTGCCCAGATCATCGCCTTTCCGCCCATCGGCGCGGTGACGGGGGAGGTGGATCGCCACAGGGTGATCCCGTTCCAGCGCGGGGCGCCTTCGTCTGGATAGAACTGCCGCCTGACCGCCGAATGGATGCCGTCCGCACCAATCAGCACGTCGGCCTCCACGCGTTCGCTGTAGCCGGTCGCTCGATTGACGCTGTGGGAGCGGGAGCTTCCGCACAGCCAGCGCGTCGAACTCGGGATGTGGGACGATCCGCACCGGAACACCTGGGTCAACCAGCTCAACCTGGCGATACATCGGGCCGGGCGGCCGGTCATCCTGGTGGCCCACAGCCTTGGCTGCCATGCCGTCGCCTGGTGGGCCGCCTATGAGCAGCCGGCATTTGGCCGCCCTGTTGCTGGCGCCTTGCTGGTCGCACCTCCGGATGTGGAAAGCGAAGATCTCGATCCCCGGTTGAAGCGGTTCCCGCCGCTGGCAGGCGGCAAGTTGCCGTTCCGAAGCATTGTCGCCGCCAGCCGGAACGATCCCTATGCCAGCTTTAGCCTGGCCAAGCGCTTCGCCCGGAAATGGGGCAGTCGCCTGGTCGATGCGGGCCCGATTGGCCACATCAATGCCAGTTCGGGCATCGGCAACTGGCCCTACGGACAATACCTGCTGAACCAGTTGGTCAGCGAAGCGACGCCGCCGCGCGCGCCGCTGATTTCCAACGGTTCTGTTGCCGTATTGGGCAAGCGGGACCAGTCGAACGCGAGGGTTTCCCGATGAGGGCCAGTGGGTGCGACCACGATCATCGAGTGTCCTCGGGTAACACTGGCAGCAGCCTGACCCTCATTTCTACAAATCGAGTAGAGTATAAAGTTGAGCTACCAGCCCTGACAGAAGTGATTTGATGTCTATCACATTGGTTGAGTTTACGCCACTCGAACTAGCTTTTCCCAGACTGGAGCATTGCCATGACCGCCAGCAACCCGAAACCAGCGCTCACCCCGGAAGCGGCCCGGCTGCTTGAAGAGAGCCTTGCCGATGTGCGCGAGGCTCTGACGGGCCTCAAGTACGGCAGCGTTTCGGTGACCGTCCACGAAGGCCGGGTCGTCCAGATCGACGTGACGGAAAAGAAGCGGCTGAAATCCGGCTGATCGGATCAGGTCAATCCTCAACCAATTCAAGAACAACGAGAATCTGACCGGACCACCGGAGGGTTCCTGAACCAGATACAGGGACACATATCATGACGTATCATAAGGCTCTCCTTGCCGGCGTGGCTGGCATCGCCGTTCTTTCCGCCCCGGCGCAGGCTGCGGAGATTGCTCCCGAATCCGCTCCGGAACAGGCACAGGCCCAGACGCAGGATGAGGATTTCAGCCGGGGCGACGTGATCATCGTCACGGCCCGCCGCCGCCAGGAAACGGCGCAGGCAGTGCCGCTGGCGATTTCGGTGATCAAGGCGGACTCGATTGAATCGACCGGTAACTTCAACGTCACCAAGCTGCCGCAGCTCGCACCGACATTGCAGGTCTATACTTCGAACCCGCGCAACACCTCGGTCAATATCCGCGGCCTTGGCGTGCCCTTCGGCCTCACCAGCGACGGGTTCGAACAGGGTGTCGGCATCTATGTCGACGACGTCTACAATTCGCGCGTGGCCGCAGCCACCTTCGATTTCCTTGACGTGGCGCAGGTCGAAGTGTTGCGCGGTCCGCAGGGCACGCTCTACGGCAAGAACACCACGGCGGGCGCGATCAACATCACGACCAACCAGCCGACCTTCGATTTTGAAGGGCGCGCCGAAGTGACCCTGGGCAACCTGGACTACAAGCAGGCGAAAGCCGCCGTCTCCGGCCCCTTGTCGGACACGGTCGCGGCGCGGCTGGCGATCTCCTCGACCAGCCGCCGCGGCACGATCTACAACGTCACGACCAAGCGCTGGATCAACGAGCAAGACAATATCGGCCTGCGCGGGCAATTGCTGTTCAAGCCGAATGATGACCTGAGCATCACGCTGTCGGGCGACTACAGCAAGCAGGATGCCTATTGCTGCGGCACCTCCTTCGTTCGCCTCGGCACGACCCAGCGGGCACTGAACCGCCAGTACGAAGCGCTGGTTGCGGCAATCAATGCCGCCACTCCGGGGCGGAACTACGCCGTGCCCAGCCGCAACGTCTATGACCGCCTGACCGATATCGATGCGCCGCTTCAGGCCGGCAACATCATCGGCGGCGCTTCGGCGCGGGTGAAATGGAACCTTGGCTCCGGCACGCTGACCGCGATCACGGCCTGGCGCTTCTGGGACTGGAAGCCGCAGAACGACCGCGATTTTTCTGGCCTGTCGATCGTCGCCGCTTCGAACAACCCGTCGCAGCAGGACCAGTACAGCCAGGAATTCCGCTACAACTACGAAAGTGACAAGCTGGACTTCGTCGTCGGCCTGTTCGGCTTCAAGCAGCGGATCGATACGCAGGGGCTGGAACGGCAAGGCTCTGATGCCAGCCGCTGGAGCCTGAGCGGTGCCCTCGCGGCCGATCCCAGCGTCCTGTCGGGCCTGACCGCCAACAACACGCAGTACCTCAAAAGCGATAGTGCCGCGCTCTATGGCCAGGTCAGCTACAAGCTGACCGATGCCCTGACGATCCAGCCCGGCCTGCGCCTAAACTATGACAAGAAGGAAGGCTATTACCAGCGCGTGGTGACGACGGGGGCGGGCACGGTGATCAGCTGCACCCCTGCGCCTGCGAGCGGCACCGCGCTTGCCGCCCAGTGCGGGGTCTATCAGCCGCAGGAAACCTCTCCTTCGGCCAGCAAGTGGAACGTCAGCTATGACCTGAACGTCAACTACAAGCTGGCCCCTGACGTCCTGGCCTATGCCACCTATGCCAAGAGCTTCAAGACGCTGGGGATCAACCAGAACGGCCTGCCGCTGACCACGGCCAATGTTCCCGATTTGTCGGCCAGCACGGTGAAGCCGGAATCGGTCAACCACTTTGAAGCCGGCTTCAAGACCCAGTTCTGGGATCGCCGCGCGACCTTCAACCTCAGCGCCTTCCTGACCGAGATCAAGGACTTCCAGGCGACGGTGAACGGCGGCCAGTTCGGCACGGTGCGCGGGTACCTGGCCAATGCGGAAAAGGTCCGCTCCGCCGGGATCGAGGCCGATTTCAAGATCCGCACCAGCGACCGCTTCACCGCCTATGCCAATGCGGCCTACACCGATGCTAGTTACGTGAAGTTCACCAATGCGCCGTGCCCGCCCGAGCTTTCCGGCGGTACGTTGCAGCCAGCCGGGCAGGCGGCGGACTACTCCAACGCCGGCGTTCCCGGCGCGCTCAGCCCGCGCCAGTGCGACATTTCGGGCCAGGCCCTGCCGGGCGTATCCAAATATGCCTTCTCCTACGGCGCGGAATACAATGTTCCCGCCAACCTGCTGGGCAAGGAGGGCCAGGTCTATTTCGGCGTGGATGGCAACTACCGCTCGGATTGGAACTCGAACGCCTCACCGTCGATCTACACCAAGGTTGAAGGCTACGCGCTGACCAACCTGCGCGCCGGTTTCCGCGGCGATGGTTTCGATATCTTCGGCTGGGTCCGCAATGCCTTCGACACGCAGTATATCGAACTGCTGCAAGTGGCACCCGGCAACGTCGGCCTGATCGCCGGCACGGCGGGCGATCAGCGGACCTGGGGCGGGACTATCAAGTTCTCGTTCTGATGACACGGGGCCCGGGCCGGAACGAATCCTCTGTTCCGGCCCAAAGGCAAGGTCAAGATGAGGCAAAAGTCCGCATTGATTACTTGCCATATCGGATCACATCCGGAGGGAACCGGCGTCGCTTCAAGCTTATCTCTCCCATAGTCCGACCTTACCGACAAATGTACTTCGCATTTAAATGATAGTATCATTGGCGCGCATTGCAGTCCTGCGCGAGATCAGCTCTCTATTCCGATGCATTTGATATCACCCAAGTCAGCAATTTGATCTCAATTTGGAACTAATTCGTTGGGTTAAATGCGTCGCAAGGGGGGCGGATACAGTTCATAATGGCTCTTATTAGCAGTGCCATCCTGCTTACCCGAATGTAAATTGAGGTGGGGGTTAATTGCCTACGCGTTTGAATAGCCTGGGAATTCACGGGCTGGCGCAAGTGCAAATCTCATCACAAGAAAACGGGGAGTTTTGATTTATGGTAAAATCTCGCAATCTGGGCCTGCTCAAGGCAGGTGCGGCATCGGGAATCATGGCATTTGCCATGATCTCGTCGTCCGCCTCGGCCCAAACGGCTGCGCCTGCGAACGAGGAAGCGGAGGCGATCGTTGTCACCGGTTCGCGCATTCAGCGCGTCGACCTGACTTCGACCAGCCCGGTCGCAGTTGTCTCGGCAGAAGAGTTCAAGCTCACCGGCGCAGTCAATGTCGAGCAGGTCATCAACACCCTGCCGCAGGTTCTGCCGGGTACCACGGGCTTCTCGAACAACCCGGGCAGCGGTGCGGTGACACTGAACCTGCGTAACCTGGGTTCGACCCGTACCCTGGTGCTGGTCAATGGCCGTCGCTGGATGTTCTATGATACCAACCAGACGGTCGACCTTAACACCATTCCGCAATTCCTGCTGTCCAACGTCGACGTCGTGACCGGCGGTGCATCGGCCGTTTACGGCTCGGACGCCGTCGCGGGGGTCGTCAACTTCCGCCTGCGTGACGTGAAGGGCCTCGAAGCCGGCGGTAGCTATGCGCTGACCAGTCGCGAAGACGGTGAACGGTACTCCGCCAACGTTGCCGTGGGCGCAAGTCTCGATGACGGTCGTGGCAATGTGACGGTCTATGCCAACTACACCAAGCGCAAGCCGGTGTTCCAGGGCGCCCGTGCATTCTCCGCTACTGCAGCTGGCGATGGCTGCATCGTCCCGGGCAGCACGAACAGCACGACCTCGATCGGCACGCCTTACCCGTCGGGCATCACGGTAGCCACTTGCGGCACCCGCGGCGGCGAGGTCGGCTTTGTTCCGCAGGGCTCTGCCACTGGTCCGATCGGAACCTTCGGTTCCGGCACCAGCACCTATATTTTCGATCCGAGCGGCGGTGGTTCGCGTCTGTTCCAGGATCCGGCCGATCTTTATAATTTCGCCCCGGCCAATTACCTGCAGCTTCCGCAGGAGCGTTACCTGCTCGGTGCCTACGGCAATTACGAGATCACTGACGGCGTTGAATTCTACACCGAACTGAGCTTCGTCAACAACCGGGTCGCTCAGGAACTGGCCCCGACCCCGACCGGCGTGACCGCACCGCTGTTCATCAACAGCCCGTTCTTCAACGACCAGACCCGCGCCCTGCTTCTGGCAAATGACGCGGCTGAAGCGGCTGCGACCCGCGGTGACGGCTATGCCAACACCTCGGTCTCCTACCGCTTCCTTTCCGCCGGTTCGCGCAATCAGGAAGCAACCCGCCAGGCGTTCCGCGTCCTGGGTGGTTTCCGCGGTGATCTGACCGACAAGATCAAGTACGACCTGTACTATTCGTACGCCCGGACCAGCAACACGCAGATCCAGCAGGGCAACGTCTCGCGCAGCCGTTACATCAATGCGTTGACGGTCGAATTCGCACCGGGCAGCACCACCACGCTGCAGTGCAAGGACGCTTCGGCTCGTTCCGCTGGCTGCGTTCCGATCAACGTGTTCGGCAGCAATCTCGCCAGCGCAGCCGCAGTGAAGTACGTCCAGGTTAACTCGACCAACCTGGAACAGTCGGAACTCACCAATGCCGTGGCTTCGATCTCGGGTTCGCTGTTCAACTTCGGTATGGGCGGTGAAGATGTCGGCTTCGCCTTCGGCGGTGAATACCGCAAGATGGCGTCGCGCTACATTCCGGACCAGTTCCTGGCCTCGGGCGACGTGCTTGGCTTCAACGCCGGTCAGCCTACCTCGGGTTCGTATGATGTGAAGGAACTGTTCGCAGAACTTCGCTTGCCGATCATCGAGGATGGTATCGTTCGCCGCCTCGACCTGAACGGTGCAGCCCGTTATTCCGACTATTCGCTCAGCGCAGTCGGCGGCAGCTGGACCTATACTGGTGGTGCAGAGCTGGAACCGGTTCGCGGCCTGACCCTGCGTGGTCAGTACTCGCGTGCCGTTCGCGCTCCCAACGTCCAGGACCTGTTCGGCGGTAACAGCACGGGCTTCCCGGGCGCGACCGATCCCTGCTCTGACCGTGGCACCGCCGCATCGCGCACAGCTGCACTAGAGGCCTTCTGTATTGCTTCGGGGGTCCCCGCCTCAACCGTCTTCACCCGCGCGGTGCAGCCGAACTCGCAGATCCAGGCGGACTTTGGCGGCAACCGCAACGTTGAAGAAGAAACCTCGGATACCTTCACCGCAGGGGTCGTGTTCAGCCCGGTCTTCGTGCCGCGCCTGAACATCATCGCTGACTATTTCAACATCACGGTGAACAACACGATCGGCGTTCTGGCCGGTGGCCTCAGCTCGGCGCTTTCGCTGTGCTTCAACACCATCCAGGACCTCAACAACCCGATCTGCCAGGTCTTCGTCGGAAAGCGCAATGCATCCAACGGCGCGCTGGGTGAAACGTCA
This sequence comes from Novosphingobium sp. NPDC080210, assembly GCF_050281025.1. Lineage (NCBI taxonomy): Bacteria > Pseudomonadati > Pseudomonadota > Alphaproteobacteria > Sphingomonadales > Sphingomonadaceae > Novosphingobium > Novosphingobium sp. NPDC080210. Next base: position 39,066 of record NZ_JBNNWL010000008.1, read on the forward strand.
GGCGGACGCAACCCGCAGTTCCTCTCGGCCAACGTCGGCAAGCTCGAGACCAGCGGTATCGACTTCCAGGTCGACTACTCGACGCCGTTCCTGGGCGGCAAGGTAGGGTTCTTCTACCTTGCTACCTGGCTGGACAAGTATCGCAGCACCCCGATCGCTTCGATCCCGCAGCGCGAGAACATCGTGGAAGGTACCCACGGTCAGCCGAAGTATCGTCACAATGTTCGCGTGACCTATGACCAGGGTCCGGCAACGGTGTCGGTGCGCTGGCGCTATGAAGGCAAGACCCAGGACAGCCGCATCCAGAACGTGTTCAACGGCGTTGAGCGTATCGGAACCAATCCGGCCCTGCTGCCGCGTCCGTACGTTGGTGCAACCAACTACATCGATCTTAGCCTTGGCTATGACCTGACCGAGTCCATTTCCATCAACGCAGGCGTCAACAACCTGTTTGACAAGAAGCCTCCGGTCCTCGGTTCTGCTGCTGAGCAGGCCAACACCTTGCCGAGCTTCTACGACGTTCTCAGCCGCGACTTCTTCGTCTCGGCTCGCGTGAAGTTCTAAGTCTTAAACTAAGCAAATCCTGGGCGGCGGACTTCCGGTCCGCCGCCTTTTTTGCGTCTCGGCGGGTTCACCAGGCTAGACGGCAGCGGCTGTTACATCGAACGCAACACTCATCCGTCTTCCGCCAGAAATGGGCTGCGTTCCGTGAAACAAGGTGCTGGGGAAAAGGGCGCAATGCCCGACAGCCGGGCATATTGTCGTCAACGGATCAAGCTGCGGCGCGAGCTGTGAAGGCGGGCGGCCCAGTTCCAACAGCCCCCCTTGGCTCTTTGTCCCTATGCCGTCCGGAAGGATGATGTAGCAGGCCGAAGACAACAAGCCTTGCGGGTGAACGTGGCTCACATGCTGTCCGATCCCGTTCATCAGGATCGACCAACTGCCAGAAATATCCCAAGCGCTGTCGCGCCTGGACAAAAGCGGATGGCGGTCATCCCGTTCGGGCAAGCCTGCCCGATAGGTTTGCAGGGCTTCCTGTAGAGCGTTCCTGAGAGCTTTCAGCTCAGGTTCCACCCGGTTCAGCAATGCGCCTTTGGTCTGTGACCCACCTCTGATCGACTGACTGAAAGGCTCGTACGAGCGCTGGTGCAAATGCAAAAGGAGCTCGGCAATTGCATCCAGTTGCGACCGGGCGATGTTGAGCGGAACGGCCTGAACCAGACCCGCTTGACCATGGAGCCAGGCGTGGCGCGGGTCGTTCATCGTGCGCCAGCAAATGTCGATCAAAGCCCAGGCTTCCACCGGGTTGTCATTCGCCTGTATGATGTCGCCCAGCAGGCACTCTGCCTCTTCAAAAGCGCCCAACTGGATAAGGTGGCGGGCATAAGCCACCGACCAGTCCAGCGATGCCGCAGTATCGAACATTTTGTAAAGTGACGCCGCTCTTTGCGTGTCACCCGCCTCCCCCAGGCAAATCGCACAATTAAGGGCGAGGTCCTGGTTATTCGGCCAATTGGACAGGGCTTTGTCGAGGATTTCTGCCGCGCGCCCGTGTTGGCCAGCACCGGCCAGCAAACTACCCCAGGCCAGATATAGTTCCGGCGATGGGGCTGATTCCACTGCACGACAAAGCTCGCGGTCAAATTGTTCCCGTTCGCCTGCAGCCCATGCCAGCTCTGCGAACAGCAGGTGTCCGCGTGGCCAGGCCGGTAGCTGGGAAACAAGCGCCGCCGCTGACTGCCGTGCTTCATCCAGCAGGTCGTTTGCCGCCAGTGCCTCTACATAATCGCAAAAGATCTCCGGATCGCCCGGGCTCTGCGTCAAGCACTGCTGGAAATCCGCGATGGCGCGGGTTTCGCCTCGTTCCAGGGACAAGCGGGCGCGACCGATTAAGGCCCGCTTGTTGGCCGGATCAAGCTTCAGGGCCTCGGCATAACTCGTGCTGGCGCAGTCCAACGCATTGCTCAGGCGTTCGGCATCGGCACGCAGTGCCCAGAGCTGTGCGGTCCAGTGACCAGTTTCCAGGCGGGAGGTAAAAAGTTGCAGCAATTTCTCCGGCTGGTTCAACCGGAGATATACGATCCCCGCATTTGCAGTCGCTTCGGTAAAGTTTGGTTCAAGCTCCAGCGCACGAAGAAAGTGTACAAGCGCGGTTTCGTTTCGGCGTGCCCGTGCATGAAAATTGCCCGCACTGTTGGCGACGCGCGCATCATTGGGGAACCTGGCGAGTGCTGCCGAAAACCGCTCCTGCGCAGCCTGGTCCTCTCCTGCATTGGCAAGAGCCATGGCTTCGCGGACGAGAGCACCGGTATCGGTCATCGATCCGAAAGCCACCCCGTAATCGCAAAGCGCGAGGCAGGAGCAAACGGCGTAACATAGCTGACCAGGTGGTCTTGCGGGACCAGGAACATGTTCAGGGCATTGAAGCGCGGGCGAAAGCCCTCCACCACGTCGCCGTGCTCATCGAGGAACAGGAGGTATCCTCCCCAATCGGGGCTCCAGTCGGATGGTGCCAGGTTCAACACATAGGCCACCCGCCAACCTTGCGCGACGTGGCTGTCCGAGTGCAGCCCGAGGTAATGGTTCGGAGCAAATAGCGTCGCTTGTGCATCAGCGCGAACGAGTTCGCCAATTCCCGAAACATCTCGCGCCAGGTCGAGGAAAGCCGGGGCATTGAGGTGTTCCAGCAAGATCTCGTAAGGTCCGTCCGGGTCCCATTTGCCGTTCAGTGCATCGACGATCGGATAATGCGCATAGCGAAAGGCGTATTCCCCTCGGGCGGATAGTGCCTCGGCCGATGCAGCCGCCCGGTTGACCGCTTCGATACCACTGGGGTTCCGCAGTTCCTGATTAGGAAAGCTTTTCGGCTGTGCAGTACCATCAACCGTGCTGTGGATGGCCATGCTCCACGCGGTGTGACTGCGCAGCAACCCGGCAAGTTCCACCGCCGCCTCTGCGGTAAGGACGTCGCGCACCTGGACCCTGCCACAATCGGCAAACCGCCGAGCCAGGGCTGGCCGATCCAAATCCGGATTGATCTCGAACAGCGTCCTCAAGCTTTGACTCCTATCGGCACTGACCTCGCCATCGCTTCAGCAAGCCTGTGCCGTAAGGTCCCCGCAGAACCGGTTATGATTCCGCTCCGAATTTCCGCAAGCCCCCTGGTCGAAAGTTCCACACCAGATTGTCCGCCTGCGGAACGACAGCGCGTTTTGACTAGACGGGCAGGGTGCCGTAACCACAGCGCCATGGCGCTTTTCCGCATAAATCCTCGGCTTGATGCCAACCGGCTGCATGCCGATTTTCAGACCAGGGGCCGCATTCATATCCCCGACTTCCTGGTCTTGGACGACGCCGAGCGGCTGCTGCAATTCCTGAAGAATTCCACCGCATGGCACCTGGTCCTGAATTCGGGTTCCAAAGTCTTTGAACTGGACCGCGAAACGCAGGCCGCGCTTACGCCGGAACAACGCAGCCAACTGGAGCAAGCAGCCTATGCAGAGGCGCGCTATGGCTTTCAGTATTGCTACGAGACGATCAGGGTTGCCGATGCGCAGTCCGAACGGGCCGAAAGCGGAACGCTATTGGACGAATTTGCCCAATTTCTGTCATCACCCAGTGCCCTGGCGTTTCTGAAGACTGTGGTGGGCGATGACTCGATCAGCTTCGCCGATGCGCAAGGGACCGCCTATGGGCCGGGACATTTCCTGACGGCACACGACGATGCAGTGACGGGTAAAAATCGCCGTGCCGCCTTTGTGTTCAACCTCAGTCAGGATTGGTCATTTGACTGGGGCGGATTGTTGGCATTTCACGAGCGTGGATCAGGAAGGGCCGAAGTCATGGTGCCCTGTTTCAACGCAATCAATCTGTTCGCCGTGCCGCAACTGCACAGCGTGACCATGGTCGCTCCTTTTGCGCCGCGCCGCCGATATTCAGTCACCGGCTGGCTGCGAAGCGGGCCCAGACCCTGATCAATTCGAAGCAATCTTCGATAGCCGCACGCCGCAGGTGACGTTCAATAACGCTTGGCGAGCCTCACCTGTCCAAAAGCGTATTCGACGGCGCGGGCAGCAATCGTTGGTGGGGTTCGGCTTTACGCAGCAGAGGCGAGGTTCTGTTCGATCTCCCGCGCGGCTTCCTGCATAAGTTCCAGCAAGGCCTGGTTTTTTCCGGCTGCCGAATTGGCCAGCAGGCGGGAAACCGATATTGCCGCTGAAACGCTCTGGTCCGGTCCGCGCACCGGCACGGCCAAGCAGAACAGGCCCGGTGCAATCTCTTCCGAATCCATTCCAAAGCCGCGCTGATGGATTTCGTCGAGCTCGCTGCGCAGCTGCTGCGGGCTGGTGATGGTATGTTCCGTCAGGGCCGGGAAAGGGCCATTGGCCAGATAGGCCTCGCGGTGGGCCTTGGGCAGGTGGGCGAGCAGCACCTTGCCGATGCCGGTGCAATAGGCCTCAAGCTGCAGGCCAACCTTGGTGAACAGTTCGCCCGCGCCGACGCCGGTCTTGATCCGGTAAGTCACCATGTCGTTTTCCAGCGTGCCCAGCTGGACGACGCTGCCAACCCGCGCCGCCAGCCGGTGCAGGACCGGAGCGGCGGCAGCCACGATCAGCTGCTTGTTGTCGACCAGTTGCAGCAGGTTCATCAGGCGCGGCCCGGCGGCCAGTTGGCCGGATCGCAACCGGACCAGGTAGCCTTCGTGCATCAGGCTGTGGATCTGCCGGTGCGCGGTGGCGCGGGGCAGGCCCAGTTGCCGCGAAAGCGCATCGATGCTGCGCCCTTCGCGGTCGGCCAGCACGGCTTCCAGCATGGCAAGGCTGCGGCCCAAGGCGCTGATAATGGGCGTTCCATGTCTCATATCGTGAGAAATAGGCGAGGGCCGGACTCGCCGCAAGGCCGGTTTTTGTCCATATCTGCACCCTGCGAAGGGAGAGCCTGAAGTGAGCAACGAATTCGAACAGGTCGCGGCCATGCTGCGCGAAGCCTATTCCGGCCAGGTCCTGCCGCCGCTGCGCGACTGGCTGGAGCCGACCGACGCCGCGGGGGCCTATGCCGTGCAGGCGATCAACACCCGTTACTGGCAGGCCCAGGGCCGCCGCATCGTGGGGCGCAAGGCGGGCCTGACTGCCGAAGCCGTGCAAAAGCAGCTTGGCGTCGATCAGCCCGACTTTGGCGTGCTGTTTGACGATATGCGGATTGCCGATGGCGGCAACCTTGATCCGGCCCGCTGTATCCAGGCCAAGGCCGAAGCGGAAATCGCTTTCGTTCTCGGCGCGGACCTGCCCGCAACGGATACCACCGCTGAGCAGGTCGCCGCCGCCGTTGCCTCGGTCCATGCCGCGATCGAAATCGTCGACAGCCGCATTGCCGACTGGAAAATCACCTTTGCCGATACCGTGGCCGACAATGGCTCTTCGGCCTTCTTCGTCCTGTCCGATCAGGGCCTGCCGCTGGCGGGGCTCGATCTGGAAGGCGCAGCTATGACCATGACGGTCAATGGTAACGTCGCCTCGACCGGGATCGGCTCGGCCGCGCTGGGCAATCCGCTCAATGCTGCGGCATGGCTGGCCCGCACGCTGGCGGCTGGCGGTGATCCGTTGAAGGCTGGCGACATTCTGCTGGCCGGAGCGCTCGGCCCGATGGTGGTGCTGACCGCAGGTGACGAGGTGCGCGCCGACGTTGCGGGCATCGGCACCTGTTCCTTCTCATTCAAGGGAGCCTGAGCATGGCCAAGACCCCAAATGCCAAGACCAAAGTAGCGATCATCGGTTCGGGCAATATCGGCACCGACCTGATGATCAAGATCATGCGCCTTTCCGACGCGCTGGAAATGGGCGTGATGGTGGGGATCGACCCGGAATCGGACGGCCTTGCCCGCGCCAAGCGGATGGGCGTTGCGACCACCCATGAAGGCATCGACGGGCTTCTAAAGATGCCGGAATTTGCCGAGGTCGAGATCGTGTTCGACGCGACCAGCGCCGGCGCGCACAAGCGCAACAGCGAACTGGTGCTGGCGGCGGGCAAGCGCATGGTCGACCTGACCCCGGCAGCCATCGGTCCCTATGTCATCCCGCCGGTCAATGGCGACAAGTGCCTTGATGCCAAGAACGTCAACATGGTCACTTGCGGCGGCCAGGCGACCATTCCCATCGTTGCGGCGGTGAACCGGGTGGCCAAGGTCCACTATGGCGAAATCGTCGCCTCGATCGCTTCGAAGAGCGCCGGTCCCGGCACCCGCGCCAATATCGACGAGTTCACCGAAACCACCAGCCAGGCGATCATGGACGTCGGCGGCGCGACGCGCGGCAAGGCGATCATCATCCTCAACCCAGCAGAACCGCCGCTGATCATGCGCGATACGGTTTACTGCCTGTGCGATGACGCCGATCAGGACGCGATCCGCCAGTCGGTGGAAGACATGGTGGCCGAAGTGCAAAGCTATGTCCCCGGTTACCGCATGAAGCAGGCCGTGCAGTTCGAACATATCGGTTCGAACCAGCCGCTGCGCATTCCCGAAATGGACGGCGAGTTCACGGGCCTGAAGGTTTCGGTCTTCCTCGAAGTGGAAGGCGCGGCCCATTACCTTCCCGCCTATGCCGGCAACCTCGACATCATGACCTCTGCCGCGCTCAAGACGGCAGAGAAGATCGCCAACCGCATGCACGAAGGAGCAGCGGCATGACTTTCGATCCGACCACGCAAAAGCTCTACATTCAGGACGTCACCCTGCGTGACGGGATGCACGCGATCCGCCACCAGTATGGTCTGGACCATGTCCGCGCCATTGCCCGCGCGCTTGACCGGGCCAAGGTTGACGCAATCGAAGTTGCCCACGGCGACGGCCTGCAAGGCTCCAGCTTCAACTATGGCTTTGGCGCCTATACCGATTGGGACTGGATCGGTGCCGTGGCCGAAGTGCTGGAACACTCAGTCCTGACCACGCTGCTCTTGCCGGGGATCGGCACGGTCCATGACCTGAAGCACGCCTATGAAATGGGTGTCCGCTCGGTCCGCATCGCCACCCATTGCACCGAGGCCGACGTTTCCAGGCAGCACATCGAGGCGGCGCGCGGTCTGGGCATGGACGTGTCCGGCTTCCTGATGATGAGCCACATGACCACGCCGGATGCATTGGCCCAGCAGGCCAAGCTGATGGAAAGTTATGGCGCGCAGTGCGTCTATGTCACCGACAGCGGCGGCGCGATGAACATGGACGAATATGCCGCGCGGCTGCAGGCCTATGACCGGGTGCTGAAGCCGGAAACCCAGCGCGGCGTTCACGCGCATCACAACCTCAGCCTGGGCGTCGCCAATTCGATCGTCGCGGTGCAGAACGGTGCGGTGCGCGTCGATGCCTCGCTGGCCGGAATGGGTGCAGGCGCCGGCAATGCGCCTCTGGAAGTGTTCATTGCCGCGGCCGACCGGATGGGCTGGAACCACGGCTGCGACCTGTTCGCGCTGATGGACGCGGCTGAAGAACTGGTCCGTCCGTTGCAGGATCGTCCGGTCCGGGTCGACCGCGAAACCCTGACGCTGGGTTATGCCGGGGTCTATTCCAGCTTCCTGCGTCACGCTGAAAAGGCTGCTGCCGATTACGGCGTCGATACCCGCACGATCCTGGCCGAAGTGGGCCGCCGCAAGATGGTGGGCGGTCAGGAAGACATGATCGTCGATATCGCGCTCGATCTGGTCGGCCAGGCAGCGAAGTGACTGTTTGGCGGGAGGCGATGCAATCGGCACCGCCTCCCGCCGAGAACTAGCGAACTCTAAGCCACAAAATCAGGCTGCTTGGCCGGGGCCGTTTCCGCAAAGGCAGGGTGGGCCAGGCAGTTGGCTTCGATCACGGCCAGCCGGTCCCATTCGATCGCCACGCCAAAGCGGCGGGCATTGGCCATTTGCGGGATCAGGCAGATGTCGGCCAGGGTGGGCGTATCGCCAAAGCAGAAGGGCGAATTTCCCTGCGGCAGCAGCGCGGCACAGGCGGCCAGGCCTTCGTGGTTCACTTGCCGCGCCCAGTCCTGCGAAGCCGCTTCGCTGCCGGTCAGCTCCGTGATGCTGTTCAGCACCTTCAGGTTCTGCAGCGGGTGCGTCTCGCAAGCGATGGCCATGGCGAAGGCGCGGATGCGGGCGCGTTCCAGCGCCGACTTGCCCAGCAGGTTCGGCTCCGGGACGGTCTCTTCCAGGTATTCGATGATCGCCAGCGACTGGGTCAGGACCACGCCGTCAATCTCAAGCGCGGGGACCAGCCCTTGCGGATTGAGCTTGAGGAAGCCGGGGCTGCGTTGCTCCCCGGCTCTCAACTTGTAGGCGGTCTGCTCGTACCCGATCCCCTTCAGCGCCAGCGCAATGCGGACTCGCCACGATGCGCTGGAGCGGAAGAAGCCGTGCAGGTGAACGCTCATTCCGCCGGCTGCCCGACCGTGATGGTGAGCGAGGACAGGCCTTCGATTTCCACGACCATCACGTCGCCCGGAACGACAGCGCCGACGCCTGCGGGGGTGCCGGTATAGATCAGGTCGCCCGCTTCCAGCTGGTACAGGCCGGAGAGGAATTCGATCAGCTTGTCGACCGGGGTGATCAGCTGCGACAGGTCGCCGCGCTGCTTTTCGACGCCGTTGACGGTCAGGGTAATCGCGCCCTTGGTAGCATCGCCCAGCGCCGACTTGGGGTGCAGCAGGCCCAGCGGCGAGGATTGCTCGACGTTCTTGCCGGCATCCCACGGACGCTGCTTGGACCGGGCTTCGGCCTGAAGGTCGCGGCGGGTCATGTCGAGCCCGGTGGCATAGCCCCAGACGTGATCCAGCGCCTCTTCGCGCGGGATGTTGCGGCCGGGCTTGTCGATCGCGACCACCAGTTCGGCTTCGAAGTGGAAGTTCGACGTGCCCTGCGGATAGGCGATGGTGGCACCGTCGTTCACGACGGTTTCGGCCCACTTGGTGAAGAAGAAGGGTGCTTCGGGATCGGCCTGCATGCCCATTTCCTTGGCGTGCTCCTCGTAATTGCGGCCGATGCAGAAGATGCGGCGCACGGGGAAGCCTTCGCCCGTCGTGGTCGGAGCGATGACAGGGGCGATCGGTTCAAACAGCAGTTTCATTCACAAAGCTCCCGATAAAGGCAGAGTTTTTCCTGGACCACGCGGTCGGTGTAGGCGAACAGGACCAGCTTGCTCTCCGCTTTCCAGCGGGTCGCGGCCCAGGTGGGGACGACGACCATGTCGCGCGGGGAAAGCTGATAGGTCTGGTCCCCGATTTCCACTTCGCCGGTCCCCTCGATCACGGTGAAGACCGCGCTTTCGGTGGAACGGCGGGTGCGGGTTTCAAAGCCCGCGGGCAGCAGGCGGACGTGGGCCGAAATGGTCGGCATCACGGCGCCGCCCGTGCTGGGGTTCAGGAACTCCAGCGCATGTCCGATATGCGGATCGGGCGCTTCGCTGGCGGCCAGGGCTTCAAGCGAGGCGGACCATTCCGCATAGGGATAGTGGAACAGCGGTTCGCGCGGCTGTTCGGCGCGGACCGAGCCGGCTTTCAGCGGGCGCAGGCCCCGGCCGAACTTGGCGCGGTTGCTGCCTGTCGGTTCGGTTTCCGGATGGCTCGGCTGGTCAAGGCGCTCGGCAAACTGGGCGTCCAGCGCGCGGATCGTGGGGATGTCGAGCCCGTCGAGCCAGATGATCGGGTTGTTCGAAGGATTGCCGTGATCGTGCCACCGCCAGTTGGGGGTAAGGATCAGGTCGAACTGCTTCATGAAGGCCTTTTCGCCGTCGACCGCCGTATAGGCCCCGTCGCCCTCCATGATGAAGCGCAGCGCGGACTGGCTGTGACGGTGGCAGGGCGCGATCTCGCCCGGCAGGACCAGTTGCAGGCCCGCATAGAGGCGCGGCGTGATCGCGGATTCGCCCGGAAGACCGGGGTTTTCCAGAATGACCACGCGGCGCTCGGCCTGTTCGGCGCTGATCAAGTCGCCCGCGCGCAGCAGATAGCCGCGCACGTCGTCATAGGCCCACTTGGCGGGCACGGCGCGGGTCTGCGGCTCTGGCGTGACGAGCGCGCTCAGCACTTCCCACAAGGGGTAGAGGTGCCGGGGCCGCATCTCGTCATAGAGCGTTTCCAGCTGCGCGCGCTGATCGTTGGCCAGCGGCGGATGGGGGTGATCCTCATGCATCGACAGTGCTCCGCTTGGCCGCCGAGGTGGCTGCAACCACGTCCTCCGCAGCGTACATCCAGTCCACCACATCATACCATTGCTCTGGCGTCTTGGCCTGCATGATCTGGTTGCGCAGCGCGGCGTGAGCGCCGTCCGGATGGTAGATATGGTTGCCCACTTCGCGGGCCTGCAACTGGACGCGCGCGGTGCGCAGGCGGCGGCGATCCTGATAGCGGCGCAGCGCGCCCGGCAGATCGTCCGGCGTCTTGCCGCATTCGACCGAGAGGATCACGGAATCCTCCATCGCCATGCAGGCACCCTGGGCGAGGTACTGCATCATCGGGTGAGCCGCATCGCCCAGCAGCGCGACATTGCCGTCGGTCCAGTTCATGATCGGTTCGCGGTCGCACAGCACCCACTTCTTCCAGTCCTGCCCGATCTTGATGATCTGCTGAGCGCGCGGGTGGATGTGTTCGAAACCCTGCATCACTTCTTCGTGGCTGACCGGAACGCCAGCGACCGGTTCAGGGGCATGGTTGTGATAGGTGACGACCAGGTTGAAGGTCTTCCAGCCCGAGAGCGGATAGTGCACCAGGTGGCACTTCGGCCCGGCCCACAGGGTTGCGGCGTTGAGGCGCAGCTCTTCCGGCATCTGGTCAAAGGGAATGACCGAGCGATAGGTGGTGTGGCCGGTCACGCGGGGCATACCGTCGCCCACCATCTGCTGGCGTACCTTGGACCACAGGCCGTCCGCCCCGATCAGGGCGCGGCCATGAATGTGCGAACCGTCAGCCAGGATGGCTTCTACCCCGCCATCGGTGTGCGCATAGGACACGACTTCGCTGTTGGTGCGCAGTTCGATCAGCGGATTGTTCTGGCAACCGCGCAGCATGACGCCGTGCAATTCGCCGCGGTGCACTACGGCATAGGGATTGCCGAACCGTTCGCGGAACGGCGCGTCGAGCGGGATCGAGCAGATCTCCTCGGCACTGATGGCATCCATCAGCAGCAACTTGTCGACATAGACCGCAGCGGCGCGCGCTTCCTCGCCAATGCCCAGGTAGTCGAAGGCGTGGAAGGCATTGGGGCCAAGCTGAATCCCGGCACCGATTTCACCCAGGACCGGAGAGCGTTCCAGGACCATCGAAGGGATGCCTTGCTGGGCAAGCCCCAGCGCAGCGGAAAGGCCCCCGATGCCGCCGCCCGATATTAGGACCAGATTGTCAGACATGCCCGCATCCTCTCGCGCTTGTTTGCTAGTGAGCGGCGCCTAGCAATTTAGTATGCATACAGTCAATTCGTCTTGCGCGGCATGTCCGTCAATCGGTTTGGCGGCCGATCACGGTCTTGATCAAGCGCAGGAAAGTCTCGCGATCTTCGGGGCTGAGCGGGGCCAGGATGCGCTCTTGCACCCGCTGTACCCGGGGCAGGCTGACGTCGAGCAGGGCCTTGCCGGCCGGAGTCGCGCGCATCACCTTGCTGCGCTTGTCCTCAGGGTTCACGACTCGCTGGATCAGGCCCTTCCGCTCCAGCCGGTCAACCACGCCGCCGATCGTGGCGCGGTCAAAATCTATGATTTCTGAAAGCCTTGTCGCATCGATGCCGGGGCTATCGACGATGGCGACCAGGGCCACCATCTGCACTGAGGTCAGCTCCGAATCGGCCAGCTCCTCGGTAAAATAGGCGGAGGACACTTGCTGGGCACGGCGGATGTAGTGCCCGGGCATTTGCAGGAAGAGGTCAGTCAGCATGGCCGGTGCATAGGCCGCGCGGGCGGCGATTGACAAGCGCTGGCTGGGCGCAGGGCATCAAAGCGCCGGGACTTCTCCCGATTTTATTAAGCTTGCATAACAGTTTTTGCGGACCTGGCCTGGTCGCGCGCTTGCTCGATGGCGGCAATCGCGCTTGTCCTTACTACGGACACGTTTACAGAAAGCACGCTCCAGAACCCGGTGTTTGGTTGACGCTCCCGGACCGCGTCCATAACCTTCAACGCCAAGTACAGGCTCGACATGTACTTTTTATGAATGCTGACGAAGTGAAGTCCGTCAAAACGGTCCGGTGCTAAGTCACCACCATAAAGGTGGGCGTCATTTTTTGAATTGATTGAGGTCAATTTCCAAACCTGGTTTGGAAAATGGGGAGGATACTATGAAGCGGGACATTCGCTATATTTCCAAATTGAGTGCAAGTTGCGCTGCGCTTGTGCTTGGTCTTACTGGTTTCGCTGCGCACGCAGAAGACGCCAGCGCTGCTGAAGAGCAGGACAACGGCGGCATTGCCGAAATCATCGTGACTGCCCAGCGTTCGGAAGCCAAGCTGCAAGACACTCCGCTGTCGATCGTCGCGGTCGGCGGTCCGGAGCTGGAGCGCCAGGGCACCGACAGCCTGAGCGGCTTCGACACCTTCATTCCCAACGTCACCATCGGCGGCACGGCGGCCCAGGGCAACGCGATCGTCAACGTCGCGATCCGCGGCATCGGTGGCGCGCCCCAGGGCTTCATCACCCAGGAAGGCGCTGTCGGCATCTATGTTGACGACATCCTGTTCGCCCGTCCGAACGGCGCTCTGCTCGAACTGCTCGACGTTGAGCGGATCGAAGTGCTGCGCGGTCCGCAGGGCACCCTGTTCGGCCGCAACACGGCTGGCGGGGCGATCCGCTATGTGACCAAGCAGCCCGCGGACAAGCTGGAAGGCTCGATCAAGGCAGTGGCCGGTTCGCGCGACCGCTTCGACATTTCGGGCATGCTGAACGTGCCGCTGTCGGATACGCTGGCCACCCGCTTCTCCTTCGCCAAGAAGAGCCGCGACGGTTACATTCACCGCATCATCGACGATACCTATGTCGGCGGCGGCGATTCCACCACCATGCGCGGCCAGGTCAGCTGGAAGCCGACCGATCGTCTTGACGTCAACGTCTCGGCCGACCTGATCCGCACCAGCGACAATGGCCAGCCCAGCCTGTCGACCGACTTCTCGCCGACCGACCTTTACCCTGCCGCGCTTTACGGCAGCAGCGCAGCGGCGCTTTCGATGCGCGCCACGGCCCCGGCCTCGGTTTCGCGTTCGGGCTATACCAATGCGGCGACCGACTTTGCCTATTACTACGACCAGATCGTGGGCAAGTACGAGATCTACGGCGGCCTGATGCCGGACGTGAACAAGTTCAAGAGCTATGGCCTGACCGGCACGATCGCTTACGAACTGACCGACAACCTGACCGTCAAGTCGCTGACCGGTTACCGCGACATCGCCCAGATCCAGAACCAGGACTGGGACCGCACCCCGCTGCCCCTGGTCCAGCTGAACGACACCACCGACATCGAGTACCTGACCCAGGAACTCCAGCTGAACGGCTCGTTCTTCGACAACAAGCTGAAGATGGTTGCCGGTGCATTCTATTACTGGGATGACTCGCTGAACGAACGCCGCCGCTTTGACCCCTCGGCTGGTGCGAACAGCGCCTTCAAGGGCGATACCGGCAAGGGCAGCTTTGAAAGCAAGCACATCAAGACCGAGGCCATTGCCCTGTTTACCCAAGGCACCCTGGCGGTCACCGATGCGCTGAGCGTCACGGCTGGCGTGCGCTGGGGCGAGGACAAGAAGGACTTCACCTCGTTCCGCGAAGGCCGCGGCCAGGTCTGCGTCAGCAATGGCACGGTCGTTGCGGCCACCGGCACCCCGCCCGCTTGCCCCGCCGGTTCGGTTTCGACCATTTCGCCCCAGTCGGTCAGCGGCAAGTGGTCGAGCGTTTCGCCGCGCTTCGCCCTCGATTATCGCTGGTCGCCGGAAGTGATGACCTACATCTCGGCAGCCAAGGGCTACAAGGGTGGCGGCTTCAACGACGGTATCCAGACCCGTTGCTACACCTCGATCTTGCCGAACTGCGGCCTGAACGAATACCTGCCGGAAAACCTGTGGACCTATGAAGCCGGTATCCGCAGCGACCTGTTCGACCGCCGCGTGCGCCTGAACGTCACGGCCTTCCTGACCAAGTACAAGGATCAGCAGATCCAGCTGGCCGACCCGGGCCCGCCGCCGCTGGTCTACACCGTCAACGGCGACTCCACCGTGAAGGGCTTCGAAGCCGAATTCCTGGCCAGCCCGATCGAGAACCTGATGCTCAAGGCCAGCCTTGGCTATGTCGATGCCGGTTATGACAAGGACATCAAGGGCGCCAGCGGCGCGGTTGCGGTCACTCCGGCGGTTCCGTTCTATCGCAGCCCGAAGTGGTCCTACACCCTGGGCGCCAGCTACTCGGTGCCGGTGAACGAAGCAGGCGAAGTCGCCTTCGACGTGAACTGGGGCTGGAAGGACAAGCAGGTCAGCTATCCCAGCCCGACCAACTACGTCGTGCTGCCGTCCTATGGCATTCTCAATGGCCGCATCAGCTTTAACGCGGCGGCTGGCTGGAGCCTGGCAGTGTTCGGCAACAACCTGACCAACAAGTACTACCTGACCGGCGGTTTCGATCCGAGCGGTCCGGCCACCAAGCCGGTTCCGGGCCTGACCGGCGTGGCGCACGACCGCGTCTTCGGCTTCACTATGCTCGACGTGGGCCGCCCGCGCGAGTTCGGTGTGGAACTGTCCTACAAGTTCTGATCGGACGCGTTCAGGTACTGACCAAAGGGGGTGCGGCGTCCGGCGGGCGTCGCACCTTTTTTGTATCGAGAGGGAAATAGCGGAATGTTGAACCGGCGCCTGTTTATCGGCTCGGCCCTGGCCAGCGGCAGTTTTGCCCTGCCGTTTTCACGCGGGCTTGCGGCAGGGCAGAGCGACGCCATTGTCCCGCTGGTCCGGCATATGCTGGGCACGACTTATCAGGCCCTGCCCGAAGCGGCGCTGCGCATGACGCGGGCGCAATTGTTCGACACGGCAGGGATCGCGCTGGCGGCGCGGCATGAGGCCGGGGTGCGCGAACTGCGCCAACTCGGCACGGTTACCGGCGGGAAGGGCGAGAGCGCCGTCTGGGGCAGCAAGCTGCGCCTGCCTGCGCACGAAGCGGCGCGGATCAACGCGGTCATGGTCCACGCGCTGGAGTTCGACGATACCTTCGGGCGCGGCTTCCTGCACCCTTCGGCCATTGTCTATCCGGCAGCGCTGGCGGCGGCGGACCTGGTCGGCAAGGTCAGCGGGCAGGAGTTTCTGGCGGCAACGACCCTGGCCAACGACATTGCCTGCCGCCTGTCGATTGCCGGGCAACCCGGGGTCGATGGCTTTGCCATTGGCTGGCACAATACCACGCTGATCGGCTATCTCTCCTCCGCGCTGGTTGCCGGACGCCTGATGGGCCTGACCGAAGCACAGCTGGTGGGCGCCGCCGGGATCGCTGCCCATCAGGCGGCGGGCAACGCGCAGTCCCACGTCGATTCCGCCCTGACCAAGCGGCTGGGGCCGGGCTTCGCCTCGTCCGCTGGCGTCCTGGCGGCGCGGCTGGCGCAGATGGGGCTGAGCGGCCCGCGCGGCGTGCTGGAAGGGGTGAAGGGCTGGTTCAGCCAATATCACAAGGGCATCTATTCGCGCGACATGCTGCTGGGCGGGCTGGGGCAGGACTATCCGGCGGTGGAAACGGCGTTCAAGCCTTGGCCATCCTGCCGTGGGTCGCACACCTCGGCCGACGCCGCCTTGCAGCTGATCGCACGGCATCAGCTGACCCCGGAGCAGATCGAACGGATCGAAATCCGCAACGGTCCGGCAGAGTGGCCTTTCCTCAGCAATCCGATCGAGGCCAAGCGGCGGCCCCGGAACGTGGTGGAGGCCCAGTTCAGCATCCCCTGGGTGGTCGCTGCGGCCTTTACCGACGGGCGGGTGCGCATTGCCCAGTTCACCGCGCAAGCGCTGGAGCGCGCCGACATTCAGGCCATGGCCGCGCGGGTGACCGCGGTGCAGGATAACAGCCTCGCCAATCCGGCAGGCGGGCCGGGGCAGGCGGCAATCGTGGTGACCACGAAAGACGGCCGCCGCCTGGAAAGTCACGTCGCCGCTGCCAAGGGAGAGCCGCAGACGCCGATGAGCGCCGAGGAAGTCCAGCACAAGTTCGACGATTGCTTGGAATATGGCGGGTTCAGCCGCGCCCACGGCAACCGCCTGCGCGGCGTGCTGGCGGAAATCGACAGGCTGGACGACGTGTCCCGCCTGTCACGCCTGCTGGGTCAAGAGGGCTGAGTGGGGTTTCAACCCTGGCCCAGGCCGTCCCATGGTAGCGGTTTTTTCCATGGCACCTGGTTGCGGTCCCAGGTCGAAATGCTGAAGCGGCGGAACTGCCACTGGCCCGCCGAACGGACGCATTCGCAGGTGAAATAGCCCAGGCTGCGGACGCCCTTGGTGGCCTTTTCGGTGTTGGCGTTGAAATGCGTGGCATAAGCATAGACCACGCAGGCCTTGCCCTGGGGCACGAAGTGGAACTGGCCCGCCTCGTGCATCCAGATATCGTCGCCCTCCTTTTCGCGCATGGCGATCAGGTAGCGGAACCAGCCGAGGATTTCCTCGCGCCCACGGTAGAGCTTGCCGCGCCCGACAACGAGCGCATCCGGTGCAAAGAGGCTCAGGAACTCCGCCTCGTCCGAGCAGTCATAGGCCCACAGGTAACGGGTGAAGAGGTCCTCGATCCCCGCCCGGTCGGCCAGGGTGAAGCGGGCCGGACGCGCTGCGGCCAGGCCCGGCGCGGCGGTGGCCGCCGCAGCCAGGGCCAGCCCGCCCAGGGCGAGCTGGCGGCGGGAGAGATCAAGGGTGCGATCATCAGACATGGTTTGGGTTCCTTGCAGGGTCAGGCGCGCGCGGCGCGGCCATAGGTCAGGCGGTATGCGCCCAGCATGCCGATGAAGGCCAGCAACGGCGGCAGCCAGTCGCGCGGCGGCAGGCGGCGGTCCACCGAACCCATGAACCACGATGCGGCCATGACAGCGGCCATGAACAGGGCGAAGAAGATCCAGATCGGCAGTCCGCCCAATGCACCGGCGCGCTCCTGCGCCGGGGCTGGAGGAGTGGCCGCCGCGCCGGGTTCCTCCCACAGCCAGGCGGGCTGGTTCTTCATCTTCAGCATCGAACGGTAATAGCCGCCATAACCAAGCAGGACCACGCCGTTGATCAGCAGTTCCTGCACGCCGGTGTAGTAATGCCGGGGGGCAATCGCGCCTTCGACTGCGATGTTGAGGTAGGCGATCATCACCGTGATCGGGAATTCCATCACCGCCGCTGCGGGCGTGAAGCGGTTGGTGAGGGCGAGCAAGCCCAGGAAGAACTCGACATATTTGACCAGCGGGTAAAGCCCGATCTGGTCAAGGTGGACCATGAACTGGCCGACCGGCGAATTCGGGTTGGACATGGCCGAGGGCACCCAGCCGAAGAAGATATAGGCCGCGCCCGAATAGAGCAGGTGTGCGGCGAACAAGAGCCGGAAGAACGTGACGAATTGCCACTGGAATGCCCGCGATGTCATGTCGATGCCCTCTCCATAATAGCCCGCTGATCGGGTCTGGCTTCAGCCAAACAGGCTGGACAAGGCGGCGCGCCGCGCAAAGCGCAAAGGCGAAATCGTCCAGTAAACGGACAGCAATCTGGCGGGAGGCGATGGATTTGTGCCACGCTCAACCTGTCCGGCTTTCGGGCAGGGCTGGACATGTCCGTTTATTCGTAAGTGTGCATAGTGCTAGTCCTTCAGCGCAAGAACCAGACGAATGACCGGCGACATGTTCCGGACAGGGCTGGAGGAGGGGAGAGAATGACGGTCAGCAGAGCCAGTCTCAAGCTGTTGTCGATCGTGATCGGTCTGCTGTTCACGGCAGCGGTCTATCAGACCATGCACAACAATCCGCGCTGGGATTGGACCGCGCCGGGCGTGGGCAAGTTGCCGCGCGAAATCGTGACCGACTACATGCGGCTTGCCTATGACAAGGGGCAGGGCGGCACGGCTGCAAAGGGTTACTTTGCCAAGGATGCCAAGGACAATGCCGCAGCCGCGCAGGACCGCATCGATGGCGCGCCGATCCCGCATGAGGTGCGCTCGGTCATCGGCCAGGGCATGACTGTGATCGTGGTCCACCGCATCGCCGCCGCACGGGGCGAGCCGCAGCAGGACGTGATCGACCAGTTCGAGATCAAGGACGGCCGCATCGCCCGACGCGATCGCTATGTCACCCGGTTTGACCAGTAAGCCGGTGGAGGATGCAATGACCCAAACCGCAACCGAAAGCCGCACTGACGGCAAGGTCACGATCGAACTCAACGCGGGCACGCTGTGGACGGCAGCGGTCACCCTGCTGCGCCTGTTCCTGGGCGCCTGGATGGTCAACAGCGGCTATAGCTATTGGGCGCAGATCTATGGCCTGCCGCCTGCGTTCCCGCAGCCGCTGGGCACTCTGCCGCTGTCGAACCAGATGCTGGTGACGATGATCGAAGTCGGCCTGTTCGACTTTGTGAAGACGGTCGAGATCATCGGCGGCCTGTGCCTGATCTTCGGCGTCTTCGTGCCTGCTGCGACCCTGTTGCTGCTGCCGGTTTCAGCCATCGTGTTCTACAATGCGGTGTTCCTGAACCTGCGCACCGACCGGCTGTTCAGCCCGACCTACATGGGCGTGTCGTGCCTTTACATCAACGTGATCGTGGCCCTGGCCTATATCCGTCATTACCTGCCGATGCTGTCCCTGCGGTCGAGCCCCGGCAGCCTGCGCGAGCTTTCGCGGCTTCCGGAAATCTTTGCCCGTAACACCACCAATCCCAAGGGCTGATTGCCCGGGCTGGGGAGGAGAACCCATCATGACCAACGACCGGTCAAGCTATTACATCGTTACCTGGCTCCGCCTGTTCTTTGGCGCGCACCTGCTGTTTTCGGGCGGCCGCTTCATCCTGACCGGCTACATGCCGGCAATCCCCGGCGTCGGGGGTGAATGGGCCGATGCGAATGCTGCCATCGGGCTTTATCAGGCGGTCAAGTACATGGAGTTCGTCTTTGGCGTCATGTTGCTGACCAACCGCTTCGTGCTGCTGGCCCTGATCCTGGAAATGCCGGCCTCGGTGAACATCTTCTACCTGAACACATTCGTGGTCGCCACGCCGCGCCAGCTGTTCACCGGCCCGCAGGAGCTGTTCCTCAACGGCGTGCTGCTGCTCGCCTATGCCGGATACCTGGGCGCCGCGATCAAGCCCCGGCTTGAGCCGCTGTGGCTGTGGGATGCCAAGCGCGCCTACCGCGACAACTATGCCGAACAGATCCGCGTCGAGGGAGAGCAGTGATGCGCAAGAGTGAACGGACCGCCATTATCGTCTGCATCATCCTGAGCCTTGCCGTCTTCGTCGGATCGACCGGGCTGGGCTACGCGGTTTACCGCCCGCTGCGGTACTATGACATCTTCTCGCTGGTGATCTCGTGGATCGGCCTGGCGTTTTACCTGTGGCGTGACCGCCGCAATGCTTCGGGGAAGTAGGATGAAGGCACTCTATCTGGCTCTGCCGGCTGCGCTGGCTCTCGTTTCGTGCAAGGGCGGCGATCTGCCGCCCGAAAACCGCTGCGCGATGTACTGGGACTATTACTACAACACCGGCCTCGGCAAGGAACTGCCTGAACGAAAGAATGCCGAAGGAGTCGATTGGGCCGACATCCGCGCCATCGTAACCGCCGATCCTTCGAACAAGACCGAGGTCTGCCAGAAGATCCTGAACGATGCCTTCCCGGGCGATGCGGCCCTGGCCCAGGTGAAGGGTCCGATCCCGGCGGCCCAGTAATCAACACCTGCTCAGCTGAGCCTGTCGATGGGTTCCGGTTCCCGCGAACCGGCTTCGACAAGTTCAGCCTGAGCGGCGTGCGGTGTCCGGCGTTGTAGAGCGGTCGCCAAACCAGGTTTCACGCGCTTCGCTGCGGAAGAACGCAAATTTTTCCGCACGCAGCATTTTTCACTTTTCTAGAACGACGTCTCTAGAGTATTAATTCCGCAGGGAGAGCAGACGCAATGATTCGTTCCATGGCATATCTTGGGTTGGTGACTCCCGCTGTGGCAGAATGGCGCACTTTCGGTTCCGAGATCCTGGGCCTCCAGTTGATCGAGGAAGGGGAGGGCGGCGTCGCTCGTTTCCGCATGGACGAGGCGGACTGCCGCCTCTGGGTCCATCCCGGTGAAAAGAACGACATCGGCTATATCGGCTGGCAGCTGACCGGCGAGAAGGAAGCCCGCGAACTGGGTGAGGCGGTTGCCGCCGCCGGTTCTGCGATCACGCGCGCCACTCCGGAAGAGGCCTCCGCGCGCTGCGTTGCCGGTTACTACTGGTTCACCGATCCGGCCGGTTTCCGCCACGAACTCTCCTGGGGACAGTACGTCACCCCCAACTCGTTTCTGCCCGGCTGGGCGATGAGCGGGTTCAGGACCGGCGAACAGGGCATGGGCCACATCGTCCTGCTGGTTCCCGATCTGCCCGCGGCTGACAAGTTCTACCGCGAGGTCATGGGCTTTCACCAGTCGGACTGCATCCGCGACGGCGCCCGCGCGCTCCATTTCTATCACTGCAACGGCCGCCACCACTCGCTCGCCATCGGTTCGCCGGGGCCGGGCGTGCGCGGCGCGCATCACATCATGCTCGAAGTCAACTCGCTGCACGATGTGGGCAAGGCCGTCGATCGCTGCGAGCTGCTGGACGTTCCGGTCAGCAAGTCGATCGGCTGCCACACCAATGACCGGATGGTCTCGACCTACATCTTCTCGCCCTCTGTCCTGCGCGTCGAATACGGCTTTGGCGGGGTGGAGATCGACGATCTGTGGGAGCCGAAGACCTATTCGCGCACCTCGATCTGGGGACACAAGGAGCTGCGGCCCGACCTGCCCCCGGCGATGATTATCGAAAGCTGATTTAACCGCCCGGCGCGTCCCCGCACCGGACATTGCAAACAAATGCCGGAATCCGGTGCAGAACCTGAAGGGAGATCAACATGCAGGTCACCAAAATTGTCGAAGCGCCTCAGCACGACGTGTCTTCGGTTGCGGACGTTCGCGCCAAGCTTGAAGCGGCCATGCCGATCCTCGCCGCCGAGGCGGAGGCGAGCGAGCAACTGGGCAAGCTGACCGAGAAGACCTACGAAATCCTGAAAGACAGCGGTATCATGCGCATCTTCCAGCCCAAGGAATACAGCGGGCTGGAAGGCGATCCGGTGGAATTCGCCCGCCTGATCATGGATCTTGCGTCGAACGCACCCTCGGCCGCCTGGGTCTGCGGGGTTGTCGGGCTGCACTCGTTCGAATTCGCCCAGACCGACCCGCGCTTGCAGGAAGAAGTCTGGGGCAAGGACCACAACGTCTGGACCGCCTCGCCCTATGCGATGCTGGGCAAGGCCACCAGGGTCGAAGGCGGCTGGCGCCTGACCGGTCGCTGGCCGTTCTCGTCCGGCACCGACTATTGCGACTGGGCCGTGGTTGGCGGCATGGCCGAATCCGAACCGGGCTCGGGCGAATTCACCGAACCGCACCACTTCATCATGCCGCGCAGCGACTATGAAATCCATCATGACAGCTGGGACACGATGGGCCTGCGTGGCACAGGTTCGAAGGATATCGAGGCCAAGGACATCTTTGTTCCCGACTACCGCGTGCTGAACGTGCAAAAGCTGAACGACCGCGATTACCACAAGGCCAACCGCCCGGATTCGAAGGTCTATGAAGTGCCCTTCGACTATCTGTTCCCCGGCGTCATTTCGGCCTCGACCATCGGCATCGCCCAGGGCGTGGTCGAACGGTACAAGGAATATGCGGCAGAGCGCGTCAACCGCGGCGGGATCAAGTCGGTCGACAATCCCTACCAGATGGCAGCGCTGGGTGCGGCCATGGCCGATATCGAAGCCTCGCGCCTGCAACTGCTCGACGGGTTGGCCCAGGCGCGTGACATTGCCATGGCTGGCGGCACCGTGCCGCGCGCCTTGCAGCACCAGGCCCGCCGCAACCAGGTCCGCGCCGTGCGCCGTGCAGCCGAAGCGGCCCGCACCGTGTTCGACACGGTCGGCGGCAACGTGGCCCGCATGTCGAACCCGATCCAGCGGTTCTACCGCGACCTTTCGGTGGCGCTGTGCCATGCCTGCAACGTGGACGAGCCGGTCTATGCAGCTCAGGCTGCCTTCATGTTCGGCAAGCCCGTTCCGCGCGGCGTGATCGTCTGAGCCATGGCGGAGCAGGCCGGCGCCGCGTCTGACGCGATCGACAACGAAGTGCTGGAACAGTGGCGCGCGCACAACCTCGCGCCACTGTGGCTCAGCCCGACTGCGCACAAGCCGCCTGCTCCACCGCAGGAAGCCCACCTGTGGGAATGGACCACGACCCGGCCCTTGCTGGAAAAGGCCTTCAGCGCCACTTCGCCCGAAGTGGTCGAGCGCCGGGTGCTGCAATACCTGACGCCCTATGCCCAGCGTCCCGAGGACGAGTACACCGTCGGCACCATGCTCGCCTGCGTGCAGTGCCTGCTGCCGGGTGAAACGGCGCGGCCGCACCGCCATTCGATGGGCGCGCTGCGGTTCGTGCTGGAAGGCAGCGGAGCGACGACGCTGGTCAATGGCAAGCCGTGTCCGATGGAATATGGCGACCTGATCCTCACACCGGCCTGGTGCTGGCACGAACACCGCCACGATGGCGACGCGCCGGTGCTGTGGCTCGACGCGCTCGACGTGCCGCTCCACGGCTATCTTGGCACCGGGCGCTTCCAGCCGCCGCCAGTGATGGACATGCCCGAAACGCTGCCCGACGCGGCGCTGTCGGCAGTCGGCTTCCTGCCCGCCGAGGGCCTGCCCGAAGCCAGCCACTCGCCGGTCTTCCGCTATCCCTATGCCGAGGCGAAGAAGGCCTTGGCCAGCACGCCCGCTGCTGGGGACGGCTCGCGGACCATCCGCTACAGCAATCCCGTCACCGGCGGTAATGCCCAGGCCTTGCTGGAATGCACCATGATGGCGCTGGAGCAGGGCCGCGAAACCACCCGCCGCCGCAGCAATGCCAGCACGGTCTGCGTGGTCGTGGCCGGATCGGGGCGCTCGCGCATCGGCGACAAGGTGCTGGAGTGGAACGAGAAGGACTGCTTCACCATCCCGCAGCACAATTTCGCCAGCCACGAGGCGCTGAGCGCAGAGGCCCACCTGTTCATGCTGTCCGACCGGGACGTCATGCGCCGTCTGGGTGTCCTCACCGAAGAAACCGCCTGAACAGGACGGCAAAAAGAACATGAAGATTGCAATTTACGATGATGGCAAGCTGGGCCTGGTCCAGGACGGCATGGTTTACGATGTCAGCGCCGCCCTGTCTGTCCTGCCGGTGTCTGACCAGCCGTGGCTGGCCGCGCGTGGCGACTTGCTGATTGCTAACCTTGAACAGTTGCGCCCCGCGATCCTGGCCGCCTTGCCCGGCGCGGCGGCCAAGCCGGTGGGCGCTGCCCGGTTTCTCTCCCCGGTGCAGCGCCCGTCGAAGATCATCGGCGTGCCGGTCAATTACCACGAGCACGTGGCCGAGGCGGAAGCCGACGTCGCCACTTTCTCCGACCGGTTCCGCGGCAGCATCGAACAGCAGGGCTTCTTCCTGAAAGCGGTCAGCGCGCTGGTCGGTCCGGGCGAGGGGATCACCCTGCGTTTCCCCGACCGCCGCAACGATCACGAAATGGAGCTGGGCGTGGTCATCGGCCGCGAAGCCAGCAACATCGGCGTGGATGAAGCGCTGTCGATCATCGCCGGCTATGCCATCGCGCTCGACATGGTGGTGCGCGGACCGGAAGACCGCTCGCTCCGCAAGTCGGGTGACAGCTATGCCGTGCTGGGTCCGTGGCTGGTCACGGCGGACGAGGTTGCCGATCCCGAGACGCTGGATTTCTTCCTCAAGGTCAATGGCGAGACGCGGCAGGAATCCAACACCTCGCGCATGATCATGAAGCTGGCCGAGCAGATTTCCTATGCCTCGCGCTTCTACACCCTGCTGCCGGGCGACATCATCATGACCGGCACCTGCGAAGGCGTCGGCCCGGTCACGCCGGGCGACACGATCACCTGCGCGATCGAAGGGATTGCCGACATGACCGTGGCGATCCACCCCGCCTATGCCGATCAAAGGATCCTCAAGTGAGCAAGTTGCAACTGTCCGTCGCGGTCGGAAACTATGACCGCTGCCGGCCGCTGTTCGATGGCGATGTGCAGATCGACGGGGTCGATCCGGTCTTCATGAAGCTGTCGCCGGAAGAGATCTTCTTCCGCGCGTTCCGTCAGGCCGAATTCGACATCTGCGAACTGTCGCTGTCCTCATCGACCGTGAAGGCGGCCAACGGCACCTTGCCCTATGTCGGCGTACCGGCCTTCCTGTCGCGGATGTTCCGCCACTCGGCCTTCTACGTGCGCAAGGACCGGATCAAGCGGCCCGAAGACCTGAAGGGCAAGAAGGTTGGCCTGCCCGAATACCAGCTGACCGCGATGGTCTGGATCCGCGCGTTCCTGGAACAGGACTACGGCGTTTCGCCCGAAGACATCACCTGGGTGCGCGGCGGCATTTCCGATGCGGACCGCCCGGAAAAGATCAAGCTGGACCTGCCCTCCAACATCCGCCTGATCGATGCGCCTGCGGGCAAGACGATCTCGCAGATGCTGGCCGATGGAGAAATCGACGGCTACATCGCGCCGCGCGCCCCGGACGTTCCGGCCGGCACGCCGAACGTCGGCTGGCTGTTCGACGATCCGATGGTCGAGGCGATTTCGTACTACAAGCGCCGCCAGATATTTCCGATCATGCACATTGTCGGCGTGCGCCGCAGCATTGCCGACCAGCATCCCTGGCTGCCGGGTGCCGTGCTGAAGGCCTTTACCGAGGCCAAGGACCTGTGCCTGGAGCGCCTGCGCGAAACATCGGCCTGCAAGATCACCATGCCCTTCGTCGATGAACGGCTCCACGCCGACATGGCGCTGATGGGCGAGGATTTCTGGACCTATGGCATCGAAAAGAACCGCCACGTGCTGGAAGACTTCTTCACGCAGCACCACCGCCAGGGCCTCTCCTCGCGGCTGGTGACGCCGGAAGACCTGTTCCATCCGGCGACGTTCGAGCAGTTCACGATCTGAGGTTCGCGTTGCACTAAATCGTCACCCCGGCGTAGGCCGGGGCCTAGTCCAAACAGGAAGCGCCGCAAAGCGGCCCAGTTTCCCCTTTGGGTCTGGGCCCCGGCCTACGCCGGGGTGACGGGTGGGGCGTCGCTCACCTGAGCGGCTTTCCCATTCTCCGTTCGTCCTGAGGAGGTGCTGAAGCCGCAGGCAGAAGCGCCGTCTCGAAGGACTGCGCTTGCGCGCTGTGGTTCGAGACGGCCCCTCAACCTCCGGTTTCGGTGCCTCCTCACCACGAACGGCTTTGGGGTTAACTCGTCATGGCGAGGAGCGTGGCGACGAAGCAATCCAGGGCGGCAGGGGGTGTGTATTCCTTCCAGCACTGCGCTTCCGGCTGGCTCGGAATGGTTCACGCAGAGGCGCAGAGGAAAAAGGAGGCGCGAAGAGATCGCTCTTGCGGCTCTGCCGCTTTTTATTCCTTGGTCCGGGCAGAAACACCGGCAAAGTAAAGCGCGCCTGCGGCGGCAAAGCTCCGCGCCTCCCTTTCTTCTCTGCGTCTCTGCGTGAACAGGCTGGCCAACCCGGCTTCGACAAGCTCAGCCTGAGCGGGGGAGGGTACTTCAGTCCCTTATAAAACCCGCTCACCCTGAGCCTGTCGAAGGGTGTTGTCTCTGCGCGAGCCAAGTTGGCCAAACGGGGTTCGACAGGCTCAGCCTGAGCGGGGGTGGGGGCAATTTCCTACGCTGGCGCGGTCTGGTAAAGTCGCGCCTGCTCTTTGCAATCGTCGGTTTCCCAGGCTCGTCCCGTGCGTGAAAAACCACGCGCGTGAGCAGAGGTTTTATATTCCGGGGATGCACAGCCGCGCGTGGAACAGCCCAAATATCCAGCAATTCCGCCATTCGCGCCTGTTGGAAGAAGTGGACACAGTGTCAACTGTGTCAACTTCCGCGCACGGCGCGCAGGTCAGTTCTGGAAGCCGAACTCCGCTGCGATTGCCTCCGCATCGGCGTTCAGGACCGGGGGCGGGGGCGGATTGTCGCGGCGCTGTCCGTTGAGGCGGATCGGGCTCTTGATGCCGATAACTTCGCCCATCGTGGGATGCTCGGTGCGGACGAAAGTGCCCATGTGGCGCACCTGCGGGTCGTCCGCCACTTCGTCGACGCGGTTGACCGGCGCGCCCGGAACGCCCTCTGCCGCCAGCGCCGTGACCCATTCGTCGCGGTTGCGGGTGGCGAATACGTCCATCAGGATCTGGCGCAGCTCCGGGTAGTTCCTGGTCCGCGCAGCCGGCGTGGCAAAGCGTTCGTCGCTGGCGAGGTCCGCGCGGTTGATGACTTTCAGCAGGCCTTCCCAAAACTTCTGCACGGAAGAGAAGTGGACCGTGACCAGCAGCCCGTCTTTCGCCCGCAGGGTATAGGCCTGCGAGATGCGGACGCGGGTTTCCGGGCCGGAGACGATCCCGGCACGGCTGTACTGCGCGAAGGCATCGGGCATGAACGAGATTGCGGCTTCCAGCATGTTGACCTCGACATGGCCGCCCTGTCCGTCGCGGGTGCGGCGCAGCAGGGCGCCCAGGATGCCCTGGACCGCATACATGCCGGTGATGTTGTCGGCGATGGTCGGGCCGGACATGCGCGGGTCCTCGGGATCGAGAATCAGCGAGGACAGGCCGGACAGGGCCAGCGGCACCGAGTCATAGGACGGGCGGTCCTTGTAGGGTCCATCCTGCCCGAACCCGGTGATCGAGGCGCGGACCAGACGCGGGTTCAGCGCGCGAAGGGTGGCATTGTCCAGCCCCATCTTCTCCATCACGCCGGGCCGGAAGTTCTCCAGCACCACGTCGGCGCGTTCCAGCAGGCGCTTCAGGTTGGCAAGGCCTTCGGGGGAGCGCAGGTCAAGCTGCACGCTTTCCTTGCCGCGGTTGTAGGCGACGAAGGGCGGGCTGTAGCGCCCGCCACCGTGGGCGCGGAAGGGATCGCCGGTTTCCGGCAGTTCCACCTTGATCACCCGCGCGCCCATGTCGGACAGCATCATGCCGGCCAGCGGCGCTGTCACCATGGTGCCCAGTTCGAGAACCAGTTGTCCGGCAAGGACGTCGTGCATTACAGCCCCGCGTTTTTCAGGATCGAGCGTGCCATGGTCGTTTTCAGCACCTCGGTCGGGCCTTCGGTAATACGGAAGCTGCGCAGGTCGCGCCAGTAGCGTTCCAGCGGGGTTTCGCGGGTCAGACCCATGCCGCCGTGCAGCTGGAGGCAATCGTCGATCACCTTGAAGCCGTTTTCGACGCCGGTCACCTTGGCCATGAAGGTTTCGACGCGGGCGTCCATGCCCAGGTCCAGCTTGGCGGCGGCATCGTGGACCATCAGGCGGGTGGCATGGAGCCGCATGTAGCCATCGGCCACCATCCACTGCACGCCCTGGCGTTCGGACAGGGCCGCGCCAAAGGTCTTGCGCTGCTTCACATAGGCGGCGGTCATTTCCAGGCAGCGGGCCATCGCCCCGCACGAATGGGCGCCGTGGCGGATGCGGCCATGGTTCAGGAATTTCTGCGCCAGGGCAAAGCCCTTGCCTTCCTCGCCGATCAGGTTTTCGGCCGGGATTTCGGCGTCCTCAAGGATGATCTCGTAAGGGGTGTCGCCCATCATGGTCATTTCCGCCGGGCCGATCTTCACGCCCGGCGTCTTCATGTCGACGATGAAGCAGGAAATGCCGCCACGCGCGCCCTTTTCCGGGTCGGTCACAGCCATGACCTGCGCGAAGTCGGCGGTCGCGGCCTTGGTGATGTAGCGCTTGGTGCCGTTGATCTTCCAGCCATTGCCGCTGCGGACCGCGCGGGTGCGCATCGAGGCCGGGTCGGAACCGGCGTCAGGCTCGGTCTGGGCAAAGCAGGCCTTCAGCTCGCCGCGCAGGACGGGCATCAGGTAGCGTTCGCGCATCTCGCCCTGCAGGCCCAGCAGGATCGGGCCGACCGTTGGGCCGAAGATCCCATGGTCGCGTGCCGAAACGGCGGTAGTGCGCGCGATCTCTTCCCAGAAGATGGCCAGGGGCAGCAGGCCCAGGTCCGCGCCGCCCAGCTCTGCCGGGACTTCCATCAGCCAGAAACCGGCGGCCTTGGCCTTGGCCGCGACTTCGGCTTCGACTTCAGGAGGCAGCTTGCCGTCGATCGTCACCTTCTTTTCCAGCGGCCGCAGTTCGCGATCAACGAAGCGGCGGATGGAATCCCGGAACGCGATCAGCTCTTCCGGCAGGTTATGGTCGGGCATGGTTTCGTACATGGCGGCAACTCTCTGGGTTTCATCATGCCAGTGCCCCGGCGAAGGGGAGGCGCAGGGGCTGCGCCTGCCTCACCGGGGCATGACTGGCCGGTTCTGGGTCAGGAAACGGCTTCGTTCACCTGCTTGGGCATCTCGGTTTCGTGGACCAGGCGCTTCCACGCCTTGCCGGGCTGGCCCTGCTCGATCGCTTCCATTTCGCGCCAGTAGATGCGGCGCAGAGTGACGATGCCCATGTCCGAACGGCCCAGCTTTTCCTGCGAGCGGTCAACGATGGTGCCCTGGCCAACGGCAGCGACATAGTCCTGCGCCGAGGTCAGCTGGACCAGCTTGTCGTCCGGCATCTTGTTCTCGAAGAACAGCTCGTCGTGGTGATCCGCCGGGTTGTATTCGGAATACTTCTCGAAATACTCGCGGATGCGGGCGTCGGTTTCCGGGGTGGTCGACGGGATCGAGTAGATCAGGAAACGCATGGTGTTCTCATCGTCCACCGGCGTCATCCACACGCCCACGTCAACCCACGGATCGTCCGGCTCCAGCGTCGGGTGCGAGACGTGGTTGTTGTTGGGGAAGGTCCAGTCGGACACGCGCTTGGACCCGGCGGAGCGCACGGCGGTCTGGCGGATGCCTGCGTCGGTTTCCTCATAGGACAGTTCCGGGATCGACGAGTTCACGACCTTGCCGAACGAACCCACGGTGCCCCAGTGGTGGACGAAGCTGACGTGCACTGCGTCCATCGAGTTTTCGACCTGCTGCAGCCAGTTGCACGGCCAGGTTTCCAGGCGAGCAAATTGCAGCGCGCCGGGGCGTTCGAACACCGACTTGCGCGGCAGCGAGAATTCCGGTGCCTCGCCTTCGCCCATGTAGGCAAAGATCAGGCCGGCATATTCGTGGGTCGGATAGCTGGCCACGCGGATCGGCGGGGCCTTGGTATCGGGCTCTGCCGGGCGGTGGGTGCACTGGCCAGCGCCGTTGAACTGCCAGCCGTGATAGATGCAGCGGATCTCGTCACCGTCGATCCAGCCATTGGCCAGCAGGGTCAGGCGGTGGGGACAGTAGCCGCCGACCAGATAGACCTTGCCGCTTTCGCCGCGATACAGGGTCAACGTCTCGCCCATGACCTTGATGGTCTTGGCCTTGCTGGTTTCCAGCGAAGCGGACAGGCCGACCGGTTGCCAGAAGGAGCGCAGCAGCTTGCCCATCGTGGTATCTGCACCCGTCAGGTGGAGCTGGCGCAGGCGCTCTTTCATCGGAACCGAAGTCTTGGCATCGCTCATAGTCATTCCTCCTGCCTAATCGAGCCTTACCGGGTGGCGTCCGCAGGCGGTGCAGGGATCAGTTTCTCCTGCCGCTCGCCATAGCGGGTCACATAGGTTTGCTCTGCGAAATCCTTGATGTTGACGCCGGTATGATCCCCCGGAGTCCAGGTGGGATACTTGTGGCGCAGGCCGGCATCGACCGGGATGTCGATCCCGGTGATGATCTCGGCCTCGTCCGATGCCAGGAACACCGTGGCCCAGGCGAGGTCGGACGCGCGGGGGAAGCGCTGCAAGGGCAGCATCTTCAGGTAGTCGTCGCGCGAATAGAAGCCCATGTTGTCGGTCGGGCGCTTCCACTCCGGATTGAGCACTTCCTCGCGCATCAGGGTCCAGAGCTGGTGCTCCATGGCGCAGGGGGTAACCGTGTTCACGCGGATGCCGTAATGGGCCAGGTCCAGCGCCGCCGAGCGCGCAAAGCTGAGCAGCGCGGCCTTGGACGAGGTATAGGCCGCGCCGGTCGCCTCGCCAAAGTGGGCAGCGGTGGACAGCAGGTGGATGATCGATCCGCCATGACCGCCCGCGATCATTGCCTTGGCAACGTACTTGGTGGTCAGCAGGCCGGCGGTCGGGAAGCTGAGCAGCGAATCCTTCCAGTCGTCCATGTCCATGTCGAGCAGGTGCGACCAGTGCACCCGTCCCGCCATGTTGACCGCCACGTCGACCCGGCCATAGGTTTCGACAGTAAAGTCGACGATCCTGCGGACGTCTTCTTCAACAGTGGCATTGCCCTGGGTGGCCGTCGCTTCGAAACCCTTGGCGCGGATAAAGTCCACCGTTTCCTGGGCGGCTGAAAGGCTGATGTCCGATACGACTACCTTCGCGCCTTCACGCGCCAGGAAGTAGGCGGTGGTGCCGCCGATATTCGGGCCTGCGCCAAATACAATTGCAACTTTATTGGCGAGCCTGTTCATTATGCCTCTCGAAAATGTGCGGGCTTCGAATCGAAGTCATGTCCGCTTTGTGCGCATTCTGTTTGTGCAATTCGGAGCGGTGCCGATAGAGCCGCGGCTGAGCCGTCCGTAGACTGGACAGAGCGCCGCGGCCCTTCGGTCAATTGCCGGCAGATGCGGGCTTTTCCTCGTCCGTGGTGACCGCCAGGGTCTTCTGGAAGCTTTCCTGTGAGGTCATGAAGGCGATGGCCGAAACCACGCAGAGGACGATGAAGAACACGCCGACCATCGTCGGATCGCTGCCGCCGCCGCGCATCAGCAGCCAGGTGGCAACCAGCGGAGCGAAACCGGCGCTGATCGTGGAGCTGACCTGAAAGGTCACAGCCATGCCGCTGTAGCGGATATCGGCGGCAAACTTCTCGCCCAGCCAGGCGCTCAAGGGGCCGCCCATCATGGCGTGGATCACTGGATTGGCGAGGGCAAGGCCAGCGAACAGCGCCAGCTTGCTGCCCGAACTGATCAGTTCGAAGATCGGGAAGATCAGCGCCATGCCGGCAATGGCACCCGCCAGCATGACCGGCTTGCGGCCGACGCGGTCGGACAGGATGGCGAAGGCCGGAATGGCGAAGATGTGGATCACGTTCACCAGGGTCAGCATGCCAAGCGCGGTCGATTGCGCATGGCCGCCGACGTTGATCGCGAAGTTGATCATGAAGGTGGCGGTAAGGGTGGTCATGGCCAGGCAGGCGAGGCTGCCGATCACGCCGTTGACCAGGGTACGGGGATAACGACGGAACACGACCAGCAACGGGATATCGCGCTTCGGCTGCGCCTTGCGGGCTTCCATCATTGCCAGGAAGTCAGGCGTTTCTTCAACCGAGCTGCGCAGATAGGCCGCAATCACGACCAGGATCGCACTAAGCAGGAACGGCACGCGCCAGCCCCAGCTGAGGAAGGCTTCCTGCTCCATCGCTGCGAAGGGCATCAGGGCTAGCGTGGCCATGACCGCCCCGGAAGGAGCGCCCGAGCCGACGATCGAGGCAGCGAAACCGCGCGATTTCTTGCCCGCGTGCTCCATCGAAAGCAGGGTGGCTCCGGCCCATTCGCCGCCCACGGCAAAGCCCTGGACCAGGCGCAGCACGATCAGGGCCATCGGCGCGGCCATGCCGATGGTGTGATAGGTTGGCAGCAGGCCCATGGCGAAGCTGGCAAGCCCCATCATGTAGAGCGTGATCATCAGCATCTTCTTGCGTCCGATCCGGTCGCCCCAGTGGCCGAACATGATCGCCCCGGCGGGCCGCGCAACATAGCCGACAGCCAGCGTGGCAAAGGAGGCGAGGGTCGCAACCTTGGGGTCCAGCGCGAAGAAGATCTTCGGAAATACCAGCGTGGCAGCAATGCCATAGAGCAGGAAGTCGTAATACTCGATCGCGGAGCCGAGATAACTCGACCACATCGCGCGCCGACGCATTACCGCTGCATTGGCTGGTTCAGCCTGACTGGCCATTCTCCCGGGTCCCTTCCTGATCTGCTCGTCGCGCCCGAGGGGCTGCCGACAAATTTTATTGAACTTGCATTCTGGAAACTGCTATCGTCTTTGCACGTTCTACGGTCGTTGTCACCCGAATCCGGGCTTCAGCGCCTCTCTCGCGGAGGCCAAATGACGCACCAGCGGCTTCTTGAGCGAGAAAAATCAGTTTCCCGTCCGTGGATCGGACAATCAACCGGGAGGGTATTAGAATGGCGGAGCTTACTCAGGCAAACACCAGCAAGCGGGTGAAGACCAAGAACTGGGACGTTCACTATAACGAGGCGGGCGAAGGGTTTCCGCTGGTCCTGGTTCACGGTGGCGGTCCGGGCGCATCGGGCTGGAGCAATTACAACCCGAACATTCCGTACCTGTCGCAGTATTTCCGCGTGATCGCGATCGACCTGCCGGGTTGGGGCCAGTCGCAGCCGGTGGCCTATGAAGACCGTGACAATTCCGGCGTTCTGGCCGAATTCCTGGAAACGCTGGGCATTGCGAAGGCGGCCGTGGTGGGCAACTCGATGGGCGGGGCTTCGGTCATTCGCCTGGCTTATGAGCGCCCCGACCTGGTCTCGCACCTGATCACCATGGGTTCGCCCTCGGGTGTCCCCGGCCTGTTCGAAGCTGGCGGCCTGACCGAAGGGGTCAAGGTGCTGGAGCGCGCCTATTTCGAACCGAGCATGGAAACGGTCCGCGCCCTGACCGAGATCATGACCTTCGATCACTCGAACATCACGGACGAGCTGGTTGCCGAGCGCCTCAAGAACACGCTGGCCCAGAAGGCGCATGTCGACAACTGGATCGGCGGCCATGGCAAGGGGCCGATGGTGCGGCTCAACCAGGAAAAGATCCCGACGATCACCGCGCCGACCCTGCTGATGCATGGCCGCGATGACCGCGTGACCACCTTTGCCCATGCCATCCGGCTGGCCGGCATGATCCGCAATTCGCGGGCCGTGATCGTCAACCGCTGCGGCCACTGGCTGCAACTGGAACACGCCAACGAATTCAATTCGACGGTTCGCCGGTTCCTTGAGGATAATCCGGCTTCCTAAAATACAGTTCCGGTAACGGCCGGGGGAGGGTTCAGGACATGGCCATTGATGGACGCCTGCTGACGGTAATCAGGGCGATCAACGAACTGGGAATATGCACGGTGGTCGATCTGCATCGCGCCACCGGCATCTCCCGGCCGGCGGTGCACCGCATTGTCGATAGCCTCTGTGCATTCGGCTATGTCGAGCGGGTCAACGGGCACAGTTCCGTTCGCCTGACGTCAGAGATCCTGGCCCTCAGCTCTGGCTACAAACCGGAAAACCGGATGGCCGAACGCGCGATGCCGGTTCTGGAGGAACTCCAGACCCGCATCCGCTGGCCCCATACCTTCGCTACGCCGGAAGGTGACATGATGGTCATCCAGGCGACCACCCGGCAGCACAACCCGTTCGTGTTCGACCGAGGGCGCACCGGCATGAAGCTGCCGTTCCTGACCACCGCCATCGGCTGTGTCTATCTCTCGCATTGTAGCGAGGAGGAGCGCGAGGCGATCTTCACCCGGCTCAAGGCGCATTCGGGCGACGGGATGGACGACATGTTTGACGAAGTCCTTGCCAATGCGCGGCACCGGATTGCGAATGCGGCGGAGAAGGGCTTTGCCTTGCGCGCCGGAGGCGAGCCGGAGCGGACGACGACGCTGGCCGTGCCGGTGATCGTCTATTCCACCGCAGTCGGCGCGCTGTGCACGACCTTCCCGACCTCAGCGATTGCGGTGGACGAGGCCTGTTCCAAATATATCCCGGAACTGCGCCGCGCCGCCACCGACCTCGCCAAATTGTGCGAGAGCTGAGCCCGGCCTAAGGCAGCGTTTCGGGCGAGGCTTCGGCCAGGCTGATCAGGCTGATTCCGGCCATGCGCAGATAGTCGGGCAAGCTGTCGCCCGATGCGTTCATGATCAGGTTTCCGTCGGCGCAGATCAGCGTGAACTTGGCCAGCTTGTCCACGCGGTCCGGGCAACGCTCCTGAATTTCAGCCGGCAAGGTGGTGCGATACCACGAGGCATATTCCACCAGCACAGCCTGGCGCAGATCCAGGAAGCGTTGGCGGGCAACCTGTTCGCGCACCGACTGATCCACGCTGAGGATCATGCCGAGCCGCCAGAAATCCTGGGTGGCCAGCGGCTCGCTGGCCGGGGCGTTGCAATAAATCCGCTCGATATGCTGGCGCGTCGTCTCACCGGGCAGCGGGCGCCGCTTCTTGTGGAACGTTTCGAGCCATTCGCGGCTCTGGTCGAGCAGCGAGGCGAACAGGATGTCCTTGCTTTCGAAATGCCAATAGACGCTGCCCGAAGGCAGCTTCGCACGCGCCGAAACCCGGGGAATGGTCGTGCCCTGATAGCCAAACTCGCGCGCCACTTCCAGGGTCGCGTCCAGGATGCGCTGGCGGTTGGCAGGCGATGAGCGATGCTCCCCGCGCGGGCGGACGCGGCTGGTCTTTTCCGAAGTCATTGTGGTCTCCCCCGGTCGCTCTAGGTCAGTCATGGCGATCAGGCAATCGCGAGTCAGGTTGATGGTCATCCGGCTGTTTGCCGAGCGATATCGGCAAGCTACGAATGCGCTTCATTTCGCGGCCTACAACGGACGCGCGCAGGCCAATACCGCGCAGCTGGAATTCCACGAGGTCAACCACGGCCTCTCGTAGTTCGTTGCGGCTCTGCGATAGCAGGCCATGCATTTGCAGCGAACTGACCAGGAAGAACAGGTTGAAGAACAGCGTGGTCAGCAAGCTGTCGTCTGCCTCGCTTGGCTCCATGTCGCCACTGTCGCGTGCGGCCTGAAGGCAGTCCTGGAAGTGGCGTGAGAGGCCCGCATTGAGCGCGCCGAACATGTGGCGGGCAAAGCTGGCGTCTTCGGACAGGCTACGCAGCAGCATCCGGTTGAGCGTCTCGCGGTTCTGGGGCTGCATGACTTCGGCATCGCTCAGGAAGCGCAGTGCCAGTTCCATCGTCAGGTCGATCAACCGTGCTGTCGAGGGCTGGGCGGTTTCGGGACTGAGGATGAATTGCGAAGCGGCATTGTTGCGCACCGTTTCCAGCGCGGCATCCCACAGCGCCTGCTTGGTCGGAAAATAGCGGTAGATCAGGGCTTCCGAGGTGCGGCTGGCCCTGGCAACGTCGCGAAAACCGGTGGCCGCAAAGCCCGACCGGGCGAAAACTTCGGCCGCGGCCTGGGCAATCCGCTGCATCCGCATTTCCGGTTGCAGCCGTGTCCGCCGCGCGTTTCCTTTGCCGGCAACGGGTTCCTGACCAGGAGGACTTCGATCCATGTCGGCGGGTTTACGTGGTGTTGGCTGCCGCGCAAACACAAAATAGAGCCGCGACTGCAATAGGCTTGGAATTTTCCCTTCCTTAGTGTAGTTGCGAATCTAATAACGGACCTGCCAGCGGGGCCTTTCAGCACCGCGCCGGAGCTCCTCAAGGCACCAACCGATCCGATGTGGAACCTGAAAGCATGACCTCCCAAGACTTCCGTGCAGCCATGCGCCGCCTGCCCGCTGGTGTCAGCGTGATCACGACAGTGGACGGCACTGCGCCTGTCGGCATGACGGTCACCTCGGTGTCCTCGCTGTCCGCCGATCCGCCCAGCCTGCTCGTTTGCGTGAACCAGTCCGGTTCGATGCACGCCGCCTTGCAGGAGGCGTCGCATTTCACGGTAAATATCCTGGCCAGCGACCACATGGAAACGGCCCGCCAGTTTGCCGACCCGGCACTGCGCGACCAGCGCTTTTCCGGCGACGACTGGCAAATGGACGAAGCCGGCGTGCCCTATTTCGCACCGGCCCAGGCGTCGTTCGTCTGCCGTCTGGCCGAGAAGGTCCATTTCGGCACCCACACCATCTGTATCGGTGAGGTGGAGCGAATCCGTTCGGCTGAAAACGATGGCCCGCTGATCTATTTCGACGGCGCTTACCGCGAACTGCAGTAAACGCTAATCGCGTTTAGCCGCAACGCTGACGAGAACGGCAAATTGCCTTACTACGGCATGCCCTGGCAGAGCTTAGAGGACACAGCCGCGAGCAACAGCCAGTATTATGCGCAGAAGCTGGCAAAACCTATCTCGCACCTTGGCATTTCGGTGTTGGGGTTGGCTGGGACAAGGCCCCGATGGCTTTTTGAGCGCCTTGAGATGCGCATGACAGCCATCATCGCGCGCTACGAAGCGATCTTGGATGGCCGCGAGCCGCAGGACGTTTTGCCTGCTCCCACCCGCATGGTGATCAAGGGGCCCTGGTCGCGTTCTGACGCTTAAAATGTTGGGCGAACTTTTGCTTGCCAAAAGCGCTGCTAGAGACTGAGAGCGTTTGAGCGCCACTAGTGCTTCAGTCTCGTGCATCTCCAGCCTAATCTCATCAACGCAAAGTCGCAGAACTGCGCCCTTGGGGGCGTTGTCTTATGTCAGATTGTTTGGAGATGAGCCCCTGTTCGGACTCAATGGTGCGCGGTGCAGTCCAGAGCAAGATCGTCTCCAGGAAGTTCCCTGCAATTTGAAATCGAACAGGAGGTCTTCGACGTTCCGTAGCGAGAGCGGGAACCGCACGTACATCATCACCACGAGGCGGATCACCTCGGGGGAGGAGCGGAAATAGCGGAATGGATTGGGAAGTTTGCGAGGGCGGGGCATGGCCTTACCCTACCCGGACGCTTCGTTCATCGCTAGCGGTGCAATCCTTTTGACACCGCCAGGAATTGGGCTCAACTCACCGTGTCGAAGCTAACCTGACTAATTTGCGCCCAGCGCCTGGTCCAACCACTGACATCAGTAGCATGTGGCTCGCCCGTTGATCCGGTCTGCATTGTGCATAGCCCGGATGCCGACCGCGCCGGAAACGCAGCTCAGTACGCCCGCTGCCTTGAGAGAGCCAATACCACCAGACTGTGGTTCGTAAAATTCGTAAGAGACCACGATACCGCTGGATACGGTCGTCGATTCCGCTCCGAAAATTGTCCCGATATTGGTGCGCCTGACCATTGAAGCTCCATCTGCATCGATGGCCAGGACCAGGGTCGCGGGACGCGGTCCAAAGCGGCGGAGTTGATCCTCTGCCGCACCAATCAAACTGGCACTTCCTTGCGATGCCGGTCCGGAAAGTTGGCTCTGGAAAGCCTCGAATTCACCAGCGAGCTTGGCCCTTTCGGCTTCTGCATTGCCGCAATTGGCCTGCTCCGGGAGCGAAGCAATCTGCTGGCCGAGATCATCAATAG
This sequence comes from Novosphingobium sp. NPDC080210, assembly GCF_050281025.1. Classification (NCBI taxonomy): domain Bacteria; kingdom Pseudomonadati; phylum Pseudomonadota; class Alphaproteobacteria; order Sphingomonadales; family Sphingomonadaceae; genus Novosphingobium; species Novosphingobium sp. NPDC080210. The sequence goes on from NZ_JBNNWL010000008.1 coordinate 76,506, forward strand.
CTTCAGCGAAGGTTCTTGCTCCGCCGGGTGCCGGAGCGACCGTAGCCTTGCGCCGCGCCGCAATTTCCCCGCGCACTGCGGTTACCAACATTCCCTCGCGGACCCGGGTGCTCAGGCCCTGATAAATGAAATCCTGCTTGAACAGACTGAGTAAAGGCGACGCAGCATTCAGCACATTGGTAATAGAGCCCAGTTGCTCGATCACGCCCTTCTCGCTCAGTTCTGCCTGCACGCTTGCGCGGCAGGCCTTTGTCCCCTCTGCGATGATCCCGGCATAGCGCTCGCGGAACCCCTCCATTCGATCTCGCACCAAGATCATGTCCTGGACCACAGGTAGCTGGTCCGTCCCCTGCAGCACGTCCCAGCCCATGCCGCCCACCAGGCTGGAGGAATCTTGCGCTTCCTTTGGTACGGGGAGGACTACCATCGTCAGCGAAGAGAAGTCCGCCCCGGTCGCATCGACGATCCGTCTGGCCGCCTGCTTTACGGCAACTCCGGTCAGCAACCGCGCTTCAATTCGGCCAACGTCCGAGCCTGCCAGTGTAGTCTGACCCGTCATGGTCGCGCCAAGAGGAGTACCACTTCCACCAGGGCGACTGCTTGATTCATAGTCCTGCGCCCTGACTGACTGTGGCAGTGCAAATAAAGCGGCAGACAGTGAAACGGCTTTCAAGACCTGCCGCACTGTGCTCTGCTTGGTCATGATCGACGGTCCTTTCCGGTAAAGGTGATTTGGATCGCTTGTAAGGAACATTCAGGGCCCGATCCAGCGGGTAGTCGCAAGGGAGCTGTCAGGCTAATGCGAAACGCTCTCCGTTGGTAAGGCGGGGATGAAGCGACAGATATCCTTCAAGCGGCACCGGTTCCCTCCGGATGTGATCCGGTATTCGGATTGGCTAAATTTTCGTTTCACGATGAGCCTGCGCGATGTTTTGTGTCCGATGCATTGTTCAACGGCAAGCGCTTTAGGGCGCTAACCGTGGTGGACGCATTCACCCGTGAATGCCTGACAATCCATGCTGATCAGGGCATAAAGGGTGAAGCAGTGGCGACAGTGATGGAGCGCCTGACATTCCAGCGGGGGACAGCGCCCGCAAAGATCAGAGGTGGACAACGGTCCGGAGTTTATCTCCCGGGCGCTCGACCAATGGGCTTATATGAACAAGGAGATGTTGGACTTCTCCAGGCCAGGGAAGCCCACGGACAATGCGTTCGTTGAATCATTCAACGGACGGCTCAGAGATGAATGCCTGAACACGCATTGGTTCTTGTCATTGGACGATGCCCGGGCCAAGATCGAGGCGTGGCGACGGGACCTCAACGAGAGCCGTCCTCACACCATCTCTGGGATCATGACGCCTGCCGAATTTGCTTCATCGGCCGGGTTTATCCCCACCGATGAAGCGCCAGATCTCTCGTTCTGGGCGGATACAAATCCGGGACAGGGTTAATTAAGCGCCGGATGCGGGTGCTAGAATTTTCTCAATGTGCTCACCTCTAGATTTGCATCATTACCCTTGAACTGGCAACTCCGGCTCATGCAATCGCACTCGCCCCCTGATCGGAAGACGGAAGATCCGGCCCAGCCGAACGACGGTCTCAAAGCGCTATTCATGGCGCATCGGGCCGAACTTGTCCGCTTCATCAGGGCCCGCAGCGGTGACGAGGTTGAGGTCGACGACCTTATGCAGGAGCTGTGGCTCAAGTTGGCCAAGCTGAACCCCGGCCCCATTGCGAATGGCCGCGCTTATCTGTTCCGGATGGCCAACAATCTTGTTCTGGACCAGCGGCGCAGCAAACGGCGGGCCATGTCCAGAGACTGGCAATGGTCGGAAGCGGACGGAGATTTGGGCCTTAATCCGTTGGAGCGGGCTGACCCGGCCTTGACTGCGGAAGAGGCGCTTTGCCGCGATCAGGAGATTGCGGCCCTGCACGGCGCAATTGCGCAATTGCCTCCTCGATCCCAGATCGCGCTAAGGCAGTATCGACTGGAAGGGCTGGGTCAGTCCGAAATTGCAAAGCAGATGGGTATCAGTCGCAGCGGCGTGGAAAAGCACTTGGCGGTTGCCATGCGACATTTAAGAATTGCGATGGAAGAGTGCGGAATACTGCAACCTGTGACGTCATCTGAGCAACGAACGGAGAACGAAGGTCTTTCTGGGATGGAAAAGCGGTCATGAAAGACAGAAGCGCCATCCTGGAAGAAGCGGCGGCATGGCACGTTGCAAGTGCCCGCGACGATATGGATTGGGATGCCTTTACCGCATGGCTGGAGGCAGATCCACGCAATTGCGCGGCCTATGATGATATTACGCTGACTGACGCCCTTATCGAAGACCATGCCAGTTCCCTGCGTGAAGCATCAGCCGAACAGGAAGTGCAACCGTTTCCGGAGAAGCGCCGCATGGGCCGTTACTGGTCAGGCTTTGCGATTGCGGCGAGCCTGGCGCTCGCGATTACCGGCCTGACGCTTCGCGATACCGCCACCGTTTATACGGCAGGCGATAACGTCCAGCAAATCGCGCTTTCTGACGGATCGACAATCGAACTGGCGCCGCATAGCCGGCTTGAGCTGAGCAGCAACGAACGGGAGCTTTCCCTGGACGGCGGGGCCTACTTCAAGATCAGGCATGATCCGGACCGGACGATGACAATCTCTGCCGGCCCCATAAAAATCAGTGATATAGGCACTGAATTCGATGTCCAGGCGACCGAACAGGAAGTCAGACTGGAAGTAAGTGATGGCGAAGTTCAAGTTACATCCAAGCAGTTGGATCAACCGATCGAACTCTCGCGGGGCAACGCGCTCTTGCTGGATAAACGTGACGGTGAGGCCACGGTCAGCGAAATCGAGATCGCGGAAGTCGGCGCCTGGCGCGCGGGCCGTCTATCATTTTCCAACATCCCGCTTGAACTGGTTGTCATCGACTTGAAACGATATACAGGCTTGGAAGTGAAGTTGGCCGACGAATTGAAGCGGCGCCGCTTTTCCGGGACTCTGACGATTGGAAATGGACAAAAGGCACTCGCTGATCTTGCGGAAATCATGGGCCTCGGCGTCGATCGCAGCGGCGGCTCTTATCGTCTCGTGCCCGCAAAGCGCTGAAGCAAGGCCGCCATTCGAACGGGCTACTGCCCGTGAAATCAACATACCAGAGCTGCCCCTGCCCAGGGCATTGTCTGAACTTTCCCGACAGACCGGCGTTTCAATCGGTTCCGAAGGTGCCTTGCCGCCAGTCAGGACCAAACCGGTCCGTGGCAGGTTGAGCGCGCGGGAAGCTCTGCGGCGGATGCTCAAAGACTTGCCGTTCGAAGCGCGACAAGTCGGCGAAACCGCCTGGCGCATCGTGCCACGTAGCGTTGCCCGCCAGGCACCAACCAATCAAGTCCGCCTGGCACGACCTGAACAGGCCCCTGAAACTGTCGATCCAATCGGGATCGTTGTATCCGCAAACAAATTTCCCAACGAGCTTGGCGATATCCCGCGATCCATAGGCCTGATCTTGCCGGACGGTCTGCAACAGGTCAGCGCAGACAGTGGAACGGCCGCGATGACCAGGGACCTTCAGGGTATCTCGGTTGCGGGAGGAGGGGCCGGGCGCAACCAGATATTCCTGCGCGGTGTGGCAGACAGTCCCTTTGCCGGCCTGAACCAGGCAACCGTTGCCGTGCTGATAGACGGCGTGCGCATGACCTATTCGGCTCCCGACCCGGACTTGAGACTGGTCGATGTGAAACGCGCCGAACTTCTCAAAGGCCCGCAAGGTTCGCTGTATGGTCTTGGTGTTCTTGGCGGGATCTATCAGGTTGTCACCAATTCCCCGGATGCTTCTTCGGCATCGGCTTCCATTGGGCTTGGCCTGTCACAGGTTACGGGCGGCTCTCTGGGTCAAAATGGGGCAGCCGTGGTCAACCTGCCGCTCGTTCCCGAAGTCATGGCTTTGCGCCTCGTCGGTTACGGATCACACGCGGGCGGATGGGTCCACACCGGAGCGCGGCGCGATGCCAACGGTCTTGATATCTATGGCGGCCGACTGGCTCTTGGACTTAAACTGGGTCCAGATTGGCGCCTTGATGCCAAAGGGGCGGCTCAAAAACTGAAATCGGCTGACAGCCAATACGTTTATGTGGCAGGATCACGCAGCCGGCCGGATCAGATTCCTGAACCGTCTGTCAATCAATTCGAACATGCGGCCCTGCAGCTAAATGGCACAATGGGCGGTGTTGATATAGTCGCGCTTTCCGGCCATACTTGGCAACGGACCAGCGAGCAATTGGACGCTACGGTTGGAGCCGGGAGTTTCGGGCTGGACGATCCGGCCAAATATATCGACACGCGAAATTATAAGGTCTGGGATTCGGAGCTGCGCTTTTCAGGCACGTGGAAGTCGATCGATTTTCTCGGAGGCATTTCCCACGTTGAAGCGCGGCGGGTGATGGACCGCCACCTTTACGCCATCGATCCGGCCACCTCTGTAGAGATCTGACCGGCCCCCACTGAGTGGTCCGCGTTAATTGTTAGTGCAAGATTGCCTCCGGCGCCATGGGTGACCGCAGGTGGAGCGAAGCGGAACCGGAG
>NZ_JBNNWL010000009.1:0-43208 GCF_050281025.1 Novosphingobium sp. NPDC080210
CTCCGGTTCCGCTTCGCTCCACCTGCGGTCACCCATGGCGCCGGAGGCAATCTTGCACTAACAATTAACGCGGACCACTCAGTGGGGGCCGGTCAAGTGCTGCCGGCGCACGGAACGCGTGCCAGTTCACGCAAATCGACCTCATTTGACCATATCCTCGAGCTGCTCAACCTTACCGGAGAGCTCCTTCACAGCTTCGATAAGAACACCGACGAGGTTGCCATAGGCAACAGACAAGAGCCCATCATCGTTGGCCTGCACAGCCTCAGGTACAACCGCGGCCAATTCCTGGGCGATCACACCGATGCCGCGATTGCCACTAGCGATGCGCTTGAATGACACACCGCGCAGGCTGTTCACCAAACCCAGCGCATTCGAGATCGTGGCAACATCGGTTTTGAGCGAGGCATCGGAATAGGCCGTGATGTCACCAGTTGCTGTAATAGTGCCCACAACTGAGATCGAGCCAGTGAAGCTCTCGCCTGCTTTGTTGGCAGGGGCGTAGCCCAGCGCCCCGGTTACATCCGCCGAGGCAAGCGACGCGCCAGTCGTGACCCGACCTTTCGCGTCGACTGTCACCTTTGTGTAGGTGCCCGCTGCAACACCGCTGTTGGCCAGCGTTGCCGCAAACGACAGGGCAGCAGATCCATCGAATGCCGTGCTGGTTCCCGTCACATCGCCGGTCAGCGCAATTGTACGGCCGGTCACCCACCTGGTCGCAGTGGCCGCATTGCCCGTGCAGGAGCCAGACGATCCGCTGATCGATCCGCTGGCCGTGATGTAGCCGCTCGGATTGGTTGAATTGTATGGCGTGAAGCCAAGCGCGGTCATCACCATGGCCGACGTCAGATTGCCAAAACCCACCTGCACGACGGTGCCGCTTGCGGTTTTCGAATAGAGCTTCTGGTCAGCCAGGTTGACCGCCAGTTCGCCCGCCTGCAGCGATGCGGCAGCAGGGACGCTGGACGCAGTTGAAGACCGTTTGAGCAGGATGGTGTTCGGCATCAGAAGGTTCCACCGTCCAGCGTCACGCCATCAATCGAGCCACCGGTGATGGCGACGTTGCTCGCTGCCTGCGTTGACATGGTGCCAAGGCCAGAAATGTCAGTATTGGGAATGGTCGCGGACGCCGTGAACGCCGCCGTGCCGTTGCCCTTGAGGTAGCCGGTGAGCGTGGTCGCGCCCGAGCCGCCCTTGGCCACGCCGAGCGTGCCGCCGATATTGCCCAGCGTCAGGTTGGCTTCGTTGACATCGACGGTAGGGTTGCCCGCCACACCATCGCCATTGGTGACTGCGATCTTGGTCGAACCGGCAGTCAGCGTGCGCGCTGCCACAGTCCCAGCGGCCGTGCGGGCGATAATCCCGTTGGTGCCAAGGTTGTGGAGCGCCAGCGCCTGACCGGTCAGTGCGACAGCGTCAGCGGCCACAGCAATGCCTGTGCCGGCCCCCACGTCGATCGTGTTGCCGGTCTTGGTGAGGCCATTGCCGGCAACGATCTGGCCTGCGCCATTGAACTGGACGAAAGTGATGGCTGTTGTGCCCAGCGTCCCACCAGCATCGACCGTGCAGAGGTAGCCCACATCGGCGTTCACTGTGCCCTGTTCGACAAACAGGTAAGCCGAGACATGCTCATCCCATGTCGAGAGATCGATCGCGCGCACCCAGGCGCCAGAGGCAACGACATAGACGCCGTTTTGGGATGGCGTAGTCTGGTCCTTCACCAGCACGCGGTCGCCCGCGGCTAGCGCCACGCCGTCGATGGTCATTGTGCCTGACAGCGAGGCAATATTGGCAGTCGATGCGGCTTTCACCGAAGCCTTGGGATCGAGCCCCTGAACGGTCAGATCGACGTAGTTCTTGGTGGCTGCGTCTTGGGCAGCCGTAGGGTCAGCAAGGCCGGTGATGCGCTGGCTGTTGAAGTCCACCGCAGCGGCAGGTGCAGCCAACTGGTCGACCCGGTTGGCGCGAACCCGGGCATCGGTGAAGTAGAGATTGGTGCCTTCAGAGACGTCGCTGGTGGAGAGCGTGATGGCACCGGTACGACCAGCCACCGAAGTCACCGGGAACGTGATGGCCACATTGCTGGCGGCCGTGACCCGCCCCTTAGCGTCTACCGTTACCTGGCCGACCTGTGTCGCAGAACCATAGGAGCCAGCAGTGACCCCACTATTCGCGAGCGTCGCCGTAATCGTCGCATTGGCTGTGCCGTTGAACGATGCGGAACCAGTCACATCGCCGGACAGGCCAAGCGAACGCGCCGTTGCCAGCGCGGTTGCAGTCCCGGCATTGCCCGAAATCGAACCCGCAATCGTGCTCGAGAAGGTCTTGATCCCGGCGACGGTCTGGTCGCCCGAGAGCCCGACGAAGGCGCCCGGGCCGCCAATCGCAATGACGGAAGTCGCCGTCCCGCCAGCACCGCCCGTGCCCGTGCCGTAGTAAAGCGTGTTATCCTGTTCGTTGAACGCGAGCTCAGCGTTGGCGAGAGACGCGGGGGCGCCTGCCGCACCGCCTGCGGCCCGGCGCTTGATACGAAGAGTATTGGCCATCAGAAATTACCTCCATCGACCAGCCTGGCCGAATTCGTGTTGGTCCACCGGTTGTCGGGAGACGAAAAAATGAGGACGTCGCCGCCCTCGGGCTGAGCCAGCTCGACATCCGAGAGATCATTGAGTGCGCTAAGCGGCCCGGGCGGACCTTGCGGCCCCTGTGGGCCGGTCGCGCCGGTTTCTCCGCGGGGGCCGGCAATGCCTTGGGGCTCGACGACGATGGTCTGTACCGTCTCGAGGATCTGGACGGTGCTGGTCATTCGACATCAAACGTGAAGGCCGGCAGGACCTCACGCTCCCCTTCACCATTTTCGAGGCCAATGATCAGCCAGACCCGCCCGGCCCCCGGTTTGAGGTGCGCGGTCTGTTCATCGCTCCAGATCACCTCAATCTCGCCAGCGCTTGGCGGGCTACGGACAGTGATAGCTGGAACCGCAATGTTGGGGCTCTGGTCGACCACGAGAGCGGAAAGCGCCGTGAGATCCCGGCGCAGCCCTGCGGCAAGGTTCGCAAACAAGGTGGCGCGCAGGCGCCGGGTGCCGCCGCGGCGGATAGTCAGCCTGGTCATGGGTGCACCTGTTGGAATGTGGATGGCGGGAGCCGCAGCTCCCGCCCATGTCGCGTCAGCCGATGCGGGCGGTTGCCGTTTTGCGGAACAAGACGCCGCCAATGCCGGTGAGAGCCAGCACGACAGTCAGGACATCGCTCTGCTCTAGGCCTTGCGGCAGAATGCCAAGCGTCCCGGCAATACCCCAGAGGCTGCCGATGACGCCGGTCCAGATGGCTTTCGAGGTCCACCACGGCTTCAAGTTTTCCATGTCACTTCTCCAATAAAAAAACCCGCCGGAAGCGGCGGGCGGCTGATCCGGCTGCTTGGGAACAGCGGATGGCTGGTGATGTCAGGATTCGTTCAGCGACAGAGCGCCGGTCGCGGCGAGTTCGACTGGCTTCGCGGTTGCAGGCGCGGCCTTGTAGACCGGCCGACGTACGGCGATGCAGCGATCCCTGGCGATACGGGTGATGGTCACGCCGTCGGACTGGTTGCCTCCCAGCACATGAAAGGCGCCGTAGTCCTCGCCGATGTAGATCCCGACATGGCCAGAGGTCTCCCCGCGGCGAAACACCAGCACATCGCCAAGCTGCGGCCTGGCGCTGCCGTCTTTGCCGAAATTAACCCAACTGCGCGCCCAGAGCGGCTGGGTGGGCAGCGCCTTGCCGGCGCGCTTGGCGACGATGGCCACGAACAGTCCGCACCATGGGATCTCGTCATGGTTGTAGACCTTGGCGAGCCCCAGCTCCTTGGCCCAGCCCAGGATCACGGGATTATCGCCAGATCCTTCGACCTCTGCGGTGCCGTAAAGCTTGCGGGCTTCTGCTACCATTCTGGGCAGCGGCTGCAGATCATCGATCCAGCGATAGGCCGGAGGAAGCGAGTTCATATAAATCTCCACTTGGTTACTTGACAAAGGAAGGATCGGACACCATCTGCGCCCTGCCTTTCAGGCATCCTCTCCCAAAACTTTCACGAGGCCGGCGCTGAGCAATCGCGCTGGCCTCTTTTTTTAGCGACCCGAGAAGCCCTTGAGTGCGGCAGTGAGCACCGCGAGTGCAGCAACCAAAGTCGAGAGCCATTTGACGAAGCGGACAACGCCAGTGGCGGTGTTCCAGGCATCGAGCAGGTCCTTGAGCTCCTTGCGCACAGCCTTGAGCTCCTCCTGAACGGCTTCGAGGTCAGCCCGAATGAGGGCCATTTCGACGGCGGGATCCTGCTCAGACATTGGCGCCTCCACCGCTGACCAGCGCCTGCCCAGCTGCGCGAAGGCCATCCACTTCTTGCTTGAGTTCAGCGATGGCCTGGAACGCGAGGGCCGCCAACTTGGCGTAGTCCACCGCAAGGAAGCCATCGGGCCGCATGCGCACGGCGAGCGGGAAGACCTGCTCTACATCCTGCGCAATCACCCCGAAGTCAGCCTTGCGCACGAACAAGCCATCTTCTCCGCCGCGGGCCTGCAGATGCGTTTCGTTCCAATCGAACGCCTTGCCGCCGATCGCGAGTACGATGCCGAGCGCTCCCTCGATCGGGCGGATATTTTCTTTGAGCCTGGCATCAGAGGCGAAGAAGGCAGTGACATCACCGGTGCTGCGGATTTCACCGGCCACGCCCGAAGCCGCAGTGCCGACCCCGAGCGAGCCCAGCTGATAATTGCCCGAAGTATTGAGCGCATTGGCAGTACCCGCAACCGTGGCGGTGGTTGCGGTGTTGGCGCTTGCGGCATTGCCGCTGATCGAGATCCCCCAGGTGCCTGATGCGCCAACACCGCTGCGTGAGGGAACATCGAGATTGGTGCGGGCATCTGCGCCTGTGGCAGCTCCCGTGCCGCCGGCAGCAATCGTGATTGTGCCGATAAGTTTGGAAGCAGAAAGCGAGGTGAGCCATGCTGGGTCAGCGTAACTCGAGGTTGAGAGCAGTGCCGCGCTCGACTGAGAGGGGGCGCTAAGGCCGATCGTCCAGGCGGCATATGTTCCGCTCCCGCCAACAGCGGTCACATTGACCGTGAGCGCGCCGGTGCCACTGGTGTAGGCGGTGATCTGGCCGTGCATCCAGTTGGCCGGCGTAGCCGTGCTTGTCACCGTCACCCATTGCCCGACCACAAACGCCTTGCCGGTCTGGACGGTCAGCGCCTTTGTGCCGGTGCCGATCGCGAGCGAGGTCGTGCTGGTAGCGCTGGTACCGGGCGCATTGGTCGCCGTTGCCGCGCTTGCTGCAGCATTGCTGGCATAGCCGTTTACTTCGCTGGCCAGCGAATTGGCTTCCGTAGCAAAGGTTGGCAGCGCCGAAAGGAAGGCATCAGCGCGCGCATTGAAGTTCGTCGCGTCCGACCGGGTGGGCGGCGCGGGCAAGGCCGTGATAGGCATGGCAGATCCTGCGCTGAGGGATGAAAGGTTAAGTGAGGCCTTCGATGGTCAGGCTGCAGTAGCTGACCGTCGGATAGGCAAGGTCGATCGAGAATTCTTTGTAGAAGCCAAAGACGGTGAGGCTCTCGAAGCTCTCCGAGCCAATCCACAGCACCGGCGTCGCGCGGATCGAAGCAAGCGTACGATACACATCATCGAGCGCATCGGTTTGCATGACGACCCGGGCTGACATGCGCTTGGCGAAGGCGCGCTCCACGACCGAAGTCACCCCGAACTGGTCGGTCTCTTTGCGCGAATAGTCGATGATCCCGAGATCCACCCCGTGCTCGGTATCGCCAATGTCAAACTGACGGCCAACCAGAAGGGTCCCGCATTTGACGGCGTCGGCCGGATTGTCCCGCGTCAGGGTCACAGTCAGGACCCCCGTCTCGTAAACGGGCACATCGAGGAACAGCAGCCCGGTCCTTTTGCCAAGCGGCTCGAAGAACCAGGCAAACCAGGTGTCGATCGCATTCCCGCCGATGTTGAGGCTCTGCGTCCGGTTGTAGATCTGATTACCAGAGACCGTAAGCGTAACGCTGGCACTTTCCGCCTCGATATCGATCAGCGCGAGACCATCAGCAGCGCCCGGAGCAAGCACGACCTGCAGCGAACCGGTACGTGTTGTTGCAGTGCCCACGCGCGCATCGAACATGGCCCAGCGGTTGGTCGGCCCCAAGTCGAGCCACTTGGTCGGATCAGTGGCCGGGTTCACGCCCGTAGATGCCGCGAGCGCTTCGTACTTGCGGTGCGTCGAGGTCAGGATGACCCGGGCGCCGACAGCATAGGCCGTACCTGAAGCCCAGACAGCATAATCGTTCTCCGGAGCCGTGCTGCTGGTCAGCATGGCGTCAGTCAGCGTGGTCGGCCGGATCAGTTTCATGCCGCAGTCCTCACTGCCAGAGCGTCACCATCCGGGGTCACGCGCTCGAGGATGCGGGCGGTCTTGCTCGTTCCGGAGGCAATGGTGGCAGAGGCAATCCGCTGCTCGTCGCGAAGGTCGGAGAGCTCCTGTTTGAGCGACGCCAGCCCTTCGATCAACACGGTCGCGCTGTCATTGGCCGAGGTGGTCGCTGTCGCCGTCTGGGTGGACGCGAACTGCTCCCACCAGCTCGGGCTGGTCGAAGCCGCCACAGTCGCCGCAGTATCGGTTGGCAGCCCGGCCATCGCCTTGATGATCGCCACCGTCTGCTCGAGGCTGGCTGCCGTCTGCCCCTGAATGCGGGCGAGATCCTGCGCAGAGGTGGCCGCATCGGCGGCTACGCTCAATAGGGTCTGGCTGAGCCCGGGGAGCGACTTGGCCGCTTCCTGGTCACCACTGCGAGCCGCAAGGGTTGCCGCGTTGAACTCGGAGAGCGCCTGAGCGTAGGTCTTGGTGCCGCCATCCATGCTGCCACGGATCCGGGCAACTTCCGCGAGCAGGCCGTCGGTGATCTGCGTCCAGGCCGAGCGCAGCTTTTCGGCAGCAGCTGCCGCTTCATCGGCGGCCTTCTGCTGGTCCTGCAGCGCCCAGATCTGTTCCTGCAACGCCCGGTTGCTCTCATCGAGTTGGGCAAGGTCGAGGGCGCGCAGGGCTGCTGTATTGCCTTGCAGTTCGAGCAGCTGGCGCTCGAGGCCAAGCCGCTCATCGACAATGGCGGCTGCGCTCGCCGCATCCTGCGCAGCGCTAATGAGATCAGCAAAGGCAGGCGCAAGCTGGATCAGCGCGACATAGGCCGCGCGCCCAGCCTCGGTGGTGAGGTCCTGCGCATCGACCAGCGCGCGGAAACCCGCGATGCTGTCGGGGAGCGTCAGGCCGAGGCTGCCAAACACCTCGTTCATCTGCGCCGTCAGCGCGGCGGTCTGCTCGGCCTTGGTGTAGAAGAGCGAGAAATAGTCGCTGGTGGCAGACGCCATGTCGCTCGCCGAGCCGAACAGGTCGAAGAGGTTCATCTTGGCCGTAAGGCTCAGCCCCTCGACCGAGGTGCCGAGCAATGAGAGCGAGGAAGTGACCGCCTCGATGCTGGAGGCGACCCGAACCAGCGTCTCGAAATAGCCTTCGCCGACCTTCTGGAACTGTTCGAGGCCCGGGATCGCTGCCCGCGCGATGCTGTCGGCAGCAGCCCCGAAGACGGCTGTCAGCTTCTCCTGGATCTGCTCGCCGGTAAGACCCTTCAAATCAATCTTGCCGATGTTGACGACAAAGCCAGCGAGCCGCGACTGCACCTCATCCAGTGACATGCCCAAGGGCCCGGCGGCAGCCGAAATGGCGTCATAGAAGCCTGAGAAAATCAGGCGGAATTGCTGCTCCAGTTCCGCACTCGCTGCGGCGTACTGCGTGGAGTAGCTTGAGCCCACGCTGATTCCGAAGAACTTCTTCGTCTTCTTGACGTCGGTGTAATAGCTCGCGTCAAAACCGCCCGAGAGGATCGAGCCGAGCGACTGCGCGCCGCCGTAGATGCCCTGGCCGATGATGCTGGTCTTGGTGCCAAAGAGCGCATTGACCACGCTGCCCAGCACCTTGCCGAGACCGCCGAGCAGCTTTGCACCGAGGAACCCGATGGCCGCACCAATGGGCCCGGCAATGGCAAGACCGATACCCGCGCCGATCAGCGATCCGGTTTTGCCACCGACGAAGTTCGAGACGCCGTTTAGGGCCGAGGTCAGCCCGCCGAGAATACCTGTCGCCTTGGTCCCGGCCTGGATGCCCGCAGCCGAGGCATCAAAGCCACCCGTGCGGATAATGAGATTGGTGAGCCCACCGATATTGGCCTCGATGTTCTTCAGCGAAGCCAGCATGGCGGCGGAATACCGCATGGTCAGTGTATCGACCTCGCGCAGGTGGTCGATGGATTTGGCAATGCTCTCGGACTTCGCCGTGCTGTCCCCGAACACCGTGCCGGTGCCGTCGTTGGTTACAGGCGGCTTGGCGGAACCGCCGAAGGCCCCGGAGATAGCGACACCAAGCGAGGCGATCACACCGGCCGTGACGGCGCCGGCAGCAATGTTGAGCGGGAACGGCAGCGAGCGGATGGCGTTCACTACCGCTTCGACCGCCTTGCTGCCGGTCGTAATAATCGAGTTGCCCTGTTCCACCCCGGCGCGTGCGGTGTCGGAGGCTGCCATGGCGGTGTCGCTGGTGACCTTGGCGGCGGTTTGCACGCCAATGAGGCCGATCTTCACCGCGGCATTCTTGATCGCGATGGCGAGCTCGAAAGCGCGGAAGACCTTCTCAGCCGCGAGCATTGCCTTGTAGCCGTCCGAGCCTTCCTCGAAGAACCCCTTGGCCGCCGAGGCAAGGTTGCCATAGTGGTTGATCTCGGCCGAAGCCTGCGCCGCACGCGCGTCAGCATACTGGAACGAGGTCTTGCCGTATTCGCGCTCCGCGTCTGCGGCTCGCTTGGCAGCTGCTGCCTGGGCCGAGGCAAAGCGCGTGATTTCCACAGTGATGCCGCCGATCGCGCCGCCGACCGAGCCGAAGGCATCGGCCATGTTGCTTGCGGCTGCCTGCGTTGCCGAGACCATGTCCTCGAGGCTTTGGAGGAACTGTTCCAGCTCCTTCACCTGAAAGTCTTGCTCGATAAGTGCGGACTTGGCCGCCCTGTATCGCTCCCAGGCGGCCGCGCCGCGTTCGAGCACGATCTGCTCTTTCTCGGCCTCGAGGTTCGCCAGCTCCTGCGCTTTGGTCGATTTGCCAAGCATCGCGACCTGCAGTTCGAGCGGGGCGACCGTATTCTTGATGAACTCCTTTTCGGCCTGCGCCTTTGTTGCCTTCTCCCAGGCATCGCCTGCCTCGAGGATCGCGATGCGCGCTTCGTCCGTCGGCGCCTTCAAGGCTGCCATGGCGACTTCCATGCGCTTGATCTCGATCGGGGTCTTGCCAATCTTGGCGGTCTCGAGCTCGAGATTGCGGGCAAAGTCCTGCGCGGCCTTGAGTGCCTTTTCGGCCTCGGTGGTCTTGGGCCCCTTGGCGGTCTTGTCCGTCTTGTCGCCTTTGATGTCGGCCGCTTTGGCTGCAAGGCGGGCCTTGGCGGCCGCGATGCTGTTTTCGCGCCACTTGGCCGAAAAAGCGTCCATCATCGACATGGCATCGCCAAAGGCCGCGCTGAACTGGTCTTTCATTTGGCCCGCCATGCGCGCGGTCGAGCCAGAAAAGCTGTTCTCCATGCGCGGCAGAGCTACGTTCTCAATTTTGGAAAATGTCGGAAGCCCAACGCGCTCAAGCAGCGGGTTCACCTGGCCGGCTAGCCAGTTGATCGCGGCAATCGCCTTGTTCGCCATGAACTCAATGCCGCTGATCGTAAGATTGGCAGCCCCGACGGTCGCCTCGCCAATGACGCCTGGCAGCGCCGCCCAGATGATCCGGACAGAATTGAACCACCCGACCCAGCCAGCATAAATGAACGCGATGACGTATTTGCCGGCCGTCAGCACGGCATCAAAGGCCGTCACGGCCCAATCCTTGAAGGTCGAGAAGACCGAGCCGAGGCTGAGACCATCCGAGACCGTCTTCCAAAGGCCCTTCATGGTGTCGCCCACGGTGATCCCGACGGGGCCAAGCTTCTCCATCTCCTTTTTGGTAAGGCCGAGGCTCTGAGCGTATTTGTCGAGCTCACCAGTCTGCTTGACGCTGGACTGGAACATCTTGAACGCGCCGAACGCCAGCGTTGCCGCAGCGGCGCCGGCCAGCAGGTATGGGTTGGTGAGCGCGGCGGCAGCTGAACTAGCGGCAAGCCCAACCAGCGCCCGCGCCATGCCGCCGATGCCCATGCCCGCCTGCATGCTGATCTGACCGATCTGGGTTCCCTGCTGCATGAATACGGTCAGCGGCTTTTGGCCCGAGAACAGGCCGACGACCATGTCATTGAGCTGGAAGACGAGGTTCTGCACATGGTGGCTGGCAAGTTTGGCTGAGCCGCCCATGCGGGTGAGCCCGCCGCCACCTGCCGATCCCAGCGCCTTGTCCGCGCGCGAGGCGGAGTCAGCAATATCGCCCATCGCACCCGCCACCGACCGCTTCATGTCAGCCATCTCCTTCTGGAGACGCGCGACATTGGTGATGAGTTCAATCTCGAGGGTGCCGGCCTTCATGGGTTTTGCTCCTTCGAGATCATGAGCGCCCGGAAAGCATTGGTGACTTTCCGGGAGACTTCATCACGGTTGAGGCTGGATGTTGCCGTCCAGGGCGGCGGGCAATCGGGCTCGCGGGCCCGCACCGTCTCGGCAACAAAGTCGATCGAGAGGCGGCGCAGCAGCAGCGATGTCCAGGGCGGAAGATCGTGTCCCGAACAGCGCTGCCAGTGATCGATCGACGCCCATGAGATGGGCACCGGCCCCATGGCGCCAGCCTCGCTCGGCCCAAGATCCATCAGATGGTCGATGATCCAGGGCGTGCGGATTGGCGGCATGTCGGGTGTGAGATCGTCCACTGCCATGCGCTGCATGCGGGTCAGTGGTTCGGGATCGGTGTTTGGCCGGGCTTTACTGCTGCTGCGGGGCTTGGGCGCAGTGCCGAGCCACGCCAATTGCCGGACGTAGAGGCTCAGCTCTCGGCCGAGCTCTTCGTAAAATTTGCCCAGTCATTGATGTGGCCGGCAACCTGGGCGGCGATGAAGCCGATCGAGGGGTCGGCATAGGCCTTGCGGAACAGCTCCTGGCCTTCGAGGCCGTCGGCGGGCGGATAGGCAAAGCCGTTGAAGCTGACCGTGCAGGCGGCGAGGAAATCAGCCTGTTCAGCAAGCTTTTCCTCGGCGGTCTGGTCCATCTTCCCGCGCTTCTTGATCTTGTCCATCAGCTGGTTCTGCTGGCGCTGCTGGGCCCGCTGGTAGACCTTCGTGCCCGGGCCGTAGACCGTGATCGTCAGCCGCTTGCCCTTGTCGTCATAGAGCGGGGCATCATCGCCGCCGACGAGCTCAACGATCGAGGTCTCGGTGGCGGCAAGCATAGTGATATCGAACATGCATGTTCTCCTTGGCAATTTGGGAGGGATCTGGGAAAGGCGCTGGCCGTGCGGGCGTGGCGAAATTGGTAGACGCACCAGATTTAGGTTCTGGCGCCTAACAGCGTGGGGGTTCGAGTCCCTTCGCCCGCACCATTCAGATCTGACGGCGCGGATGTGGCGGAATGGTAGACGCCCGAGACTTAAAATCTTGTGAGGGTATCCTCGTGCGGGTTCGAGTCCCGCCATCCGCACCACACCGGATTACGGCGCCAGCACCTCGACAATGCCCACACCGGCGGAGTTGGTGGTGAGTTCGAGGGTCACGGTGGCGGTGGTGATCTGATCGACCGAACCGACATTGACCTTGAAGCTCATGACCTGTGCCTGGAAGTAGTACTTGTCGCCGTTCTGGGTGGTGACGAGGAAGCTGTGGTCGCTGTCCGAGAGCGAGGCGGATTTGAGCACGATCTGTCCGGCATCGTCGGTATCGAGGCCGAGCTGAATGGTCATCGCGCCCTGGTTGAAGCTGCCTTTCTTCTTGACCACACCGCGGCTGCCCACGGGATTGAAGGTAACGAGGTTGAACTCGCGGCCGAACTCACCAAGGTCGGAGACTTCGCCGACCACTGTCATGGTGAGCGCGTTGTAGCCGGTGGCGTCAAAAGTCGCAGGGGTAGAAGCCGACACCTTCAAGGTGGTGCCGGCGGAAGTCCGAACGGTCATGGCATTAGGTCCTTATGAAGGTGAGGCTTCAACGCGCCTCGTTGAATGAGACGCGGAAGTCCTGCGTCTGCATGTGGATGCCGGTCTCGTCGTCGAGGAAATCAGGACCGGCAGAATCTGTGTGAACGGTGACCTCGGAGAGCCCGTCGATTACGGGCATCTGGTCAGCAGCGGCCGCGCGAATGGCAGCAATTATGGCCTTGGCCTCTGCGTAGGCCCGCGCGAGCACGGTCACCTGCACCCGTTCAGTCACTCGGCGCTTCGGTCCTGGGGACGGGACGTTCCGGTCGACGCTGCTGATCCTCATCAGGGCGATGGCGGGAAGCGAGGTGCCCTGCGGCAAGGTTCCGGCCGCAATACGTGCTTCAGGCACGAGCCCAGTTACGCGCAAGTCCCCCACCAGGAGGCTGCGAACCGCAATCACGCCGTTCATTCGTCGTCGACCTCGAGTGCAGGCGCCTTGAGATCGCCAATCTGGACCCGGTGGGCGATGTAGGCACCCATGGCGGTGACCGCTTCCTCGGCTTTTTGCTCCAAAGCAGGGCGCAGGAAAGGTTTGGCGGCGTGACCCGGGTGCATGACCACGCGGCCGACGAAGTTCTCGCCAATCTTGAGACTGCCGCGCTTCAGCATCTTGTTCATCGTGCCAATGCTGACTTTGCGCGGGCCATGGCGGGTCTGGCGCACCGGGACATCAGCCTCCGTCACCGAGATCAGGTGGGGCGCGACGCCGTATTCGATGAAGAGCCCGAGATAGGAGCCTTTGCCGCGGAGTTTGACGTAAGAACTGAGCTTCGCGCCATCGGTCCTTGTGCCGATCCCGATCGCGCGCTTCAGCTGTCCGGTCTTCACCGGCACATTGGCCTTGGCTTGCTGCTGGATCACCTTGGCACCTGCGCGGAGGCCACCACGGATGACGTTACGCTCGAGGTTTTTGGGAAGCTGATCGAGCAATTGCAGCAGTTCGGGGCCGCCTTTGAGCCTGAAGGTCATGGCGCGGCTACTTCACTTGAGTGTTCTTCGACCATCAGCTCGATGGCTTCGCGCCGACCGAGCATAGAGGGTCCGGCAATGATCTGGTGGATGCGGCCCGCGATGATCACTCGCATGTCAGGCGTGATGCCGGCCAGATAGCGGATGCGGATCCGGGCCGGACGGCGCGCAATCTGGATCTGTTCGGCCATGCGCTCGGCGCGCGATGGCAGAATGTCCTTCACCTCGGCCCAGACACAGGCAAACGGCGCCCATGTCACGGCTTCAGTCCCGTATTGGGGGTCATGGGTGACAGACTTGCGCTCGATCCGGATCCGGACCGAGAGCTTTGAGGCTAGATCCATCGCGATTGCAGCTGGGCGACCAGCGTATCAAAGGCGAGACAGGCCGCGCCTTCACGGTTTTCGAACATCGAGGCGGTTTTGACGAGGATCGCCGCCCGCGCGATCGCAAGATCGGGGTCATTCTCGGCAAATCCGGCCGAAAACGTCACTTCAATGAGGCCATCAGGCCCAAGCTCGGGCCAAGACCTACCTGATGCCGGACGAATGCGGGTGAACCCATGCCGTTTGCGGGCAAGATAGTGGCTCTCCGGCAGGGTGACGGTGGAGCCATTGGCCGCCGTGTAGCGGATCTCGGCAACCACGCAGGGCCTGACCGGCACCGTGATCTCCTGGCTCCAGCTTTCCAGCTGTAACTCGAGGGTCTGTTCGCACAGCTTAAGGCCAGTCTGCTGCTCCAGTTCAGCTTGGGCTGCATCGAGCTTGGCCCCGAGCAGCAGATCCTCGTCGTGCCCATCAAGGCGCAGCTGCTGGCGTGCTTCCTCGAGCGTCACGGCGCGATCCTGAGGCGGTTCCACCGTGACGATCTCGGACATCAGGCTGCCTTCGTACGAACGCTAGCGCCGGCCTTGTTGGCAATCGGCGTCTGTTCGGCGGCTTCCGGCTCAGCCTTCACGGCGGGTTCTGTCTTGGCCGCAGCAGCCGCATCGACCTCGATCGCAAGGCCGCGCTCGATGAGGCTGCGGCCCGCCTGGTCATCGACCTCGAAGGTCTGACCGGTGGTGATGTTCTCCGAGCTCACCGAGCTCACGTGAATGGTATCGAGTGCCTGAAGGATCATGGCTGTCTCCTGGAAAATGGAAAAGGAGAACTGGCCATCAGACCAGCCCTCCCCAAATCATCAGACCTTGGTGGCCGCCGTCGCAGCCGCCGCGAAGTCGCCCTTCACAAAGGCCTCCGGGCGGTAGACCGCAAGCGCAAGACGCTCTTCGGCCAGCACCGTCACCAGGTTCTTGCGGAAGTTCTGGTCGTCCTCGGTCGAGATTTCGACCACTGCGTCCATCCGGTCGAAGATCTGCGCGCCCAGCTGGAAAGCACCAGTCAGGAACTTGCCGGTCGCCATCGACTGGGTGGAAACCACTGGCTGCCCCCAAAGCGTCGGGGTGATCGTCCCTTGCGGATTGCCAACGATGAACTGGCCTTGTCCGTCTTTGAGAAGCTCGATCGCCGCCCAGTCTGCCGGGTGGAGCACCACGCCGGTCGACATCAGCTCAGACAGCGCCGTCTGCAGCATGGCCAGGCGCAGGACATCGATCCGGGTTACCGTTGCCGGAATGGTGATCGGCGGGGTGAACGCGGTTGCCTGCGTGTAAATGCCGGCAAGATCCGTGCCCGTGCCGCTGCCATTCAGGAGCTGGTTTTCTTCTACCAGTGCTAGTCCGTAGCGCAGACGCCCGTCCACATAGGACTTGAGCATCGGCACATCGTCGAGGATCTGGCGGGTGGCCAGAACCCAGTGCGCGATCGTGGTGACATTGCTGGTCACCACATCGAACTTGATGTCGGACTGCGGCTTGGCGGGGCCAGTCGTTTCCGAGACGGTCGCAGCCGCATTGGTGAAGCCGGTTTCCTTCACATACTGCACCGAGTTGCTGGCGGTCCGGCCCGGGGTAAGCAGATCGCGCACCGTCATGCGGCGCTGGCCCGGGGTGATGATGCCGGGAATGCGGTCCGGCACAATCAGGTCGCCCGCCGAACCATTGGCATCTGTAGTGAGCGAGGAGATGATCGATTTCACCTCGACGCTGGCACGCCCGCGCACGGTGTTGTTGCCAAGGAATGCGCGAATGGCTTCGTCAGCCACGACCTGTTCGCCGATAGTCTTGAACGAAGGCGCACCCTCGTCCGCCACGCGGCGGGCCATCTTCTGCTCGACCTCATCGAGGCGGGCCTTGGCTTCATTGAGCGCGGTCAGCGCCTCGTCGGCCAGTTGCTTGGTGGCGTTGGAGAGGTCTTCGCCGCGCTGCGCTTTGCCCAGCGCTTCTTCGGCAAGTTCCTTCACCTTGTCGTGCTTGGCATCGAGGTCCGACTTGATCTCGTCGTACCGGGCATCAAGGCTGCTGCGCAGTTCGCTCTGGCGTGCCTCGAGGCTGGACTTCACTTCACTAAGACGCGCATCGAGCACGCCTTTCACTTCGCCGGCAAGCTGCTCGGCGCTCTTGGTATCGGTCATGGGATATTCCTGAACTGGAGTGGGGGTCAGGCGCCGATTTGCGCCATCAAGGCCGACAGGAAGTCGGAAGAGGTGCTGCCAGACTCACTCCGGAACAGCGGCGCCAGGCCTTTGCCCGCGATTGCGGTGGCCTGACTTTTCGAGAACCCTGCCTCGCGCAGGAAATTCTCAAATTCTGGCAAGGTCGGAAGCCGGCCATCCTCAACCAGCGATTTCACCGAAGTGATAACCGCGCGCTCGTTCATCGGGATGGTAACAAGGCTGACCTCGTAAAGGGCAAGTTCAAGCAGTTGACGGGTTTTGCCCACGACCTGCTCACGAATGGTTTTATAGCCGATCGACAGCCCGCCAATTGCGCCGTCGCGAACGAGGGCGTGGGCTTCCTGCCCGATCTGGGAGGAAAGCGAGAGCTGGCCTTTTACGACAAGACCGTCGCGGCTCTCTGCAAAGTCAGTCCAGATCCCGGCAGGGCGGGTCTGGTCGTGATACATCAGCATTGGAACCGAGGTGCGGCCCCTCAAGGAACGGGCCAGGGCGCCGGGTACGATCACATCGCCGCCGGCATCTACGTTGCCGTAACCGGCAGCCAGCCCCTCGATCTGGCCATCTTCGGTGACGGCCTTGGTATCGAGGATGAAGTCGAGATGGTTCATGGGGTAGCTCCGGGATCTGCAGGCAGGAGCGCTGCTGGCGCTGCGCCTGATCCAGTCTGGGTGATGGGCACGTTCTGCATCTGCATGCGGGGGACATCGCCGCCTTCGACCGGCGGCAGGTTTTCAAGAGCGCGGACCTCGTTGATGGTCATCACGCCATTGGTCAGCATCTGCTGGTAGAAGGAGGCACGAGCCGCGCTGTCACCGCGCAGCAAGCCTTCGAGGTTGAACTCAATCACGAGCCCTGCCTGCCGGTCGGCTGGCGAGAGCAGCTGCTTGGCGAGCGCCTGTTCGATGCGCTTCAGGCGCCGGCGCAGCGTGAACTTCTGGAACCCCAGGGTCTGTTGTTCGAGCCCGGTGCCCCAGCTGGTGGTCTTCTCGGTATGGCCGACCATAAAGGGCGGAACGCCGAAGAACCGGCAAACCTCCTCGACCGAGAAGGCCCGACTTTGCAGCATCTGGGCGTCTTCCGGGCTGATCGAGAGCTGGACCCAGTCCATGCCCCGGTCGAGCAGCATCGGCCGCCCGGCATTGATTGCGCCCGCAAACTTCTCCTGCAGCAGTTCCTCGGCCTGCTTACGCTGGTCGAGGGTCAGGCTGTCGGCGGTCTTGAGCAGGCCCGACGGCCGCACTCCATTGCGGAAGGTGTCTCCTGAGGCCCGTTCGATGGCCTGCGCCAATCCGAAGGTTTGGCGGCCGAAGCTGAGGGTCGAAAGACCGCCCAGCGGATTGCCACCGAAGCCCCGGATGTGGAGCATGTTGTCCTGGCTGACGCTCGAGCGAACACCGCCATCCGACCACTCATATTCAAGGCTGCCGTCGCGCAGACGGCGCACCGTCATGAGCTCAGGCGCGATGGGAACACTGAGCGCGACCACCCGGCCATTACTGCCCCGGATGATCTCGGCATAAGCATTGCCGCTGAGTTCAATCGAGGCGCAGATAAACTCCCAGAAGTCGACCGCGGTCTGGTCGGCGTTCGGGCTGTCGTGCAGGATCCGGTAGAGCGGATGGTCTGCTGCGACTGTCCGCGCTCCGCCTTTGGTCCGGTAGACCATGAGCGGAAGTGATGCGATGGTGCCGGCGAGCAAGTTGACGCAGGCCCAGGCTGAGGCGAGCCCGAGCACGGAGCTGGTCGATACCAGTTCACCGGTCGTGGTTGTGCGGCCACCCGCCGCCTGCACAAGCCGCGGGTCGGTGAGGCCGATGGAGCGCGCGAGGTAACCCAGCGCCTTTTGCAGAAGGTTCATGATGCCAGGCTCTTCAGCCAGTCATCGATGGAGCCGGAGGTGTCGCCTGCCATTGCCGCCCCCACTGCCATGCACAGCGCCACGGCTGCGTCGATCTTGTTGATGGCCCGCTGTTTGGAGAGCCACTTGTTGTCCCAGCGGTCGGTCTCGGTGACTGCCGACATCATCGCGGAGATGAGGACCGGATTGCGTTTGAGCCGGATGCGGCCCTCAAGGATCAGTTCTTCGAGGTGCCGGAGCGAACCCGGCATCCAGAGGCCTTCGGTCATCCCGCCCGCAGGCTTCGCCCGCTTGGTGCCGCCCTGCGGGTGTTCGACGAAGGCCAGGTCGAGACCAAGCTCGGCGACCTCCTCCTCGAAGCGCCGGAAAGCGTAACGGTCGTAGGCGACTGCCTCGACCCGGTAGTCCGAGGCCATCTCAGCCAGTGCCTGCGCCACATGGCGAAAGCTGATGTTCTCGCCTGCTGGCGCGTTCAGAAATCCGTCGGCAACCCAGAGGTCGTAGGGCTGCTTGTCGCGCAGCACCCGCGCGGCGAGCGTATCGCCCGGCGTCCAGACCTCGACCCATGCATCAAAGCAGGGTTTGCCGTCCTTCTCGCCACTGCGCTGAACAGCCGCCAGTGCGGTCAAATCCCGGTTCTGGCTCAGATCGAGCCCGAGCCACACAGACTGCCCAGCCTTGGGTTCGAACTCCGCCAGCAGCGGTTCAAGCGTTGCCCGCGCCATCCAGGCGGTCTCGGCATCGGTCCACACGCAGAAGTGAAGTCGAAGGATGCCGTTCATTTGCCCCGGGATGGCCTTGGCCTGGGCCACGACTTCCGATAGGTATTGCTCGGTGATCGTGACGCCCAGCAGCGGGTTCGCCTTGATCCAGCAGCTGGGGTCGGTCAGCGGATCGTCGCCCTCGTCGAGCGCACAAACATAGCTGAACGTGGTGTCGTCGAGGACCTGACCCAGAAAGGTCGGGTCGGTCACGGCATCGGGATTACCGGCCGCCACCCGGATCGCGTGTTCGTGTTCCTCCCATGCGACCGAATTGCGGTCCGAGCCCGAGTTCGTAATCATGAACAGCAGCGGATCGCGGCGAAACTTGAAGCCGCGCTCCAGCATCTCGATGATCGAACGGTCCGGAAGCTCGTGGACCTCGTCCGCCAGCACGAAATAGGGCCTCGGGCCCGAGCCGGTCTTGCCGGTATCGCGCGACACTGGCCGAAAGAAACTGCCTGATGCCAGATGCGCGATGTTGAACTCGCGTCCCGGACCGCCCGAGAACTCCAGCCGCCGCGCCAGAGCCGGGGATTGCCGGACCATGCGCACCGCATCGCGAAACAGGATGTTGGCCTGCTCCTTCTTGGCTGCAGCCGCATAGATCTGAGCGCCAGCTTCCTGGCAGGCGGTCATCCCGTAAATGCCAATGCCGCCAGCAACCGGCGATTTGCCGTTGCCTTTGCCTTGCTCAATATAGGCGCGGCGGAACCGGCGGCGGCCGTCCTTGCGCTTCCAGCCGAACAGCGAGCCGACGATGAAGGCCTGGCTGGGCTGCAGTTCGAAGGGCTCGCCCTCGAACTGGCCCTCGGAAAGCTTCAGCACCTCCTCGAAAAAGGCGAAGGCGTGATTGGCGGCCGTCTGGTCGAACCAGATCCCATCCTTGCGCTTGAGATCAGCGATGTGCCGGTTGCAGGCGTTGCGAACATGTGGTCCCGCGACAATCTCGCCTGCGACCACGGCCTTGGCATAGGCCAGTGTCCGGTCAGGCGAAGAAGCGGTCGGCGGGGTCCGTGCCTTCTTCTGGCGGCTGAGCCGCGATCCTGCTCCTGGCACTCGGCGTCATCCCGAATTCTGCGGCGTAACGCATCATGTCCGCAGCCGCCTTGTTGGCGGTGCCCACCAGCGGGTTCTGGATCGCGTTGCCGTTCGATGTCTTGATCATGAGGCCGCCGGTCAGCTGGTCCTTTTCGGCCATCCTGGCGATCGCGCGTTCAGCCTGGACCCAGCGGCCGTAAGCCATGGCGTAAGCGGCGAGCGCCGCCCGATCGATCTCGGAGAGGATCCCGAGATTGTAGAGCTCGGTTGCGACCCGGTTCCATTCCTCGACTGCATCGGCGCTCAGGTGGTGGGGAGGAGCCGGAATAGCCGCCTTGGTCTTGGCCTCCTTACGGTTCAGGCTCCGCTTACCGGGATTGCCCGTGACCAGCTTCAGATGGGTCGGCTTGGGTTTGGTTCCTGGTTTCATGAAATCTGCGATCTGGTAACTTGTCCTTAGTGACTGCTGCAGTGATATTGCGGCCATGAGGAACAGGGGGCGCCGGGCGCCAAACAACGTCACACAGCTACGCGGCTGGAAGCCTGCCAAGGCAAAGCCACGCCGGAAGCGGCGCCTACGTCACTTGCCATGGATAATTGGCGGCCTGATCGTTGGGGGCTTCGCAGGCTTTGGCCTGGTCGGCGGATTGCCGTCTGCTTCATCTGCTGAGGCGGCGGATATCGTGTGCTCTTCCGCCGAAGTGACAGATGGCGATACCATCCGCTGCGGTCCGAACCGCATCAGGCTAGAAGGGATCGATGCCCCTGAAATGCCCGGCCACTGCCGCCCGGGCCGCCAATGTACTCCCGGTGATCCCTACGCCAGCCAGGCAAATCTTGAACAGCTGATCGGCGGATCAAAGGTCCACTGCGTGCAAACCGACACCGATCGGTACGGCCGAATTGTAGCCCGCTGCACAGCAAAGGGAGAAGACCTCTCCTGCGCTCAAGTCCGCGATGGGCATGCCGTAAAGCGTTATGGATGGATCTCCTGTTAACCGGCGCAGACCGCCTCAATCGGCCCTGAAATTGAATTGAACGTTCGGCCATTCTCTTCAAGCACAGCGTCAAGGCCCGTAAAATCCTGCCAGCGCTTGATCGCAACATCGACGTAGGCCGGATTGAGCTCAATCGCATGGACCGAACGGCCTGTCATTTCACCGGCGATGATGGTGGTGCCTGAGCCTGAGAACGGCTCGTAGACCGCCTGGCCGGGGCTGGAATTGTTTTCGATCGGGCGCTTCATGCACTCGACCGGCTTCTGGGTCCCATGACCCGTTTCGTTCTTCTTGGGCTTGGCGATGTGCCAGACGGTCGTCTGCTTGCGGTCTCCGGCCCAGTGCCCTTTCGCGCCCTTTTTTACGGCATACCAGCAGTTGTGGGTTATCACGCCGTCTGCGACGTAGTGCTGATCCCCCTCGACATCCATGGAGTAGACCAGGCCACTGAATGGGGTGGCATCGTTTCCGGTGAGCGTTACCCATTCGAAATCATCACCCGATGTCGGCATCGGAATTTGCATGATTCCTGCGAACAGATTGCAGGCTCGCATGCGGCGCGTAGACTTACGCGAAAACATCAACTGTTCGCCGCCGCGGATCAACGGATGCGCACGTTCAAGCCGATGATCCTGCAGTAGCAAGGTCGCCCGAGCGTCAAGGGCACTCAGGTTCAGGCTGGCATATATCCCAGCGATCTGATCCCGGGAGCGCTGACTTTCCGGCGACAGGGCCCAGTCATCGATTTCCCAATGGGTTGTCGGGATCCCATATTTGCAGGACAGCACTTGCTCGGCACATTGCGCATCGGTCGTGGTGTCATGGACGGAAATAATCCAGGCCTCTTCGGCCTTGTTATCGGCGATCCGGGTCGCAAGGCCAAAGCCGCGACTGTTGAACAGCCTGACTCGGCCGACCCGCCACCAATTGCCTCGGCGCATAAGATAGACGACATTCTTATCCGCTGCGCCCGGGTTCAGACGCACAGAGAACTGATGTTCCGGGGTCGCCCGCGTGGCGCGTCCTCCGGCGGATATCGTGTGCATGAGGCCATCGAACTGCCGCTCGCCGAACCGGGTGATTTCGCGGCCGCGCCGTAGAACCACGCTGGAATACGAGTTGTAGGATACGACGTAATCACCGGCTTGCAGCGTTTCGATCGGTACTTCTGCAATTTGGGCCGGTTGTGAACCAGCACCGCGCGCAACGACCTTCTGCACCATGGTCCCGGCAGGTTGGCACGGCTCATGCTCCCAGTGATAATCGCCGCGCGAGAGCACTAGCTGCCCTTTGTCCCAGATGATCTGGGAGCGGAGCATCAAATCGCATGCCGCTAGGCTGTCACCCACTACACCCGCATAGAGCCCAGCGTGCCAGACGTAGGCAACGTCACCCGGGAACAGCGCCCACGCCTCGCGCCAATCGGCCTTGTCATCGTTCAGCACCTTGCCTTTGGCAGTGCCGGAGGCGGCCACGCCCGCCTTTTCACGCCAGGCGGGGTCATACTCGACGCCGTAGGGCGGATCAGTGACCATCAGGTGCGGCGTGATGCCATTGAGCGCCTTGGCCACCGTGTCCGCATCGGTGCTGTCGCCGCAAACAAGCCGATGCTTTCCCAGCAGCCAGACGTCGCCGGGTTTGGCGATGGGGTTGATGGGCGCTTCGGGGATCTCGTCGGGGTCAGTTTTGCCTTCTGTCTTTTCGGCCAGCAGCTTCGACAGTTCGTCATCCGAAAAACCGGTCAGCATCAGGTCGAAGTCGAAGCCCTGTAGGTCGCCGAGTTCAACGGCCAGCAGCTCGAGATCCCAGCCGGCGTTCAGCGCCAGCTTGTTGTCGGCGATGACGTAGGCCTTCTTCTGCGCCTCGCTCCAGCCCTTGGCGACCATTGTGGGGATTTGGGTCAGGCCCAGCTTGCGGGCCGCCAACAGTCGGCCGTGGCCGGCGATCAGGCCACCGTCTTCGTCGACCAGGATCGGATTGGTCCAGCCCCATTCGCGGATCGAGGCCGCGATCTGCGCGACCTGTTCGTCCGAGTGCGTGCGGGAATTGCGCGCATAAGGGGTGATCTTCTCTATCGGCCAGAGCTCGCTGCTCTGGGCCGGCCAGTCCTGATCCATAGATGTCCTTGAAACGGGCTTGACCGCAAAAGCTTAATGGCTCGCGGCTCTTGTTTGCGATGTCGGTAAGCCGCTATGGGCGCTGGTGGTGGGGCCTGTAGCTCAGTTGGTTAGAGCTGGCCGCTCATAACGGCTAGGTCGCGGGTTCGAGTCCTGCCGGGCCCACCAATACCCTGATTGAGGCGTTAATGGCCCTTATCGGACCAGCAGGATGTCGCCGGTTCCGGTAATCGACAGGTCCAGCTCACGGGGACGAAAATAGGCGAGTTGCTCGGCTGTCTTGCCGTCGCATGCAAATGACCCGCGCGCGACAACAAAGCCCCATCCGGCCGGCAGGGTGCTCTCCCCATCAACACGGAGATGTTGGATTTCGCGCTCATCGCTGTTGTTGCGCGACAAGCAAACCCATCTGGCGCCCTGCTCACCAGCCTTGATGGTCATCGGTTCGTGTCCGACTTCATCATTGGACCAGCCATGATCACTGCCATTGGGGAGCCAGTGGCCGACATAGTTGAAGGCACGGCCCGGCACTGCCCCAGCAGTGAGGGTCGTGACTTCATGCTCGGCTGGATCAGTAACTTCGGTAGCATCGTCGGCGCTGCGGGTGCCGCCAAGCGCAAATATGCCATAGCTCGAGCTTGCCGGCTTTTGCTGGAAGGTAAAACTTTCTCCCGGTTCAAGGTGAACCAGATCAACGGACAGCGCCGAGTAGCGCATCGATTTGTTTAGCATCACAGCTCTTCAGGCTCATGGTGGGTTTCGATGCGGTAAGTGCCCCCTTCATATTCCCCTTCTCGCACCACTGGCAGTGGGGTTGGAGGCAATTGGTCGTCCTGCTCGGCTTGTGTCGTCATCGCAGTACCACTGTTGAGGAACCAACCCCGTCAAAACCTGTGACCTGGAAGGTGTAAGTCGTAATGTTTAGGTTCGAATTGTAGGAACCGGCAGGAACGGCTCCCAAGCTGGTTCCGTTAATCGTCACACTCGTCAGGAACGACGAATTTCCAGTCTGATTGCCAGCAAAGTCTAGGCTGGTTGATCCAGAGTTCACGGACCAGATTCCCTTGATGGCGACCGATTTGTAAATCGTTGGCGACGCGCTGCCCAACACGTATGCGCAGCTGCTACCCGATGCTGAATAACCAGCGTACACGAAAGGAACTTTTCCGCCGGTGTCATACTGGCCTTCGGTGACAGTTATGGTTGTCCCCGTCACCAGGCTCTTGCCGTATAGGTTGCTTAGCGAAATTGCGCCGCTGGCAATGCCGGCCAGATTGCGAACGGCCGTTTCGCCGAGCGAAATTGCCGCGGTGCTCGCTCGTCCAAGCTCGACATTCACTGCGGACAAGGAAATCGCACCGGAAGACGGTAGCGTCATGCGTACTGCTCCCGTCTTTTCATTACTTCCACGTCAGATGAGTTCGAGCTCGGTCAGCACCTGCGCCGTATCGAGCAACTGGTCACTCCGCACTGTGATCTCGATGGTGAAGCTGTCAGCAGTCGCGCTGGCATAGATGCCGCCCTCGTAAAGTTCCTGTTCGATCGTCTCGATCACCGAGGCGATCCGGCCGCGGTCGAAATTCTCTGGCAGCGTGCGGATCGCAAGACGGATCGTACTGGTGATGTCCGGGCTCATGCGGCCTGCGCCTTAAGGCTGAAATAGAGGACGAAGCCCGTCAGGTAGGGCAGCCCCTTGGGCATCGCCATCTCGCGCGCCGTTTTGCGGTCGATAGTCCAACCCATCCAGCGGGTGACGGCCGCATGGGTGGCTGCGGTCAGGTCAAGTCCTACATGGACGCCGTTGTGGACGTCATCAGCGAAGTGGCGGCCGTGGCGGCTGTCGAGAAAGTCCCGCACCCCTTCGGCCGTGCCTTCAGTTGCTGCCAGCACCGCCAGGAAGGCAATCTCCCAGGCTGCGTCAGCATCTGCGAACGCGCCGCTGGTGCCGTAAAAACCCCAGGCTTCGTTGGCAGTTGGCAAGGTCGGGTTGGTCATCTGCGTCGCTTTCGTGTTCGTGAAGCGACTACCGCTCTTATTGGGGCGACTATCCAGTCAAATCGACGGAAATCTGAGACTTTCTGCTTTCTGACCCCCGGTTGCTAACTCGCGGTTGCGTGAAGTTTGGTTCGGGGGCGGTGTCCGCCCCGCAGGTGCCAAACTATGCGATCCCCCCCGAACCCCGGTGGACCCAGAGGCGCTGCGGATCGGCCCATCCTGGTGGTAGCGCATCACCCTTTTCCAGGTTGCAGGAGCGATGGGCGCAGGCAACATTGTCGTAGGTATGCGATCCACCAGCGGACAGCGGGATGATGTGATCAAGTTCCGGAGCGTTCCAACGCATCGTTCCGCGCAGTTCCCGAGGAGCTTCCTCGCCGCAAATGTGACAGGTCCATCCGTCGCGATCCATGACCGCTATGGGATTGATGGGTTCAGCTTCGGCGCCATAAGACCTCGCGCGGACCACGCCCTTGGTGACACGTTTGAAATGGCGTTTGGCGCAAAATTCCGAACAGAAATTGCGTCGCTTGTCTCCATACGCCGGCAGAAATGTACTGCCGCACTCCTCACAGGTGCATTCTGTCTTTCGGGCTGCCTTGCTGCGCGCCGAGCACTGATACGAGCAAAACTTTGCACTCGCCTGTGCTTCGAACACTCCGCCGCATTCAATGCACTCGCGTTGACGCGCAGCCTTCCTGACTTCGGAAAGGAGAGCCAGCCTAGCAGCCCGTGAGGCAGATCGTTCACGCCGCATCATCTCAAAGCCGCAGGCGCGCGAGCAGCACCGGCCACTGTCGTGCGACTTTCGGATACGCCTTGTGATTGGCTGAGAGCAGATCTGGCACAGACGGGTAGTGCCCGCCGAGGCGAATTGTGCCATGGCGATCTCCCTGTCAGTTTCAGATTTTATCCCGCCTTGAACGACGGCGGATTAGCTCACCCGATCGGCCACCCGTCCGCCCCAATCCGCACCTTCCGGCGCAGCCCGAACTGCTCGGCGGTGCGCCGAAGATGGCACTCGGCGCAGAGGCAGCGGATGTTACTGTCCTCGTCCGATCCGCCATGGGCGAGCGGCACAATGTGGTCAGGCACGGTCGCCTCGCGGACTATCCCGGCAAAGGCACAATCACGGCAGAGGGGTTCGAACCGTAAACGGCGGAGGCGCTGGGCGACTGCACGGCGTCCGCGCAATCGTTCAGCCATCACCGTTGTCCTCGGTGTTAGCTAGCCGCGCGCAGCTCTTCGAGCGCCAGAGCAATCTTGGCAGCGACAACCTCTTCCGCGCTTTGGCGAATGGCAGGATCGCGGGAGGCCAGATCAGCCCGCAGGAGGTCTGGAAGCTTGCTCACGACTTCCTCGATGATTGCTCTGGAATCGATGCTGCTCATGGGTTGCGCAATGCTCCAAGAACCCAGTTGAGACAAGCACGAGGCATTCTCTGCCCCCGAAAAACGAACAACGCCCGGAAACATGTGCCCCGGGCGCAGTTCTGAACTCTCTATTTCGGAAGCCCTACGCTTCAGCAACAGTCCCGTCAATCACTTCATTGCACTTTACCGTTCAGAATCATGTTTTTATTTTATCTTGCTTACCAAGAGTCTTAAAAACTGTCTCGCCTGATCCGGAAGAACCGGCATAGGGTATCAAGCCCAAGACGTAGGTTATGCAGGTCCGCAGCAGACCAGCGCAGGGCCTCGACGTCATGACAGGCGAGGATATGCACCAGCACGCTGGGACGCCGTCCTGCCCTGCCCGTGACGTCCTGGTCGCAGCCCCGCAGCATGAGCGCTGCGCCTGCTGCCTGGCGCCGGATCTTGTCGACCAGCTCGGGATCAGGATCGGGCGCACCGCCCCCAAAGATCCCTTCGTTGATGAGCAGACCCGTGACCGAACGCGGCTGGTCGATGGGCAATCCCATGACCGCATTGTGGCGCGCCATGAGCTCTCCATAGAGCTCGCCGGCTGCATACTGATCGGGCGTGATCTTGCCCGCGAAGGAGAGGCGACCGAGCGCTGTACCAAGGCGTTCGTCCCGCGCCTGCTTGGCACCGATCCCGTAGTGGCGCTGCCGGGCGTCCAGGGCCGTGCCCATGATGTCGCTCTGGCTTTCGCCGCGGCGCGGCTGGACCAGCTTGCCGGACGGGTGGCGCTTGCCCGCCTTGCGCTTACGCCCCCTTGCCACGGCCACCTCCGTAAAGCCGCTCACCAATTGCCAGGATCGCCTCACGCTCCATAGTGGTTAGCCGCTGGTCGCTGACCGAGATCGCAAGGATGCCGCTGCGCCAACCATCGCGGCGCAGCTGCTCACCATCGCGCTGATTGCCGTGATGGTAGATCCGGGAGGTCATGCTCATGCTCGGACCTCCTTGAGCAACGCGGCATAGCCGATGACATCCACCATGCTGTCGACATGGCGGGGATCGTAAGCGAGCCGGGTGAGCTTGAGATCAATCATGCACAGCACGACCTGGTCAGCAGTGACGGGCGTGCCCAGTGTGATCGACCAGCGCTCTGCGATGGCACGGAATTGCTCGGCCGGATCGCCATAGTCGTCGCGGCGTTCTTCGAGCACCTTGGCGGTGTGGCCGAGAATAGACCAGGTGGTCATCGCACACCTCCCCGGGTCTCGATGGCCCAGTGCAGGATGGCGAGCGCATCAGCCTCGTTGTCGTCGACCGGGGCATGTCCTCGGGCCCGCATCGCATCGATCACCGCGGCCTTGTCGGCATTGCCCTTGCCAGTGGCGAAGCGCTTGATGGTCCCGACCGGCACGCCCTGATAGGCAATCAACCGATCTTCACACCATGCGGTGAGCACCGCCAGAAAGCCGCCCTGGACCTGCGCAGAGTCATTGCTTGCGTGCCGGCGGATTTCCTCGAAGTAGACTACCCCGATCGGCCCTGCGTCCTCGTCGATCTGTTCCAGCCAGCGCTGGAAGCGCAGGTAGCGCATCCCACCGCCATCATAGCGGCTGTTCTTGTACGATACCGTCCCGCTGGCGATATACCCGTCCGTGCCCTCCAGGGCCCAGCCGGTCGTCGTGGCGATGTCGAGCGCAAGGGTCGCGCCGCGCATAGGGCCTGCAGCTGCAGATCCGAGGGGCACGCGCGCATCCAATCCATCGGATGCGGCAGGGGCTGTCTGGTTCAAAGCAATCCTCCGTTTTCGAGGATCGCCGCGTCAGGGGCCTTCTACCGTGCGCTATGGGCGGCGGGAAATAGGACGGCTCCCACAAATGATTTGGTTCAATGAGTTTTGAACTTTGGAGCTTTTGTTCAAACGCCAGAAATGTCAGATTTCTGCGGGTTTGGGATATTTGTTCAATACTTCAATATATATATATGGGTAAGATATCTCTTTCCCTTACCCCTCCCCCCTCTTCGCGCGCGCGAGGAACAAATGATTTTTTGAACAAATGCCAAAAACCCCCAGAAGTCTGCGAACTTTGGGTGATTGAACTTTATCATTGAACAATTGCCGGCCTTGACCAAATAGCCAAGCGCTGCACCCGAAAACTTCCTGATCGGTAAGAAAAATAGGTGCAGCATCCCGATAAGATAAGATTCTTCCCGAACGGGAAGAAAGTGCCTTGAAGTTCGGACATTCATGTGCAATCTTCCCGAACGGGAAGTAATCATGATTGAAAACGCACTTCAGTTCGGCACCGCTGTCGCCTCCGCCCGCAAGGCCTTAGGGCTCACACAGCGGGAGTTGGCGCTTGCCATAAACAGTGGTGAGCGCTTCATTGTCGACTTGGAAGCAGGTAAGCCCACTGCCCAACTGGGCAAGGCGTTAGCTGCTGCTCAGGCAGTGGGTCTACGCCTCGTCGCCACGGGCGGTTCACAAGGCTGATCGTGGAACTCCCGATCCTCTACGAAGACCACGCGGTCGCAACGATCAGCGCAGATCGGCATACAACGCGCCTCGTCTATGCCGATGCCTGGCGTAATTCACCCGACAGCTTCCCGGTTTCGCTAACGATGCCGATCCGCCCGGAACCGTATGATGGCGAACTGGTCCTTCCCTGGCTAATGAACCTCCTTCCGGAGGGTGAGCCACTACGCGCCATGACACGGGCGCTTGGAGCGGCGCCCGAAGACGCGCTCGGCCTGATAGCGCAAACCGGTAATGACTTGGCTGGCGCACTCAACATTGTTCCGCAGCAGCCTAATGGCGCGCCGGGCTATCGTCCAATTCCAGACGCAGAAGCGTTGGAACGGATCCTCAACGAACTGCCATCGCGTCCATTCCTGATCGGCGAAGACGGCGTCTCGATGAGCCTTGCCGGTGCGCAGGACAAGTTACCCGTCGCCCTGATCGACGGGCAGATTGCCGTGCCCGTTAATGGCGCACCCTCCACCCACATTCTCAAGCCCGACAATCCGCGTCTGCCCGGCAGTGTCCAGAATGAGGCGCTATGCATGGTCCTCGCCCGGCGTATGAACCTCAATGTCGCCCCGGTCACAGCCGGCGTCGCCGGGGCACGAAGCTACCTCCTGGTCTCCCGCTATGATCGGATCGGCACCGCAGGCAAGGTCCAGCGCCTCCACCAAGAGGACTTCTGCCAGGCACTCGGCTACCCTCCCGCTGCAAAGTACGAATTCAATGGGACCGGCTCACGCGGACCTTCGATCGCCGACATGTTCATGCTCGTCCGCCAGCACATGACCGCGCGCGACATAACCCGCCTCCTCGACGCCGTCATCTTCAACGTGGCCATCGGCAACGTCGATTCCCATGCGAAGAATTACTCGATCCTCCTGGGTCCCAGCTCCCCGCGACTGGCCCCGCTCTACGACCTCATGTCCGGACTTGCCTGGGCAAACATCACTCAGAACCATGCCCAGGCCATCGGGGGGCAGCGACGAGGTCGCCACATCTACGGCCGCCACTGGCGCCGCATGGCCGAATCTGCCGGGCTCGCTGCACGCGGAACGATCCAGCGCATCGAACAAGTGACAACAAAACTGCTACGCGAGCTACCGGCCGCCGTAGAAGAAGTTGCTGCTCTGCCCACAGGGGCAAACATGCTCGACATTTTCGCCAAAGAGATCGCTGAGCGCGCAACCGAGGTCAGGGCGCATGCCGCGCAGGAAGGCGTTCCAGACGCCGGTGAAGCGCAAACCGACAAGTCTCCTGCAATCGGAGCTAGTGCTTATTCCGCAGACGGAACAAACTGAGACGGTTCTATTGTCGCCTGATCGAGCCAGAGCGCTGGACGCCGTCATCGGCGACAATGCGGGTCTAAGCTGATCTGCCATTTCATACCGGATAATTGGAAGTCAACGACCGGATAATTGGGAATCAGAACCCTGGAATTTGGAAGTTTGGGGCACTCATGGGCTGCCCCTGAGCCTCCCAAAGCCATGGCAGGATATGTAAGGAAAACCCCGTTTCCTTTGCACATTCACCCGATCTGCAAAGGAATATCTGCTTCCTTTACAGGTTCGCCCAATCCCTCGGCATTATGGCGCTGCTCAAACGCACCGCACCAGTCTTCCTCATCGACCACCGGGAAGACCGTGTGGGATGCAACCTGCGGTATCGGCTCGGCGGAATGGGCTGACATGTCCCATTCAAATGGCAAAACCACGGGCGGGTTACGGCGACACTGCCCCAGGCCCGGTCGATAGGCGAATGAGTAAAAACGGCACGCGGAGCAAATCTCTTCAGTCATTTTTCGTCCTTTCACGCGATATCAAAATAGATGGTGCGGGGCCGCCCGCGCTCTCCAGCAGGTTGCGGAAAGACCTGGCCGCGGATCATCCCGGCCTCCTCCAGATGGGCTACGACGTCGGCACGCTTACGACGGTCTAGGAACTGGCTCTTGCGGCTGAGCTCCTTGCCATCGATCCCCGCACTTCCAGCATCTGCGATCACTTTGTGAACCCGCTTGACCAGAGCTTCATACTCATTGTCGGCAACCCGCTCCTTCACCGCCTGCATCAGGGTCTGCACGCTCCGGCTTGCGATCCCCATGCCCCAGTCGAGGTCTGCTGCCGTGATCTGCGGGCTGCCCGGATTGTCGGTGATCGCCTTGATCAGCGCGACCTTCGCCGCATTCTCGGCAAGCCGCGCGATGATGCCGGTCAAATGGGTGCCCTGGTGCCGGCGCAGCATGTCGATCTGCTCCTCGCGCATAGCCCGAGCCCGGGCTTCCGCCTGCGGCGTTGAATAAGGCACCGTCCAGGGCTTCGGGATCGCGGACGCCGCATTGCCCAGCGGGAAAGGCGTCGAGCCATCAGCCCCCTTCGCCACCGCCTCCATCAACGCCACCAGATCGGCAGGCGGTTCGTTCGAGATCAGATCATGCTGCGGATCAGGGTAGTGGTTCTCACTCTCGAAGATCAGCATGCGCGCCAGGCTGCCATCGATCACGTTGTCGCTGGAGAGCGAACCCCAGAACACACCCGGCGTCGTCACCCCAAACAGACACAGGCACGGCTGCTCGATGACCTCGCGCGGCTTCTCCTTGTCGTTGGCATAGGCAATGCCGAGGAAGGTGCTGTCAGCCAGGCTGTAAAACTCGGTCAGGTTATCGATGATCTCGGTGAGGTGCTTGGGCGCGCGTTTGCGGTCGGCGGCCGAGGAAATCAGGAACCCGACCTCATCAAGCGGGAAGTAGATCGATGGGTTGCGCGTAATCGCGGTCAGAAGCCCAGCGCCTGAGGCGATCTTTGACGAACCCACATGGTTGGCGAGCCCTGCGGCAATCATCAGCCGGGTTGAGGCACGCAAAGGATGGTCCTTGCCGCCGCCGGAGTCTGCAATGCCAATCGCATAGAGATTGGTGCGCAGGTTCGTCGGCCCGGCATAGCGCCGGCCGGCAGCTGCCCCGAACATGGCAAGCCCTGCCCCCAGCGTCAGCCACGGCTGCGGCGAAGGCGCCGAGGCACAGGTGTGGGCCACGAACTGTGCCAGCGCGCCATCGCCAAGATCACGTTGCCAGCCCGGTATGCCGATCATCGGCATCGGTTGTTCATGATCAAGGCCATGGCCATGGTCATGCTGGTGATGATGATCATGGCCATGCTCGTCGCGCAGCGTGGCCGGCACCATGACGTGGCGGACCTTAGCCTTCTCGTTGGCGACAAACATGGCGAAGTCGGCGTAGGACATGATCGGCGCGTGCAGTGTCACGCCCTCGGGCGGACTGTCCTGGCGCACCAACTGGATCGCGCGTGCGGCAGCGCGGCGCGGATCGCGCTGGTCGAGGAAGTGGCCAGAGACTGCATTGGCCGGATTGAGCAGCACGCCCACAATCTGAGCGTCAGCATAACCCGCGTTGGCCATCAGCCGGGCTACCGCCAACCCATCACCGGAGCGATCCTGCCCGGGCGGAGCTTCGATAGCGAGGCGCAGCGGATCGAGCACGCTGAGCGCAAGTTCATCCGGTGTCAGCAGCGCGACATCGGCCGGAAGCGTGGGGGACGCGCGCGCAGTGCCTGGTTCCGGTGTGCGCGCTGGCGGAAAGCTCGCGGCCAAATCTTCTGGCGGATAGGATATCCCGTCATCCGCCATGGCCCAGCCTGCAAGCCGCGGGGTGCGACCTCGTGCCACCTTGCGCTTGTCAGGATAGTTCACCGATCCCGGCACCCGCATCAGCCGGTCGATATTCTGACAAGCATCCGCCTCGAACCAGTCGCGCACTTGCAGGTTGATCGCCTCGATGCTGGCAAGGTTGGCGCACGGGGCTTCAAGCCGCCAGAAGGCCTGAAGCCCGCCACCGGAATCGATGATGAAACTCGGCGGGCAGACAATCTCCTGCAGCGCTGCGGTGATCTCCGCTCTGTCGAACGCCCCTCCAGACTTGGGCGGATCGATATCGACATGCACAAAGCGTGCGGCGCGTATGTCATACTTGGCAGGCTTTTTGTTCAGCCCGGTCGCAACCCGGTTCACTGTCCAGTAGATGTTGAACCCGTTGGCATTGGCCTTTTCGGCATCGGCCAATGCCTCCTCGACGCGCTCGCCAAAATCGCGTCCATGCACGCCCACCCCGTTGGGATGAATGTAGACGAGGTGGATCTGATCAAGGCTCTCGAACAGGGACCGGGCAATATCAGGATCAAAGGCGAGCGATGCCATCAGAACGGCACCTCGTTTTCCCAGATCTTGCGCACCTCAGTGCAGATGCTGGCGTATACGTGGGCGAGGAAGCTGAGCCATTCGCCTTCCGTCATCTGCGCCAGATCGGTCTTACCGAGCGCGTCTAGCCACTCCCCGATCGCCGGGCTTGCGGTGTTTACGGCGCGCTTTTCATCAACGTTCAACTGCATTTTTCCGCGCCTTTTGGTCGGGATATCAAGGCACGCCATCGAACAGGCGTGGACGGTTGGGAGACGCTCAAAAGCCGCGCTCTTGAAGTCGTGCCAGGCGAACCCGCGTGCGGCGCGGCCACAAAAGCACGCCCTCACGCCGCCAGCTGGCCGGGTTCAAACCGGAAGGCCGTGATCTCATGGTATCGGCCCGAGGGCTTGACCCGGATGTGGCTGGGCACCGCGAGCTGGTGCTGGCGGGCAAGCGCCTCACCGACGGACTTGGGCACAGGGGTCGGCCCCCGCCGCATCCACCAGCTTTCTGCCTTGGTGCGGGCATAGCCTTGGTGCTCGAAGCAGATCCATTCGCGGTGGACGGTGAGGCCAGCTTTGTAGGTCACCCGCAGTGACGGCGGTGAGCCCTCTTTTTCATGGCGCTGGAAGGAAACCCCCTCCACCTCAATCCAGTCAGTCTCGACTGCCAGAACCGAGGTTTGCTCAGGACGGGTCGTGACGCGCCGATCGGGCGGCGGAAACTCAAACCCGCATGCAGGACAAAAAGCCGTCATGGTGCCGCAAACGCACTCGCATTCGGGGCAGGTCTTGTAGGGTGCAGGCCCCTCCCCCTTGCTCTTCTTGTCCGGGATCGCCGGGTCATCGAAGGGGCCGTGCCGGGCAATGTTGCCGCCAAAGTCCAAGATCAGACAGTTGGCCTTGCCGGTTTCGGGCGAGAGCCGCGTGCCGCGCCCGATCATCTGGATATAGAGCCCGGTCGACTTGGTGGGCCGCGCCAAGGCAATCAGATCCACATGACGCGCGTTGAACCCGGTCGTGAGCACGCCCTGGCTGACGAGGAACCGCAGCCGCTCTGCCTTGAAGTCGGCAATGATCCGGTCGCGCTCGCGCTTGTCGGTGTGGCCATAGACCCCGGCACCTGCAAATCCCCGCTCGGTAAGCGCATCGCACAGCGCATCGCAGTGCTTGATCGTACAGCCGAATACCAGCCAGCCGCGCCGGTCGGCACCTTGCTCGGCAATCCGGTCAGCAATCCGGTTGATCACACTCTGGTCGAGCGCCGCGGCTTCGAGCTGCGACGAGATAAACTCGCCGCCGCGCGTACCAACCCCGGTCGTGTCGATCTGGGCGGCCTGGCGGTAACTGATCGGAGGGCAGAGAAAGCCATCGTCAATCAGCCCACGCACCTTCGTCTCGTGGGCGATGCCATCAAACATCGCGTCCTCGCCCTTGTCGAGCCGGCCGCTGTCGAGCCGGAATGGGGTGGCGGTCAGCCCGATGATCTTTAGGGCGGGGTTGATGGTTTTGAGATCGGCCAGGAACTTGCCGTACATGGTGTCAGCATTGCGCGGGATCATGTGGGCTTCATCGATCAGCACCATGTCGACCCGGCGCGGCAGGTTGTAGGCCTTCTTGTGGATCGACTGGATCGAGGCGAAGAGCAGCTGCGCGCCAATGTCGCGCCGGCCAAGCCCCGCTGAATAGATCCCCCACGGCGCCTCGGGCCACAGCCCGACCAGCTCGGCTGCGTTCTGTGCCACGAGCTCGCGCACATGGGTCAGCACAAGGATGCAGGCGCTGGGATCGGTCTCGAACACCAGCTTCGACCACTCGGCGATGATCAGACTTTTGCCCGCACCGGTGGGCAAAATTACCAATGGGTTGCCTTCTCGGTTCGTAAACCATCCCCACAGGTCGGTAAGCGCAGCCTCCTGATAAGGCCGCAGGGTAAGCGGCGCGCTCATGCTGCCACCTCGGATTTCGGAAGCCAGCCACCGCTCGCATTGCAGCCCGTGCAGCGCAGCCCAGCTGCGTGCGGCCCTTTTCCGTCGGTCACAGTCCAGGAGAACGAGCCGCACGAGCGGCAGACATGCCGGTCGATGACATCGCCCGGAGCATACTTGTAGGGACTGTCATCGATCCACTGCGAGCCGTCAGTCCTACGGTAGATGATCCGCCCATACTCGACATCGACCTGTTCGCCTGCGACCAAATCAGGGAGATATCGGTGATCAGCGCATCCTGCTTCCTGATCGGTGCGCGACAGCTCATGGCCGTAGCGGACGCAGAACCAATAGCCATCATGGGCTACTCCTGCATCCATGCAGGTGCGGCAATTTCGCTCAGCGCGCGCACCTTCATGGCATAGCGGCGCAAGGTCGCAGAACCGGCAGGCAAAGCTGTCCGGACCGCCGATCCGGCTAGGTGCATAGTCGGAAAAGATGATGCTCTCGGCCTTCGCCTTCAGGACCCCCGCAAAGGCCGGGTCGGCATTGGTGCGCACCGCCGTCCAGCGCCGGCCGCCTGGCGAAACGCATACCAGCCAGTGCCGGTCGAGCCCTGCATAGTCCATGTAGAGGACGGCCTGCGCGTAATAGACTGGGTTCCACTCGGCGAGTGCGGACTTCTCGCCCACCTTGCGCCGCGCCTTGTCGAGGTCCTGCCACTTCTCCGAGGCCTTGATCTCGAGCACGTGCCAGGTCTTGGGCGCCTGCACGAGGCCCAGGCACACC
The DNA here is from genome assembly GCF_050281025.1 of Novosphingobium sp. NPDC080210. Lineage (NCBI taxonomy): Bacteria > Pseudomonadati > Pseudomonadota > Alphaproteobacteria > Sphingomonadales > Sphingomonadaceae > Novosphingobium > Novosphingobium sp. NPDC080210. The sequence goes on from NZ_JBNNWL010000009.1 coordinate 35,256, forward strand.
CCGTCCATGTGGCCAGAAAAGTGCCCGCCAAAATCCTTGAAGCCCCACTGGCTGCCAGCTTCATCGGTTTCATGGACGGTAAGGCCGGGAAGCTGCTTGAGGCGCGCAACCGCAAGATCTTCGCTGCGGTGCCCATCTTCAAAGCGCTTCAGCGTCGTCGCATCGAAACGCACACTCCAGGCCCAGCGAAACTGGTACCAGAGCGCACGCGAACACGCGCTGCCGATTGCCGACATGCCAAGATAGGCACGCCGGCGCATATCCTGTCCATCCACCAGCGCCCTGTCGGCAGAGGCTAGCGTGGGACACACAAATTCAGGTAGAGCGGCCATTGCCTGCTCCTTCGATCTTTCGGTCAGGGGAATGGGTGGCAGGGGGCGGGCTCAATCGACCCCCTGCCCTCCAGGCTCACGCTGCGCTGCGCTTCCAGGGCGCCGAAGCAGATTGGCCGCTACCGGCAGCAGGCGCGGTATTAGCGGGCTTCATACCGCCACTGCCAAAGCTGGTTGCCTGCCCAGATCCAAGCGCCTTGTACGTCTGGACCTCGTTGGAGGCGGCATAGGTCCGTCCATCTTTACCGGTGCGCTCGGGTTTGACGATCACGACCGCGATCATCGGCAGCATGTGCAGCTCTTCGCTGTCCTGAACCGACAGCTTGCCCACCGCATGGCAGATCGCCGACAGCGTCCGCTGGGCGATCTCGACCGCCTGAGCATTGGGATTGTCGAGGTTGAGCCGGTCATAAAGCCGGCGGCCGGCCTGATCGCCTTCGAGGATTTCCATCTCGAGCTTGAGCTGGTGCCCGTTGCCAGTCGAGGTCTGGCAGAACTCGGACGAGGTAATCTGCACTTTGTATTCGCCGGGCGGCACCGGCCGGTAATCGCCCTTGGGTTCAACTTGCGAGGCGTCGAACGAGCCTCCGAGGAAAGCCATACTTCAATCCTTTCTGTCTGACTGTGATGATCAGGCTGCTTCGCTCATGCGGGCAGCCTCGCTCGCAGCGGCCATGGAGGAAGCAAGCGCCTCCCATGACAGCGGGAGTTCGGGGGGCAGGTTGTGCCGGTTCTTGGCGAGGAAGGCAGGGCGCTCTTCGGTGTAGAGCACGCGCGTGCCCGCCCCGACGCCGCGAGCGACCTTCTTCATACCAACATCAGACTTGGTGACGCTGGTCTTAAAGTTGGCGAACAGCACCATGTCGGCGTGCTCCTGAACGAGCGCCGAGGCCATCTTGTGGAGCTTGATCTGGTAGCGATCGAACGGCTCCGTCTCGGGGCTGTCGAACCGCTTCACCTCGGCATGCGCAGTCTGGATGACCGCCATACCCTTGTCGTTCCGGAGCGCATTAATGCCATCGAGGTATTCCCGCCAGACATCGAGGGTGGCGATATAGCCCTTCCCGTAGCCGGCATCCTCAATCGAGGACCACTGTTTGGACGGGTTCGCCTCATTGTTGCGGCGGATGGTTTCCGCCCAGACGAGCGGCTCCAGCCAGTCGAGGCTGTCGATCACCAGCGTCTGGAAGTCATGGTCCTCGTTGTAGAGAGCCTGCATCGCCTCCATGACCTCGGCAAAGCTCTCGGCGCGCGGGAAAGCGTCGATCGGCTGGCCGGCGGGTTGGCCGTCTTCGAGGTTGATCAGTACCGGGCGCGGCGCAGCGCCGGCAAAGGTGTTCTTGCCGATCCCGTGCGGGCCGTAGATCACAATGCGCGGGGGTTTCGGTACGGAGAGGCGATTGAGCAAAGAAAGCGAAATAGCCATTACGCTGCCTCCTTCATCCCGAGCGCGATCTCGAACTTCGCCTTGCCCGGCTTCACCGTGCGCGCGGGCGTGAACAGGTCGCGGATCGCAGGCGGCCAGGCCTTGTAGCTGGTCTCCGAGACCGAGAGCCTGGTCTCGACATAGTCGGCGGGGTTCTCGCCCCAGCTGCGGATCGTCTCGATCGCGCTAGCAAGCTTGTCCTGATCCCAAGAGACGTTCTTGGGCACCTCGATGCGGATTTCGTATTCGCCATCAGCGCGCCGATGGGTACCGGTCTCGTTGAGACTCTGTGCATAGCGACGGGTCAGGACGCCATGGAGAATGGCGACCATTTGTGATGCGCCGGCAAGGCGGGTCTGAGCCTGCCCCTGCAAGCGGGCCAGCACTTCCACTGGCAATGCATCAAGGGTAGCAGGGGTCTGGGTTGGCAGATCCTCAAGTGTCATCGGGTGATCCTTTCGTCTGTGATTTCAAGCGATCAGTCGTCAGCAATCCCGCCAGCAAAGGCGGGGCAGTGGTTGACGCGGCGATCGAATATCCGTGGGCGCCTCGCGGTTAGCCCCCACTGCCCCTGTTCCGTCAGGCCGCCTGGGGCAGCGTGAGTGCGGCAATCATCGATCGGACCTTCCGGCTCTTGGGCCTTGCGATCGCGACGTAGCTGAAATCGCCCGCACCCCGGCGGATCTGCACGAGGTGCACCACCCCATTCTCGGCAGCCCAGCGGGCACGGGCGGCAAGACGCATCAGCGATTGGCGGCGCCATTCCGGCAGGCGCTGGGGCTTTGCCGTATCGACATCACGCGCCAGAAACCCGCGGTGGTATTCAAGACGCTCGCCCGCTTCGGCTGCATCAAGCCAGGCACAGAGCAGATCTTCGTTGGGCAGGCTTGCCTGCTGCCTCGCGGCAGTGAGGTCCTCAACCATGGTTTGCAGCTCCCGCCACGCCGGCACTGCGCTCCCCGCGCGGGCGGTAGCTGGCCATGAAGTCGCGAATACGCTGTTCGGTCTGGGGCCAAAGGCGCCTGCCCTTCCTGAGCTGGCTGATCAGCTTCCAGTCGTTGGCCGCCTGGCGGCCGAAATAGGTCTCCGAAAGGTTGGTGCGGCGGAGGAAGGCGTCGATGTCATGAAGGATAGGATGCGTCATAGCTCCGTTATTGACGTTCAAATCCTACACCACAAGTAGGGATCAATCCCACATTTGTATTGACCAGCAATATCCACAGAGCTAGGCACAGCGCATGACCCAACGCTCACTCGTCAACATCGAGCACCTCAGAAAGGTTCTCGAGACTGCCACTGCTCCTGGAACCGAGTGGAATGCCCGCTCGCTTTCGCTGGCCGCGACTGGCGGGAAATCGCCGCATATCGTGCGCGAGATCCTGCGTGGCCGCAGCAACAACCCGACCCTCGAAACCCTGGTTGGGCTCTCTCGCGCCCTTGGCATCGACATTTCCCGCCTGGTTTCTGGCGGCGAAGGCGTAATGCCCCGCGTTGGCGGCGTTGCGCCTTACGAACGCCTGCAGGTTCTGGGCGCGGTAGCGGCAGGCGTCTGGCGCGAGCAGACTGAATGGCCCGAGGAAGATCGCTACTTCATTGAGGTCGGCCCAAGCCCGGTTGTTGGCGGCGAGCGCTTTGCCCTGCGTATGGAAGGCAATTCCATGGACAAGCTCATTCCGCCCGGGTCTGACCTGGAGTGTCTGCGCACGATATTTGGCGAAATAGAGCCGGTTCCGGGCGACATCGTTATCGTCCAGCGCGACCGTCACGACATGCACGAGCTCACCTGCAAGCGCCTCGATCACGACGGGAAGAATTACATCCTGCGCGCCGAGTCCACGCGGCCAGAGTTTCAGGAGCCAATTGTCATCGGCAGGCCCGATGCTGACAACTTCAGCGACGACGGCGTTCAAATCATTGGGATCGTCCTGCGCGCGCACCAGCGGCTTTACAGCCGCCGCTGAGTGCCGCCGCGTCGATTGTGGGATTTTACCCTACTCGTTCTCGTTGACGACGTTTATATCCCGCACATATTCTTCCTGACATGATCAGGGAGACAGTTCGCCTGATCGCCTTGCCAGCCATCAGGTTCTACAAACATGCACGACAACTCCGCGGGCAATAGCTCGCAACTCATCAACAATATGACGGACGACGAGCGCTTCACCGAGTTGGGGCAAATTATCGCCGCCGGCATCATCCGCATGCTCGAGAAGTCCAGTTCTATATCTGCGCCTGGCGCAGATAGTTCACTTGGCTCATCGCCCGTCAAGAGCGTGTGTCGAACCCGGGGACGCCCCCGAGTTGGAGAACGCTGATGCAAAAATATGACGATCCGCAGGTCATTGCCCGCCTTGCTGCGCTGAAGACCATGACTGTGAAAGAGCTCAAGGCGGAATGGTCGAAGCTGATGGGCAGCGACGCCCCTAACAACAGCAGCCAGTTCATGATCCAGCGCCTGTCCTACCGGATTCAGGAACTGGCCTTTGGCGGCATGAGCAAGCCGCTGGTCAGGACGCTCGATGCCCTGGCCGACGAATACGAAGGCAAGAAGGTCCGCAAATCCGTGATTGCTGATCCACGCAACCCGATCATCGGCACCCGCCTTGTGCGAGGGTGGAATGGCACCGAGCATACGGTGACGGTGATGAAAGACGGGTTCGACTGGAATGGGCAGCGGTTCAAATCGCTCTCGGCAATCGCCAAGACCATTACCGGAACCAACTGGAACGGATATCGTTTCTTCGGCCTCCGCGCGGCCGAGCGAGGTGCACGATGAGCGACGCCCCCCGCCGCATTCGCTGCGCCATCTACACCCGCAAATCATCCGAAGAAGGCCTCGAGCAGGAGTTCAACAGCCTCGATGCCCAGCGCGAGGCCTGCGAGGCCTACATCGCCAGCCAGCGCGCTGAAGGCTGGCGGGCGATGCGCGAAGGCTACGACGACGGCGGGTACTCCGGTGGCAATCTCGACCGCCCGGGCCTCCGGAACCTGCTGGAGGACATCCGGGATGGGCTCGTCGATGTGATTGTCGTCTACAAGATTGACCGTCTTTCGCGCTCGCTGATGGACTTTGCCAAGCTGGTCGAGGTGTTCGACGAGCACAAGGTAACATTCGTCTCGGTCACTCAGTCGTTCAACACGACAACCAGCATGGGACGTCTGACCCTCAATGTTCTGCTGTCATTTGCGCAGTTCGAGCGCGAGGTGACCGGTGAGCGCATTCGCGACAAGATTGCAGCCAGCCGCGCCAAGGGTATGTGGATGGGCGGGTTCGTGCCGTGGGGATATGATGCTGTCGACCGCAAGCTTGTGATCAACGAGGCGGAAGCGGCACAGATCCGCTACATCTTCGAGCGCTTTGTCGAGTTGGGCTCGGCCACCAGGCTGACCCGCGAGCTCGTCCGCAAGGGCATCACCAACAAGCGCGGCCGCCCGATCGACAAGGGGTTCCTCTACAAGCTGTTCCGCAACCGGGTTTACCTCGGCGAAGCCGTGCACAAGGGCACCAGCTATCCCGGCGAGCATCAGGCTATCATCGACCAGCCGCTCTGGGACAAAGTCCATGCCGTCCTGAAAATCAGTCCCCGCACCCGCGCCAACAATACCCGGGCGCAGACACCAGCCATGCTGAAAGGATTGCTGTTCACTGAAACCGGCGTTGCGATGACACCGACCCACACCCGCAAGGGAGAGCGGCTTTACCGCTATTACGTATCGATGGACGCGGTCCACAATCGCATCGGTGAAAATGATGCCCTGCCGCGGCGGCTCAACGCCGGAATGGTCGAAAGCGTGGTAATCCAGGAACTGCGCCGAATGCTGACCACCCCCGTAATCGTTGCCCGCGCCATTGAAGCCGCGCGAGAGCTAAAGCCCAACATTAACGAAAATGATGTAATTGCCGCCCTCTCCGGTTTTGGTGAGCTCTGGCAGACCCTGTTTCCGGCCGAGCAGGCACGCATCGCCCGGCTGCTGATCCAGCGGGTCATCGTGAATGACAACAGCATCGATGTAGACCTCTGCACCAAAGGACTGGGGCCAATCATCCATGACATGCTGGCGCCGCGGAAGGCTGCATGAGCACTGCGCAGGACACCTTGCGGGTCAGGATCCCGATCGCACAACGGTCCCGTAATGGACGGCCGCGCATCCAGCCGCCGGCCGACTATATCCCAGAGACCGATAACGGGACCGATCCGCACGTCCTGCGCAACTTTGCCCAGGCCTGGTCCTGGCGGCGCAGGCTCGAAAGCGGCGAGGTCGACACCATTGAGGACATAGCGCGGTCAGCAGGCGTCACCCACCGCATGGTCGGCAGAATGTTGAAGCTGACTTACCTTGCTCCGGCGTTGCTCGAAAAGCTGCTGCTTGAGCGCGTGCCGCCGACCGTACCAGTCAAGGAACTGGCAATCGTGGCGGACATGGATTGGCCGGCTCAGGCACGAGTGCTGATAACCGGTTAGTCGACTTACTGGAAAGTCTACTTTCAGGAACGCTAGTCGAGACAACGGACATCCCGAACGCTATAAGCCTGCTGCTAGCCCTCATAGCTTTAACGGAAAATCGAATGAGCGAAGTGCAAGATCTCAGTCAGGACCAGGGCGAGGAAGACGAACCCATCGTTTCCGTCTTGCCGCAAAGTGCGACCGATCGAATGATCGAGCGTGAATATGAGCAGGGTCGTCTGCGCGTAGTTCAGGATAAGAATGACTTTTTTCTTCCACACGTCGTGGATTTTATCCGCGGTCGTCGATGGGGAAATCTTCGACCGGAGTACCAACGTCGATTGCGTTGGGACAATCAAAAAAAATCCCGGCTGATAGAGAGCTTCATCATGAATGTACCGGTGCCGCCGGTGTTCCTCTACGAAAGCAGTCTTGGTGCCTACGAGGTAATGGACGGCCAGCAGCGTCTGAACGCCGTGGTGGAGTTTCTTGCTGGCGAGTTCAGTCTCTCTGGTCTCAAAATCTGGCCTTCGCTCAATGGCCGTTCATTCGCACAGCTTCCACCACTTATCCGCCGCGGCTTGGAGCGTGCGAAAATTTCTGCAATTACGCTTACCTCCGATCTCGCCGGCGGGGGCGATGACAGCATCGACTTGCGGGCGCAGGTTTTCGACCGCCTGAACACTGGCGGCGAGCGACTTAACCAGCAGGAATTGCGAAACTCCCTTTACGCCGGGCGGTTCAACAAAATGATCGTTGATTTGGCGGGGCACCCGACGTTCACCGCGGTTTGGGACATCCCTGCGTATGCTGACAATATGCTGAGCGATCGCACGCCATCGCGTGAGCTAAAAGACAATAATCTGTTCAAACGCATGCTCGATTGCGAGATTGTTTTGCGGTTCTTTGCCTTTCGAGATCATAAGCATGTTCAGGGAGCCGTACGATCAATCCTTGACAATAGCATGAAGCGAAATCGTGATCTCGGAGAGGTCGAGGTCATAGCCTTGCGGGAGCGCTTCGTCGAAGCACTCGAAACCGCCCGGTTAATATTCGGTACAGAAACATTTCGCCTCCCGCCGGCCGCAGGAAAGGCGCAAGGACTCTTGTCACGCCCGCTGTACGACGCGCAGATGGTCGCCATCGATCAGCTTATCGACCGCAAGCAGGAGCTCTTGGATCAAGCACCTAAGATTAGGGAGAGCATCCAAGCTCTAGCAAGTCCGGGCAGCGAGGCATATGAATTAATCGTCGGGCGCGCCAACACCGCTTCTGCAATTCTCGCTCGAATTAACTTGGTCAGGGAGGCGATCGCAAGCGCAATTGCATGAGTCCTTTCGCTACCGTCCGCTCCGCCGCTCAAGCCGCGATCGAGGAGATCGTCGCGAACGCTACCGTGCGCCAGCGATTTCCGGCATTTGTGCTTGGTCAGGCCCAAGACCTTTTTACCTACGCTAACGACAAGGCGCACGTGAAGGGCGAGTTGCAGAAGCTGCTCAAGCTAGGATCGCCCGATCCGGCAGCCGTCCATCGCGGCCTGCTCATTCAGCTAAATGGTGTTTTTGAAGGTTTCATCAAATCTTTAGTGAGCACCCATATATCTCAAATTGCGTCCCGAGTAAGCCGCTTCGACGAGCTTGAGCCCTCGTTACAAAGTAACCGCTGCAAGGAGCCCACGTATTCGGGTTGAGTTTGGTGGGATATGACGACGCCTTGTTGGATTGGAGGCGTGCGCGGTGGATTTGGATGG
>NZ_JBNNWL010000010.1:0-40145 GCF_050281025.1 Novosphingobium sp. NPDC080210
CTCCGGTTCCGCTTCGCTCCACCTGCGGTCACCCATGGCGCCGGAGGCAATCTTGCACTAACAATTAACGCGGACCACTCAGTGGGGGCCGGTCACCGGCGGGAACATGGAGCGACCCGGCCTAAAGCGGCTGATGGCTGATGTTGCAGCCGGCAAGGTCGACATCATCCTCGTCTACAAGATCGACCGCTTGACCCGCAGTTTGGCCGACTTTGCCAAAATCGTAGACGTGCTCGACACCGCCAAGGCGAGCTTTGTCTCGATCACCCAGTCGTTCAACACCACCACGAGCATGGGGAGGCTAACCCTCAACATGCTGCTCTCGTTTGCCCAGTTCGAGCGCGAGGTCACCGGCGAGCGGATCCGCGACAAGATTGCTGCCTCCAAACGCAAGGGCATGTGGATGGGCGGCCCCCTGCCCTTGGGCTACGATGTCGAGAGCCGCCGCCTGATCGTAAATACGAAGGAAGCCGACCTCGTCCGGCAGATCTACCAGCGCTACCTTGAACTAGGCTCGGTGGTCGAGCTGGCTGATGATCTCAATGCCAAGGGCTACACGACTAAGGTTCAGCTCAGAGCCAGCGGCCCCCACCGGGGCGGCTGCGCGTTCCGCAGGGGTACGCTCTACCATCTGCTCTCAAACCCGATCTACCGCGGCAAAATCATCCATAAGGGTGAGGTCTATCCCGGCGAGCATGAAGCAATCGTTCCGGAAGATCTGTTTGAGGCTGTCCAGGCCAAGCTCAAGGCCAATGCCTCGGGAACATCGCGGCGGCTGAGGGGCCAGCAGCCGAGCCTGCTGACCGGTATCCTCCAGGGCAGCGACGGCCGCGCGATGACCCCAAGCCATGCCAGCAAGGGCAAGGCCCAGCGCTACCGTTACTACGTCACCCGGCCAGACCAGACCACGGACCAACCCGCATACCGCGTCTCGGCGCATGACCTTGAGCAGATTGTCACCGCGAAGCTAGCTGCCTACTTCGCAGCACCCAGTAATATCGTTGGCCTCGCCCAAGCTGACATCGAGGCACATGCGTTGCAGCAGGCACTGGCCAAGGCCGACCTCACCGCTGCTAAGCTGCGCAGTGGGTCAGCCAAGGCCAAGCATGCGATCATCACTCAGGTGCTCAGCCAGGCGATCCTCCGCGAAGCCACGGTCGAGCTTGCGCTCTTCGCCAATGGTTTAGTCGAGATACTTGGCATTGAGCTTGATTCATCCGCAGTGCCGATCACGCTGAGCGTGCCTGCGCATCGGGAGCGGCGGGGACATCAGATCCGGCTGATGATCGCAGGCGATGGGCAGCCGAACACACTGGTTCCCCCACCTAAGCCTGCCCGCGATGAGAAGCTGATCGCCTCGCTCGCAGAAGCACATGCTGCGCGGCAACTGGTGCTGGATCATCCTGAGATCGCGCTGGCAGAGTTAGCTGAGCAGCAGGGCAAGTGCCGCAAGCATCTTAGCCAGCTGATCGAGCTGTCATGCCTTGCGCCAGAAATCGTTGAAGCGGTCCTTGCGGGTAAGCAGCCAGTGTCACTGACCACGGCCAAACTGCGCAGCACCTACCTGCCGCTGCCATGGAATGAGCAACGTGCGCTGCTGTTGCAGGCTTAAATTAGCGCGGCGCGCGGATTAGGTCAGCAGCTTCCACGTCCAAGGGCGCAGCAAGCTTGACCAGCACTTCAATCGTCGGATTGCGCGCTCCGCGCTCAATGTCGCTGATGTAGGTGCGGTGGATCCCGGCCTCGAAGGCATAGTCCTCCTGACTCCAGCCCTTGGCCGTGCGCAGGCGCTTCAAGTTGGCGCCAAGGATCTTGCGAATGTCCACCTGCCTTCAATCGCCCGCGTGTCGACGATCAATCTACAGACCATGAGTGACAAACGACTTGACTGCACCGTTGTTCCCGGCATGTCCTTTGTCACTTATTGGAGACAATGTGAGAGGTATTTGATGAACTATAAGCTAGTCCTGCCCCTTGCTCTTGGAGTCTTAGCTCAGCCTGCCTTTGCTCAAGGCAATTGGTACACGATCCCCTCGAACCAGGCCGAAGCGCGGTTTGAAGGCGAGAGCCTGGAAGGGGCTGACGGCAAGATCGCCAGCCGCTGCATGGACCGCGCCTGGACCATTGCGGGCCAAACTCCCAACCAGGTGGTCTGCGAGTTCAAGCTCGACGCTGTGAGCAGCGCTTTTGCCAAGGTGTTTCTTGGTAACCGCTATTCAACCGATCCGCGCGGGTTCGTTAGGTTCTCTCTAGTAAAGCTGGGATCAGACGTGCGGGTCCAGGCTTACACCTGGATCGAGACCGAGACTGCCTTTGGCCAGATGCGCCAGGAGGCGCAGACGGGTCCGGATTACTTTGACGGGGTGGTCACCCTTCTGCTCGATGCAGGCGGCGTGCTTCCTGAAGGCTCGCGGCGCCTTGGTCGGTACCTTGGCATCGTGGGGCGTACCGAGAGCGGCAAGCCTTGCTGCGGTTACCGCATCTTGCGTGTTGGCAGTAACACGCCGGCGCAAGCCGCCGGTCTCCAAGCGGGCGATGTGATCATCCGCATCAACGGCAAGAAGTTCAAAACCGACGGCGAGTTTATCTCGCGTTTCCGTAATGTGCCGGTGGGGACGGCTATTCCCGTAGTGTTCACCCGCAATGGCGCCGAGCAGCAGGTCCAGGTCACCTCGCGTGAATGGCCAGCGCTGAGCAGTGATGAGTTCCGCAAAGCCAATGCCGAGCTCAATGGTGATCGCACGCAAGAAAGCAAAGCTCCTTGAAGACCAGTCTGACCCATCCCTTGCAGATTGCCGAGGTGGCAGGCGCAGCTGGCACCATTGGGATCACCTTCTGTCCTGGAAAGCAGCAGCGCTCGGCCTTCTCCGGGCAGTGGAGCCGGGATCTTGCCATCGATCTCGACGTGATCCGTGACTGGGGGGCGGCCGCCGTTGTGACCTTGGTTGAGGACCATGAACTGGCGAGCCTTAAGGTCGAAGCTCTTGGAAGCGCAGTACAGGCCCGGCACATGGCTTGGCACCACTTGCCGATCCGGGATGTCTCAACGCCCTGCTCGCGATTTGAAGCGCAGTGGCAGGATCGCGGTGAAGCCTTGCGCAGTCTGCTGCGTCATGGGTTCAAGGTCCTGGTCCACTGCAAGGGCGGTCTGGGCCGGGCTGGCACGATTGCGGCACGCTTGCTTGCGGAGCTTGGGACCGATCCAGCCGAAGCGATCAGTATGGTGCGGAGTGTGCGGCCGGGTGCAATTGAGACCGAGGCGCAGCGGCGGCATGTCCTCAATGCAACGCCAGTGCCCGAGAAACAGCCAGATACCTCGGTTGAAGCGATCCGCGACCGGGCGGTTGGCGCGCTGCTCGGGCTTGCTGTGGGCGATGCTCTAGGCACCACGCTCGAGTTCAGAAGGCGCGATACCTATCCGCTGCTTACTGACATGATCGGAGGCGGACCGTTTGGTCTCAAGCCGGGTGAATGGACTGACGATACCGCCATGGCTTTGGCGCTGGCCGACAGCTTGATTGCCGAAGGCGAACTAAACGAGCACGATCTCATGCGCCGGTTCCTCTCCTGGTATGAACAGGGCACCTATTCCTGCACGGGAACCTGCTTCGACATTGGGATCACCACCCGGCAGGCGCTGATGCGGTTCAAGGCGAGCGGTGATCCGATTGCTGGATCAAGTGATCCCAACAGTGCCGGCAATGGCAGCCTGATGCGGCTTGCGCCGGTGGCGATCCGGTTCCACCGCGACCGCGCCAAGCTGCGCGATGCGGCGGCGCGGCAGAGTAGGACTACGCACGCCGCGCCCGAGGCCGTGGATGCTTGTGTGGTCTATTCTGAGATGCTGGCCGATGCGATTGAAGGGCGGCCGGTTAACGCGGTGCTGCAAGGGCAACAAGGCAACTGGACTGGAGCCATTGGTAAGATCGCAGCAGGCTCTTGGCGTGGTAAACCTAGGCTGCAGATACGCGCATCAGGCTACGTTGCGCATAGTCTTGAAGCATCGCTGTGGAGTGTTGCTAGAAGCGGAAGCTTCGCAGAAGCTGTGCTGCTCGCAGCCAACCTTGGCGAGGATGCGGACACCACGGCGGCGATCACAGGGCAGCTGGCTGGGGCATTTTTTGGAGCAAACAAAATCCCGCAGACTTGGCAGCAGCGGCTCGCACAGCAGGAATATATCGAACGCCTTGGTTCTCGATTGCACTCAATGGCGGCTTAGTTGGACACTCCGGAAAGGCATCTTTTGGATAATAAAAAAGCAATAAACTGCAATTCAATTCGATCCATGCCGCTGTCGGTAATGCGCTCAGGCGGGAGGAGTGAATAGCCTATCGCGCATATCTCTGCAAAGCCCGTCCAACCCTGGGAACAGTGATCCATATGTGATGCCCATAAGCTCAAGCTCGCGCATAATCTGGGGGCGGCTACCTATCGGCAGATCGCAAACGGTTAGATAAGTCGCTCCGTCAGCCTCCTCGCGTTCGCGAATGAAAGCCTCGACATCTGCGACATTCGTGACTGTCGATTGCCTGTTGTGGGGAATGTCTGGGGTTGCCGAATGGCATCGTCTCGACGACGACGACTTGATTTGGTGCTGCGTCGACGACGAAGCCAGCCTTGCCGTACCTATTGATCCACGCGACGCGATCAAAAATGTAGATTCGCGGCGAGCTTTTGGCTTCAACGTTTTCTTGGAAGGCAAAGTAGGCAGCGACGAATGGAGAATAGGACCAATCAAGCATTGGCGTGGGATAGCCATGATGCTGCAGGATGCTCCATATTGCTGCGTTGTGCTGCAAATTGCCCAGTTGGAGAGGGTACTTCAGCGTCTCTGCGACAGACCCGAACAGCAAATCTATGTCCTGTGTGATCCACTGGTTTAGATTCTTGCGCCAAGTCCGATGGAACGATGTTGCGAGCTTGAATGGTTGGCTCTGTCCCCGAAAGATGTATTGGCGAGGCTGCTGAGCAGTCGCCCAATGGCGAAATTGCTCCCATGAAACGAGATCTGGACGGCGCGTCAGAACTGACGGGCCAGCGGGGTCTTAAAGCCTTAACGTAACTTTGCCTTGCTGTGATCCTTGGTCTGCGGCTTGGTTCTGAACTAAGCGGAGAAAGCGTTTCACGCCGCTCGGCTTGCTCGCCACGACTGGTTCAGGCCGGGCCCATGCGACCATGAGGTCAGCACCGATCAAAGAGAATTCGACATCAACGTGAGGTGGCATCGCCTCGCCATAATTGCTTTCGAGATATGCTTCGGCCTCTTTTCTGTCTTGGGCAGACATTATCCCTCCCGCGGGATATAGATAGATCGATGCGAGCCTTGCTTGAAAAGGCTGATCCTTCGGCAGATTTATGTCGAACAGATAGCCGGTAGATTCGGGTCGTCATAAAAAAGGTAAGCTCGGCCAATCAAACCGAACCCACGGTCCTCTATCTCGATCCTCAAAGTACCGGGTATTTCACCTTCAGCTCTGCCAATCCATTGCCCGATCATTCATTCCTCCCTCTGCGTTACTCATGAAGAGATGAACGGGAACTTCAAGCTGCATTTGCCGTGGTAATGGGGTGTCGAGCTCATTGAGGTAGCTCGATCATACTGCTTCACCTGCAGGCCTTCGCGAAACTACTGTAATGAAAGGTAGACCCACTAGCTCCAACATTCCTGTATCGTGGAGCTGCAGGTTAGCTGGACCAACAGGCGTTCTCGACGAGCGCAACAAAGGCGACCAATGACGGCTGTGTCAACGCGAGGCGACTTGCCTAACCTTTTACTTTCGCGATCAGGTGTAACTCAACGGCGAAGCCCATCAGCGCTAATCGTTGGGCGACTGCCCGTAGCGCAATCTTGCTGAAAAACGGCAGATCGAGCGATTTCGATTGCATGCCGGGATGGCGCATCACCCCAAAGACGATCGTGAAGTCGGTCGTAACAGGCTTGGTGCGCCCATCGGGCACTAAGTTGCCGAACCCGGTCCGAGAATACTTGCGCTCGCGCGCAGCGATCGCCTTCCGAAAATCCGAGCGGAACTTGGCATCAGAAACGAAGCTTTCAGCCGAGACTAGACCTTGATTCCACAGGTGGCTCAGTGGGGCGGAGGCGTGGCCGTCCTTGAGGTGGATGATCTGCCGGCTCATAGACAGAAAGTCGCAAGGCTCGATATTGGCAATCTTAGCGCCAGCGGGATTGGTGCGGGTCTGGTCGAGGCATAACAGATCGGACCGGCTCTGAAGCTGTGCAATAAAGTCCCGCTCATTCACGGCGGTGGTCTGCATTTCGAACGGCCGTGCGAGAAGCCCCTTATACGCCTTGTCGATCTCGCCATAGAAGCCGCGGTCGACCAGATACCATTGCCCGTCAAACAGGATGTAGACCTCACCTTTGTGATGTGCCTCATAGACTATGCACGAGTAAACCTTGCGCCGGTGGGTGCGGTCGGCTTGCCCGTCTGTCATCACGCAGATCTCATGCGAGGCCTTGATCTCAGCCATACCATTGATCGAGGCAAAGTCGCCGCGCTGGAGCTCGGCGACATAGTCTTCAATGGCGAGTTCCGCAAAGGCGGGCTTGCGGCCTTTGGCAAAGCCTGCGCCGAAATAGCCGATCTCGACTTCTTTGCCTGGGGAGAGGATATCGGGAATGGTAAGGTGAAGGTCCGAGGCTCCGCCCGCGACCAACGCAGCCAGTTGTGCATAAGCCAAGGCGTCGAGCTCGGCGCACCTAGTCCGGTCGGTGACTAGCTCAACATGGTCGACGAAGGGAAAGTCGCGGCGATAGGCCTTGGTTTGGTAGATCGCCAGGGCGCGCTCGCAATAAGCGACGATGTTGCCCGGCGCAATCTGTGCGCGGGTAGCGAGCGCATCGCGACCTGAAAGAGCCTTCGCAAAGTCGCCCGATTTGGGGACGCCCGAGGCGAGGCGGACCAGCTCACGGTTGGTGTCGATCTCAAAGGCAACCAGGTCAGCGTTGCGGCTTGCTTGGGTGCGGCGCTGCATAACCGTCGAATCTAAAGCCGCACTGTCGATCGTCCTAAGCTGGTCGCGCGCCACCTGGCTCAGCGTAACCTTGAGCCCAAATCCGCGCTCTACCGCGCCGTCGGCGAGGGAATGGTGCCCCTGTCCGAAGCAGATTGCGAACAAACGCTTGGCCGGCTTGGTAACCTCCACGAAAAGCACGGCTGAGCAGGATTGGGTGCGCAGCATTCCGACAACGTCCGGCGCCAACCCACCTAAGAAAGTCACCCAGCCCGGAGAATTCGGCCGCGTCTGGCTAATCCAAAGTTCACCCACGGTGCTGGGAATGTGACTAAGGCCATGTTCCGGCTTGAGCGCTTCGGCCGCGGTCGCGACCGTGAGGAGACGCAATGAGAGCGCGACAGTGCTTACCGATGGCGCCGCAATGGCCGATGCCGACATTGTGTGCCTTCCCGAAGAAATAACGCCGCCCGCACCGCAGCTCGCCCACTTTTATCATGACATTTTGAAGATTGGACTCATTATATCTCCAAATTGAATAGTGCTCCTTGAAGCTTTCGTTTCTAGCAAACGTGAGTGCAAAGTACCTAAACCACCGCTATGTTGGCAGGAGCCGCCTCGGAGCAGAATATGTCTTTGGAGACTAGCCGCGATTTCGCCTACAACTGCACTGCAGCTCCACCTGTCTCCAGCCCAATCTTCAGCTATGAAAATCCGCAGAACTGCGCCCTTTTGGGCGTGGTGTTATGTCAAATTGTTGGAGATTGTGTCCCTGTTCGGACTCAATGGTGCGCGGTGCAGTCCAGAGCAAGATCGTCTCCAGGAAATTCCCTGCAATTTGAAATCTGACACCGGCCCGCAGTTGGATACACCCCAGAATGGACAGATTTCTGCGGTTCCAGCTTGGCCGAGGCACAGCAATTCCCGTGCGCAGAGCAGGGAATTTGCAGGGAATGAGCAGGGAGAGGAAAACGCGTTTTGCGGTGAGGGGATGTTCTATCCCGTTTGCGGATCTGGCTGGGGCGAGTATCACATTCTTGATACTATTGATCGGATTGCAAAATCTCTCTTGTCAGCCCGATTTGGCGATGGCAAATTGACCCCACTCCCAAAGGCTGCGGCGCCTTATTCCATGATCGCAGCAGGCAAGAGTGCCGTGTGAGCTAACGAGCGAACTCACGGGCAGAAAGCTGGGGCCTCGCCCCCAAGCTCTCACAAATGTGAGCTCTTCCCATGAGGATTTTAACCGATCCGCGTGTCGAGCAAGTCGTGCTCGACAAGTTGCGCCCGTACCCGGGTAACCCCCGGACCCATTCCAAGCAGCAGATCCAGCAGATTGCTGCCAGCATTCAGCGCTTCGGATTTACCTCGCCGCTGCTGGTCAGCGATGATCTTGAGATCATTGCCGGTGCAGGGCGGCTGCTTGCCGCAAGGCAGCTCGGGCTCGAGCGTGTGCCGGTCATTCGCCTGGCTCATCTCGATGAGACCGAGCGGCGCGCCTATGTCCTGGCTGATAACCAGCTCGCCTTGCAGGCGGGCTGGGACAAGGAGCTGCTCGCCATCGAACTGGGCGGCTTGATCGAGCTGAACTTTGACCTTTCCGTAATTGGCTTTGAGGCGAGCGAGGTCGAAATCATCCTCGGTGAGGCGGCTGAGGCTGATCCGCAGACGGCGGACGAAGAGGAGGATGCAGTCCCGCCGCTCGATGCCGTGGCGGTCACCCGGCCCGGTGATATCTGGCTGCTTGGGCCTCACCGGCTGATCTGCGGCGATGCCCGCAGCGTGGAGGTTTACGATGCCCTGCTGGGCAATGAGGAGGTGGGTCTGATCTTTACTGATCCCCCTTACAACGTCCCCATTGCCCGCAATGTCTCTGGCCGGGGCGAAGTGCGGCACGGCGACTTTGCCATGGCGACTGGCGAGATGAACCGGGAGGAGTTCACCCAGTTTCTGGAAGAAACGCTAGGCGCAGCGGCGAGCCGCTGCCTGGACGGCGCCATTGCCTATGTCTGCATGGACTGGCGGCACATGATGGAAGTGCAGCTTGCCGGTGAGCGGGTGTTCAGTGAGCTCAAGAACTTGTGCGTCTGGAACAAGGGGATTGGCGGGCAGGGCAGCTTCTACCGCTCGCAGCATGAACTGGTATTCGTGTTCAAGGTCGGCAGCGCGCCGCACATCAACAACTTTGGTCTGGGCGGGGGCGGGCGCTACCGCACCAATGTCTGGGACTATGCCGGTGCCAACGGCTTTAGCAGCAGCGGGCGCACCAGTGACCTCGTGCTACATCCGACGGTCAAGCCGGTCGCCATGATCAAGGACGCGCTCCTCGATTGCTCGAAGCGCGGTGATATTGTCCTCGACTGCTTCGCCGGATCGGGCAGTACCCTGGCAGCCGCCCACAAGACTGGGCGCAAGGCCCGCCTGATCGAATACGATCCGCGTTACTGTGATGTGATCGTCCAGCGCTATGAGCAGCTCACCGGCAAGGAGGCCCTGTTGCAAGCCACCGGGCAGCCTTCCGAAGAAGTTGCCGCGGAGCGCCTTGCCTCTCTCGGCGAGGAGGACGGCCAATGAGCAAGGGCAGCAACAAGGGCGACTACGAGGTCGGCTACGGCAAGCCTCCGGTTGCCACCCGGTTCAAGCCTGGTCAGTCGGGTAACCCCAAGGGCGCCAGGCGCAAGGTCCCGCCCAGCAATCTTGGCGAAGCGGTCGATGCGGCGCTGATGAGGCGTCAGACAGTCATGATCGATGGCAAACGCAAGCGGATGAGCCGGCTGGAGATCATGGCGGAACGGATCACGCTTGATGCCGCCAAGGGCGATATCGAAGCCCAGCGTGAACTGATCAAGATCCATCAGTTTCATACCAGGCTCGAGCGCCAGTCGCCGCGTCAAGGCGCCGTCGATCAGATCGTCGACGTCCACCTCAAGATCGGGGATGAGACGATCGAGAGGAGGGTAGAACAACTCTTGATCGAGGAGCGCATCAAAGAACTCAAGGCGCAGGGATTTGGATAAGGCCAACGCATAAACATTCCGAAGATTGATTTATCCACCCCACTGATTCGAATGGACCGAACGTTCTTCGAGGTTAAGTTTCGCGTCATTCTAGAATGCATTTGGGTGGGAAGACAGGCCGCGCGATTTGAAAACTGAGAACCTAGCTTAGGGAGTGGCTGCCGGAGATGGATCGGACGGCTCTTCTGATTCACAACTTCCATTTTCCGCGCTTGCAGCCGTTCGCGCCCTTTGCTAATGGCCCGCTCCTACCCCCCCGGGGCGCCACCGGCACCCCGATGATTTAGCGGTCGTGGCGGAATTGGTAGACGCGCAACGTTGAGGTCGTTGTGGGCGAAAGCCCGTGGAAGTTCGAGTCTTCTCGACCGCACCATTCAGTCCACAGGGGGACTGATCTCCAGTGATTTTGACCATGAGATGAGCCTACAATGGCGCGTTTCTGCTGATCTTCAACAAACTGATTTGGTCTGGAGACCGACAGAGGCACTGCTGCGGAGGGGGCTTTTCGAAGTCAGTCTCCAGCCAGCGGGTGCTCGCAGTCAAAGCCGGGTGTATCGGAGTAATTTGCTTCTCCGCTTTGGGTTATACCAGTCTGGCCGCTGGCTATCCTCGATTGCCCATATCCAACCATCATCAAAGGCGGCCCTTGATATCGGTCCGAGTTCAGCGAGAGCAAGCTGGTGATAGTGTTTTTTCGTGAATGCCTTCAGTTTACCCAGCGCCATATGTGGCATCAACCAGTCCCGGCAGCGCTTTCGGTCTCGAAGTGCTTTGCGGATTGTTGCCTGCAGATTGAGTTCGGACATTGTTTTTACCTGCCATCTAGAGATTTTACCGACAACTGTGCTTGCAAACGCTGACCAAAGCGGCGGCTTGAAACACCATTCACATGGGCGGTGATCCAATTACCGACCAGGTTTGTTGTACTCCTGTTTCAATTGCAGGAGGCACCAGATGCCAAATGACCGTACTTCACCGCTAAAGCGCTGCGCCATCTATACCCGCAAGAGCACAAACCACCTGTTAGAGCGCGACGTAAACTCGCTGACAACACAGCGAGAGATTTGCAGCGCGTACGTGACTAGTCAACAATACCGAGGCTGGATCGAATTGCCCCACGGTTATGACGATGGTGGACATTCGGGCAGTCACCTTGAACGGCCTGCACTTTCCAACCTGATGCGGGACATAGAAGCTGGAAGTGTGGACACTGTTGTAATTTACAAGATTGATCGGCTCACCCGGAGCTTGCTCGATTTTGTTCGGCTCATTGAGATTTTTGATCGACGCGGGGTAGCGTTGGTCTCGGTTTCGCAGGCTTTTGATACTTCTGACAGCATGGGCCGGATGATTTTGAACGTCCTCCTCACTTTTTCGCAATTTGAGCGCGAACTCATTGCCGAAAGGGTGCGGGACAGCATTCGCACGCGTAAAAGGCACGGAAAGGTGCACGGTGGGCTGCCGCCATTCGGTTATGTCGCAACTGAAGACGGGCTTGAGATCGACGAGAGTGAAGCAGCGATTGTCCGCTTCATCTTCGAAGAATTTCTAAGGACAAAAAGATATACCACGGTGATGACGGCCGTACGAGAAGCCGGATTATGCAGTTCGATCAAGTACTCGAAGCGGGGAGTGCCTCGCGGCGGTACTCCTTTGAATCCTTCAACGGTTTACCAGATAATCCGAAGTCCAATCTATGTCGGCGAAATTCAAGGACACGATAGAACTTATGCAGGCCGGCATCAGCCGCTGATTACAAACGAAACCTGGCAAGCTGCTCAAGCAATCAGTGCAGAGCGAACAAAGCGGCCTCCTCATGCCAAGAGCACTAATCATTTTCTTGCTGGATTACTCTGGGATGACTTGGGGCGGCACATGTTGCTTGATGTCGATTGGCATCGCGGAAAGGCTAATTTCAATTACGCTTCAAGCAACGCGATCTGGTCGCAACGTGAATACCGGCGCGCATATCGTAGCCGTGCCGACCATCTCGAAAGTTTGGTGATCGCTGCTGTCTCAGACTTTCTCAGCGACCGGAAAAAATTACGCACTGCACTAAAACGCTTTGGTGTTTATGGTGATGAACTCGAAAAGCTTGCTCAGCTTGGCGCGTCAGCAGCCGAGCGCTTGGAAACCACTCCAGCCGAGCAGATGTGTGAACTGTTTGCTGCGCTCTTGGTCCGGATCGAGCTAAGCGAAGATAAGATATCGCTCGAATTTCGTCTTATCGAAGTCCACCGCTTCCTCCTGTGGGAGGGGGGCACTGCCTTTCAGGGAAGACCAACTGACTGGCCTTGCAGTGATGCGCGGTCGACGATCGAGGTTCCTGCGTGCGCGCTATCGGCCGAACGTTGGACAACTGTTCACTTGCACCCGCGCGATCCGCAAAGTCGGTCTGCCCCTGACAAAGCCTTGCTCAAATTGATGGGCCGGGCGCGACAAGCTCAGCGATTAGTCGATGAAAACCGCGAGAGAACCATTACGAGTTTGGCTGCAGAATTGCGCTGTAAGCCAGGCCACTTTTCCCGTCTGATCCGGCTAAATTATCTTGCACCCGACATCGTCACCGCAATTCTCGATGGCACACAGCCTGTCGGGCTGACGCGAGACAGTCTACTGAAAGCAAGCCTTCCTTTGGATTGGTCGCTTCAGCGGAAGTTGTTCGGATTTGCTGCTCCGACGAGAGAGATAGCCGCACGCCATTTATACGGTCGCGGCATGTGGCCAACAGAGCCTAAAAAAGTCCTCGAGCAGAGGTCTAGCCAATGATCAACTGGGTGCGGGTTAAGCTCATAAGTTCATCAGCCATTCCTGCAATTCGCGCCCTCCAGGCGAGCCGATACAACCAAGTCTGGGGAATATTCGACGCACCGTGCAGTGCACCAGCCAGTTGCCCCGTAATCGCAGCGGTGGTGTCGGCATCTTCGCCAAGGTTTGCGGCAAGGAGCACCGCTTCTGCAAAAGTGTTGCTTCGAGCAACACTCCACAGCGATGCTTCGAGGCTATGAGCGACATAGCCCGAAGCACGGATCTGGTGCCTGGACTTTCCGCGCCATGAGCCCGCAGTGATCTTAGCAATCGCGCCAGCCCAGTCTGCCGAGTGCCCGTGCAGCACTTCGCTAGCATGCCGCCCTTCAATCGCATCAGCGAGCATCTCGGCATAAACAACGCAGGCGTCGACCGCTTCAGCTGCAGCGTGCGTAGTCCTACTTTGCCGCGCCGCCGCATCCCGCAGCTTCACCCGGTCCCGGTGGAACCGGATCGCCACCGGCGCAAGCCGCATCAGACTGCCATTGCCGGCAGTGTTGGGGTCGGTTGATCCAGCAATCGGATCCCCGCTCGCCTTGAACCGCATCAGCGCCTGCCGGGTGGTAATCCCTATGTCGAAGCAGGTCCCCGTGCAGGAGTAGGTGCCCTGTTCATACCAGGAGAGAAACCGCTGCATGAGATCGTGCTCGTCGAGCTCTCCGCAGGCGGCCAAACTGTCGCCCAGTGCCAAGGCCATCGCGGTATCATCGGTCCATTCACCCAGCTTGAGCCCAAACGGTCCGCCTCCGATCATGTCAGTAAGCAGCGGATAGGTATCGCGCCTTCTGAACTCGAGCGTGGTGCCCAGTGCATCGCCCACAGCAAGCCCAAGCAGCGCACCAACCGCACGGTCGCGGATCGCTTCAACCGAAGTGTCCGGCTGTTTCTCCGGCACTGGCGTCGCTTTGAGCACATGCCTGCGCTGCGCCTCTGTCTCAATTGCACCAGGCCGAACCCTGCGGACCATGCTGACCGCTTCGGCTGGCTCTGCTCCGAGCTCCGCCAGCAAACGCGCCGCAATCGTCCCAGCGCGGCCCAGACCGCCCTTGCAGTGGACCAGCACCTTAAACCCATGGCGCAGCAGACTGCGCAAGGCTTCCCCCCGTTCCTGCCAATGTGCTTCAAACCGCGCACAAGGCACGGAGACATCCCGGATCGGCAAGTGGTGCCAAGCCATGTGCCGGGACCGAACTGCGGTTCCAAGATGCTGAACCTTGAGGCTGACCAGTTCGTGGTCCTCAACCAGCGTAACCACCGCAGCTGCGCCCCAGTCACGGATCACGTCGAGATCGATAGTAAGATCCCGGCGCCACTGTCCTGAAAATGCCGAACGCTGCTGCTTACCAGGGCAGAAGGTAATCCCAATGGTGCCACTTGCCGCAGGCACCTCGGCAATCTGCAGTGGATGGGTTAGGCTTGTCTTGATCGTGATAACGGGCTCCTTCTTGGCTTCTTTGAAGAGAAAGGTTCGTTTGGCGCCAAGATCTAACAACCGAACTTGGACCAAGCTTCGTTCACCGCGTCAGCGCCGTCTTCTTCAAGGAAGACCGCAGAACCTGCGCCAACAAAGCGCTGCTGGCCGCTCTTGCCACCAAAGCCGTTGGTTGCATTGACGTAACCGCACACAATGTTCTGGCCGTCATAGGTGATTGCGTGAACGTTGCTGAACTGGGCGCTGTCTGGATCGCGCAGCCTGCTCTTAACGGCAATCTGCACATCAGCAATCGCCCAGCTTTTCTTGTCCTCTGGCGTTTTCGGCCCCGAATTACAGGCTGCAGTACCGGCAAGGAGCAGCGGGATTATAATCAAACGGTAGTTCATGGGTTCTCCTTCTAATGTCTCCAATAAGTGACAAAGGACATGCCCGGAACAAGCGTGCAGTCAAGTTGTTTGTCACTCATGGTCTGTAGATTGATCGTCGACAGGCGGGCGATTGAAGGCAGGTGGACATTCGCAAGATCCTTGGCGCCAATCTGAAGCGCCTGCGCACGGCCAAGGGCTGGAGTCAGGAGGACTATGCCTTCGAGGCTGGGATCCACCGCACCTACATCAGCGACATTGAGCGCGGAGCGCGCAATCCGACGATTGAAGTGCTGGTCAAGCTTGCTGCGCCCTTGGGCGTGGAAGCGGCTGATCTGATCCGCGCCCCCCATTGACTTAGTCTTCCAGCAGCAGCGCACGCTGCTCATTCCAGGATAGCGGCAAAGAACTGCTGCGCAGTTTGGCGGTGCTCAGCGCTACTGGCTGCTTACCTGCCATGATCGCTTCGACGATGCCTGGTGCCAGGCAGGATAGCTCGATCAGCTGGCAAAGATGCTTACGGCACTTGCCCTGCTGCCTAGCTAGCTCCGCCAGCGCGGTCTCCGGATGATCCAGCACCAGCTGCCGCGCAGCATGCGCTTCGGCGAGCAGAGCGATCAGCTTGTCATCGCGGGCAGGCTTAGGCGGAGTGACTGGCTCAATCGACATCCCTTCGCCTGCGATCATCAAGCGGATCTGATGTCCACGCCGCTGGCGCTGGGCAGGCACGCTTAGCATGATGGAGGGCAAGGATGGATCGAGCGGAAGTGCAAGCGTGTCTGCCAAGCCAGCAAGGCTCAGGGTTAGCTCGACGCGATCCTCGTATAGCGTCGCCTGCCTCAGCACTGCGGTGATGATCGCGTGCTTGGCCTTGGCTGTCCCACTGCGCAGCGTGGCCGCGGTGATGTCGGCTTTGCCCAGTGCGTGATGCAAGGTGTGCGCTTCAATGTCAGCTGGGGTGAGGCCCGCGATGTTGCTGGGTGCTGCGAAGTAAGCCGCCAGCTTCGTAGTGACGATCTGCTCGAGATCATGCGCTGACACGCGGTAGGCAGGCTGGTCTTTGGCTTGGTCAAGCCGGGTGACATAGTAGCGATAGCGCTGTGCCTTGCCCTTAGAGGCATGGCTTGGGGTCATCGCGCGGCCAGCGCTGTCCGACAGGATGCCAGTCAGCAAGCTCGGCTGCTGCCCTCTTAGCCGCCGCGAGATGCCCGAGGCATTGGCCTTGAGTTTGTCCTGGACTGCCTGGAACAGGTCTTCGGGCACGATTGCTTCGTGTTCCCCTGTATAGACCTCACCCTTATGGACGATCTTACCCCGATAGATCGGGTTGGAGAGCAGATGGTAGAGCGTTCCTCTGCGGAAAGTGCAGCCACCTCGGTGGGGACCGCTGACTTTTTGCTGGACCTTGGTCTTGAAGCCTTTGGCATTGAGATCATCAGCCAGCTCAACCACCGAGCCCAGTTCAAGGTAACGCTGGTAGATCTGCCGGACGAGTTCGGCTTCCTTCGCATTTACGATCAGCCGCCGGTTCTCGACATCATAGCCCAAGGGCAAGGGGCCACCCATCCACATGCCCTTGCGCTTGGATGCAGCGATCTTGTCGCGGATGCGTTCGCCGGTGACCTCGCGCTCGAACTGGGCGAAGGAGAGCAGCATGTTGAGCGTCAGTCTCCCCATGCTGGTCGTGGTGTTGAACGATTGGGTGATCGAGACAAAGCTCGCCTTTGCGGTGTCGAGTACGTCTACGATCTTCGCAAAGTCCGCGAGGCTGCGGGTCAGGCGGTCGATCTTGTAGACGAGGATGATGTCGACCTTGCCCGCTGCGACATCAGCCATCAGCCGCTTGAGGCCGGGTCGGTCCATATTGCCGCCCGAGAAGCCGCCATCGTCATAGCGCTCAGAAACTAGTTCCCAGCCCTCATGCTTTTGGCTGAGCGCATAGGCAGCACATGCCTCATACTGGGCATCGAGGCTGTTGAACTCCTTCTCCAGCCCATCCTCGGTCGACTTGCGGGTATAGACCGCGCAGCGTTGGATCTTCTCAGCCACGGCCCGCCACTCCAAAGAACCGCGGACCTGACCAGCGCGTGCCGGTGACCGCGCGCGCGATCTCGCTCAGCGAGCCATAGTGCTGGTCGTTCCAGATGTAGCTCTGACCCTGTACATCAACGCTGATGGTGCGGCCGTTCCACTCGCGCACCAGCCGCGTGCCCGCCGTGAGCATGACCTGACGCGGTGGTGGCGGTGCAGGTGCTTTGCTCTTCCCTGTTTTGGCTGCGACCGCCGTGAGTTCCTCCCGCGCTTTGGCAGACAGTCCGCCCAGTGCCTGCTCTTGCAGCAGTTGGGCATAGATGCGCTGCAGCACGCGCAGTGGCACGCGCGGTGCGGCTCCTCGACCGAGTGCTTGCCAGCGATCGGCGAGCTCGGACGCGCTCATTTTAGGGATGGTGGCGAGCTCTGCTTCAACATCGCTCATCGCAGCACCTCGAGAGTGTAACGGCTGATGCCATCAACCTTGTGCCGCGTGAGCTTGTAGCGGCGATGTTTGCGCTGCGAGGTCAGGAAGGACCTGCAGGAGCAGGCCTTCCACCCGGTCGCGTTCATGATCTCATTGAGCGTGGCGCCGCCTTCTAAGCGAAGTAGAGCGCGGACTACGGTGGCTTTGCTCGGAAGCTTTCTATCTAACTGATTTAATTCGAACTGATCCAAGGGGTGGTCTCCATCAGCGGCGCCATGCCGCTGCACCACCTCAAGCCCCGCCAGTCGCGCTGGTCGGGGTAATCAGCGCCATATCTTCGGCACCGCAAGCTCACCGCGCTCCACTCGCTCCAGCCGCGGCTGAAGTCGAGTGGAATGTGCATGCAGCGCCAAAAAGCTGCAGCTGGACTGGTGTGAAGCGGTATGGCTCCAACGCGGGCATGGATGAGGAAACGAGAGAGCAGGTAGTCGCCCTGCTTACCCGCATCGGGATGATGGCGGAGGACCTTAGTGCGATCGCGCTTGGGGCGGCGGTAAGCTCAGATGAGGAGCTTGCTCGGTTGCTAGGGGTAACTCGGCGAATGGCAAGGGCGATCCAGATGCTTGGAGAAGAGGTAGGGTCCATCTTTGACAATCTTAGGTGTTAAAACTCCAGAACAAGATATTGAAACTCTAATCAATTACATGACAGTGTGGAGTGTCTGTCAGCGGCCCGGTTTCCAGCCGTAATCCGCCTTCACCGCGCCGCGCGGAACCGGAACCAGCGCCTGGCTGATCGACATGGTTTCTCCCGGAGCCAGAGTCCGCTTGGGCGGGGTGATCTCGCCCGTATAGACCACGCGGCCGCGCGCATCGCGCAGGACGACCAGGATCGTCGGAACCGACTGCGCGGTTTGCGATACGTTGGAAATCGCGCCGTTCGCTTCGAAGAACCACGAGCGATCCTCCAGCTCGCGCATGCCTTGCTGATCTGGAGGGAAGTTAAGCTTCAGCCCCGGCTTTTCGTCGGCGAACATCGGCTGGGCAAAGGGAACCCAGCTGGGCAGGCCGTACCAGGCGACAGCAGCGACTGTTCCCAGCGCGACGACTGCGAACAGGGCGGCGGCAATCGTCCACATCCGCGCCGGATTGCGGCGCGGGCGGAAGGGCGGTTCGTGATCGAACTGCGACTGCGTCTCGTCGTAATAGGCCGCGGGTGGGGGCGGGGCGACCAGATCGTCCGAATAGACCGGCGGCAGCGGGGCCGCAGGTTCGGGTTCGGGTTCCGGCGCAGGCGCTGGCGCGGCAAAGTCCGCCTCCGGTCTGGCCGGGGCAGGAATAGGTGCGGGTTCATCCCAGGCGGGCTGGGCGGCTGGCTCGGCCACAGGGGGCGGAGGCGCAGGAGGAGGCGGCGGCGGCGGGGGAGCCGGGGCCACTGGCGCGGGCTGGGGCGCGGCGGCCGGGTCCAGCGCCGGTCCTTCCTGGAACCATGAATGGCGGCACTTGGCGCAGCGCACGGTGCGGCCTTCCACGCCGATCGCCGTGTCGGGAACGACATAGCGGGTGTTACAGGCGGGGCAGGCAATAATCATGGTTCCCCGGTTAAACATGGCCGGGCGCCTTCCCGCAAGCATCAGCCGGGGATAGTTTGGTGCCAATTCCCTTTTTTCCACATGGATTGGCCGCTATAGCCCCGGGCGAACGCAGCCAGCCATCGGACAGCCCCAGATCCATGACCAGCACCGCCGAAGGGGAGATTGTCCAGTTCGACAACGTCGGGCTGCGCTATGGCGCGGACCGCGAAGTGCTGAGCGACGTGTCGTTCACGCTGTTTCCGGGCAGCTTCTACTTTCTGACGGGGGCGAGCGGGGCGGGGAAAACCTCGCTTCTGAAACTGCTTTACCTGGCGCAGCGTCCTTCGCGCGGCATGATCCGCATGTTCGGGACCGATGCGATCACGCTGCCGCGCGATCGGCTGCCCGCCCTGCGGCGGCGGCTGGGCGTGGTTTTCCAGGACTTCCGCCTGGTCCCGCACCTGTCCGCCTATGACAATGTCGCCCTGCCGCTGCGGGTTGCCGGCGTGGCCGAGAAGGACCTGGCCAAGCCCGTGGCCGACATGCTGGACTGGGTGAAGCTGGGCGAACGGATGCACGCCTTTCCGGCCCAGCTTTCTGGCGGGGAGCAGCAGCGCGTCGCAATCGCGCGGGCGGTGATCGGGCGGCCCGAAATGCTGATTGCGGACGAGCCGACCGGCAACGTCGATCCCGAAATGGCGATCAAGCTGCTGCGCCTGTTCGAAGCGCTCAACCGCATGGGCACCACGGTGGTCGTGGCGACTCACGATCTGCACTTGCTGAAGAAAGTGCCCGAATCGCTGATCATGCGGCTGGACAAGGGCAAGCTGTCCGATCCCACCGGCGCGCTGCGCTATCCGCCACGCCCGCACGCGGGCTTTGGCGCGAGGGGGGAGCCGTGAACGCGCCGCTTCAGTCCGTTCTGCCCGGCTCCATGTCGAAGCGGCTGCGCTCGATTTCCGGCGCGGGCGGAGCAGAGCTGGTCCAGCAGGGGCGGCTGTCCGGGCCGATGCCCTGGGTCATTGCCATCATGGTCGCGCTGACGGTGATTGCCGCTGCGGCGGGACTGGCGCTGTCGAACACCGCCCGCAACGCCGCCGATACCCTGTCGGGCGGGGCGACGGTCCAGGTGGTCGAAGCGAACCCGGTCGAGCGCGACCGGCAGGCGCGCGAGGCGGCGCGGGTGCTGCAGGCCACGCCGGGCGTGCTGGAGGTCCATATCGTTTCGCAGGACGAGATCCAGCGGCTGATCGAACCCTGGCTGGGCGTGCGGATCGGGGATGAGCAAATTCCGGTGCCGGCCCTGGTCGACGTGCGGCTGCGCGATCCGATCAGCGGGGAAAAGCTGGGGCAGATGCGGCACAAGGTCCGGCAAGTGGCCCCCGCGGCGCGGGTCGATGCACAGTCGACCTGGCTGAAACCGGTATTCAGCGCGATTGACTCGCTCCGATTGCTGGCGATTGCGCTGGTTGCCTTGCTGGGCTGCGCCCTGGCGGCGGCGGTGCTGCTGGCGGTGCGGACAGCGCTGGGCACCAACCGCGAGACAATCGAGATCGTGCACTTGCTGGGCGGGACCGATTCCCAGATCGCGCGGATATTCCAGCGCTCCATCGGCTTTGACGCGGCTGGCGGCGGCGCGTTGGGCCTGGGCATGGGGCTGTTCGTGGTCCTGCTGCTGGGGCAGCGACTGGAAGGACTGGGCGCGGGACTGGTTTCCACCGGATCGCTCGGCCCGCTGGACTGGGTGCTGCTGGCTCTGGTGCCGATTGGCGGCGTGGTCCTTGCCATCATCACCGCGCGCCTTACTGTCATGCGCGCCTTGAAGAAGATGCTTTAGGCCATGCTGGGGCGGATCGTCGGCGCTGTCACCTTGCTCTGGGCCCTGGGGTTCATGTGGTTTGCCGTGGCCCTGCCGCTGCCTGCGGGGGAGGAAAAGACCGACGGCGTCATCGTCCTGACCGGCGGGAAAGGGCGGATCGACCGGGGGCTTGAGGCGCTTCGCAGCGGCTGGGCACCCCGCCTGTTCGTGTCTGGCGTGGACCGCGACGTCAAACCGCACGAATTCGCCATCGAATACCATATCGGCAGCCTGCAGATGGCCTGCTGCGTCACCCTGGGCTTTGCTGCGACCGATACGACCAGCAATGCCAGGGAAGCAGCGGCCTGGATACGGGCGCAAAAGCTGAAGTCCGTGCGACTGGTCACCAGCGACTGGCACATGCGCCGCGCCGTGGCCGAACTGAAGCGGGTCAGCCCGCAGGGGGTGGAAATCGTGCCCGATGCCGTGCCGACCAAGCCGAGCATGAAAATGCTGTTCCTGGAATATCACAAGATGCTGGCGCGGCAGGCCCTTCGCCCGCTACGAGGCTGGCAATGACTCGCTTTCTCGCCATTCCGCGCTCGATCGCGTTCTACATCGTGTTTTACCTGGGCAGCCTGTTCGTGGTGCTGGCCTGTCTGGCGGCCCTGCCCTTCGGGCGCGAGCCGTTTCGCCGCACGGTCGATCAATGGGCGCGCTGGCACCGGCTGTGCATGCGCGTGCTGCTGGGGGAGAAGGTGCGGCTGGAGGGCGAGATTCCCGATGGCCGGGTCTTTGTCGCGATCAAGCACGAGAGCTTTTTCGAAGCGATTGACCTGGCGCGCCTGCTGAAGCGGCCCGGCGTCTTCGCCAAGGCGGAACTGATGCGCATTCCGCTGTGGGGCCTGGTCGGCGACCGCTATGGCCTGGTCGAGGTACAGCGCGACCAGGGGGCCAAGGCGCTGCGGCACATGATGGCCGCGGCCAAGCGGCTGAGCGGCGAGGAAGGGCGACCGCTGGTCATTTTCCCCGAAGGAACCCGCGTTCCCCACGGCACGGCGCCCCAGCTTCAGGCGGGTTTCGCCGGGATCTACAAGCTGCTCGGCCTGCCGGTGGTGGCCATCGCGGTCGATTCGGGGCCGCTCTATCACCGCTGGTGGAAGCTGCCGGGGGTCATCACTTACCGCGTCGTCGAAGTCGTGCCGCCGGGCCTGCCGCGTGACGAGCTGGAACAGCGCGTGCGCACCGCGATCAACGCGCTCAATCCCGAAGCGACTTTGTGAGCAAGGCGGACGAGCGGCGTTCACCCGGAGAGGTGCTGGGGCCGGGGCTGGTTACCGGCGCGGCAGACGACGATCCCAGCGGCGTCGGCACCTATAGCCAGGTCGGCGCGCAGTTCGGCTTTGGCCTGTCGTGGACCCTGTTCTTCGGATACCCGCTGCTCGCCTCGATCCAGGCGATCTGCGCGCGGATCGGTGCGACGACCGGCAAGGGCATCGCCCAGAACCTGCGCCAGCACTATTCGCCGTGGCTGCTGCGCGTGGTGGTCCTGCTCTTGCTGGTAGCGAACGTCATCAACCTGGGTGCGGACCTGGGCGCGATGGGCGCGGTTCTGGCGCTGGTCATTCCGGGGCCGGTCCTGCTCTATACGGCGGGCTTTGCCCTGCTCAGCGTGCTGCTGGAAGTGTTCCTCAGCTATGCGCAATATGCCCGCATCCTGAAGTGGGCGACGCTATCCCTGTTCGCCTATGTCGGCGTGCTGTTCGTGGTCGACGTGCCTTGGGACCAGGCGCTGCGCGGGGTGCTGATCCCCAGCTTCACCTTTGACCGCGACCACGCCATGGCCCTGGTGGCGATCTTTGGCACGACGATCAGCCCCTACCTGTTTTTCTGGCAGGCCGGGCAGGAGGTGGAGGAACAGCACCGCCGCCATGTGAAGCCGCTTTACATCAGCCACCGCCGCGCGGGCATCGAGCTGAAGCGCATCCGCACCGATACGCTGGTGGGCATGGGCTTTTCCCATCTGGTCGCGCTGTTCATCGTGATTGCGACCGCAGCGACTCTCCACGCGAATGGAATACGCAATATCGAAAGCGCGGCCCAGGCGGCCGAGGCACTGCGCCCGATTGCCGGGGACTTTGCCTTCGCCCTGTTCGCCATCGGGATCATCGGCACCGGCCTGCTCGCCATACCGGTCCTGGCCGGCAGCGCGGCCTATGCGGTGAGCGAGGCCTTCGGCTGGACCGAAGGGCTGGACCGCAAACCGCGCGAGGCCAAGGCGTTTTACGGCGCAATTGTCGCCGCCGTGCTGGGAGGACTGGCGCTGAACCTGGCGCAGGTTGATTCGATGAAGGCGCTTTACTGGGCTGCCGTGGTCAACGGCCTGCTCGCCCCGCCGCTGATGGTCGTGACCATGCTGATCGCCCGCAACCGCAAGGTGATGGGCAAGTACCGGATCGGCGGGCGGCTGGAGATCGGCGGCTGGATTTCCACCCTGGTGATGTGGGTGGTGGCGGGGGTTTTCCTGCTGTCCTAGCTTGGCCAATCCGGCTTCGACAGGCTCAGCCTGGGCGGGGTTTGAGTATCAAGTACCGCTCACCCTGAGCTTGTCGAAGGGTGTTGCCTCAGCTCAACCGTGATCGCTGCGGCCGAAGTCGGGCCGGGCGTCGTCCTGGCCTTCCTCGATGATCGAGCGGCGGATGGCGCGGGTGCGGGTGAAGTGGTCGAACAATTGCTGCCCGTCGCCGACGCGGATCGCGCGTTGCAGCGCAGTCAGGTCTTCGGTGAAGCGTTGCAGCATGTCCAGCACGGCGTCCTTGTTGGACAGGAACACGTCGCGCCACATGGTCGGATCGGACGCGGCAATGCGGGTAAAGTCGCGGAAGCCGCCCGCCGAATACTTGATCACTTCGCTTTCGGTCACGCCTTCCAGGTCGGAAGCGGTGCCGACGATGGTATAGGCGATCAGGTGCGGCAGGTGGCTGGTGACGGCCAGCACCATATCATGGTGCCGCGCGTCCATGATTTCGACCTTGGCACCCAGGGCCTGCCACAGCGCGGACAGCGCCTCGACCTGCGCCTGGTCGGCACCTTCGGGCGGGGTGATGATGCACCAGCGGTTGTGGAACAGCGAGGCAAAGCCCGCGTCCGGGCCGGACCGCTCGGTCCCGGCAACCGGGTGCGCCGGAATGATCGCCACGCCGGGCAGGGCGGCGGCAAGGGCATCGGCCACGAACTGCTTGGACGAGCCGACGTCGCTGACCACGGCGCCCGCTTTCAGGCTTCCGGCAATGTCGCGCGCGGCGGCTGCCATGGCACCGACGGGCACGCAGAGGATCACCAGATCGGCGTCTGCCACGGCCTGCGCGGCGCTTTCGCAAACCGAGCCGACCAGGCCGCGTTCGGCAGCCCGGGCGCGGGTGGCGGGGTCGGCGTCAAACCCGGTAGTGGCAACCTGCGGCAAGTGTTCCTTCAGCGCGAGGCCGACCGAACCGCCCAGCAAGCCCAGGCCGATGATGGCGACGGAACGAAACGTCATTGCGCCTGCTTCGCCAGATCGCGCAGGATCGCCGCAATCGCGGCCATCTGTTCATCCGTGCCGATGGTGATGCGCAGGCCGTGGCCCAGGCCAGAGCTGGGCAGCCAGCGGGTGATGTAGCCTGCTTCGGCCAGGCCATTATAGGCCGCTTCGCCGGTCAGCCTGCCTTCGAACAGGATCATCACGAAATTCGCTTCGCTGGGCACGACGCTGACGCCGTGATTGCCCAGCGCCTCCATCGCCGCGACGAAATTGCCGCGCACGCGGGCATTGTGCTCGCGCGAATGGACCACGAAGTCTTGATCGGCCAGGGCAACCAGCGCCATGGCCTGCGCCTCGTTCGAGACGTTGAAGGCGCCGCGAATGCGGTTCAGCACTTCGATCACGGCGCGCGGGCCGGTGCCCCAGCCAACCCGCTCGCCCGCCAGGCCATAGGCTTTGGAGAAAGTGCGGGTGACAAGCACGTTGGGCTGGCTCGCGGCCAGTTCCAGCGAACCGTCGTCCCGTTCCGGCGCGACATATTCGGCATATGCCTGGTCCAGCACCAGCAGCACGTCAGTCGGAAGGCCCGCATGGAGCCGGGCAATTTCGGCGCGCGGCAGGTAGGTGCCGGTGGGGTTGTTCGGATTGGCGACGATCACCACGCGGGTGCGCGGCGTGACCGCGGACAGCATCGCATCGACATCGGTGCCATAGTCCTTGGCCTTGGCCTCGACCGGTTCTGCACCGCAGCGGCGCGCGACAATGTCGTAAAGCGAGAACGAGTACTGCGAAAACAGCACTTCATCGCCCGGCCCGGCATAGGCGCTGGCAGCAAGGTAGAGCAGCTCGCCAGAGCCCGAACCCATGATCACGCGGTTCGGCTCAATCCCGTGCATCTGGCCGATTGCTTCGCGCAGGGCGGTGCTGTCACCATCCGGATAAAGCGCCGGGTGGACCGCCTGGGCCCGCGCCGCGAGCGCCTTGGGGCTGCAGCCCAGCGGGTTTTCGTTGGCGGAAAGCTTGACCAGCGGACGGCCGTCCGCGCCGGCGCTCTTGCCGGGGACATAGGCGTGGATCGCGGCGATCCAGGGCTTGGGTGTAAGGCTCGCAGTCATCGCGCGCCGCCCTTAGCAGGCTTGCCGGGAATTGACAGCCCGCTTCTCCTCCCCCAATCGGCAGACATGGCAGCCGCCGAACTCAACACCGTAAACGCTACGCTGGTGCTTCCCGCGCCGCTTCCGCTCGACGGGGGGCAAAGCCTCGACCGCGTGGAAGTGGCCTATGAAACCTACGGCACGCTGAATGCGGACAGGTCCAACGCGATCCTGATCTGCCATGCGCTGACCGGCGACCAGCATGTCGCCAGCCCGCATCCGATCACCGGAAAGGCGGGGTGGTGGCTGCGCACCGTGGGGCCGGGCAAGCCGATCGACACCGACCGTTTCTTCGTGATCTGCGCCAATGTGCTGGGTTCGTGCATGGGCACGACCGGCCCGGCCAGCATTTCCCCCGACGGCAAGCCATACGGAATGCGCTTTCCGGTCATCACCATCCGCGACATGGTCCGCGCCGAAGTGGCTCTGCTGGACGCCTTGGGCATCGAACAGCTTCATGCGGTGGTGGGCGGATCGATGGGCGGTATGCAGGCGCTGTCCTTCGCCGCCAACTGGCCGCAGCGCACCCGCGCCGTGCTGGTCATCGCCTCCACCGCGCGGCATTCGGCCCAGAACATCGCTTTCCATGAGGTTGGCCGCCAAGCGATCATGGCCGATCCGAAGTGGGAAGGCGGCAGCTATTACGGCAAGAGCAAGGGGCCGGAGAACGGCCTGGCCGTCGCCCGCATGGCCGCGCACATCACCTACCTGTCCGAAGCGGGCCTGACCGAGAAATTCGGGCGGCGCTTGCAGGACCGCACGGCCAAGACCTTCGGCTTTGACGCCGATTTCCAGGTCGAAAGCTATCTGCGCCACCAGGGGCTTAGCTTTACGGACCGGTTCGACGCCAATTCGTATCTCTACATTACCCGTGCGATGGACTATTTCGACCTGGCCGAGGAGCACGGCGGGCGGTTGGCCGATGCGTTTGCTGGCGCCACGGCGCGGTTCTGCCTGATCAGCTTCGATACGGACTGGCTCTATCCGACCCTGGAAAGCCGGGTCATCGCCCATGCCCTCAACGCGGCAAGCGCGCCGGTCAGCTTCGTGGAACTGAGCGCGCCTTTCGGGCATGACAGCTTCCTGCTGGACGTTCCGGCGCAGGACCGGGTCATTGCAGGATTTCTGGGTCAATGAGCGCGCTTCGTCCCGATCTGGCGATCATCGCTGCCAATGTTGCGCCGGGTTCGCGGGTGCTGGACATCGGCTGCGGCGACGGCGCGCTGATGGCGGCGTTGCGTGATCAGAAGCACGTCGATGCGCGCGGCATGGAACTGGACCCGCACGGCGTGGCCGAATGCGTGGCGCGCGGGCTTTCGGTGATGCAGGGCGATGCCGATACCGACCTGGCTGACTATCCCGACGCCGCCTTTGACTACGCGATCCTCAGCCAGACGCTGCAAACGACCAAGCGGCCCGATCAGGTGCTGGACGAACTGCTGCGCGTCGGGCGCAAGGCGTTCGTTTCCTTCCCCAACTTCGCGCATTGGAAAGTGCGGCTGAGCCTGCTGTGGAACGGGCGGATGCCGGTGACGCGGTTGCTGCCGATTGCCTGGTACGAAACGCCCAACATCCACCACGTCACCGTGCGCGATTTCCGCGAGCTGGTGGCGGAGAAGGGCTATCGCATCGAAGGGCAATGGTTCCTCAGCGGCGATAGCGAAATTGGCCCCGCCGCTGCGACCTGGCGGGCCGAACACGCGGTATTCCTGCTGTCACGCTGAAGCGTCGTTCACCAGGGTAACTTCATCGGCCCGGGCCAGAGCCCACAGGCTGAGCTCGGCTGCCGCGGCGCGCTCCACCGCCATGGAGGTGGGCAGGGACAGGGTGACAAGGGTCGTCGCTCCGCCGCGCACGGCTTTCTCGACGATCTCGAAGCTGCACCGCGCGGTCGACAGGACAAAGCCCGGCGCCAGCGGCTGACCAGCGCGGGCCATGGCGCCGACCAGCTTGTCGAGCGCATTGTGGCGGCCGACATCCTCGCGGATCAGGCCGATCCTGCCATCTTCGGCTACCCATGCCGCAGCGTGAGCAGCCCCGGTCTCGCGTGCGAGAGGTTGATGTTCGCGCAGCTGGCCCAAGGCGGCAAAGATCGCTTGCGGATCAATCGCGGCGTGAGCGGTAACCGTGGGCAGGGGCCGGGCCACTTCGGCCAGGTTCTCGATCCCGCACAGGCCGCAGCTCGATTCCGCGACGCGGCGGCGAACCCGGTCGGTCAGCTTGTCGATCTCGAGGCCGCTCAGGCTGGCGCGCACGATCCAGCCCTGGGCCACTTCGGCCACGGCCAGGTCGGTTACGTCGCTGGGATGGGAGGCCAGCCCTTCGTTCAGGGCAAAGCCGGTGGCGAAATCTTCCAGGTCCTGCGGCGTCGCCATCATCACCGCATAGGACAGGCCATTGAATTCAAGCGCCACCGGCACCTCGGGCACCCAGGTGCGCGTTACCGCGCGGCGGGTGCCGTCGGGCCGGATGGCGATTGGCGCGGTCATCCCATGCGGTGCAGCGCGCAGAGCTTGTTCCCGTCAGGATCGCGCAGATAGGCCAGGTACAGCTTGCCGAAGCCGCCTTCGCGCACGCCCGGCGGGTCTTCGCAGGTGGTGCCGCCCGCAGCGACGCCCGCGGCGTGCCAGGCATCGGCCTGGGCCGGATTGTCCATGGCGAAACCGATCGTGCCGCCATTGGCGTGGGTGGCCGGTTCGCCGTTGATCGGCGTGGTGACGATGAACAGCCCGCCATTGTGCATGTAGATCAGGCGGCCCTTGTCGTCCTGAACGGCTTCCTTGCCGCCGATCGCCTTGAACAGTGCGTCATAGAAGGTCTTTGATTTGGCCAGATCGTTCGATCCGACCATGTTGTGGCTGTACATGCCGCCTCTCCTTTTTCGGTTGCGATTCGCTACGTCTATCGACTGGGCGCGGCGGGTCAATCGCCAGGCGCATGGTGGGCGATGCGGTTCAGCAATTCGCCCAGCGTCTTGAGTTCGGCAGGAGTGAAGCGGCTTTCCAGCCACTGGTGATGCTGCTGCACCGCCGTCCGGGCCGCGCCCAGCGCAGCCTCGCCCGCGCTTTCCAGAAACAGCGCCTGCTTGCGCGCGTCGCTGGCCGATTTTTCGCGCCGCAGAAAGCGCCGGGCCTGAAGCCGGTTGACGATCCCCATGGTGGTCGCGCGGTCCAGTTGCAGGCGCTGGCCCAGGTCGATCTGGGAAATGCCGGGATAGTCCGCGACCAGCCAGAGCAGAGCCAGTTGCATCTGGGTCAGTTCCAGCTCGCCCAGCGCCTCGGTCAGGTGGCGGTTGCTGGCGGCCTGCGCCAGGCGGAGACGGAAGCTGGCCGTCTCGATCAGGGGGAGTGCTGCCTTGTCGCCTGCGCCGCTCATGGCCGCTCGTTTCGCCGCTATTGCGCCCGCTGGCAAACCAATATGTCCCCGCGCTTGCAAATTGTGTGGTACGTGATTCCCCGTGGTCCGGGAAGGAACTGCGTGGAATTTCAAGTGCGCCGGAAAGTTTTCCACCCCTTCTCGTCTCGCCCTGCCGCGCATGGGTTGAAGCGCGATTCGCGGTCCGGCAAGGGGAACTGTCATGTGGCAACTCTATCAATTCCCGCTTTGTCCGTTCAGCCGAAAGGTGCGTCTGCTGCTGAGCGAGAAGGGCGTGGGCTATGACATGTGGCGCGAAAACCCCTGGGAAGGGCGGGACGAGTTCCTGGCCCTGAACCCCACCGGGCGCACGCCGGTGCTGCACGATCCGGCCAAGGGGGTTACCCTGGCGGACAGTCGCGCGATCTGCGAATATTTCGAGGAAACGGTCGACAAGAACCCGATGATCAACGGGACCGCGACCAACCGGGCCGAAATCCGCCGCCTGGTCGCGCTGTTTGACGAGAACTTCTATGGCGATGTCACTGCGCCGCTGCTGCACGAACGGATGAAGAAGCGGCTGGTCTATCGCCAGTCGCCCGACAGCCGCGTGTTGCGTGAGGCGATGAAGCTGGCGCACGAGCACCTCTATTACATCGACCACCTGATCGATCATCGCCCGTGGCTGGCCGGTCCGACCATGAGCCTGGCCGACCTGGCCGCAGCCGCGCAGATTTCCGTGGCCGACTATCTGGGCGGGCTGGACTGGATCGGGCACGAGCAGGCGGCGGGCTGGTACTCCGTGTTCAAGAGCCGCCCCAGCTTCCGTCCTTTGCTGGCCGAGCGCATGGAAGTGATCCAGCCGCCCAGCCACTATGCCGACGTGAACGCCTAATAGGCGATCAGGTCGCTCAGCATCTTGCCGAAGCCGCCGATCAGTTCGTTGTAAGCATTGCCGCGA
This sequence comes from Novosphingobium sp. NPDC080210, assembly GCF_050281025.1. NCBI lineage: Bacteria > Pseudomonadati > Pseudomonadota > Alphaproteobacteria > Sphingomonadales > Sphingomonadaceae > Novosphingobium > Novosphingobium sp. NPDC080210. The sequence continues at coordinate 29,419 of NZ_JBNNWL010000010.1, forward strand.
AACCGCCGCTTGCGGACATAGACCCGCTCGTCCCCCAGCGGGATGTGCTGGAACGCGTCCCACGGCTCACCCGCCGTATCGAAATCGGCCAGGACCGGCAGGTTCAACCCGCGCGCCGCGTCCAGCCCCAGGATGTCGGCGCTTTGCTGCTGACGAGTGGCGGGAGCCAGGTCGACCAGTTCGGTAACCTGCGCGCTTCCACCGGGCCAGGACAGGTGATTGCCCTGGCGGACCAGCGGTCCATCCAGCGCGACCATGTCGTGCAAGGGCAGGGCGATGCTCAGCTCCAGCCAAAGCTGTACGGGATCAAGCAGCAGCACCTCGTCATCGTGGTGGTGCGGCTCGCCGCCATCGCTGACCAGGAAACCGGGCCACCGCGCCACGGCAAAGGGTTCGACCAGGTCCAGTGCACTGTCGGAGAGGCTGGACCTTACCACCGGCTCCAGTGCGTCACCGCCGATCGCCGGGTCCGCGCTCAGTAACAGGAGCGCCTGGTCCGGCGCGCGGTTGTGCAGATGAAGCGCAACCAGGCCGGGGAGCATCCCGTGGCCGTGAATGGCGATGTCGTATCGCCTCACTGATTGTCTCATTGTTGCAGTTTCAAGATCGCCTGCTGCACCGCCTGCACCATCCCGATTCGCGGCGGATCCTGACATTAGGTATTTTCCTATAATTCAGGGCAGTAGATTCGCGACCGTTAACCTGCCCCGTTAACCAGTGTTGGTAATTTTCGGCAGGGTTAATGCCACTTTGGCAGCAAAGCGAAAAGCCTAAAAATTCAGACTTTTGATCGAGTCAAACGGCTTCATTCCTGGCCCAAAATTGGTTGAATTTCGGTTAAGATTTGATTTTCGTAGCAATTTGGTGCCGATCTGGATTAACTTAGGTTCCTATCGAACGGGGGTGAACGAGTCGTTCCTAACCTCGTCGACATGGGCCGCATCGAGATTCAAAGCGCACAAAACCGGGCTTTTCCGGGGTGTTCGCTGCTGTCTGGAGTTGGTTAATGTCGGAAGTTCGGAACAACGCTGTATGGATGGTGCGGGTCGCCGCTGCCGCGTTTGCCGTGGCCGCATCCCAGCCCGCGATGGCGCAGGCCAGCCAAGAGCAGACGGCTTATTACGGCGGCTATAACGGCAATCCAACGATGGCGGTCCTGACCATCCCGGTCAAGGCGTCAGTGAATACCCGTTGCGGATTCCAGCAGACCTTCACCAAACCTGTCGACGCTGGCGAGATCGACCGCAATTCCTGGACTGACGATACTCCGTTCGTTCCCGAATGCACGACGCCCTGGCGCATTGCCATTTCGTCCCAGAATGGCGGTTTGCTGAACGATACGGCTACCGGCCTTGCCGAAGGTTACCTCAACAAGGCTCCCTACACCGTGTCGCTGCTGGTCAAGAATGACGAAGCGGACGTGGACGTCAGCTGCGCCGCGGCCGACCTGTCGTCTTCGGCTGGTGCCGCGTGCAGCTTCAAGGGAACTGCCTCGGCGACCGAAGGCTTACGAATTGCGCGGTCCTACCAGCTCACCGGATCAAGGATCCGAGTTTCGGCCCCAGCCTATACCGGACCGGGTGTGCTGGTTGCGGGGACCTACACCGACACTCTGACCGTAACCGTTTCACCCACGACCTGACGGCGCGGGAGATCGAATGCCCGGTGAGGCCGCTCAACCGGGAAAACTGAACCGCCGGGTGCATCCGGCAAATTGCGAGGAAGAAAACATGAAGAAGATTGCTCTTATTGCGATGACCGCCGCGGCGGCAATTGCGACCCCGGCGATGGCGCAGACCACGGAAGTGACCGGCACCATCAACATTACCGGCAGCGTTGCACCGAAGTGCTTTGTCCTGAACGGCAGCACCGCAAGCGATACTTTCGGCACCACTGTGGCGCTGGGCGAACTGGCCCAGGCAGATGGAACGCTCAAGCCTTCGGCTGATCTTTCTGCGCAATTCCTGACCGTTGGCGGCGCAGCACTTGATGCCCGTGTGCTGTGCACCTCGGCTACTCCGAACGTTTCGGTCACCGCCGAGCCTCTGGTGAACACGGTTGCTGCCGACACGGGTTATGACAACTCGGTCGACTTCACTGCAGACGTCACCTTCACCCGCGTTGGCGGAACGACTCTGGTCAGCGACCTTTCTTCCAATCCGGCCGCCAGCACTGCCTCGCTTCCTTCGCGTCTGACCGGCACTGGCACCAACGTTACAGTGCGCACCAGCGGCTGGAATGCATCGGGCGTCCTCGTCGCAGGCGATTACACCGGCAAGATCACCGTCGTGGTCGCACCGGGCGCTTGATCCCAGGCTTCGTGAAAAGGACGAAAACCCATGCGTAAGCTGATTCTTCTCTCCGCCCCGCTGGCCCTGCTGGCCAGCCCAGCGATGGCCCAGTCGACCAGCGCGACCGGCACCGTTGACATCAACGGTTCGGTGGCCGGGCGCTGCATGTTCACCGTGCCGAGCAAGACCATTTCGCTCGGCGAAATCTCGCTTGCCGCCGATGGCAAGCTGGACGTCACCAAGGTCAACGGTCGCAACGAAACCCTGACTGGCTGGTGCAACAACACCACCGCTTCGATGACCGTGACCAGCACCGCGCTGACCAACGGCACGAGCGCGCCGGCCGGGTTCGACAACCGCGTGGACTATACGGCCACTGCCGACAACGGTTCGACCAGCGCCAATGACAGCAGCGTGACCGCCGGAGCCGGCGCGGCTTCGAACGTGGGCCTGTTCACCGGGAACATCGTTGTCACCCTGTCGAACGCTTCGTCGCCCACCAACGGCCTGATGGTCGCCGGCACCTACACCGGCAACGTGGTCGTCACGCTGACGCCGACCGTCATCGGCGGCTGACGCCTAACCTGGAACTGATGGGGAACCCCTGATGAACTGCAAACTTGGCCTCGCTCTGATCGCTCTGGTGGCTTTGCCCGCCGCAGCATCCGCGCAATCGACCGAATCCGGTGAGGTTGCCGTGGAAGGATCGGTTCGCCCCATCTGCATTCTGGGGGACCCCACTCCGGCACTGGTCGATCTGGGCCAGCTGTCGGCAAGTTCCGGGCCGCGTACTGGCCGGATCGCCGTCATCCCCTCGCGGACGGTGATCCTGCCTGCCAGCTACTGCAACTTTGCAGGTTCGGTGGTGTCCATCAGTGCAACGGCACTGACGGCAAGCGATGCAACCGCTCCCTCAGCCGGGTTTGCCCGGGCAGTGAACTACACTGCCTCGGCAACCGGCTGGGCCACCGGCGCCAGCTCGGCAACGACCGCCGCCCTGGGCGACGGAACCACTCCCACCGCCAACGGCACCGGGGCGACCCAGCCCTTGCCGAAGGTGGCCGATATTTCCCTGACCTTGTCGTCCTTCACCGCCCCCGGCGATCAGATCCTGGTGGCGGGCAATTACAGCGGCAATGTCATCGTCACTCTGGGACCGGCATTGGCCGGCGGAGAAAACTGAGATGAGCCGCGCAGCAGCCTTGATCACTGCCGCCCTGGCCCTTGCCGTTCCCGGCCTGGCCAGCGCGCAGGCATCGGACACCGACAGCAAGACCGTCGGCATCATCGGCACCGTCCCGGCCCAGTGCTTTGGCGGTACCCTTTCGGGCGACGGCAGCTTTGACCTGGGCGTGCTGATCGACCTGACCACCGGACGCCTGCGCACCGACCTGGCCGCGCCGAGCGAAGTGATGGTCGGATCGTTCTGCACCAGCCGCAGCACCATCACCGTCAATGCCAGCCCGCTTGAGGCCCAGAACTTCACCGCGACGCCGCCCACCGGCTTTTCCCGCCGCGTCCACTATTCGGCGACCGCTTCGGGCTGGACCACCACCCCGGCCAGCTTCGACACCGCCGCTGCCGCCAATGCGGCAGCAACCCAGTCGCGCAACAGCGCCTTCACGGGAGACATCACCGCGGCTATTTCCAACTTCTCGACCGACGGCGGGCAGACGCTCCGCCTGGTGGGCGACGAATCCTATCGCGGAGTGGTTACCGTCACTCTCGCGGCGGTGAACTGACATGCGCGCGCCGCTGCTCCTCATCGCCGCCGCTGGTGCCGCACTGGCCATTCCGGCCCAGGCGCAAAGCCTGGAAGCCACGCAGGACATGCCCGTCACCGGCAACGTGCCGCTGATCTGCGCGCTGCAAACCGGGCAGATCCAGCCCGGCAGCGCGGTCAACGTGGTCGGCCTTGACGGCGATACGCTGCGCATCGCGCAGTTCGTCAATCCCGATACCCTGAGCGTGAAGGCCGCCAGCGCGACCGTCCGCTTCGAAGCGGTCTGCAACTTTGCCCATGCGGTGCGGATCGAAAGCGTCAACAACGGCCTGTGGCCCACCGATGGCCAGATTACCCAGGCCCCGGCAGGTTTCGCCTTCGCCGTGCCCTATAGCGCCAGCCTGACCTGGGGTCCCGCCAATGGCCAGTTCAACACCGATGCCAAGTCGCGCCGCCTGGTCGATCAGCGCATCGATGTCGACACGCCCGTCGCCGGGGAACTCGACCTGAAGATCGCCATCGCCGAAGGCGCGTCGAACGTCGAAACTGCTGCCCCCGTCGTGGCCGGTTTCTACAGCGATACCGTCCGCATTTTTCTGGAGCCCCGCTGATGCGCAAGCTGCCCCTTCTGATCGCAGCCGCCCTGGCGCTGCCCGCCGCCGCCCAGGCGCAGGAGCTGAACCGCTCCTCGCAGCGGCTTGAACTGGCCGCGAATGCGCCGGTGGCCTGCGTCATCAGCCCGCCCAGCGTGGGCAGCCAGGCCAATGCCTCGTTCGTCTCGACCAGCGCGTCGAGCGGGCAGGTCAACATCACCGAATTCGTCGATCCGGCCAGCGCGGTCGCGCGCGCCAGCTCGATCGAGCTGAACCTGCCGATGGTCTGCAACGCTTCGCACAGCGTGCGGGTCAGCAGCGCCAACGGCGGCCTGCTCCGCGCGGGAGCCGTGGGGCGCGGGGCGACCGGGACCTTCACCGAATTCCTGGCCTACAATGTCGGCGTGGACTGGGCGGGGCGGTCGGTTGATCTGCTGACCACCAACAACACCGCCGATCTTGCCAGCAGCCAGCCGGGCAAGGGCGAAATGACCATTCGCATCGCCACTCCTGCCGGCAGCGGTCCGCTGATCGCCGGGCAGTACAGCGATTCCATCGTGGTTGAAGTGCAGCCGGCAAACTGACCGGCAAAGTCTTGGGGGCCGCAGGAGGGATTTGAGTGAAACTTCGTCTGAAACACGCGTTAACCATGTTCTGTGCGGCGATTGCCCCGGTACAGGTTGCCCAAGCGATGACCGTCCAGCCGGTGGTGATCGACCTGCAGACCGCGGGCCGGCAGATGTCGACCGTGATCACCGTGGAGAACACCTTCGCCACGCAGTTGCCGGTCGAACTGTCGGTCCAGGAACTGGAACTGACGCCGGATGGCGTGAAGCAGACCGGAAACGATCCGGGCGATCTGATGATCTTCCCGCCGCAGACCATCATCGAGCCGGGCCAGACGCAGACCTTTCGCCTGCAATATGTTGGCGATCCGGCCCTGGCCAAGTCCAAGCACTATTACGTCACCGTGGCCCAGCTGCCGGTGAAGCTGCCGGAAGGGCAGTCCGCCATCCAGATCCTGTACAACTTCCAGGTTCTGGTCAGCGTGACTCCTGCCGGGGCCAAGCCGCAGATCACCGTGCAGGGCGCGGAAATCGGCAAGAACGCTGCTGGCAAGCCGATTGCGGTGCTGACCGTGGCCAACGATTCCGCTGCCCATGGCTATCTCGCCAATGGCCGCCTGCGCGTCGTGCAAAAGGACGCGGCGGGCAAGCAGCTGTTCGCCAAGAACCTTTCCGGCGCGGAAATACAGCAGTCGATGGGCTTTGGTCTGATCGGCGGCGGCCAGGTTCGCAAGGTTTCGGTTCCGGTGGAACTCCCCTCGGCCGAGGGCAGCGTGGAGGCGAGCTTTTCGCTCGACAACTAAGCCATGACTAACGGCGCATATCGTTTCAGGTTCATGATCGGGGCCAGCATCATGGTCCTGGCCGTCCCGGCCTATGCCGAGGACGCCGCAGCGCCTGCACCTGCATTGGCGATGGCGCAGCCGACCGGTTCGCCGGTCGTGCCCGCCGCGCGCACGCAGCGGCTCAACCCGACCGGGCGGGCGATTGTCCTGACCGTTCCGGCCAAGGATGGGGCGACCTATCTGGGCGACATGCCGCTGACCATTGCAGCGGACGATACCCTGTCGTTCCCGACCGAGCGGACCCTGCAACTGCTGGAGGAACTGGTCGATCCGTCGGTCATGACCGCGATGCGCGCCAACCTCGCGGGCAAGACATCGATTGGACCGGGCGACCTGGCCGATGCCGGGATCGGGGTGGAATACGATCCCCGTACCCTGGAACTGAACTTCCTGATCCCGGTTGAAAAGCGGGCCTCGCGGCGGCTTTCGGTCTCCGCGCTGGATCGTCAGTCGATCGGCGACTTCGTGAAGCCGGTCGATTTCAGTGCCTACCTCAACATTCGCGGCTCGGTCGATCTGTACGAGCAAGGCTCGGTCACGGGCTTCCAGGAACCGGTCTTCCTGCTCAACGGCGCGGCCAATCTGAAGGGCGCGGTTGTCGAAAGCGACGCGATCTGGATTCCGGGCGGCGCGGGGCAGGATTTCCAACGCCTCGGCTCGCGCGTGGTGTTCGACAATACCGAAAAGGTGATGCGCTTCACCTTCGGCGACCTCGAAACGCAGGGGCGGGGCTTTCAGTCCGCGCCGGACATGGCGGGGATCTCGGTCCTGCGCTCGTACTCCGTGCTCAACCCGCAGCAGATCATCCGCCCGCGCGGTGACCGCACCTTCCGGCTTGAGCGGCCTTCGACGGTCGAAGTCATCGTCAACGGCCAGCAGGTCCGCCGCCTGCAACTGGCGCCGGGCAACTACAACCTGCGCGATTTCCCTTTCGCGCAGGGCGGCAACGACATTCGCCTGAACGTCCTCGACGATACGGGCCGCAGCGAAGTGCTGCGCTTCAACATCTTCCTGGATCAGACCCAGCTGGCCAAGGACCTGGACGAATTCGGGCTCTATGTCGGGGTCAAGGCGCCGCTCACCGCCAGCGGTCCGGATTACCAGAACGACTGGATCGCTTCGGGCTTCTACCGCCGCGGGATCAGCGACAACCTGACGCTTGGGGCCAATTTCCAGGCGGACGACACCATCCAGATGGGCGGGGTCGAGGCCATGTTCGGCACGCCCATCGGCTCGTTCGGCACCAATGTCGCTTATAGCCACACCGAAGGCTACGGCGATGGCTTTGCCGTGCAGGGCACGTTCCAGCGCCTGATCCAGCGCAGCAACGGGCAGGCCGATACCCTGAACCTGTTTGTCGAGCATCGCAGCCCGAAATTCGCCCCCGTCTCGTTCTTCCTGGCCGAAAACCAGTTCGATTATGAAGTGGGCGGCGGGTATAGCCATGCCTTCAACTCCGACCTCTACATGGGCGCCAATGCGCGCTTTTCGAAGGGGCGGGGCGACAATCCCGACATCCATAACTACAGCCTGATCGGCGGCTGGCGCATTTCATCGCGCGCCACCCTGACGGCCGAGGCGCGTTATACCGATGACAGCCGGGGCGACGAGGTCAGCGGCTTTGTCACGCTAACGGTCCGGTTCGGGCGCAATTCCAGCGTCCGCAGCGAATATGACACGCGCGACAACCGCGCGCGCCTGTCCTACCAGACGCTGCACGGCAATGGCGTTGGCAGCTATAACGTCACGGCAGACGTGGAGCGGTCGGACTTTGGCTCCAACATCGGGGTCAATGCCAACTACTTCACCAACCGCGCCGAGCTGGGCTTTAGCCACTATGGCAGCTTCAACGGCGATTTCGGCGATAGCAGCAGCCAGCGCAGCACCTTCCGGTTCGGCACCTCGCTGGCCATTGCCGAGGGCGGAGCCTCGATCGGTCGGCCGATCTATGACAGCTTTGCCATCGTCAAGCCGCACGCAAGCCTGAAGAACGCCAATGTTCTGGTCGAGCCGAACCCGATGGGCGTCACCGCCATGTCGGGCGACCTCAAGGCGGCGACCATGCCGAACCTGTCGTCCTATTCGGAACGGGTCGTCACGGTCGACGTCGAAGGCGCGCCGGTGGGAACGGACATCGGGCAGGGCTCGTTCAAGCTGTTCCCCAGCTATCGCAGCGGTTACGTGCTGGAAGTCGGTTCCGACTATTACATCACGGCCACCGGCGCGATGCGCGATGCCGAAGGGCAGCCAGTGGCGCTCGTGTCGGGCAAGGCCATCGAACTGGCCCACCCGGACCGCGCTCCGCTGACCGTATTCACCAACCGCCAAGGTCGCTTTGGTGCCACGGGGCTCGCCCCGGGCAAGTGGCGGATCGAAATGCTCGATGCCAACAAGTCGGTTTACGAAATCACCATACCTCAGGACGCAGAAGGAATCGTCCGCCTTGGTGATCTTACGCCGGTGAAGGAATGATCAAGATGTCCAGCCTTGCGAAGAATATGAAAACCCTGGCCGCCGTGGTCGGCTTTGCCGCCGCTGGCGTGGCGACTGGCGCGCAGGCGCAGTCGACGACGGACTGCGGCTTGACGGCTATGAGCGCACAAGCGAGCCCTGCAATTTACGATCCGTTCAATCCATCGGGGTTGGCCTCCACTACGATCAACATGACAATTACGCGGATCAATCCCGAAGGTGGCGGCACGACCAGCGTTTTGAACTTCTATCTGAAGCCGAATTCAGCAACTGGCAGTACAGCGAACGGGATCGAAATTATTCCCCTTTCCATCAGTGGCCAGGCAAACCTGGAAGGCCAGGGCCTGGATATCTTCTACGGCACGGATGAAACTGCACCGGCGAGCATGTTGCCGATCACCATCAGTCCGACATCGACCAACCGTTTTGCCAAGATATACTTTACCGGGAACAACGCCGGTTCAGACAATGTGAACGTGACGTTTCAGGTGAACATTCCCGCGAACCTGAACCTCAATGCTTCGCAGACCTTGTCCTTCGACGCCTGGTTCGGTTGCAACATTCAAGGCGGGAAGTTGAACGGCCAGCAGTTGGAAGGCTCTCGCGCCAATGCCGTGGTCTTCCCGGTTACGGTTCTTTCTGCGTTGCGCGCATCCTATGCCGGGACAGCGCTGGATTTTGGCGAAATCGGCGCGATTCCGGCTACTCCTCCAGCCCCCGTCCGGACCGATCCCGCTAACCACGTGCTGGTGCTTAGCTCCGGCGCTTATCAGGTGCAGCTGACATCGCAGAACGGCTACAAGATGAAGCGCAGCGGTGCGGCGACGATCAACGACGAGGTTCGCTATAGCCTGAAGTTCCTGGGCGATACGCGCAGTCCTTCGGACACGAGCGAAATCAACCATACCTGCATTCGCGCAGGCCTTACGTCTACTGGCCAGCAATTGCCGATCCAGGCTACGCTTATCGATGGCGGTGCAGGAAAGAATCCGGCTACCGACTATAACGATCAGCTGACGGTTACGGTAACGCCGCTCGCCTACGATACGGTAGCGCCTGACAACTGCGGTGGTTACACGCTCTAAAAAGCGAGCGATTGGCACAAAACAAAACGGCCCGCCTTCCAACCGGAGAGCGGGCCGTTTCGGTGTGCAGGTGACAGGACTTAGCGGGGTTCGATCCGGAAGCTGAGCGAGCCGGTCTGGCCGTCCTGGGCCAGTTGCAGTTCAACCGCGCGGTTGATGATCGCGGCCTGGTCGGACTGCGAGACGGTGACCGAACCGGCTTCGTCCAGCGCCACTTCCTGGCCATCGACCAGCAGCTTGGCATTGGCCAGCCCCGGGGAGTAATCGGCCACGACGCGGTAGCCGGCCGGGCTGTTGCAGAATTCCTTGAGCGTGCCGAGCGAAACGGTGCCCGCATTCGGGGCGATCACGCTGGCTTCGACATTGGCGCGGCAGATCACCGGGACAAAGCCGGAAATCGCGATGGTGTACTTGCTGCCGCCTACGGAAACCGACGGTTCAAAACCGCTGGCCGGGGCAACTGTGGCACAAAGACCGGCAATGACCAGCCCGAGTTTGGAAAGTTTCATTTCGGCCTCCCGAATTTCGTCGGGACCATAAATGGCACGGCCACCTCAACGCTCGGTCACCCGACAGGGTTAACAAGATTTCCCGAGTCGCCTGGGGGAACGGGATTTCGAGGGGAAAATTTCATCATCCTTTCGAACGGTTACTTGGTGCGCCGACAGGGACTCTTTCGTTAATTCCGGGAAAAAACGTGGTTTCAGGCTAAAGAATCTTGCTCAGTTTGTGACTGGTCACAGTGCTGCAAAAAGCCTGTTCATAATCTGCTGCAATTTATGGCGGTTTGGTCTGCCGGTTCAACTTCTACCCCTCTGGATCCCCAGAAATCCGTGGGTCTGTGGCCGATTTGCACCGTTTTGGGCGCAATCTAACCAAGCGATTAAAACGGGTTGTCAAGCGGCCCGGACGGTGTTCTATTCCTCCTTGCAACCACCTCGCCAAAGGGGTGGGCATAACAAGGAGAGTGGGCCATGAGGGGTAAATTGACCCTACTTGCTGGCGTCTGTGCCAGTGCAATCGCGTTTCCTGCCTTCGCGCAAAATGCCGATGATGAGTAACCGTTGCACCGGTCCCACGCATGGGTCCCGGGTCGTTATTCAACTGGGGTTGAACAAGTCCGCCGGGATCATGGAGTCTGTGCGGGTTTCG
>NZ_JBNNWL010000011.1:0-12174 GCF_050281025.1 Novosphingobium sp. NPDC080210
CCGGTTCCGCTTCGCTCCACCTGCGGTCACCCATGGCGCCGGAGGCAATCTTGCACTAACAATTAACGCGGACCACTCAGTGGGGGCCGGTCAAGCCGTAGGAACGCCCATTCATCCGACCTGACTTCGCTGCCTGGCACCTAGAGATACGGTGGAGGATGATCCCTCCTCCGTGCCCGCCTTGAGCCTTGTTTTCCCGAGAATGAGCTCGGCGGCCCGTTCCGCGATCATCATCGTTGGCGCGTTGGTGTTCCCAGCGACGAGGGTGGGCATGATGGAGGCATCGACGACACGAAGGCCCTCCACCCCGCGGACGCGCAACGCCGGATCGACGACGGAATGCGGATCTCTTCCCATCCGGCATGTCCCAACCGGGTGGTAGATCGTTTCGGCCCGATGGCGGATGTCCGCTATGACGTCAGCTTCGCTCTCGATTGACGATCCGGGAACCAGCTCGCGTTTCGAAAAGGTCGCTATCGACGGCGCCGACAGGATCTGACGCCCGATCCTTACCGCCGAGACCATCGTCTCGATGTCTTCGGGAGCCGAGAGATAGGCGGGATCGATCAAGGGATCGTCGAGCGGATTCCGGCTCTTTAGCCCGATCCGGCCCCGGCTCTTCGGCAATAGATCGCAGACATGCAACGTGTACCCATAACCGAAGGCGATCTGGCGGCCGTGGTCCTTCAGCAGAGTAGGAAGGAAGTGAAACTGCAGGTTCGGGCGACTTTGTGAGGGTGAGCTTTTGACGAATCCGCCGGACTCGGCAACGTTACTCGTCAGAAAACCCCGCCTCTGGAACACATAGGATAATGCGCCAGCCAGTGCCCGCGGGATGAACGATGGGGCAACCCCGATCGGCGTACGATCGTTCGCCTCGTGCATGATCGTGATGTCGAGATGATCCTGCAGGTTTTTTCCAACCGCCGGCAGATCGACGACGACCGGAATGCCGAACCCCCCTAATTCTGCCGCGTCGCCGATGCCGGAAAGCATCAGCAACTGAGGTGAATTGATCGCACCGCCCGACAGAATGACCTCGCCCCTGGTGCGCAGGTCGGTGAGCTTGTCACCCGACGCATAGGTCACGCCGACCGCCTTGCGCCCTTCCAGAATGATCCGCGTTGCCCGCGCTCCGGTTACTATTCGGAGATTAGGCCGCCCTTTTGCGCCTGACAGAAAGGCTCGGGCGGAACTCCAACGCCGCCCTTTGCGTTGCGTAACCTGGTAGAAGCCGATCCCATCCTGTGTGTCGCCATTGAAATCGGCGTTGTGCGAATACTGCGCTTCTTGCCCAGCCTCAACGAATGCTTCGCTCAGCCGGTTGACGGTCTGAAGATCGCTGACGTGAAGCTCGCCATAACCGCCGTGGTGCGCGTCAGCTCCGAATCGCTCGTTCGCCTCCATCTCCTTGAACAACGGAAGGACATTATCGAAGGACCAGATTGGGTCGGCCGCCTCTCCCCAGGCGTCATAGTCCTCGCGATGACCACGGATATAGACCATTGCATTGATCGAGCTTGAGCCGCCGAGTGTCTTTCCACGCGGCCAGAACAGTCTCCGGTTGCCGAGGTTGGGCTGCGGCTCAGTCTCGTAGGCCCAGTTAAGCGTCTTGCTCTTGGAAAGAAGAGCGATCCCAATGGGCATATGGATTAGCGGACTGCGGTCGGGTGGCCCCGCCTCAAGCAGGCAGACCTGTATCTCAGGGTTTGCCGACAAACGCTCTGCTAGCAAACAACCAGCGGATCCCCCACCCACTATGATATAATCAAACATCCATCTCTCCGATCTGTAGTGCCAAGACAACTCTCTGTCTGGGCGCTCAGCCTAGAATGCGAACCGTAATATCGATCAATCGCTTCACGGCGGGTGTGTAGGGCGGAAACAGAAGCCGCAATACAGAGAACCTGTCCCTCAACACTGCGCGTTCGTGCGAGAATGCCTTGAAGCCGTGGAAGCCATGCGCGCTTCCGATACCGCTGTTGTTGACCCCTCCGAACGGCAGATTGGGGTGCAGGTACTGGACGACGTTCTGGTTGATACAAACACCGCCGGAACTGGTCCGTTCGATGATTGATTCCCAAGCTGGGGCGTGCTTGCTGAAGATATAAAGAGCGAGCGGCTTGGGGCCGGTGTTGATTGTATCGATTACGCGGCTGATATCGTCGTATTCGATCACTGGCAGAATTGGCCCGAAAATTTCTTCCCGCGAAATTGCCATTTCGGGGTCGGTCCCCCCGATCAGCGTTGGCGAGAGATATTTCTGATCCGGATCTCGAACCCCTCCTTCGAGGACCAGCGCGCCGCGCGAGGTTGCATCGTCGAGCAGCGCGCTGAGGCGATCGAAATGCCGAGAATTTACGATCCGCCCGTAATCCTCACCGCATTTCTGATCGCACTCCGTCTCCCCGTATACGCGCCGAATTTCGCGGCGGAGGGCACCGACAAGGGACTTCGCCTGATTGCGCGCGACATAGATGTGATCGGGTGCGATGCAGGTTTGGCCATTGTTGGAGAACTTTCCCCAGACGATCTTGCGCGCTGCGTCGTCGATATCGGCTGTCGAATCGACGATCGTTGGCGATTTGCCGCCCAGCTCGAGCGTCACAGAGGTCAGGTGCTTCGCGGCGGCTTCCATCACAATTTTGCCGACTTGAGGGCTGCCAGTGAAGAAGATATGGTCGAACGGCAGGTCCAGCAGTGCCTGTGATACCAATGCGTCGCCCTCGCACACCGCGACCTGTTCGCGCGGAAATGTCTCTTCAACGATCTGCCGGATGATGGCGGACGTCGCCGGCGTCAACTCCGACGGTTTGATGATAGCTGTATTTCCCGCAGCCAGGGCTGACGCCAGGGGACCGAGGCTCAGATTGACAGGATAGTTCCACGGAGCGACAATTAGACACACGCCTTTGGGTTGGTAACGTACGTGTGCGCTGGTCCCGAACATGCCGAGTGAGCCCGGGACGCGGTGCGGTTTTGTCCAGGATCTTAGGTGCCGTTTGGCGTGGGATATCTCCTGATAGACCGGGAAGAGTTCGGTCAGCCGCACCTCCGGCTCCGGCTTTCTGAAATCAGCGCCAAGCGCGCTGATGATGTCGCCTTCGCGCCGCTTGATCGTGTCCTTCAGCCGCGTCAGGCTATCCAGCCGATCCCGCAAGCCGAACCGGGATCTATCACGCTCGACCGTTTCGCGCTGACAGGCGAAGAGACCCTGGATATGACTCACGTCCAGACCAGGTTCGGAGCTGGCGCGCGGGAATGCTTGAACATTCATAGGACTCTCCTCAAAATGACGTGGCTGTCGAAGTCGCACGGGGTCACCTGGCGCTCCGTCAGAAGTCCAGACGTTCATAATCTTCCTTGGTCGCGCCGCAGTCCGGGCAGTACCAATCCGCGGGCACATCGGCCCATCGTGTGCCGGGGGCAAGCCCGGTCGCCGGGTCGCCCAGCGCTTCATCGTAGACGTGGCCGCAGGTCACGCAGTGCCATTTCGCGAATGGCTCCGCGTCCGCGGAAAGCTCCGCCGGAGCCGTGTTGACAGCACCCCCCCCAAGAGGAATGAAGTCCGGCTTGTCGCGAACCGCGCAGTCTGGGCATGCCCAATTGTCGGGAATTTCCGCCCATGTCGTGTTAGGCGCAAAGCCTTCGTGCGGATTGCCCGTTGCTTCATCGTAAATATAGCCGCAATCAGGGCACTTATATTGAGTCATCACATTACTTTCTACTTCGCGCTTCAGCGCAGCGATGTCACCGTGACAGGCGAGACCGACCGGAACGCCATGGAAGACTCGCCGCCTCGGAGGCGCTCCGGTTATGATTATAATTATCCGATGAGCGACCGAGGCGTCTCGAAAATCGCTCGCCTTGTCAGCAACCCAAGCGAGCGGACTCTAGGGAGTCCGGGACGCCACACCGTATTTACGGACGATCTTCTTTCTGTGTGCCGGATCTATCTGGATCTTGCCGATATCGCCATTAGCCCATTTCACGACGCGGTGATCCATGACAGTCCGAAAGACCGGCGGGATCAGTGCCATGAAGAACATACCTGGGTAGCCGGTAGGCAGTTCCGGCAAGCCCTTGAAGTCTCGGAGCGACTGGTAGCTGCGCGTCGGGTGGGCGTGATGATCTGAATGCCTCTGCAGGTGGAACAGAATGAGGTTTGACGCGATGTGGTTGCTGTTCCACGAGTGGCGCGGTTGAGCGCGCTCGTACCGACCGTCCGCCATCTTCTGGCGCAAGAGTCCATAATGCTCTATATAGTTAGCGCTGGTAAGCTGCCACCAGCCGAACGCCATTTGAATGGGCAAAAATACTAGCAACTTTGGATCCGGCCCGAAAGCCAGCAGGAGGGCGGCATATACGGCCAGAGTGATCATCAGCGGGGGAATGATCTCGTTGTCTAGGCTCCAGACACTCTTGCCGACACGTTCTAGCCGCACTTTCTCCAGATTCCATGCGCGCAGGAACGCGCCCGGAATTTCGCGGAGCGAGAACTTGTAGATGCTCTCGCCCATGCGAGAGGTAGCGGGATCCTCTGGAGTCGCCACGTCGCGATGATGACCCTTGTTGTGCTCAATGAAAAAGTGACCATAGCCAACTACGGCCAGGACGATCTTGGCCATCCAACGATCGAAGGGCTCCTTCTTGTGGCCGAGTTCGTGGCCGGTATTCAGCGCCAGCCCATTGACGATGCCCAGTGAGAAAGCGAGAGCCACCACCTCCCACCACGCGATCGGCTGCGTCGCGATCCACCATGCACAGCCGACCAGCGAGGCATAGTGCACCGGAACGGTCAGCCAGGTGAGAACCCGGTAATATTTATCCGCCTCCAGACGGACCACTGCTGTTTCGGGGGGATTGTTCGGATCCTTGCCGAGCAGGACGTCGAAAGCCGGAATCACACCATACCAGACGAACAGTGTGAAGGCATAGAAGATGCTCCATCCCGTCAGGTGGACGAGATAAAGCCCGATAAGGGGTGCCGCCGGCCAAACGACCGACAATACCCATAGGTAGCGTTTCCTGTCGACATAGCGATCAGGCGCGCCGTCACTCAAAATGGTTGTGCTCATGGACATCTCCTCTCGATGCGCACGCACTTTCTGCGTTGCTAACGTTGGGCAAGTCGTGCCGCTTTATAAGCTTGGCTGCTTCATCTCGTAGAACAACCCAACTAAAGTGGGGTTTTGCATTGATCCGAATTTTCTATCGAATGAGCCTGAAGATCAGATTGATCGACCTGCCGGTCGAACCACAGCGTTTCAGGAGAGAGCATCTATGGGCCGAGCGGATCAACATGTCGTGATTCTGGGGGCGGGCCATGCGGGCGGAACGGCGGCAGCCCTCCTTCGCCAGCTCGGATTCGAGGGGCTGATAACGCTCGTTGGTGAAGAATCCCTCCTGCCCTACCATCGTCCGCCGCTTTCCAAGGCTTCGCTCCGGGCCGAACCGGGTAAAGCTCCGATGCTCCTGAAACCGTCCGGGTTCTACGAAGCATCTCAGATAGGCCTGCGACTGGGCATTCGGGCGGACAAGCTGGAACGCCAATCTAGGACGGTGATGCTATCGACCGGCGAGGATCTGCAATACGACTATCTCATCATCGCGACGGGCGCTCGCCCTATCAGGCTGCAGGTAGAGGGGGCGGGCCTAGACGGGGTTATGGAATTGAGAACGGCGGGCGACGCGGAACGACTCAAACACGCCCTGCGAGCCGGCCAGCGCCTTGTCATAGTCGGCGGCGGCTACATCGGCCTGGAGGTGGCGGCGTCTGCAAAAGCGCTTGAAGCGGAAGTAACAGTGATTGAGCGCGAGCTGCGACTGCTCGCCCGCGTAGCCTGCCCAGAACTTTCCACCTTCTTTCACAAATACCATGCGAAACAGGGCATCCACTTCGAACTGGGTGTCGCCGTGTCGGGGTTCGAAGGTCATGATGGGCGTGTAAGCGGTGTGCGTCTCGACGATGGTCGAACGATCGCGTGCGATGCGGTCCTCGTCGGCGTCGGCGCCGTTCCCAATGACGAAATCGCGCGGGATGCCGGGCTTAATACCGGCGCTGGCATTCTCGTCGATCTTGAAGCGCGCACATCTGATCCCGCCATCTTCGCCATCGGCGACGTCGCCCGTCGCCCGATCCCGCACTACGCACACATCGCCCGTCTCGAGAGCGTGCCCAATGCGCTCGAACAAGCCAGACAGGCCGCCAACGCCATTGTCGGCGGCCCCTCGCTGACCCACGAAGTTCCGTGGCAATGGTCCGACCAATATGATATGAAACTGCAGATCGCCGGTCAGGCGATCGATGTCGACCACGTCCTTCTGCGAGGCGTCCCCTCTGCCGCAGGCTTTGCAATTTTCCATTTGAAGGGCGATCGCATCCAGTGCGTCGAAGCGATCAATTCGCCACAGGATTTCCTGGTTGGTAAGCAATTCATCAGCGCGCGCACGACTATCGACCCTAGCAAGCTGAGCAATCCCGCCATCCCTTTGAAGGAGGCCGTCATCTGACCCGCTTTGCTCATCGCCGGCGGAGGCGTCGCGGGGGGAATGGTCACCAGCGTTCCGGTTGGTTTTGGCAGGAATGGCAATCTCTGTAATAGGAGTTCGGTTGTTCCGCTAAGACCGACGGAAAAGGCAGGCTAGAGCAGGAGAGGAAGTTCGACGATCATGGATGATGTCAATGAACGGGTAGCGTTGCTCGCGTCTGGATGCCTTCCGCGCCCGCGCCTGCTTAAGGGTGATGAAGCTAGGCGCCGCCACCTCCTTCGCGCGCCTTCTGGCTATGGAAAGAGTGTCGCGATGGCCCAGTTCTGGGCCAACCGCCGTCAAGACGGGGCCTATATGGCCTGGGTGTCCGCCAAGGAATGCGATTATAATCCCCGTCTGCTCGCAGAGCGCATCCATGCGCAGATAGTCGCAGCATACCGCGCCACCGGGAATGATTCCCCATCGCTTCCGGACGTCGTTCCTCAGACACTCCAAGCTCTCGCCGCCTGGTTGCAGGAACTCATTGATCAATCGGAGTCGGATATTCTCCTCTGTTTTGACGACATCGGGTTTTATCCGGATTTGACGGATGAGATCGAGGACTTCATGCTTACTGCGCCGGCTGACGTCGAGATCATGGCAGCAACGACTGCGGGCATCGGCTTTGCGCGCATCGCCGCCCGGCGACAGCTCCGGGAAGTCGGGACTGATGCGCTCGCCTTCACGCTTGTCGAAGCGAATGCAGTCGCGCGTGGCGAGCCCGGAACTCTCATCTCGGAACCGGACATCCATTTGCTCTGGAAACGAACACTGGGCTGGGCGGAACCACTATGCCTTTTGTTACAGGCCGCTTCAGCGAATCATGCAACTGCCGAACGTCTGGTCGTTGATCGTGTCACCGGTCGCGATAGCGATCTGGATCGATATTTTCGCAGCGCCATACTCGCCAGTCTCCCCAGTGATGTGCGGGAGTTCTGCATCCGCGCCTCGATCCTTGGGGTGATCTCCGCCGACTACTTCAACCATGTTTTTAGCAGGAGCGATGGGGCCTACTTCATCGAAGAGCTCTCCGCCGAACGCATGCTGCTTACCCCACAGGACCGAACACAGTTAGGTTATGAATTTCACCCGCTGCTTCGCGAATTTCTCGAGCATAGGTTTGCGGTGGAACTTCACGGTCTCAAGTCGGAACTATTAGTCCGGGCTGCTCAATGGCAGCGGGCAAACGGTCATAGTCGC
The DNA here is from genome assembly GCF_050281025.1 of Novosphingobium sp. NPDC080210. Taxonomy (NCBI): domain Bacteria; kingdom Pseudomonadati; phylum Pseudomonadota; class Alphaproteobacteria; order Sphingomonadales; family Sphingomonadaceae; genus Novosphingobium; species Novosphingobium sp. NPDC080210. The sequence continues at coordinate 7,732 of NZ_JBNNWL010000011.1, forward strand.
GAAAGTATCAGCCTCTATCTGCGAGCGGGCGACTTGGACGCTGCGGCCGAGGTCGCGTCAACGAGCATGATAGACATCGCGTTGCGCCAAGGGGAGGTGGATCAGATCCAGCTATGGCGGCGCAGCTTCTCCGAGGCCGTCTCTGCCCCGACGATCATTGTCGGGTCGGCCTGGGCGCAGATTTTCAGTCACGACCAGAAACAGGCGGCCGCGCTGCTGGCGGAACTTCGCGCCGTTAGCGTCGGCCTTTCCGACGAAGCGGCCCGGCGGCGGACGAAGTGGTGGTGCGATCTCGTCGCCGCGATCGGCGAAGCAACCGCGGACAATCTTGCCGAAAGCAGACGGCAATGCGAGTTATGGATAAAGTTGAATGGTGATGCTGATCTCGTCTCCAGGGGGGCAATCCTCACATGCCTGTGCTTTATCGCAGCCAGCGAACGTCGGTTTGATGACCTGGAAAAATTGAGTCTTGAAGCGTCCGCCGTCAACGTCACCGCCGACCATCGGTATGCGCTCGGCTGGCTTCACAGCGCGATAATCTACAGCGACATTTCGCGGGGCAATATGCAAGGCGCCGCTGAGCGCCTTAGATGGGCGCGAAACGACAACATAGCCCAGATCAATGCCACACCGTTCTCTGCCAATCTCCTGGAAATACTGGAGCTTGAACTACGATACGAGGCGAACCAACTTGACGGTATCGCCTCACGGGTTGGTAATGTTCTGGGTTTCGTACGTCAACACGGCGTGGTAGATTTCCTCTTTTCAGCCTTTCGTACTGCGGCAGCCATCGCCAATCACGAAGGCGACCGGAGAGTCGCCAGCGAACTCCTTTGGGAGGCGCGCCTGATCGCCGGGAAATGCACCTTCCCGCGTCTTGATGTGCTCGCGCGTCTTGCCCTGGCCTATCTACTGGTCCTGGATGACCCCAACGAGGCCAGCGCGATCTTGCCGGCGCAAAGCGAGCCTGTCTTTCAGACATCACATGGCCCATGTTTACGCGCCATGAGATCCCTCGCGGAAGCTCGTATCGCAGCGCGAAGAGGGAAGCATCATCTGTCGGGCCGGTTAGCGAGCGCCACGTTGGATCACGCGCGTCGCAGCCAATCGAGCAGGCTGGAAATTTCAGCTCTGTTGTGCCTCGCGGGCGCCAATGCGGCAACAGAAAGGCTGACGGTTGCCGAGCAACGCGTGGCGGATGCCATCGAAATTGCCGAACGGAAGGGATGTTATCGAACGTTGCTTGACGAGCGTCAATATCTGGAATTTTTAGGACCAAGCTCGATACCGCTGCTCGATCTCCTGCCAGGCGATCAGGATTTTGGCAGCCACCGCATCAAGTTAAATGATTATCCTGCCTTCACATCAAAAGAAATCAAAAATGATATCCTTACGAGAAAAGAATTGGCAATTCTCCATAAAATTAAAGACGGTCTTTCAAATCGCGAAATTGCCCTGAAATATAGAATTAGCGAAGATACCGTTAAATGGCATGTCCACAACATATTTTCCAAGTTTGGAGTTAAAAATCGCGTCCAGGCGATATTATTGGCGGATAGTATGAAGCTATTTAACAACTGAAAATGTCCCCCGTCAGCACCCATGGCACAGATTTGAGGTTGTGATTTAAGGAGGGTTTGGGCTTCGTCGTAGTGACGAAGGAACGAAGATGAAGCCCAAACCCTCCTTAAATCACCGGTGAAGGCCCCTGCGGAGCGGGTGGTGAAGGACATCCGGCGGCGGACGCGTCGGCACTTCTCGGCCGAGGACAAGATCCGCATCGTGCTCGAAGGCCTGCGTGGCGAGGACAGCATTGCCGAGCTGTGCCGCCGTGAAGGCATCGCTCAGAGCCTGTATTACACCTGGGGACCTCCATCAACCCGGTGGATTTGACGATGGCGGCGCGATGAGGGGCTGACGGGTTTCATGCGGCCGCTACGCGGCGCATTCTCTATCGTTTCGAGCCGCTCATCATTGCTTTCCTGGGTAATTCTCCGCCCTCCGGGCACACTTATCCCGTCGCTGCGCGAGTTTCGTGAAAGATCAGGCGGTGCATGTTGAACGCCAGGTTGGCGAGGGTGATCCTGGCCTCGGCGCGCTTGATGCCGATGGTGCGGATGAAGAGGCCCATCTTTGCCTTCTGGTGCGCGAAGACATGGTCGACGCGGGCACGAACTTTCGACTTGGCGGCGTTGGCCTTGGCGGTGCGTTCGGGCATCGGTCGCCCTTTCGGCTTGCGACGATGGATACGGCTGACTTTGCCCTGCCGCCTGAGCCAGCGTTCGTTGGCCTGGCTGCGGTAGGCAGTATCGGCCCAGCCCGCTATGCGCCAGAGGTTTTTCGAGGCGTCTAACGCTTCGGCAGCCTCCGCTTGCGACATGCCTTCGACGGCTCGCAACACCAATGCTTCGCGCAGCTTCGCCGGTAGCTCGGCGATAACCGCGTTCACCCGGCGCATCTGCGCCCTGTCGCCGGCCTCATCTTCGGGAGAGGCCTCGTCGCTTGCCAGACCGAAAGCATCGTCGAGCGGCGCGGCCCGCGTGAAGAAAGCGCGCACCGCGCGCCGCCTTGCCCAATCCCGGCATTTGTTGAGCGCGATGCGCGATATCCAAAGCCGGAACGGGCGTTCACGGTCATAGCGTTTCAACGCGGCAAAGGCCGAAACGAAGCTCTCTTGGGTAACGTCGATCGCTTCCTCACCGTCACGGATGGTATTGCGGACCAGCCGGTAAACCGGGTCACGATAGCGCCGCAAAAATTCGCGATAGGCGCGCCCCTCGCCGCCAAGCGCAAGCGCCGCCAGCTCGCCGTCGCTGCATTGGCTGAGATCGAGGCTCACCGCGCGTCGGCGGTCAGCGCCTTGACCACGGTCTTGTCGAAGCGCCGCGCCTGATCGGCGTTCATCACCGCACGCATCTCGAAGAGATGTTCAAGCGTCTCTTTCTGCATTTCGCCCATGACATGATGAACGTGATCGACCGCAGCGGTGACCTTCGGACCATAACCATGCTCGGCCTCGATGGCCTCGGCCAGTCGGGCATTCGCAGCGCGCATATCGAGTTCGAGCGCCTTTTTGCGCACCGCAAACCGCGCCTCAATGGCCTCAATCTTGGTTTCCTGCGCGGCGTCGAGCTTCAATTCGTTATGCAGAAAAGCGTGAAGTTCGCTCTCGCTCTTGCGCGCCTGCTCACTGAAGGTCCGAGCGACATAGACGCCCGCGACAGCGGCGGCGAATGCGATGAGCGCAATCAGCCCGATGCGCCACGCAGACCGCATCAAAGGAAATCCAGCAGCGTCGAAGGCGCGAGCGCGGTTTCCGTAATCACCAACCTGTGATCGGCGGCCGTCGCCGGGGTCGGCAATATGCTACCTCCGGCATAACCGACACCGAGCGCAAGGACTGCCGCCGCAGACAACAGCCGCGATGTCGCGCGCTCCTCGCCTTGTCGCGCGGCCAAGCCAGCGAGAATAGCGTCATCCAACCTGTCCAGCCCAACCGGTAGAGGCAGATCGGCGAGCCTTTTCAATACATCATCCATCATATCATCCCTGCAAAGGTGTAACCTGTTATACGCGCGTAGAGCTTGTCGCCCTCACCAAAATCGGGCGGCGCAATGGTTTTAGGCATAAACGGTTGAAAATGGCGCGATCGGTTTCGCGCTTTCTACAACTTGGGAAGGCGGCGGGGAACGGTCAATGATTGGACAATGGCCGTATCGGTCGACGAGAACGGAACGAAGCGGTCGATGATGGTTTCGAGTTGTTGGACGTCGCTAACGATCACTTTCGCAAGAAAACAATCCTCACCGGTCACACGGTCAGCTTCTACTACCTCGGGCGTATCGATGAGCATTTGAGCTACTCTTTTCATTTCGCCAGGCATGGCGCGCATTCGCACATGTGCAGCAACGCACAGACCAAAAACCTTGGGATCGACTGTGATCGTATAGCCCCGGATGGCGCCCGCGTCTTCCAGCTTGTGGATGCGTTCAGTTACACTTGGGCTCGATAGGCCAATACGCGCAGCAAGGTCGCGGATCGTCATGCGGCCATCAAGGTGCCGCAGAAGCAACCGAAGCGGGGAAGGCTCTGGCTCAACGACGGATCATGTATCCGCCTGCGGCCAGAGTATCCGGGGCACGTGTGGTCTTACGACTTTGTCGAGGGGCGCACGCACGATGGCCGCAAGTTCCGCATCCTGTCGATCATCGACTAGGCCAGCCGGGAGTGCCTGGCCCTGCCGGTAGCGCGACGGTTGCGTAGCGAGGACGTTCTGGCAGCCCTGGCTGAACTGTTCGTTACGCGAGGGCCGCCAGCACACATACGGTCAGACAACGGCCCCGAGTTCATCGCCAATGCCGTCCAACAGTGGCTGGCGAAGATCGGCGTGAAGACGCTCTACATCACACCCGGCAGCCCATGGGAGAATGGCTACTGTGAGTC
>NZ_JBNNWL010000012.1:0-10801 GCF_050281025.1 Novosphingobium sp. NPDC080210
TCCGCCCCACAAACCGCTCCTAAGTACGCAAATAACTGCGACCTTAAGACCGTCACATAATCCCAACAGCAAGGCGCCGCTCAGCGGAGGCGTACCCTCGGTCACACCAGCTCGCGGCTTCAACAGGGCAACGAGGCGCTCGACACAGGCATCCGCCACATCCGGCAGACCGGGCAGCACGAGCGGAATATCATACTGGGCCCTGGTGGTCATGCCGTGGTTCTCCTTGGCAAGCAGCGAATTGGATTATGGATTGGGGCGGCCAAGTCCTGACCGCCCCAGCAACCTCATTTCTCGGGCAGTTCCCCGCCAAACTGGTCGACGTCGCTGTAATCCCCCGCGATGTGATGCTTGTGCCGACCCTTGAGCAGCAGATGGCTGATCGCGGGCAGGACGAAGAGCGTCAGTATTGTCGAGGTAATGAGGCCGCCGATCACAACAATGGCGAGCGGCTTCTGCACTTCCGCGCCCTTGCCGGTGGCAAGCGCCATAGGCACGAAGCCAAGCGATGCGACGGTAGCGGTCATGATGACGGGGCGCAGCCGTTTCAGCGCGCCTTCCCTTATCGCTTCGGCGACTGGCCTGCCCGCATTTATTATTTCCTTAATTGTAGACATCATCACCAATCCGTTCAGCACCGCGACACCCGATACCGCCATCAGGCCCACTGCCGCCGAAATCGAGAAGTTCTGCCCGGTGATGAAGAGCGCAAGCAACCCACCCGCCAACGCCATCGGAACAGCCGAGAAGATCGCGATTGCTTGCCTGATCCCGCCGAGAGCAAAGGTCAGAATCGCAAAGATCGTGAGCAGGGCCGCGGGGATGATGATTGAGAGTCGCTGGCTGGCGGCTTGCAAATTTTCATACTGCCCACCCCATTCGATTGAACTGCCAGGAGGAAGCTGAACCTGTGCCGCAATCTTCGACTGCGCCTCACTGACGAACGAGCCAAGATCGTTGCCGCGCACATTGGCCTGGACGACAACCCGTCGCTGGCCGTTCTCGCGGCTGATCTGGTTGATGCCTTCGGATAGCGAAAACGTTGCGACAGCGTTGAGTGGCACCGATTGGCCTTCCTGCGGCAACATTATCGGCAAGGCGCCAATTCCATCGAGGTCGTTACGTCCCGCATTGGCCAAGCGCACGACGATATCGAACCTTCGGTCGCCTTCGAATACGATCCCTGCCTTGCGCCCGCCGAGCGCGGCCGCGACGGTGTCGGTCACGTCCTGCAATGTCAGGCCGTAACGCGCAATGGCGTCACGGTCGAACTTGACGTCGAGTTGCGGGAAGCCTTGAGTCTGCTCAACCTTCACGTCCGCCGCGCCGGGGACGGTATTGAGGATCGAAGCGACCTTTGCCCCGAGCGCACCCATTTCCTCCAGATCGTCGCCATAGAGTTTGATCGCGATGTCGCCACGCACGCCCGCGATCAGTTCGTTGAACCGCAGCTCGATCGGTTGGCTGATCTCGAAAGCGCTGCCGACCAGCGGCTTGAGCTTGGCTTCGAGCCGTTCGATCACCTGGTCCTTGGTGTCCACACCGTCGGGCCATTGGTCTTTGGGTTTCAGGATAACGAACGAGTCCGAGATATTGGCGGGCATCGGATCGGTGCCAACCTCCGCCGTGCCGGTCTTCGAATACATGAAGGCAACTTCGGGCAGGCTCGCCACCGCCTTCTCAATCTGCATCTGCAAGGCGAGTGATTGGTTTAGCGAGGTAGAAGGGATTCGAATGCCTTGCAGCGCGACGTCGCCCTCGTCGAGCTGTGGAATGAACTCGCGTCCCAGCATCGTGAAAGCAAGACCTGCCAGCACCAGCGAGGCGGCGCCCGCCCCGATCCATTGCCACGGTCGCGCAATCGCTTTGGCGAGCAGCGGTTCGTATCGCTCCTTGACGAAAGCAACCGCTTTCACTTCTTTCTCCGCAACCTCGCCACGGATGAGCAAGGCGACCATCGCCGGGACGAAAGTAAGAGAAAGAATGAAGGCCCCGGCCAGCGCCAGCATGACCGTGGTTGCCATGGGCGTGAACATCTTGCCTTCGACCCCGGTGAAGGTGAGCAATGGCGCGAAAACAAGGAAAATGATCGCCTGCCCGAAGATCGTCGGGCGCACCATTTCGCGCGACGCCTCGAACACCTCATGCAGCCGCTCGGTAAGGTTCAGAATCCGGCCTTCGTGATGCTGGCGCTCGGCCAGACGTCGCAGACAGTTCTCGATGATGATGATCGAGCCGTCGACAATGAGGCCAAAGTCGAGCGCGCCAAGGCTCATCAGATTGCCCGATGTGCCGGTGGCGTTCATACCCATCGCCATCATCAGGAACGAGAGCGGGATGACCAGCGTCGCGATAATTGCGGCGCGGATGTTGCCCAAAAGCCAGAACAGCACCGCGATGACCAGCAACGCACCTTCGAGCAAATTCTTCTCGACCGTCCAGATCGTCGCGTTGACCAGCTTGGAACGGTCAAGCACGGTCTTGATCTTGATCCCCGGCGGCATCGACTTGGCGATTTGATCGAGCCGCTCGGCAACCGCATTGGCGACGATCCGGCTGTTGCCGCCGGCAATCATCAACGCCGTACCGATCACGACTTCGTTGCCATTTTCGGACGCTGCGCCGGTGCGTAGATCGCCGCCGATGCGGACATTTGCGATGTCGCGCACCGTGACGGGAACGCCGCCGCGCGTCGCAACCGTCGCCTGGCCCACTTCGTCGAGCGTGCGGATGCGGCCATCGGCCTTGACCAGAAACGCCTCGCCGCCGCGTTCGACGAAGTTAGCGCCGACCGAGATATTGGCCTTTTCGAGAGCCTCGGCGAGTTCGGAAAAGGAGATGTGGTAGCTTGCGAGCTTGGCCGGATCGGGCTCGACAACGAACTGTTTTTCATAGCCGCCGATGCTGTCTATCCCGGCAACCCCTTCGACTGAGCGAAGCTGTGGCCGGATCACCCAATCCTGGACGGTCCGCAGATAGGCGAGCTTCGACACCTCGTCGGTCAGCAGCTTGCCGTCGGTGGTCAGATAGCTGCCATCGGGCTGAAAGCCGGGCTTGCCCGCGATCTTGGGGTTCGCCTTGGTGCCAGCGGGTTCGTACTCGACGACATACATCAGCACTTCGCCAAGCCCTGTGGTCACCGGCCCCATTTGCGGCTCAACGCCATCGGGCAGGCTTTCCTTGGCCTGCGTCAGCCGCTCGGCGACCTGCTGGCGCGCAAAATAGAGATCGGTGCGTTCCTCAAATACGACCGTCACCTGGCTGAAACCGTTGCGCGAGATCGAGCGCGAGCTTTCCAGCCCCGGAATCCCTGCCATCGCGGTTTCGATCGGAAAGGTGACGAGCCGCTCCATGTCGAGCGGCCCTAAGGCCGGGGCGACGGTGTTTATCTGTACCTGCTTGTTGGTGATGTCAGGAACGGCGTCGATCGGCAGCTTGAACAGCTGGCTGACACCGAAGGCCGCAACGATGAGCGTGGCGACGACCACGCCCCAGCGGAAGCGGATTGCCGCATCGAGAAGTTTTTCGATCATCTCAATGCTCCGCCTCGCCCTTGCCGAGTTCGGCTTTGAGAAGAAATGCGCCCTTGGTCGCGATCACGGCACCGGGTTTCAGCCCAGCGACGATTTCGACCCGGCCTGCTCTGCGCTGCCCGACGGTGACGTTGGTTGCCTGAAAGCCCATTGGCCTTTTGACGAACACCACATCACGGCCTTCGACCGACTGCACGGCTTCTTCGGGAACACCGATGCTGGCGCTGGGCGAAGCGTTGCGAGGCGTAATGCGCACGCGCAGCCCTTGCCCGGCGGTTAGCTGGCCGAAGCCATCAGGCACGAGCACGATGGTTGCCGCCTTGCTTTCGGGATCGAGGCTCGGCGTCACCGCACGCACGGTCGCGTTGATCGTATCGCCGCCCAACAATTCGATGACCGCGCGGTCGCCCGGTTGGATACGACGGGCATCGGTGGGGAGCACAGAGGCATTGATCTGGATTTTGCGCGGATCGGCGACGCGGAAGAGTTCGGTGCCTGCCGCGACATAGCTGCCGAGTGTCGCATCGACTTTGGTGATCCGCCCGGAAATCAGGCTAGTGACTGCCAGAAAGCGCCCGTCGCCGGTGATCTTGGCTGCGCCCGCCGCCGATTGCGTGCGCCGCGCCTCGGCTTCGGCTTCAGCAAGCGTCGCTTGTGCGGCTTCCAAATCCTGCCTCGAGGTAACGCGGGCATCGAACAGCTTTTTCTCGCGGGCATAGGCGGCGCGGGCGGCAATGAGGCGAGCGGAGGCCGCGCTGCGCTCGGCGGCAATTGAACCGGCATCGCGGCTTTCGAGATAGGCGATAGTCTCGCCCGCGCTCACGCTGTCGCCGAGCTGCTTAACGATGCGGGTGAGCGCCCCGTCGGCGCGTGCGGTCAGCACCGCCTCACCATTGGGCGCTGCGGCAACCACGCCTTGCGCGATGATTTCAGCGCCAAGCGCGCCCGCCTGCGTCGCTTCGGTGACGATACCCGCTGCTTTCGCGCGCGCATCGTCCATCATGACAAAGCCTTTGGGACCGTGGTTTTCTTCCTCGCCATGCTCGCCCTCTTCGGCATCGGCACTGGCGGTGGTCGCGGGCGCGAACACCGTGCGGCCCAGCATCACGCCGCCTCCGCCCAGCACGAGCGCGGCGATCGCGGCACCGGCGATCAATTTTTTCCTGTTTGTCTCTTCGGTCATGGTTCAATCCCTTGCGCGCGCATTGGCGCGGATCAGCGCGGCGAGCGCGCGAGCGCGGTCGAGGCGAGCCTCGATCAGCGCGAGTTTGGCGGTGGTGAGCGCGGCTTGCGCGTCGAGCAGTTCGATCAGGCTAAACTTGCCCGCGCTGTAACCGATACGGGCGAGCCGCACCGCTTCTTCGGCCTGCGCCAACGACGGCCCGGACAAGGCCTCTACCCGCGCATCGGCGGCCCCGAGCAACATCCGGGCATCATGCTGCGCACGGCTGGCATTGAGCCGCGCCTGTGCCAGCGCCGCTTCACCGGCGAGCGCGTCCGACTGCGCGGCTTCGATGCCGCCGCGATTGCGGTTGCGCACCGGGAGCGGGATCGAGAACCCGGCAACGAAGGCAGTTTCACGCCCATCGCTGATGCGGCGGACGCCGCCGCTGGCGGTGATATCGGGAACCGCCTCAGCCTGCGCCACCCGGATGCGCGCCTGCGCGGCATCGCGCTCGGCAGCGGCAAGCTGCTCGTCAAGCGACGGCGTTGCGGGCGGCAAAGCGCCGGGCGCGGCCTCGTCGTAGATCGGCGTGGCGGACAATTCGGGATCGCTGCTGCCGATCAGGTCGGCAAGCAGGCGGCGGGCAGCGAGCAATTCGCCAAAGGCGCGGGCTTCCTCGGCCTGCGCCTCGGCCAGCACCGCCTCGGCACGAAGCTGGCGCAAGGGCGGATCGCGTCCGGCCTCGACCAATAACCGCGCGGTTCGCGCCAGTTCGCGCGCCTGAGCGACATTCTCGCGCGCAAGCACTGCACGGTCTTCGGCGGCGCGCAGTTCGGCATGGGCCACGCGAACGTCGCGTGCCAAATCGGCCTCGGCGGCACGGTAAGACAGATAAGCGAAGTCACGCTCGGACGAAGCGACCGCGACGCGCGCGCTCCGCTTGCCGCCCAGCTCGATCCGTTGGCTCAACGCCAGGGTTGTCTCGGTGCTGCGAAAACCTTGGAATACGCCGGTTCCGGCGAAGTTCTCGACCTCAACGCTGAGTTCGGGATTTGGTGAGGCTCCGGCCTGCCGCGCTCGTGCCTCGGCCGCGTCGGCTTTCGCCTTCCCTTCGGCAACGCGCGGCGATTTTTCCGCCCCTTGGGCGAGCGCCTGTGCCAAGCTCACGGGTTCGGCCAATGCCGCCCCGCTGCTGGCGATAAGCGCGCCCGCCAGCAAGGCGGTACGCAATGACAATCTCATGTGGAAACTCCTGAACGCATGACGGGCGCGCGAGGGAAGTCCCCCCGCGCGGCGGCACGGTTCAGGCTGCGGGCGGCTCCAGCGGCGGAGCCTGGCTGCGAGACAATAGCGGCGAGGTTGCCGACGGACGCACCAACGCGCCCTTGGACAACCCGTTCAGGCTGATGCGCGGCGCATCAAGTTGCAGCGCGACACTGCAATGATGATGGTTGACCGCGTGACAGGGAATATCCTTGTCCGCACCCTGCGAATGCGAATGATCGGCCGCGTCAATTTCGTGAATGTCGAGCATTTCGCCAGCATGGACGGGGCTGTTGCCGCTGGCATGAGCAATCACCGGCATGACGATCATGCCGAAAAACAGCCCGAACAGAACGAGCAGTGAAGTAAAACGACCCCGCATCCGATGCTGCGTAGCAGCATGGCGTGGAAACGGCAAAGATTTCCTCATTGGTCCCGCCGCGCCATCGCGTCGCGCAGATCGTCAGGAATTGCCATCGATTCAAACGCGCTGACGTTGGAGCGTCCGGTATTGCCTATGGGAATGCGCCCTGTGAGCGACCCGAGTGGTGCAAGCGCAAGGCGGATGGCTTGTCCGATGACCTCGCGCCAATCCCGTTGTTCCACTGCGAAGCCGAGCATCGCCCAATGATTGGCAAGGTGCGGCCCCAAATAGGGTTGGGAAATAATGTGCGCGCGTTCAAGGGCGGTCCAGGCAGCGGTGATGTCATTGACAGTTCGGGACGCTGCATACGCTGCCATTTCGACGGCGATCAACCGTTTCGCGTGAACAATTGCCGGGATCGTCATGCCGCCGTTCCAAAACCAACCCAGCGCGGCACCGACGACCGGAACTCGCGGTAGGACTGACCAAAACTCGCTTCGAGGTGCGCCTCCTCGATCCGGACCTGCACCGCGCACGATGCAATGAAAACCGCCACGCCGGACCAGCTCCACCAGGTTCCGGACACCATTGCCGCCGAAAGCCCGACCAGCATCATACCGACGAAGATCGGATTGCGGCTGTAACGAAACAGTCCGTGCGAAATGAACAGCGGCGCATCGCCTTCGCGCACGCCGACGCGCCACGCCCGGCCCATCTGTACCTGCGCGACCATGACAATTGCCGCCCCGACAATCGCGATGATCGCTGCCGTTATCGTCCAGCCAGTGTCGCTCACCGGTGCAAGCACGGCGGCGGCGATCAAGGCCGCCACACTGAATGCGAAGCTGCTCCCCGCGATCCGCTGGACGCCCTTCGCCGAGGCAAATGCCCAGGGCCGGTCGCCCGTCTTGCGCCGGATGGCGATCCCACGAACGAGCGTCGCCGCGACAATCGAAAGCATCGCCAGCAGTGGGATGGAATGAAGCCCGGCGGTCATGCCTGCTTCACCACAATGGGAGCGGACTTCAATTCTGCGATAGCGTGGCGGAACACCTGAAATCCGCCGGTCAGGGCCAACCCCGCCATTATGCTGGCGACGATCAAGTCGGGCCATGCGCTGCCCGTGCCGAACACGCCGAGCGCCGCCAGCATAACCGCGACATTCCCGATCGCGTCATTACGCGAGCAAATCCAGACGGAGCGCATGTTCGCGTCGCCGGTGCGATAGCGATAGAGCATGACAGCGACGCCAGCGTTCGCCGCCAGCGCCAGCGCACCGACCCCGCCCATTGTGGCCGGATCGGGCGAGCTGTTGTTCACGAATGCGAGCACAGCGCTCCCGAACACCCAGCCCGCGAAGCCAAGCATGAACAGCGATTTTATCAGCGCAGCCCGCGCCCGCCACGCCAGCGCAGCGCCGACGACGGCGAGGCTCAGCGCATAGTTGGCCGCGTCGCCCAGGAAGTCGAGCGCGTCGGCCTGGAGCGCGCGGCTGTCCGCCGCCGCGCCCGCGATCATCTCGACCGCGAACATGGCCGCGTTGACGACCAGTGCAACCCAAAGCACCCGCCGCCAGCGCGGGTCAGCCTTGGCCGTTTCGCTTCCGCATGCGCTTTGGCAGCAATCGTCCGACATCCAATATCTTTCTCGACAAATTCCGAGTCGGACACTATCTACACCCTGTAGCAACTACAGGGTCAAGCAATGAAAATCGGCGAGCTTTCCCGTGCCACGGGTACCAACATCGAGACGATACGCTATTATGAACGTATCGGCCTCCTGAAGGCACCTGCGCGCACCTCAGCCAATTACCGCGCCTATGACGACTTGCATCGGACGCGGCTGGCTTTTGTTCGTCACTCGCGCGAGCTTGGCTTCAGCATCGAAGAGGTGCGCTCACTACTTGATCTGGTCGACAACCCCGAGCGTGAGTGCTCACAGGCCGACCAAATCGCCACACGGCATCTGGCCAAAGTCGAAAAAAAGATTGATCAGCTCATCACGCTGCGGGGCGAACTATCGCAAATAATTGGTCGCTGCCGGGGCGGCGTGGCTGCCGATTGTCGTGTAATCGAGTCACTAGCGGATCACACCATGTGCCACAGGGATCACGTATAAACAGCAGATTATCATTTTTCACATGTTATGAAGGTGCATACCGGATCTCATGACTGGCGCCTCGGGTCTTCAGAGCTGGCCGATGCTCCAACTGATCCCGATTGTCTTCAGGAGTGGGTTCACATCCTCGCCCGAACTTGCGCCACGCTGCTTTCTCACCATTGATTTGAAGATAGACATCACGGTGCCGCACCTCACTTGGAATTTGGCATGGCCTGCGCAGTTGAGCCCTAGGCTGTATCGACATTCAGAGGATTCCCAAACGGGATGATGTCTGATTCATGGGTTTCCGCAGTTGCGGAGGCGTCATGGGGATCAAGCGATACGAGTTGAGCGAGGCGCAGTGGCGTCGGATCGAGGCTATGCTTCCGGGCAAGGCGAGCGACCCGGGGCGCACGGCAGCCGATATCCAGATCGATGGTCTCGGCATCCGTCTCGAACCACCGCGGATGTGGCTCGATCCCAACGAACCGCTCCGGAAACAGCTGAATGAAAGAATTCGGCAGGCAGCACTTATGGAACTCGACAGCCGAGCAGAACCGCTCGACCGGATCCCGCCAGAAGGCATAAATAGCCGTCGGCGCGATAGCCTCCCCTGGAAAGTGCGCCTCAGCCAACCTGATCGCTTCCGGCACTGTCGGATGCCGTCCCATCTCCCCAACCAAATCGACACCGATCTGTCCCAGCACAGCCCGCGCAGTCTGCGATCCGTTCTTTGGCACGCCAATGAACAGCGTTTGGCGGTCATGCGAAATGATCATGGGTCAAATCCCGGTCGTGGTGTTGGTGTAGGACCCGGTCACAAAGCTGTAGGACGGTGTGCCCGCGGTCAGAGTGCGGCTCAGCAACGAGAAGCTGCGGAAGGTCAGAGACCAGAAGGTGTTGCCGATGCTGGGTGATGAGGCGCTGTAGGTTACGCCCTGGGTCGAGGCTCCCGCCACTGACCAGATGCCAGTCTTTGATCCATCGATGGGCACTTTGACGATGGCGCCGCACAGATCCATTTAACCGTAGGGCGAGAAGTCCATCATCGTGTAGATGGAGAACACCATCGCCGTTGAGCTAACCGCCAGGACCAGCAGGCTGCCGTCCGGGCTCAGCGCCATCTGGCTGGCATATTCGTTGCCGGAGCCACCAATCGACCGCTGCCACAGCAGGGTGCCGGCGCTGTTGTATTTGGCGATCAACGCGTCGGCATTGCCGGAACCGCCGCTCGATGTTGAATAGCCGGCCACATAGACGTTGCCGGATGCATCGACCGCCGCATTGTACCAGAGTTCCTGGCCGGAGCCGTTGAGGCTGCGCTGCCATTGCAGGGTGCCAGAGGTGTCGAGCTTGGCCAGCCAGCCATAGTAGTTGCTCGAGTAGTAAGCACCGGCAAGGTAGACATTGCCGCTGGCATCGATCCAGCCGCCGTTGATGAAGGGCCCGGAGACATTTCGGGCCCAGATGAGCGCGCCGTCACGGTCCCATTTGAAGACTGCGCTGGCGGCGGAAGCTCGAAAGCGGTGCAGCAGCGACGATCCAGGACATAGCCGATGCCGAGGGCGTCTCGGACCGCTATGTCGGACGAATGTTGCGGCTGGCCTATCTGGCGCCGGCTTTGGCGGCACGGGCTTAGGCTTCGGGGAAGATGCGGACGGTCGCGGCGCAGGCGCCGGGACGCCCGGGCTGGCGTTCGGTTGCGGCGGTACGGACGCGGTCGCCATGGGCTTGCCTGCTAGCATCGCCTCGATCATCGCGACTTCCCTGGTCTGATCGGCTTTGGTTTTCTGTGCTGCGGCGCGCACTTTCGGGTCGGAGCCTTTGGCAATGACGGCATCGGACAGGGCAATTGCGCCGCGATGATGCGCGAGCATCTTGCGCCATGACCGGTGTCGTGATCGCCAGCGCCAATGCCATGGGCATGAGCGCGGTCCCTTGGGCGAACAGGCTTTTCAGTTTTGTTTATGTCAAATTCTCCCGGATTTTTTATCGTTGGTTTTGAAACGTTAGTGAGTGTTCAGGCCTGCCCCTCCACGTGGCGGTTGATGCGGCTGCCGATCAGCAGCGCGAGCAGGGAAATGAGGGCGGCGGCGGCGCACCATGCGCCGGGGATCGCCTTGTCCCCCGTCACGCCGATCAATGCGGTGCTGATGGCGGGCGTGAAGCCACCGAAAATCGCCGTCGCCATGCTATAGGCAAGGCTGAAGCCGACGGTGCGAACATGGCCCGGAATGATTTCGGTCAGATAGACGATGAAGGCCCCATTATAGGTGGCGTAGTGACCGGCCCCCACTGAGTGGTCCGCGTTAATTGTTAGTGCAAGATTGCCTCCGGCGCCATGGGTGACCGCAGGTGGAGCGAAGCGGAACCGGA
>NZ_JBNNWL010000013.1:0-6405 GCF_050281025.1 Novosphingobium sp. NPDC080210
AATGTCTTCCGGCTTGTGCTTCCTTGCCATTCCATTCCTCCTTCGTGGCCATTCCTAAAATAGAAATTGGACCACTCAGAAGGGGGCAGATCAGCACCAGCACCTTGCCGTCTGGTCCATACCCAGAGAGCCGGCCAGCGCGGCAAGAGTTGAACAGCGCATCGCGCAGGGCAAGTGCCAAGAAATGCTCCGGTGGCAGGTAGGAGACTTTCTCATCGTATCCGGCCCAGCCTGTAATCACGCACTGATCGTTGACGTGGTGGGACCAAGGTGCGGGGGCGCGAGTTTCCAGGCAGAGCGCTGAATGAATTCGATACCTGCTGGCATCAATCCAGTTGGAGCCATCGAGGCCTATCGATCTGCCCGCTTCGGTTACGATTTCGGGAAGGTCTCGCTCGAACGGAACGCTGGTTACCACGCCGCCCGAAATCCACATTTGATCTGACCAGATAGAGACCTCTACCTGGGCATAGGCATCCCTATCGAGCCTGGTCGCCTCTTGCACGATAGCGTCGGCAACCAGGTCGCAGAATTTATCTGGGTGGCCGGGAAGAGCGGCTTCACTGAACCGGATCATGAAGGATACCTTTGCAATTGGGTGTAAGGAATACCGGCCGCTCTCAAGGCGGCGGGCGATCCGTGCCTTGCGATGATCGCATGCAGCCGGGCAGCAGAACGCGCCGCGGCGACGAGACTGGGGTCGAGCCCTTCGATGAACCCGTCAGTGACTACAACAGCTGCTCGGGGACGCGTTTCGATAACGTGCCGCAAGACGCAGGCCATACTGGTGCCGCCGGTCGTTGAAGTGACCAGACGACCAGCTTGGATATGCGCTGGGACGACTTCATCACTGAATGCCCAGAAAGGCCTGCGGATGTGGCCGGCGAGCCTTGTCAGCAATGCGATGAGCGCTGGCATCTCAGAATTCATTGAGCCCGAGACATCGAGATAAACCTGAGCAGTGGCGCCTTTTCGCACGGCTACACTCTCCCAGCGGGATTGAGGCAGGATGGGGTCCCACAGCGATCTTAAGAATGCGCGGCGATCTCCAGGGGACAGAACCGGCAGCTGGATGGAGTGGGTCCCGCCCACTGCGCGCCTAGCCTTGGGATCAGGAAGAACATGGCGCCGCAAGATTTCCAGCGCAGCTTTCTCCCATTGGCGGACAGGATCGTTCGCTGCCTTTTCGAGGTCAACGAGGGCTTGGCTATTTCCCAGCCCGGCGCGTTGCCCGCGCCAAATGCCAGCTCCGTTCATTTCGCGCATGGCTTGCTCAAGCGCGTCTGTAATTGGTCCTGGCAATGGGCCGCCAAATTCCTCGTGGTTGCCGATCAGGTCTCCATGCAGAGTGGTTTCGGCCGGTTGGGCTGTCGTAGCACCGGCCTTTGCTTGTGCTCTCGCAATCTCTTCGGCCAGTTCAGCAATGTCATCAGCGACCAGCGTTCCGGCGTAGAGCCCTTTCCAGGCCCGATCGACCGCAGACACATTCTTGAGGCGTGGTAAATCGACTTGTTCGGCAGGAGTTGGGGGGCGAAGCAGCTTGGTAAACCCTGCGGCCTCAGCATAGTACGTGCGGAAGAATGATGCCCAATCCTCCCCCTGTGTGCGGCAAATGATCGCATTAATCACGGCGTCGAAGGCAATGTGGCGGGCGCGCGAAAGATGTGCAGAGCTCTCGGTATGCCGCAGCAGGACATGCAGAAACTCATGCACGATGACAGCCTTCACATGGGTCTCGGTCTTGCAGTGAGCCGCGATGAATTGCGGGTTCACCAGAAAACGCGGCTGAGCCTCGCAGCTCACCGCAAGGGTCGGAACACTCTCGGTAAAGGTCACCTCGAGGATCCGCAGAACCGCCCTGACTGCAAAGGGGTTTTCGTCGATGAGCTCGCGGTAGAGTGCGAGGAAATGATCAGGTTTCATTGATAGAAGCTCCCTGGATCGTAGAGTTCGAGGCGCCGCCCAAGGCTCACCTCAGTCCAGATTACCGGTCTCTCAGGATCATAAATCGAGCTGGTCGATAGCCCGAGGATCAGGGCTTCACGCAGGATCACTTCTGGCCTCTCGAGCCGGACGTCTTTTGGTGTAAAGTGCTCTGGCGCCGGGCGCGCCATCAGGCGTCTCGGTGGGTGGTCAAACAGGTCGCGCAGTTCCTCAGGCGACCGGCAGCCGGCATCGCTGAGAAGCTCTTCCATGAATTCGCGAGGGCTGGCTCCAATTCCAAACCAGATGCCCACCCTCAATACGAGCGGGATCTTCACGAACGCATCTCCTGGACCGAGGAGAGAGCTCGTGAGGTGCTCCCTGTGCCATCGGCTCATTGGAGCGCCTGAGTTGGCATATCGCGCCGAACCGGGGCTGATCGCTATCACGGCTGCACCCGCGAACGGATCAATTCAACCGCAGCATGAATGTCCTCTTCAAGCTGTTCAGGCCGCTCGATGGGGATCTGCTCAACGAGGCAATGGTAAAGAAACTGCCGAGCACGCGATAGGCGAGCACCTGAGAGCTTCTGTAGGTGGAGCGCCACCTTAGTGAGCTTGGGTGGGTGGCTAGTTTTCGTGCCCGGCGGTTGGCCCCACTCGAGGTGGCCATCAACCTCAAGGATTGGGGCTGCTATGCGGGCGAGGTCATTCACTCCCTCCGCACCGATAGGAAGGCGCCCGGCGGATGCTGCCGGATAAGTGACATAGGCAAAGGCCGCAGCCCTCTCAGTTCGTTCTGTCGCAAGCAACTGTGCAACGGCCTGCGTGCCGGCGTCAGATGAGGGGCACCGGGTGAGCAGGATCTCTACTTTTCGTGCAATGGAAGGCTCTGCAAGAAAGGCATGGACCCAGGCAGCCTGCGTGCTGTTTGCAGTGTCCCATGCCGCGCGGTGCGCGGCTTGGACAAGCTCAGCCGAAAGCTGCTGGCCCCAGGCCCTGTGAGGCAGGCTACATCGTAAAATCGTGATGTAGACGTCCTCGCGGCATTCTGCAGCGATGATGCTTGCTGCAAGCAGGCTGCGCGCAAGTAACCGAGTGCGGCGAGGTGAAATCCTGATGCCCGCAACTACAAGGTTGTTTGTGACGGCGGTGACATAGTCCAGCAGATAGGGGGGGCAGCAGACGAGTTGCTCCTCGAATGTGCGCCTCCATCTGGTCAAAGCTACCGCCAGAGCGCCACCATCGTCAGCAATTCGGCCTTCGCCAGCCGGTGTCGCAATGGCTCGGCGTTCCTGTTCGCTTAGCTGCTCCCAATCGGCTGCCTCGACGAAGAGACTGAACCTGTCAGCGAGTGCAGGATCGAGAGGCTCGGAACCCAGGTAATCATCGTCGCCACCTTGATCACCCGACGGCGGGTTCATGGCTGCCCACCTGAAGCGCAGATTGGAAAGGGCGATGCCCTGAATTTTGCGCTCGTGGACAAGGGCGAACAGGCGGTTTTGGTGTTCTGGCTTGCAGCGACTGATCTCGTCGATCAGCACCGATTGTGCGGGCCATACTGTCGCTGGAGTTTCCAGAAAGCGGACAGTGCCGGCTTCCTGTTCTGGAAACGGGAAGCCCACCAGATCGTCAAAGGAGATCAGTGACGCGTTGTAATGGCGGTGCTCGAGGGACAGAGCCTCGGACAGGGAGTTGAGCAAATAGGTTTTGCCGGTCCCTGACCGACCTACGAGTAGAAGCGGGTCCTCAGTTACAAGAGCAGCCAGGATGGCGATCTCGAGCTCATCAAAGCCATAAACCCCAAGGGCGGGCAGGAATTTGCGGAGCTTGCGCGGTCCATCATCGGTGCCCGCCTTGGCTTGGCTTGGTTCGTCAATTATCAGGGCGTTCATTTTGTTGGTCCTCTTCGGTGTTGGCCGAGAAGGACTGCCCGCATCCCATGTCTTCCCCCGCTTGATTGCCTAGGGCCGCATGCCGCCGTTTGGCGGAACCACCTTACCCGGGCGGGCAGGTTGGCGGAGGCGTCAGCCCCACTCGCTATGCTTGGTGTGGTCGGTTTTACCGGTTCAGCTGCTCCCGACCCCGCTGGATGCTTATCTCTGGGCTAGGCGCCTCGACATCCAGTGAGTTTAACGGCCCAACTCTTACCCAGCGGGTGAATGCGCCGCTGCCTAGGCAGATTACTCGAACCCGCTTGCCGCGGAAAACTGCAAAGTTTCCGCGCTTGTTCACTGGCACATCGTAAAGGAACGATTGCCCGACCTGATGAACAAGGTAGGTTCTCGGATCGACACTCCATCCGACATAGCCAAACCACGCACTCATAGATTCAAGGTCGCGTTGGAGACGCCGCTTCTCGGAACTCCAGCCTTCAATTGACTGCAAGCGCCGGATCTTCGCGCCCAGAATGTCGTCAAAAGAATCAGGATGCACGTCACGAAGGTCAATCAGGCGTGATCCATGCCTTGGGAAATAGCGAGAAGTCAGCATGGTTTATATCCGCAGTTCAGGATGAGATCCGAACAAACTGCGAACGTCAAAATGGGCGCTGTTATCATCATTACCTCCTATGTTTGCCCTCGGGCCTCGTCGTTGAACCACCGATGCCGGAGTTGGCCGGTTGGCAGGGCAGAGCCCTTCTTGACGATGCTTGCTAGCTAGCGTCCGCTGCGTTCATTGCAACGAAAATCAACTATCAGCCGCCCAAGTCAAACCCATCCATGTCCTCAAATGACATAATTGATCTGATGTTCTCAAGGTGAAGCACAGCGCATGGTGCTGGCAAGCTTTGGTGTGTCATAAGAGGACACTGTAGGTAACTGTGCTAATTGCATGGTCATTGGTTCAACGCCACGGTTAGACAAGTAAAGGTTTGTCCTGCGGGGTTTTAATACATGCGCTTTAAGTTCGCACTTCTCATCGCCTTGCTGGCAATCCCCCCGCAAGTAGTCTTGGCCAAATCTAGCCCGGCAAAGGCTCCGGAAGAGATCTTGGCTGATGCTGAGCGCTACACAGTCAAGGTCGAAGTTCAGACGACCATTGGTCTGAGGAACGATGAGCGCGGTCGAGGCAGCGGTACAGGCTTTTTGATTGATAAGGGGCGCGGATGGATCCTGACCAATGCCCATGTTGCTTCTCGTTCGCCCGGGCGGATCACTGTCGCCTTTAAAGACGGAGAGCCGGTCCTAGCCAAACGTATCCACGTGGACGCGTTCATGGATGTAGCGATCCTTGCCATCCCTCTCGGAGAAATACCCGCTTCTGCCATCCCAGCTAAGTTGGAGTGTTCAGGGCTGCCCAGTTCTGGCGCCTCCGTATTCGCTTATGGCCACCCTTCGGGGCTCGATTTTACTGCGTCTCGCGGTATTGTTTCTGGTGCATCCTGGTTCCCGCCATTCACACTCGTCCAGACAGACGCGACAATTAATGCAGGTAATTCCGGCGGCCCGTTGATCAGGGTTTCTGATGGCCTAGTCGTCGGTGTCAGTTCGCACAGTTACAAAGACACCGAAGATAAGAACGCGACGTCGGTAGGCTTGGCCCAGCCAGTACCCCCCATTTGCCATCTTCTAGACCTGCTCAAGCAAGGCCGAGATGCTCATACGAAACTGTTGCCAGTCGATATCGCGACTGGCCGAAATGGCCGGGAGCCCACAGTAGCCAGTTTTGCAGAGGGTTCGCGGCTTTTGCCGGGAGACCGAATTGTACGCATCAATGGCTCAACCGCCATCGTGACCTACCCAGATCTGTTGGACCGTCTGCGGGGTGCCAATCAGCCTGTTAAGGTGGGCGTGAAGAGAGGCGGCGCTGATCTCGAGGTTTTATCAAATCTTCGGACTGTGCCTGATCCGCTTGGGCACAAGGCGATAAATATCTCGGGTGTGATCATTAGCGAGCCATGGCGTGTCGATAATGCAGAAGTCGACCCCGCTGGGAACCTGGTCGCCGTCGACTTCGACACGGAGGCTGATCTTGGTGCATCCGATGTTCGGGCGTCAGACCGGCTAAAGTACGTAAATGGACGCTCTTTCACCAGGATTGACGACCTTTACGAGTACCTCGATGGTCTAAAGGACTGCGCGGAGCTTGAGATGATTTTCTGGCAGGTACCCGAATATAAAGAGTTCTCAGGCGGTCATATTGTGGCGCGAATGCACAAGTCGAAACTTGAGAGGGTTTCTGCAGATAGCACTGAATAGCTGTCGCTTATCCCGCTAAGCTCTGGAGGCGCAGTCTTGCGCTATGTCAAAGTGGGACATCATTAAGCGATCATAGGGTGCAAAGAAACCTGCGGACTTGCTAGTCTAGTCAAGAAAGAGGGGCAGATGCGTTACAGCCGGGCTGAAAGATTGATCCAACTTGCCTTGGAGATGCAGGCTGCGCGTGTGATCTGCCCCCTTCTGAGTGGTCCAATTTCTATTTTAGGAATGGCCACGAAGGAGGAATGGAATGGCAAGGAAGCACAAGCCGGAAGACATTA
>NZ_JBNNWL010000014.1:2500-5543 GCF_050281025.1 Novosphingobium sp. NPDC080210
TGAAGGACGTGGCACGCTGCGATAAGCGTCGGGGAGTTGTGAGCAAACTTTGATCCGGCGATTTCCGAATGGGGAAACCCACCTTCACCATTTCATTCTGGGTCCGTTTTGGCGGGTTCTGAGTGAGGTGGATAAGGTATCCCAAGTTGAATAAAATAGACTTGGTGAAGCGAACCCGGGGAACTGAAACATCTCAGTACCTGGAGGAAAAGACATCAACCGAGATTCCGTTAGTAGTGGCGAGCGAACGCGGACCAGGCCAGTGCCTCATCTTCAACTAGCAGAACACTTTGGAAAGAGTGGCCATAGCGGGTGACAGCCCCGTATGCGAAAGTGATGGATGAGGACTCGAGTAGGGCGGGACACGTGAAATCCTGTCTGAACATGGGGGGACCACCCTCCAAGCCTAAATACTCGTATGTGACCGATAGCGAACAAAGTACCGTGAGGGAAAGGTGAAAAGCACCCCGATGAGGGGAGTGAAACAGTACCTGAAACCGAATGCTTACAAGCAGTTGGAGCCCCATAGGGGGTGACAGCGTACCTCTTGCATAATGGGTCAGTGACTTAATTTATCGAGCAAGCTTAAGCCGTTAGGTGTAGGCGCAGCGAAAGCGAGTCTGAATAGGGCGACTGAGTTCGATGAATTAGACCCGAAACCCGGTGATCTAGGCATGACCAGGTTGAAGGTGCGGTAACACGCACTGGAGGACCGAACCGTTGAATGTTGAAAAATTCTCGGATGAGTTGTGTTTAGGGGTGAAAGGCCAATCAAACCGGGAAATAGCTGGTTCTCCGCGAAATCTATTGAGGTAGAGCGTCGAATATTTGCCGTTGGGGGTAGAGCACTGGATGGGTGCGGGGGTCGCGAGATCTACCAATCCTAACCAAACTCCGAATACCAACGAGTCTAGTTCGGCAGACAGACGGCGGGTGCTAAGGTCCGTCGTCAAAAGGGAAACAGCCCTAACCTACAGCTAAGGTCCCCAAGTCATCACTAAGTGGGAAAGCATGTGGGAATCCCAAAACAACCAGGAGGTTGGCTTAGAAGCAGCCATCCTTTAAAGAAAGCGTAACAGCTCACTGGTCTAAATAAGGGTTCCTGCGGCGAAAATGTAACGGGGCTAAAGTGATGCACCGAAGCTTAGGGTTCAGTCTTTGACTGAGCGGTAGCGGAGCGTTCCGTAAGCGAGTGAAGCGGGAGGGTAACCGACCGTGGACGTATCGGAAGTGCGAATGCTGACATGAGTAGCGACAAAGAGGGTGAGATGCCCTCTCGCCGAAAGACCAAGGGTTCCTGCTTAAAGCTAATCTGAGCAGGGTAAGCCGGCCCCTAAGACGAGCCCGAAGGGGGTAGTCGATGGGAACCACGTTAATATTCGTGGGCCTGGTGGTGTGTGACGGATCACGTGTGTTGTCTGACCTTATCGGATTGGTCAGGCTTCGAAGTGGTTCCAGGAAATAGCCCCACCGTATAGACCGTACCCGAAACCGACACAGGTGGTCAGGTAGAGTATACCAAGGCGCTTGAGAGAAGTATCCTGAAGGAACTCGGCAAATTGCCTCCGTACCTTCGGAAGAAGGAGGCCCCACTTCTGCGCAAGCAGTTGTGGGGGGCACAGGCCAGGGGGTAGCGACTGTTTAGCAAAAACACAGGACTCTGCTAAGTCGGCTTCAAGACGACGTATAGGGTCTGACGCCTGCCCGGTGCCGGAAGGTTAAGAGGAGGAGTGCAAGCTCCGAATTGAAGCCCCGGTAAACGGCGGCCGTAACTATAACGGTCCTAAGGTAGCGAAATTCCTTGTCGGGTAAGTTCCGACCTGCACGAATGGCGTAACGACTTCCCCACTGTCTCCAGGATATGCTCAGCGAAATTGAATTCTCCGTGAAGATGCGGAGTACCCGCGGTTAGACGGAAAGACCCCGTGCACCTTTACTGCAGCTTCAGAGTGGCATTAGGAAGAAATTGTGTAGAATAGGTGGGAGGCTTTGAAGCACTGGCGCCAGCTGGTGTGGAGCCATAATGTGAAATACCACCCTGTTTGTTTCTGATGTCTAACCTCGCGCCGTTAGCCGGCGTAGGGACCCTCTGTGGCGGGTAGTTTGACTGGGGCGGTCGCCTCCTAAAGAGTAACGGAGGCGCGCGATGGTAGGCTCAGGCCGGTTGGAAACCGGCTGTTAGAGTGCAATGGCATAAGCCTGCCTGACTGCGAGACTGACGAGTCGAGCAGAGACGAAAGTCGGTCATAGTGATCCGGTGGTCCCTCGTGGAAGGGCCATCGCTCAACGGATAAAAGGTACGCCGGGGATAACAGGCTGATGATTCCCAAGAGCTCATATCGACGGAATCGTTTGGCACCTCGATGTCGGCTCATCACATCCTGGGGCTGGAGCAGGTCCCAAGGGTTTGGCTGTTCGCCAATTAAAGTGGTACGTGAGCTGGGTTCAGAACGTCGCGAGACAGTTTGGTCCCTATCTGCCGTGGGCGTCGATACTTGAGAGGAGTTGCCCCTAGTACGAGAGGACCGGGGTGAACATGCCTCTGGTGTACCTGTCGTTCCGCCAGGAGCGCAGCAGGGTAGCTATGCATGGACGGGATAACCGCTGAAAGCATCTAAGCGGGAAGCCTCCCTCAAGATAAGGTATCTTCGAGTCGTGATAGACCATCACGTTGATAGGCCGGATGTGGAAGCGCAGTAATGTGTGGAGCTAACCGGTCCTAATAACTCTGATCATGCTTGATGAATCCCACCATCAATGACAGCCCTGCTGTCTGCGATTGTGGACGATATCAGCCAGATACGCCCTCAAAGCACACAACACAGTGCATCGATTAAAACCCGTGTCCGCCTGCCTTATTGCTTGGTGACCATAGCGTCAGTGACCCACCCGATCCCATCTCGAACTCGGCCGTGAAACCTGACTGCGCCGATGGTACTACCGCTCAAGCGTTGGAAGAGTAGGGCGTCGCCAGGCATTAAAGCCGGCGGGCACAGGAAAAAAACCCATTCACATGTTCTTGAAAAAGCCGCTGCCGGTCCGA
>NZ_JBNNWL010000015.1:0-3145 GCF_050281025.1 Novosphingobium sp. NPDC080210
GTAACCGTTGCACCGGTCCCACGCATGGGTCCCGGGTCGTTATTCAACTGGGGTTGAACAAGTCCGCCGGGATCATGGAGTCTGTGCGGGTTTCGTAGCAGCGGTCGTGCACCATGAGGATTATGTTGGGAACGACGCGCCAAGCATCTGCAAGAGCGCCCTTTGCGGCAGGATCGGCGAGCTGGTCGATCCAGGTCGGACCACCTGTCTGCGAACTATGGCCGACGAGCATGGCGAGCGGATAACCGATTTCCGGATCGCTCACGAACGGCGTCCAGGCATCGAGCGCGAGGCGCATGCCGGTGAAGAAGCCGTTGGCAAACTCCTCGAGCAGGACTTCGCCGTCATCGGTGCGCATGTAGACCGGCGCGTAGGTTTCAGGACTTTCGGCCAGCTCGTCGCAGATCTGCTCGTAGCGTGCGAGGATCGAGCGGATCGCGGCTGCCATGCGGGTGCCTTCGAGGACGTTGCGGGCGCGCTCGCCGAGGATGGTGACCATCCATGCCTCGGGCTCGATGAAGCGCGGAGAGACAGCCATGGCCGCAAGGAAGCCATCTATGGTTGATATTCCTGCGGCAGGCGGATCGAGGGCATCGAGCCAGATCGCGAGCTGCTCGCGTGAGAGCAGCCTGGTCTTGCTACCGGTACTGCGCCTTTTGAACTTCATGCCGCGAGCTTGTGCACGTGGATCGTGGCCGGTGTCCACGCCCAGGGCAGGAGGCAGGCAAGGTCATTGCTTTTCACCTGGCCAGTGACGATGCGCTCGAGCACATCGTTCAGCCAGGTGAAGGGATCAAGGCCATTGAGGCGGGCGGTCTGCAAAAGCGAGGCCAGGATGGCCCAGGTCTCGGCACCACCGTCACTACCCGCAAACAGGCTCGACTTACGCCCCTGGGCAACACTCCTCATGCCTCGCTCGACGGTATTGGTATCAACTTCGAGTTTCCCGTCCTCCAGGAAGCGGTTCAGCCCCTGCCAGTGGGACAGCGTGTAGCGCATGGCCTTGGCCAGATCGGACTTTGGCGACAGGTGCGGCAGCATCTCGTCGATCTCGGCCATGATCCGGGCCATGGGCGCGCTGGTTTCAAGCTGCCGGACACGTTGCCGCTCATGGGCGCTCATGCCCCTGATGCGTGCTTCGATCGCGTAGACTTCGCCGATCGAGGCGATGATCCGCTGGGCAATGGGCGACGGGGACTTGCGCCAGGCATCGATAAACTTGCGGCGTGCATGGGCAAGGCAGAAGGCAAGCCTGATCCGCTCGCGCGTCGGGCCTGACCGCACCAGAGCCTTGTACGCATCATAGCCGTCGACCTGGATGGTGCCGCTGTAGCCGGCAAGCTGCTGGCGTGCCTCATCGTGACCACGCCCACGGGCATGGATATAGACGACTGCCGGGTGCGCAGGGCCTTGCCATGGCCGGTCATCACAGGCGTGAGCCCAGAACTGTGTGTTCCTGACCCGTCTTCGCCCCTTTTCCTGGATCGGCATCCGGGTCTCGTCACAGAAGATCCGGGGCTGGCTGTGGATGTAGGCGAGCAACATCTGGTAGAGCGGGCGCAACCACCAGCTGAGCTTGCGCATCCACCGGCTTGGTGCCGAGCGGTCAAGGATCACGCCCTGACCTGCCAGCATCTGCAGTTGCCGGTTAAGCGGGATGGACCAGGCAAAGCGCGCCGTGGCCATCCAGGCCAGCGTCGAGGTCGTCACCATTGCGCCGGGAACTGCGCGCGCAGGCGCCGGTGCCTGGACCACGCCTTCCCGGCAGGTACGGCAACCATAGCGAGGGCGGATCGTCCTGATCACCCGCACGATCGCCGGAACCCAGTCGAGGGCCTCGCTGGCATCATGGCCGATGCGGTGAAGCGCCCCTTCACAACACGGGCACTCCAGACTGGCAGGTTCGATCGTCTTCTCGATGCGCTCGAGGTGCAGCGGCAGGGCGCGCTCGCCACGCTTGCGGCGAATCCGGTCAGGGACTGTCGCGGTATCTCCGGCAGGTGCTCCGTCATCATTGGCGGCACAAGGAGGGTCAAGGGGAAGTGGCGGCGCCAGGTCCTCCAGATCGAGGCAGCCCTGATCGCCGAGGACGACGCCGGCTCGTTCCGACAGGGTGCCGAAGGCCTGCTGCGTCACCCCCTTGAGGAGCGCGCGCAACTGTTCGTTTTCTGCCTGAAGCGCACGCACCAATGCCGAGAGTTTCTCGATATCCCGGGGCAGATCGGTGGTGCTGGAGAACATGCATCCGCATAGCATAATCCGCCCGCCGAGCCGAGCAAAAACCCCGGTATTCAGCCATAAATCAGCGGCCTCTTTCCCTCCGCAGCGGGCAATCTGGTCCAGTCCAGACCAGACAGCAGCGCAGCACACTGAGGCCCGCTCAGCACCATCGTCCCATCCCGCACCGGCGGCCAGCAAAAGCGCCCGCGATCGAGAATCTTTGCTGCCATAACCGCGCCGGTTCCGTCGTGACGCACCAGCTTTACCTTGTCGGCGCCCTTGTTGCGGAACACGAAGACATCGCCTGTACAGGCATCATGACCCAGGACATGGGTCACCAAGCCCATCAGCCGGTTGATCCCGGCACGAAAGTCGATCGGCTGCGTCGCCACGAAGATTCTCACCGAGCCATCGATCGGGATCATCCGCGGATCGCCGCCAGCACGGCGCGCAGGTTCTCTACATCAACCGCTCCAGTCACGCGCACTGTCACATCGCGGACAGTCAACTCAAGATCACCCGTCGCGCTTGCCGCCGGAACTGCCGACGGAATGGATCCGGTCGGCACCAGCGTCACGGGCACGAAACGCATCTCGTCAACAGCGCCCGTCGCCCGTGCATGTCTGCGCCAGTAGTGGAGCAATCCAAGGCCCACACCATTGTCGCGGGCAACCTGCGACACCGTTCTTCCGGGCATGAAGCTCTCGGCAAGAATCCGCTCGCGCTCATCATCAGGCCAGCGCTCGTAGCGCCGGCGCGAAACGTTTGGACTCCCGATCAAATCCGGCGCCGCACTGTGCAACGCACAGGTCAAATCGCCAGTCAAACGCCCATCCAAATCCACCGCGCACGCCTCCAATCCAACAAGGCGTCGTCATATCCCACCAAACTCAACCCGAATACGTGGGCTCCTTGCAGCGGTTAC
>NZ_JBNNWL010000016.1:0-2581 GCF_050281025.1 Novosphingobium sp. NPDC080210
GTACGCCTCCGCTGAGCGGCGCCTTGCTGTTGGGATTATGTGACGGTCTTAAGGTCGCAGTTATTTGCGTACTTAGGAGCGGTTTGTGGGGCGGATCACGGTTTTCGGCGGACCTGAACGGCGCCGTCGCTGGAGTGTCGAGGAACAGCGACGCATTCTGGAAGAGGCCTTTGCCCCCGGCGCGTGCGTTGCGCAGGTTGCGCGGCGCCACGACGTCTCCACAGCGTTGGTCTATACCTGGCGACGCAAGCTTGGCGCGACGCTTGTTGCTTCGCAGGAAGACCATGGCTTCGTTGAAGCTGTCGTATTGGAAGAGAGCAGTTCTGTGCCAACACCTGGGCAACCGGCGATCATAGTTGAGCTCTCTCACGGAGCCCGGGTGAGCATCTACAATTCGGCGTCGGCGACGTTGGCACAGACCGTCGTCAAGGCATTGGCCCGATGATCCCGATCCCAAGCGGCGTTAGGGTGTGGTTGGCGCTTGGGCACACGGACATGCGGCGGGGAATGCGTTCTCTGGCCCTGCAGGTCCAGCAATCCCTGAACAAGGACGTGCATGCCGGCGATCTGTACGTCTTCAGGGGGCGGAGCGGATCGCTGTGCAAGATCTTGTGGCACGACGGCCTCGGGATGTCGTTATACGCAAAACGCTTGGAACGAGGACGTTTTGTCTGGCCATCGGCAAAGGATGGGACGATTGCGATCTCGGCTTCGGCGATGGCCTGCCTGCTCGAAGGCGTGGATTGGCGCAACCCGCAGGAGACCTGGCGCCCGACGCAGGTCGGGTGATTCTGCCCCGGTGCAAAATTGTTTCTTCAGTCGGGAAAATGCCGGTAAATGCTGGGTTTGAGCGGGCTTTGCGGGTATAATACTGCATGGTCCCCGGCGATGCCCCCGATGAGCTTTTGC
Source organism: Novosphingobium sp. NPDC080210 (assembly GCF_050281025.1). Taxonomy (NCBI): domain Bacteria; kingdom Pseudomonadati; phylum Pseudomonadota; class Alphaproteobacteria; order Sphingomonadales; family Sphingomonadaceae; genus Novosphingobium; species Novosphingobium sp. NPDC080210. Next base: position 910 of record NZ_JBNNWL010000016.1, read on the forward strand.
AGCTTCGAGCCGAGCTGGCCTTGGCGCGCGAGCAGGCCGAGCAAGCTCGGGACAAGGCACTGGTGGCCGAGGCCGAGGTTGCCAAAGTCTGGGCGATCAATGCCGACCTGCTGGCCCGCAACGCCCATCTCGAACTGATGAATGAGCAGATGCGCCGCGACAAATATGGCGCGCGCTCCGAGCGTAGCCGGCGTCTGCTCGATCAGCTCGAACTGACCTTCGAAGAGCTCGAGGCCAATGCCAGCGAGGCCGAGCTGCTTGGCCAGATCGCGGCTGCCAAAACCACCACGGTCCAGGCCTTCACCCGCAAGCGATCCACCCGCCGCGACTTCCCCGCCGATCTTCCGCGTGAGCAGGTCATCATCCCTGCGCCGGAGGTGTGTCCGTGCTGCGGCTCGAACGATCTGAGTCATCTGCCTGCGGCAATCACCGAGACGCTCGAGCGTGTTCCGGCCCGTCACAAGGTGATCCAAACCGTACGCGAGAAAATCTCCTGTCGCCGCTGCGAGAAGATCAGCCAGCCACCAGCGCCTTTCCATGTAACCCCGCGCGGAATGTTCGGGCCGCACTTCCTGGCAAACCTCGCCTTCCAGAAGTACGGCCTTCACCAGCCACTCAATAGCCAACGCGACAGGCTCGAGGCCGAAGGCGTCCCCTTGAGCCTTTCAACCTTGGCGGACCAGATCGGCGCAATCTGCGTGGCGGTAAGGCCCCTGTTCTTGCTGCTGGAAGCCCACGGGCTTGCCGCAGATCGCCTACATGCTGACGACACCACCGTCCCGCTTTTGGCCAAGCTCAAGACCAGCGTAGCGCGAATATGGGACTATGTTCGCGATGATCGACCGTTCGGGGGCACAGCGCCACCGGTGGCGCTATGTTACTACTCCAGTGACCGTAGAGGTGAGCATCCGCGAGCGCACCTGGCGGGCTACACCGGGATTCTCCAGGTCGACAGGTATGCCGGCTTCAATGCCCTGTTCGACGATGGCCGCTTGGACAAGCCCATGACCCGCGCCAATTGCTGGGTCCACGCACGCCGGGAGTTCTTCAAGCTCGTCGATATCAGGCAGCAACTCAAACGCAGGAAAACGGGCGCCACGCCGCTGGTCTCGCCGCTGGCAAGCGAGGCGCTCGAGATCATCGATCGGCTCTTTGCTATCGAGCGCGACATCAACGGCAAGCCCGCCGCCGAGCGTCTTGCCGTTCGCCAGGAACGGTCAGCTCCCATCGTTGCCGAACTCGAGACATGGATGCGCGAAACGCGCAGCCAGCTCTCACGTCACGATGCGGTGGCCAAGGCCATCGCCTACCTCCAGAACGACTGGGACGGCTTCACCACATTCCTCGCCGACGGCCGCATATGTCTCTCGAACAACGCAGCAGAGCGACAGCTGCGCAGCGTTGCTCGCGGAAGAAAAGCCTGGTTGTTCGTCGGCTCAGATCGCGGTGGCCAGCGCGCCGCAATGATGTTCAGCCTCTTTGGCACCGCACGCCTCAACGATGTAGATCCGCTCGCCTGGTTCACCGACGTCCTCGCCAAGATCGCCGACATACCCCAGAACCGTCTTCACGAACTCCTCCCCTGGAACTGGAAGGTCGCTCAGCAACAGCTCGCACAGGATATCGCTGCCTGAAATCCGGCGCCGCCGCGCCGCTCAGCGAATGCGTACGA
>NZ_JBNNWL010000017.1:0-1175 GCF_050281025.1 Novosphingobium sp. NPDC080210
CGCTCTTTACTTCGGGAGACATCGTGTCCGTCTATGTTGGCGACCAGACCAGAGCATCTCAGCGTCCCGTCCGGTGAAGCGGCCTCTAAGCCCACCTCACGATTCGGTCAACAGGGAAGAGTAAGAAAAATGCCATAAGGCTGTCTGGCCGGGGCCAGGCCTCGTGGAAAGCCCGGAAATCCACCGATCTTGTCCTGGATAACAGGCCCTCTGAAAGTTTCGACGCCTGTGAGACCGGCGGGTCAATCTGCCATTGGAGTGGATTAAATGGCTATTATGGGCCCAGTGAGCCTCACCCGGAGATGACCTCATGCCGACTCGCACCGGCCCATCCGGCCCGGTGATGTGCGGATTGAGGACGAATGCCCCCTGGTTGTCGCCGGCCCTTTTTCGATCCGGCTTTCTGGGCCGGGCCGCTAACCCGCACCGCGTCAGCGGGACGGGGTGCAGGGTGCGTCGTCAAACTTCTGAATGTTGCGAAGCGCCCGCCGGGTGCGACGAGAAGAACCCTCCCGGTCTCTGCGGCGGGTTGCGGACATGGTACTCTGTGGCTGAAGGAGTTTGCGCCATGGGTGCTTCGATCGAAGTCCGCCGCTTTGAGACCCCGGATGAACGTCTCGACATGAAAGCCGCCGGGGGGATTTCAATCATCAAGATGCAGGACGGCAGCGCCGGCATGCAAGCGGTCTTTGAGCCGGGTTGGTCGTGGGAGAAGGACGAAAAGCCCCTGCTCGGCTCCCCGGATTCCTGCCCCGTTTCCCACACGGGATATTGCGTGAGCGGCGAGCTCGTCGTCCAGATGGTCGATACCGGTTCTGAAACCCATATTACCAAAGGCGATTTTTTTGAGATTCCGCCTGGTCATCACGCTCATGTAGAGGGCGCCGAACGGGTCGAATTAATCCTGTTCGCGGCGCCAGACGGTCCGCACTGAGCGCTTGGTCTGCTGCCCATCCGGCGGGACGACTGCGGATGTTCCGCGCTGCCCTGGCGCGGCGTCCCGAGCGCAGGGCCCTTGCCGAATTCATCAACCTGGATCGAGCTTCCCCCCTCTACATCGGTTACGCTTGTCGTTCAGTTGTCAGGCGTCGATTCAGCGGCTTGTCCATAACTGCATTCTATTCCGCCCCGCCAAAATGACAAAACCCCGCCTTGAGGCGGGGTTTTATTGGTTG